>CAVULT010000036.1:0-27121 GCA_963742235.1 Candidatus Aminicenantota bacterium | reverse complement strand
CGACTACCGGTTCGGCGATGCCGCGGCGTCCAAGAAGCTGCTGGGCCTGATCGCCAGACGCGAAGGTGCGATCGGGAACATCCTGGCCGAGGGCTCGATGCGCGCCGCCGGCAAGTTCGGCCACGGCTCCCTGGATTACGCCATGCAGGTCAAGGGCCTCGAGGTGGCCGCCTACAACTGCAAGTTCATCCCGGGGATGGCCCTGGCCTTCGGGGTCAGCCCGATCGGCGCCCACCATAAGGAATCGTGGGTCATCACCTTCGAGCTCAAACAGACGTCCCGCGATTCCTACGGGCCGGAAAAGGCCCAGAAAGTCGTCGATCTCCAGCGCATCCGGGGCGGGCTGTTCGAGTTCATCGTCGCCTGCCGCTTCCCCTGGATCGAAAACGGCTGGAGCCTCGAGAACTATCCGAAATATTTCAAGCTCGTCAGCGGGCTCGACTGGACCCTGGACGATTTTTGGACGATCGCGGACAGGATCTACTCCACGATCAAGCTCTTCTGGCTCCGGGAATACCCGCGGACCGACCGCAAGCGCGACTATCCGCCCGCCGTCTGGTTCGATCCGGCCAACGCCGATACGGAAGGTCCCATCGCCGGGAAGATCCTCGAGTATGACAAGTACGACGGCCTGCTCCAGCATTATTATGACATCCGCGGCTACGACAAGCGCGGCATCCCGACCAAGGCGACGCTGGAGCGGCTGGGCCTCGCCGAAGAGGCCAAGGCGGCCGAAAAATTCGGGTCATTGACAGATTGAGCGGAGGAGCGGGCGCAGCATGAAGATCACGGTCAAGCTGATCGGACCGTTCGTCCAGCTCGTCGGCTTCAGCGAAAAGGAGCTGGACGTCCCGGAAGGGACGACGGCCGACGACCTGGTCGGATTCGTCAGCATCGACAGGTCCCGGCCCAGGATCGTCACCCGGAACGGCCGGGCCGTCGTGCCGGGCGAAGCCCTGGCGGACGGCGACCGGGTCGTGATCTCCCCGATCTACTCGGGGGGCTGACCCGGGACGGTTGTGTCCATGGTCCGCAAGATCCTCGTCGGCGGCGCGTGGCGGGAAGCCCATGACGCCGCGGGTTCCTTCACGGCCACGGATCCCTCGACGGGGCTTACGATCCCGGATGAATACCCCGTGTCCTCCTGGCAGGACGTCGACGAGGCGCTCACGGCCGGGGCCGAGGCGGCCCTGGAACTGGCTGAAACCGGTCCGGACAGAATCGCCGACTTCCTGGAATCCATGGCCACGGCCCTCGAACATCGCGCGGACACCCTTGTCGAGATGGCCAGGGTCGAGACAGGCCTGGCGGCCGAACCCCGCCTCCGGTCGAATGAGCTGCCTCGGACGACCGGCCAGCTGAGACAAGCGGCTGAGGCGTGCCGTGACCGCTCCTGGGTTCGGGCGACGATCGACACCAAGCTCGACATCCGCTCGATGCTCGGTCCCCTCGGAGGTCCGATCGCGGTTTTTGGCCCCAATAACTTCCCCTTCGCATTCAACGCCGTGGGCGGCGGCGATTTCGCGGCCGCATTGGCCGCCGGCAATCCCGTCATCGCCAGGGCCAATCCCCGTCTCCCGGGGACAACGAGACTCATGGCCGAGGCGGCCCACGGGGCCTTGGCCGGCAGCGGACTTCCGGCCGCGGCCGTCCAGCTCCTCTATCATTTCCCGGCCGAGGACGGCCTGAGGCTCGTCTCGCATCCGCGGATCGGCGCCGCAGCCTTCACAGGAGGCCGTGCGGCCGGGCTGGGACTCAAGGCGGCCGCAGACAGGGCCGGGAAGCCCATCTATCTCGAGATGTCCAGCATCAATCCCGTCTTCGTCTTGAAGGGCGCCCTCCGGGAACGGGGGCCGGATGTGGCGGCCGAGCTCTTCGCTTCGTGCACGACCGGCGCGGGCCAGTTTTGCACCAAGCCGGGACTGGTCGTCTATGCCGAAGGCCCTGAAGCCGAGGGCTTTGTAACGGCGCTCGGGGGCGCCTTCGACGCCGCCCCGGCCGGCGTCGTCCTCGGACGCGACGTGCTGAAAGGGCTGGAGACGGGCGTTGACCGGCTGCGCCGTCTCGGGGCCAGGCCGGTCGCCGGGTCGAAAAGGTCAGAGGGCCCCGGCTTCCGGTTCCGGCCCGCGCTCTTCGGGATAACGGGGACGAGATTCCTGGAGGAAGCCCCGGAGTTCCAGATCGAGTCGTTCGGAGCGCTCTCGCTTCTTGTCGCGGCCCGCGATCTTGCCGAGATGAAGGCCGTCGCCGCGGCCCTCGAAGGCCAGCTTACGGCGACCGTCTTCAGCGCCTGGGACGGCTCGGACGACGCGGCGTATGAGGCCCTGGAACCCGTTCTTCGGCGCAAGGCCGGCCGGCTTCTCAACGACAAGGTCCCGACCGGCGTCGCGGTCTCACCGGCCATGAATCACGGCGGCCCCTTCCCGGCTACGGGACATCCGGGCTTCACATCGGTCGGGATCCCCGCGGCCATGACCCGTTTCGCCGCCCTCCACTGCTACGACCACGTCAGACCGGACCGGCTCCCTGCCGAGCTGAGGAACGAGAATCCGACCGGCCGGATGTGGCGGCTCATCGACGGCGAGTGGACCCGGCGGTCGCTCTGACCCGTCGCGGAGAGGTCCCCGCGGCGGACGATCCCTCCAAGACCTGATTCGACGGCTATTTGTACAGGCAGAGGTAGGCCGCGTCGGCCGCGACCTTCAGCTGGAACTTCTTCCCCGCTTCGACGGTGAAGCCCTGGCCGGCTTTGTAGTCCTTCCAGACCTCGCTTCCCGGAAGCCTGACCGTGAGGACGCCGCTGAGGAGGGTCATGACCTCCACGGTCGAGGTGCCGAACTCGTACTCCCCCGCGGCCATGACGCCGACCGTCGCCGGCCCGTCCATGGAATTGAAAGCCAGGGATTTCACCTTCCCGTCGAAATATTCGTTGACCTTAAACATGTCGACCTCTCATCTTGACCAGGATCTCCACGACCAGATTGGCCTGCATGGCCGCGACCAGGGCCACGCGCGGCGCCATGGGGCTCGTCCCCTTCGGGCACTGGCTCGATTCGTCGCCGCAGATGTAAAGATTGCCCAGACGGCGGGAGTGGATCCTGCTGTTGCAGCCGTAGCCGGCCAGGCCCGAAGCCGCGACGATCGGCCGGCCGGGGAATTTCGACAGGCTGGTCTCGATGAGCATCTCCTTGGCCTCGGCCTTGTCGAAGGCCTCGACGAGAAGGTCGATCCGGTTGAAGATCTTCGCCGCGTTACTCCGTGTGATCCTGACGTCGTGGATCTCATAGAGCGAGTAGGGATTGATGGCCAGGAGGTTCTCCCGCAAGGCCTCGACCTTGCGTTCGCCGACCTGGTCGATGAAATACTGCTGGCGGTTGAGGTTGGACGGCTCGATCCTGTCGAAATCGGCGATGACCAGCCGGCCGATCCCGGCCCGGGCCAGGGCGACGGCCACGTTCGACCCCAGGCCGCCGGCGCCGGCGATGCCGACCGAGCTCTGACGCAAGACGGCCAGCACGGCCGGATCGCGGCGGGCGAAGTACTCCTTGGCGAAGGCGATCGACCCGGGCTTCGGCAGGGGCTTCAAGGCTTCGCCCCCGCTTTGCCGCTTTCGCCCGTCCGGTCGATGACGAGCGAGATCCTCTTCGGCTCGGGATCGATGCCGCTCAGCGACGTGACCATGCCCACGACGGTCCTCTCGATGAACGTCCGGACGAACGGGTTCATGGCCACCTCCCGGCCGTCCACTTCGAGCGTGATGTCCGCCATCTTCGCCTCCTCGAGGGAAAGGATGAGGTCCGCGATCCCGGAAATATCGTCGGGCCCGAATGCGGGGTGCGCGGCGCCGGGGGGGCGGGGCCCGTCCGTGACGATCGCGATGAGCTCGTCGGCGGGAGTCGCCGGGGCCCCCGAATGGCCGGCCCTCAGCACTTCGATTTTGGGAGTCCCCCGGACGTCTTTGCCGCCCTCGATGAGGACGATGTCGGCCTCGGGAAAGAGCCGCCTCGACAGACGGGAGGCGTCGACCCCCTGGGTATCGCCGAGCGCCGCCCAGCCCTCCGGCGAGATCATGGCCACGCCGTCGGCGCCCGCCCGGCTGAAATCCGCCGTGTCTTTCCCTTCCGTATCAAGGGAAAAGCCGTGCGAACAGCGCTTGGCGGCCGCGACCCGGGCTCCCCTTCCCTTGAGCTCCCGGATGAGCCGGACGACCAGCCGCGTCTTGCCGCTCTCGGAGAAGCCGACGACCGCGACGATCTTCATCGTGTCCTAGATAGCACACGGCCGGGGGCAAGTCAAAAGCCTCTATTTCCACTCGACTTTCATATTCTCGGGGCCGCGCGACCGGACCTCGGGACGAAGGTCGAGCTTCAACAGGGCCGGCCTGTCTCCGATATCCATGGCGACGAGGTAGACGAGCTTGGAGACCCTTTCCATCTTGGCATAATCGACCTTGGCCTCGACATCGCCTTCCGTGTGGTAATCGGCCGTCGTCCCGCAGAAGAACCACACCGCCGGGATGCCGTAGCGGATATAGGGGTACTGGTCGCTGCGGAAGAAGAAGCGATCCGGGTGGCTGGGGGCTTCGTAGGTGTAGTCGAGGGTCAATCCAAGCCCGGCCTTCTTGTTCATGGCCTGGATCGACGCGTCGAGCTCGGAGCTGAGCTTGTTCGAGCCGATGAGATAGATCTCGTTCGGGTCGTTCCTCGAGATCATGTCCAGGTTCAGATTGGCGCTGATCTTCTCGACTGGGACGGGGCAGTGCTGGACGAAATAGTACGAGCCGACGAGCCCCTTCTCCTCGGCCGTGTTCCAAACGAAAATGACGGACCGCTTGGGCCTCGCTATCATCAGGGCCTCGGCGACCTCGAACATGCCGACGACGCCGGAGATGTTGTCGTCCGCGCCGGGGAAGATCCGCCCTTCCCGGTCGGGATTGTGGTCGTGGTGGGAGCTGAGGGTCAGGTACTCTTGGCGCAGGGCCGGGTCCGCGCCTTCGAGAAGGGCGACGACGTTGAAAGACCTCTCCATCCGGGTCGCGACGCCGATCGCGACCTCGAGCCTGCGACCGGCCAGCCTTTTTGACGCCACGGGTTTCCCCTGACGAAGAGACGCGGACATGGCGGACAGCTCTTCACGGGTGCAGCCCAAGATCGCGACGCCCGCCTCGTGCCGGACCTCGACCTGGGGAAAGGGGCCGCGCGGCCGTGTCGGCGGCGTCCCGGCCGTCGTGATGACGTCGGGGAAGCGGAGCCTCTCGGGCAGGTCGAAGGTCAGGCCCTTCTCCGTGAGCCTCGCTTCGCGTTCATCGCTGATGATGGTCACGACCGCGGCGGCGCCCCTATCCCGCAAGACGCCGGTCCGGCCGGCGAGAAGGCGGCGGTTCTCGACCGGTTTGAGGGGGTGACCCTCGGGAAGCGTTGCGTCCAGGACAACGGCGACCTTGCCCTTGACATCAAGTCCAGCCAGGTCGTCCCAGGCGAGATCCGGTGCGCTCAGCCCATATCCGACGAAAACGATCTCTCCCGAGGCCTCGCCGGCTTCAAAACTCCTCCCGACAGTCGCGTCCGCCGGAAAGGCGAACGTCCGCGCCCGACCCGTCGCCTCGAGGCGCAGCCGGGATGCGCACGGCGCGACGGCCGTGACCTCGACCGGGACCTCCTGGTAATAGGAGCCGCCCGGCATCAGGGGCTTGAGGCCGATCCGCTCGGCGACGAGGGCGATATAGCGGGAGGCGATGTCGAGCCCAACGGAGGGCGTGTTCCGCCCATGGAACTCCGGCGACCCGAGGAATTTCATGGAAAACGTCATGTCGGCGGCCTTGATCGAATCCAGGGCCCGGGACGTAACGTTCCCCGAACACAGGGTCAGAACGACAACCGCACAGGCGGTCGGCAAAACGAGCCAAAGCCGGCGGATCTTCATGGGCGCCTCCTCGGTCGCAAAGGTCGAGCCTTCTAGGTATCCGAAACGGGTCGCCGTTGTCAAACCGGAATTCCGGGAGGTTGCTTTCCGTCCGGACTTGGGTATAATCCCCCTCCTTAGCGCTCCAAGGAGAGGTACCGTATGAACATCTGGAAGACAAAAACCCCGGCCCAGATCGAAGAGGCCGCTGAGCACACCCAGCTCAAGAAGAACCTGAGGGCCATCGACTTGGCGGCCCTGGGCATCGGTTCCGTCGTCGGGACGGGCATCTTCGTGGCCACCGGCCAAGGCGCCCAGCTCGCCGGCCCCGGTGTCCTGCTCTCGTTCATCATCGCCGCCGTTACGTGCGGCTTCTGCGCACTGACCTATTCGGAGCTGGCCTGCATGTTCCCGGTCGCCGGGAGCACCTATTCCTACTCCTATGTCGCCTTCGGCGAGGTCATCGCCTGGATCATCGGCTGGGACCTCATGCTCGAGTACCTCGTGGCCGCGAGCGCCGTGGCCTCGGGCTGGTCGACGACCTTCATCGGCCTCATCCAGAGCGCCGGGGTCAGGCTGCCGAAAGCCCTCCTGACGCCCCCGATCACGACGGTCAACGGACGCATCGTCCTGTCCGGGGGCGTCATCGACGTTCCGGCCATCGTCATCACCATGCTGATCACCTGGGTCCTCTACATCGGCATCCGCGAGAGCGCCAAGATCAACAACATCATCGTTCTCGTCAAGATCGCCGTCATCCTCCTGTTCATCGTCCTCGGCGTCCGTCACGTCAGTCTGGCCAACCTCCAGCCGATGATGCCCTTCGGCTGGAAGGGGGTCATGGCCGGCGCGGCCATCATCTTCTTCGCCTACATCGGCTTCGACGCCGTTTCCACCGCCGCCGAAGAGACCAAGAACCCGAAGAGGGACGTCCCGCTCGGGCTGATGCTCTGCCTGGGGGTGGTCATCGTCCTCTACGTGGCCGTGGCCTTCGTCCTGACCGGCATCGTCCCCTACAAGCTGATCGACGTCGGCAACGCCCTGCCGGCGGCCCTGAGCCGCATCGGCATCCAGTGGGGCGGCGCGCTCGTCGCGACGGGGGCGATCATCGGCATGATCTCGACTTTGCTGGTCACGCTCTACGGCCAGATCCGCATCTTCATGGTCATGGCCCGCGACGGCCTCCTGCCGCCGGCCTTCGCCAAGGTCCATCCCGTTCACCAGACGCCCCATCTCTGCACCTGGATCACGGGCACCGCCACGGCCCTCATCGCGGGCCTCTTTCCCCTGCCGATGATCATCGACCTGTGCAACATCGGGACCTTGTTCGCATTCGTCCTCGTGTCGATCGGCGTCATCCTGCTCAGGAAGACGCGGCCCGAGGTCGAACGGAAGTTCAAGACCCCGGGCGTCCCGTTCACGCCGCTCATCACGGTCGGCTTCTGCTTCTACCTCATGTACAGCCTGCCCAAGGTGACCTGGATCCGCTTCGGGATCTGGCTCCTGATCGGCCTGGCCATCTACTTCATGTACAGCGTCAAGCACAGCAAGCTGCAGAAGATCGCCTGAGCCCGGCCACGATCCGGTTGACAGGCGCGCGGGCCTCTGCTAACCTACGCCTTCTCTCCGAGTCGGAGGAGCTAAAGCCTTATCCGGCCAAGCCTTCCGACCGATAGGGACAAGCGGGAAACGGCTTGTCCTTCCATTTCGAAAAGGAGAATATCGTGAGTTCACTTCTGCGCGCCTCCCTCAAGCTCAACGTCGTCGCGTTGTTCCTGCTGACCCTGGCCCTCGGGCTGTCCCCTCTCCAGGCCCAGGAAACGAAGACCGGGCAGCAAGCCAAGAAGAAGGAAGAAGAGAAACAGGTCCGGATCACCGAGGAGATCCTGGTCGTGGGGAAGTCCCCCAAGGACGTCCCGCTGGCGACGGTCTCGACCGTCCTGTCCGAGGAGATCAACGCGCTCAAGCCCCGCGACCTCTCGGACATCCTCAAGTTCATTCCCGGCTCGATGGTCACCTTCGGAGACAAAGACACCTACACGCTGAAGCTGCGCGGCGTCGGGGCCAACCGCATCGCCTTGCTCGTCGACGGCGTGCCGGTCTACGAACCTTACTTTTCCACCTTCGACCTCAAAACCATTTCCGCCGGAAGCATCGACACCGTCCAGGTGACCAAGGGACCGTCGTCGGTCCTTTACGGCCCGAACACGCTGGGCGGCCTGGTCAACGTCATCACCCGCCGTCCGACCGTCGAGCCCCGCCTGACGCTGACGGGGAGCTACGGCGACAGGGACACGAAGAGCCTCGGCGCGGACGCGTCGTACAGTCTGAAGAAGTTCGCCCTCGCGGCCGATGCGCTCTATCAGGGCTCCGACGGATTCGATTATCCCGATCCGCTAACCGGCGAGACCCCTCGAACCAACAGCGACTTCGAGCGCCTCAACCTCAACGGCAAGCTCTATTACACGCCGTCGAGCTCGACCGAGATCATGGTCAACGCCGGGCTGTACCACTCCGAGTACGGCATGCCGCCGGCGCTGTCCGTTCAGAGAGCCCGCTTCTGGCGTTTTCCCAAGTGGGACCGCTCGACCGTCAACGCGGGCGGCTTCACCTCTCTCGGCGGGGACGCCTTCCTGCGCTTCCGCGCCTTCTACGTCAACTATGACAATACGCTCGACTGGTTCAACGACCCGGCCATGACCGATCTCGATACCTCGAGCACGTATGACAACTCCTCGTACGGCGGGTTCGCGCTGGCCGAGCTGCCGACCGGCGACAGGAACACGGTCAAGACCAGCCTGCTCTACCAGAAGGACATCGCCCGCATCCAGGACGACGCCGGCCTCCCCTGGGACCGGTTCGATCAGGGGACCGTGTCGGCCGGGGTCGAAGACCACTTCAGCCTGACGAACCAGTGGAAGGTCATCGGCGGCCTGAGCCTCGATTACATCAAGAAGTACGCCGGGGGCGAGAACAACACCTCGCTCAATCCCCTGATCGGGGTCAAGTTCACGCCGAACGAGAACCTCGACTTTCACGTCTCGTTCGCCCGCAAGTCCCGCTTCCCGTCGATGCGCTCGCTCTACTCGCTGAGCTCGGGGAATCCGAACCTCCTGGCGGAGTCGGGCACGGGCTTCGAGTTCGCGGCGACCTGGAACGGCCCTGTCTTCGTAACCGGGTCGGTCTTCTTCAACCGTTTCAGGAACTTCATCGATACCTTCACCCTGCCCGACGGGACACGTCAGTATCGCAATGTCGGCAGAGCCCACATCAACGGCTTCGAGCTCCAGGTCCAGAAGGGAACGCGCTGGTTCGCCGCGACCGCGAACTACACCTTCCTCGACCACCGGAACGACACGGACGACCGGCCGCTCGACGCCCAGCCCAAGCACAACCTCAACTTCGACGCCTCGTTCTTTCCGGTCAAGGGCGTCCGGCTGGCCCTCTACGGCCTCATGGGCTCGGAGTCCTGGTGGTGGAACACCCGGACGAACCCGGCCTCGCTGCTGGAGATCCCGGGATTCTTCAATCTCGACGCCATCGCCGGCTACACGCTGAACGGCCGCTATGAGATCTTCGTCCGGCTCGGCAACGTCTTCAACCATTACTTCTTCACCGAGCCAGGCTTCCCCTGGCGCGGCCGCTACCTCGAGCTCGGCGTGAACGTGGATATCTTGAAATAGTCATTTTTTCAGGGTTTCCCGTCCGGGATTCGCACGGGACTGCCGAAAAGTAAAAAGGTAGAGGTTTGACCCCTAGAGACCGAGATCGGCGGCGATCCCCTGCATGGCGGCGAGGGCAATCGTCAGGAACTCGTCGAGCTCGAGGCCGAGATTGCGGCTCTGCTCGATCTCCTCGCGGCGGGCGCCCTTGGCGAAGCTCTTCTCTTTGTAGCGCCGCTTGACGAACTCGAGGTCGATCGAGCCGATCTTTTTCGTCGGATGCATCAGGGTCGCGGCGATGATCAGCCCGGTCAGCGGATCGACCGAATAGATGGCCCAATCCATCGGTGATTCGCAAGGCGCCTTGCCGGCATGGGCCTGGATGGCGTGGATCACCGGTTCGTCGATGCCCTTCTCCCGAAGGATCTTCACGGTCTCCGTGGTGTGGAGCTCGGGGCTCTTCTCGGTCACTTCATAATCGAGGTCGTGCAGGATGCCGGCCAGGCCCCAGGGCTCGGGGTCGTGGCCAAGTCGCGCGGCCAGGGCCTTCATGCAGGCCTCGACGGACAGGCAGTGCTTGAACAAGTTCTTGTTTTGGAGGTGCTCCTTGAGCAACGCGAGGGCTTCTTCCCGGTTCATTCTGTTTCTCCTTCGGTCCGCCGGTCCGCCGGCGGTCTCAGTTGTAGGCTTCCATGACCGCCCGGTCTTCCTTCATCAGATCGCTGGCGACCTCGTCCATCTTCATATCCTTCCAATAGGACAGCTTCTTATGGGCCTCGTAGTACTTCAGCGGAATGGGATGCGTCCCGACGACCACAGGGATGCCGTAGCGAGATTCGATGAACTGCTTGAACTGCAAGATCGAAGGGCACGGCGGGTAGCCGACGACGAAGCCCGTGGCCAGGTGGATGACCTCGGCCCCGTTCTTTTTCATCTCCTCCGGGACGTATTCGATGTTGCCCCCGGGGCAGCCGCCGCAGTTCGAGAATCCGACGATCTCGAGGGGCTCGTCCTTGGGATAGCGGGCGAAAGCTCCGGCCCGTTCCCGGACGGCCCGGAAACACTTCCCGCCGCCGCAGGATTGATAGCGGCTGCAGATGATGATGCCGATCTTCTTCATGATGTCCTCCGTGAATCCTATCAAGGATACCGCATCCGTGGGTGCGCTGTCCACGAAGCCGGGTGCCGCAAGATCTTCAGCGGGATCTGAGGAAGACGATCCGCTCGCGGCCGCCGGGCTCAGGGGACTCCTCGAAGAGGATGACGAAGGGCGGGACCCAAAGGGCTCCGGCGGTCGGTGTGCCCGAAGTCACGACCTGGCCGATCCGCCTCGCCGTCTTCAGATCGAAGGCCAAAAGGGCCTCGGCCGCGGACGAGACGAGAAGCGTCGGCCCGGCGACGGCCGGCTCGTACACGACCCGGGACGGGATGGCCTGCCAGGAAAGGATCGAGCCCCCTTTTCGGGAGAGGAAGTAGATGACGCTGTTCGAAGCGGCCACGGCGACGGTCCGGCCCTTGATGACGGCCGCATGGAGAGGGGCTCCCTGGAGCCGGCGCCGCCATTTCACTTTGCCCGTCGCAGCGTCCAGGCAATAGAACATCCGGTCCGAATCGCCGAAATAAACGCGGCCGTCATGGGTAACCGGCTCGACGCTGATCGTCCCCTCGGCGGCGAATTCCCAAAGGATCCGGTCCGCGCCGTCGATCGCCCGGAGCCTCGTTCCCTCGATCTTCAGGGCCGGTCCGGCCGCGTCGACGGGCGAACCGGCCTGCCCGACGCTGTCCGGGTCCGCTCCGTCGACAGGCCTCCTCCAGAGAATGCTCCGCGAACGGGCGACGACGGCTGTGAGATCCCCTTCTTTTGTCGCGTAATAGACGATCCCGTCCCGGGCCCGGGGCTGGCCGGCGATATGGCCGTCGATCTCGAGCGTCCCCGCCTCGACGAGCGGAAACCGGAGGGGAAACGGATCGATCAAGCGCGTTTTGGGGTGAGCGGCACATGAAACCAGCATCAAGCCTGAAACGACGACCGCTGCGAGTTCCCGAGATCGCATCATGGCGGCAGTATTATATATCAAGTCAAAGGCGGGAGAGGCGGATCCCCCGCTGTCCCCGAACGACCTTTTTTGCACGCAGGGGCCCAAACTGGTATCATTCCGGGCTGAGAGCCCGGAATGGTCAACTACATCCTGCTGTACAAGATCCGCCGCATCGTCAAGAAGATCCTCAAGGACAAGATCGCCGACGACGAGATCGCCACGACCCCGAAGTCGTGCATCGGCTGCCTGGCCGACGACATCAGCTGGGAAGTCTACTACCTGTTCAAGGAAAAAGAGGACAAGAACGCGCCGCCCTCTTCTGAAGGACAGGCCTAGACCTTTTCTTTCTTGCCCTCGCCGCTCTCCCGGGCTTTGTCTTCCTTGATCCGGGTTTTCAGGGCGTCCCACCAGTCGATGCGCTTGCGCATCTCCTTCTCGAAGCCGAGCTCCCCCGGCTCGTAATATTTCCGGCCCCTGAGGCGCTCGGGCATGGTCTCCATGTCCGTCGTCTCCATCGCGCTGTCGTGGGCGTACTGGTAGCTCTTGCCGTAGCCGATCTCCTTCATGAGCGACGTCACGGCGTTCCGGATCTGGAGCGGGACCGGCTCGTGGGGGCTCTTCTCGATCTCGCCCTGGACGGCGCCGTAGGCGGTGTAGATGCGGTTGCTCTTCGGCGCCGCGGCGAGGTAGATGACCGCCTCGGCCAGGGCCAGCTCCCCCTCCGGCGAGCCGAGGAAATCGTAGGCTTCCTTGGCGTGCAGGGTCAGGGCCAGGGCCTGAGGGTCGGCCAGGCCGACGTCCTCGGAGGCGAAGCGGACCATGCGCCGGGCGACGTAGAGAGGATCCTCGCCCGCGGCCAGCATCCGGACGAGCCAGTAGAGCGCGGCGTCGACGTCGCTGTTGCGGAGGCTCTTGTGGAGGGCCGAGATGAGGTTGAAGTGCTCTTCCCCGGATTTGTCGTAGAGGAGGGTCCGCTGCTGAAGCGCTTCCTTCACGTTCTCGATGGAGATGATCTTTTCCCGGGCCAGGCCGGCGGCGATCTCGAGGGTGTTCAGGGCCCGGCGGGCGTCGCCGTTGGCGTAGTCGATGAGCATGTCCCGGGCGCCGGGGTCGATGGTGAGGCCGGCCGCGCCGAGTCCGCGCTCCTTGTCCTCGAGAGCGTCCTCGATGATATGGCCGAGGGCCTCCTGGTCGAGCTCCTTCAGGACGAGAACGCGCGTCCGCGACAGGAGCGGGGCGATGACTTCGAAGGAGGGGTTCTCCGTCGTCGACCCGAAGAGGATGATGTCGCCCTTTTCCACGTAAGGCAGAAAGGCCGCCTGCTGGGCCTTGTTGAAGCGGTGGATCTCGTCGATGAACAGGATCATGGGCTTGCCGAAGAGCCGTCTCTGCTGTTCGGCCCGGGCCATGAACTCCTTGACCTCCTTGATCCCGGAAAGGACGGCGCTGAAGAACTCGAAGGGCAGGTCGAAGTGCCGGGCCAGCATCATGCCCAGAGTCGTCTTGCCCGAGCCCGGCGGACCCCAGAAGATGATGGAAACGAGCTGGTTCGAATCGATGAGCTCGGACAGGAGCTTGCCCTTGCCCAGGATGTGGTCCTGGCCGTAGACGCGGTCGAAGGTCCGGGGCCTCATCCGCTCGGCGAGCGGCGTGCGGGGGCCCTTCCGTCCTTATCCTTCTTTCTTCTTCGCGTCGGACGGCGTCATCGCCTCGGGATTATATCACAACCGGCCCGCGGCGGAGCCGCTCCGCGCCTGGGCTCGTTCAGATACATAGGTGACACCATGGGCTATGATAGGTGCCACCATGTATCTGAAGCCCATCGACGAGTTTATGGCTCTCTCATTCCGGGGTCAGAGTATCTCAGGGCTCTGATCCGCAAGGGGACGATCTCTTTTGAGGATGCCGCCCGGCGCCTCAAGTGGTTCGATTATTACAGTCGATGTGAGGATGCCCGGCTGACCTGCCGCCATTTTGGCATCTCTCCCCAGACCTTCTACCGCTGGAAGGGCCGGTTCGACCCCTATGATCTGACCACCCTGGAGGCCTCGAGCCGGAGGCCGCTCCATGTCCGCCAGCCCCTGGTCCCGGCCCCGGTCCAGGACCGGATCCTCGGCCCTTCGGAGGAAGTATCCCCGCTGGGGGAAGGACAAGCTGGTGGTCCTCTTGAGGAAGGAGGGGATCCGAGTCTCCACCTCGACGGTCGGCCGGGTCCTGAAGCGGCTCAAGGACCGTGGGGAGCTGGTTGAGCCGGTTAACGTTCGCCAGGCCAAAGAAGCCCGGAAACGCCGGCGGAGGCCGCGCTATGCCATCCGTAGGCCCGAAGGATACGTGATCAAGGCTCCCGGAGACCTCGTCCAGGTCGATACCCTTCAGATCCACCTCCGGGGCAATGACCGCCGCTGGCAGTTCAGCTCCCGAGATCTGATCTCCCGCTGGGATGTCTCTCAAGCCTTATCGAAACGCCTCGAGCTTCGCTGCGGCGCTGTTCCTGGAATATATGGAGCGCAAGTTCCCCTTCCCCATCCGGGCCATCCAGATCGATGGCGGCTCGGAGTTTAAGAAGCACTTCGAGGAGGCCTGCCGGATCCGGGGGATCCGACTGTTCATCATCCCGCCCCGCACCCCGAAGCTGCAGGGCTATGTCGAGAGCGCCAACAAGACCCATCGAGTGGAGTTTTACGAAGTCGAGGATATCGCCCTGGAACATGGAGGACCACAATAAGCAACTGGAAGAGTGGGACCGGACGTACAATACCATCCGGCCTCACCAATCACTTGATTATCAGACGCCGGCCGAATACTATCAGGCTTGGCTTAAAACTCATCCTCAGTCCACGGTGTCACTAATGTAGTGGACGAGCCAGCGCCTTGACCAAACCCCCGGGAAATGCTAAATTTGGCCTCCGAGCGCCGTGAAAAAAGAAACCGCCCCGCCGAAGCTCGTCAAGGACGAAAAGGCGAAGGCGAAGCTCGTCTACAAGCTCGACGAGGTGATCCGCCTGACGGGCGTGGACGCGGCCACCCTGGCCGCCTGGGAGGAGGAATTCCCTTTCCTCAGCGCCGGGCTGACCGGGAGCGGCGAGAAGTTCTTTCGTCAGCAGGACGTGGCCATCGTGGCCCGGGTCAAGGAGCTCACGGACTCGAAGACGCTGACGATGGCCGGCATCAAGCGGCGGATCGAGGATGAATTCGGCCTGGCCCGGTCCAATCCCGTCCATCCGGAGAGGCTCCGCAAGACCCTCAACTCCGTCCGCGACGAGCTCCAGGACATCGTCGTCGAGCTCGACGGCGGGCGTAAAAAAAAGGCCTGAAAATCGCCCGTTTCTGGTATAATAAGGGACCCTGGTTCGGGACGTGGCGCAGCCTGGTAGCGCACATGCTTGGGGTGCATGGGGTCGGCGGTTCAAATCCGCCCGTCCCGACCATTTATTTCCCCGCGGACCCCGATCGGCCAAGAAACCCGAGCGAGAGGAGTTCGGTCATGTCCGGGATGAACAAAGAAGCAAGCGCGCCGGACCTCAAAGGCCGGGCCATCCCGCTGGCCGGGCTCGTCGGCTATCAGGACGGCGCCGTCGTCAGCCGCGAGATCGTCAGCCAGCCGGCGGGAACGGTGACGGCCTTCGCCTTCGACCAGGGCGAGCAGCTCAGCGAGCACACGGCCCCCTTCGACGCCCTGGTCATCGACCTCGACGGCGAGGCCGAGATCACGATCGGCGGCCGGGCGAACCGGGTCAAGCCGGGCGAAATGATCATCATGCCGGCGGCCGTGCCTCACGCCCTGAAGGCGGTGACGCGGTTCAAGATGCTCCTGGTCATGATCAAGAAGCCGGCGTGAAAAAGTCCATTCGGGCCGGAGCGCGCGACCGGCGCCCGGTCATCCTTCTCACGAACGACGACGGGTTCTACCTCGAGACGATCCAGATCCTGTTCCGGAAGCTGGCGGCGGTCGGCCGCACCTATATCGTCGCCCCGGACCGGGAGAAGAGCGCCTGTTCCCTGGCCGTCACCCTGCGCCAGCCGCTGCGTGTTCAGCACATCAAGCCTCGCGTCTGGGCGGTCGAAGGGACGCCCGTCGACTGCATCTACTTCGCGCTCCAGAAGTTCCTGCCGCGGCGGCCCGACCTCATCGTCTCGGGCATGAACCCGGGTCCGAACCTCGGCCAGCAGGACATCAACTACTCGGGCACCGTCGCCGGGGCCATCCAGGGGACTTTTCACGGCATCCCGTCGATGGCGGTCTCGCTGCTGCCGGACGCCGAGGGGCGCTTCGACCTGAAATACGCTGCGGAGGTCGTGCGGATGGTGGCCTCGGATATCCTCGTGAACGGCCTGCCTCCGGATACGGCCTTGAACGTCAACATCCCGCCGGCGCCGGTCAAGGGCGTCAAGATCACGCGCCTCGGCTGGAAATTCTACGACCCGAGATCATCGAGAAGACCGATCCCCGGAATTCCTCTTATTACTGGATTGGGACCGGGACACCGCGACGCGTCGGCGACGCCGGCACCGACGTCATGGCCGCTCACGCGGGCTACATCTCCCTGACGCCGCTCCACACCGATATGACCGCCCATCAGGCCCTGCGCTCGGAAAGATTGCGGCGGATCGCCAGGATCATCGCGCCGGCCAAGAGCCGGCGTCCGGCCTAAGCCCGGTCCTTCGGGAGCGGCCGGGTCTTCTTCCTGCGATTCCTGAAGTATTCCACGACGATCGGCACGGTCGAGATGGCGATGATGGCCAGGACGGCGATCGAATAATTGTCCTTGACGAGAGGGATGTTGCCGAAGAAGTAGCCCGCCCCGGTGAGCAGGACGACCCAGCCGACCCCGCCGATGACGTTGAAGGAGAGGAACCGGCCGTAGGACATCCGGCCGATGCCGGCGACAAAGGGGGCGAAGGACCGGATGATCGGGACGAAGCGGGCGATGATGATGGTCTTGCCGCCGTGTTTCTCGTAGAAGGCGTGGGTCCGGTCGAGGTATTCCTTTTTGAAGAAGCGGGCGCTCTCCTTGTGGAAGACCTTCGGGCCGAGGCGACGCCCGACCCAATAATTGACCGTGTCGCCGAGGACCGCCGCGGCGGAGAGGATCAGGAGGAGCCAGCCGATCTTGAGGGCCTTGAGGGCGGCGAAGGTCCCCGCGGCGAAGAGGAGAGAGTCGCCGGGGAGGAACGGCAGGACGACGAATCCCGTCTCGACGAAGATGACCGAGAACAGGATGACATATGTCCAGAGCCCATACTGCAGGATGATGGCGCTGAGGTACCTGTCGAGATGCAGAGCGATGTCGAGGATCTTTTTGACGAGCTCCATCGGCACACTATATCATAACAATAGGGGTCGGACCACAGCAATAGCCTTTCTAATCAGTCAATTAACCCCGAAAATCATGCCCGAAAACGCTTAAGTACGGCACTTTTGCCCCCAAAAATGAAAAACCGAATCTATGGGCGATCGGCAAGTCATTCATTTTCGTGGCCAAAAATGCGGGAGTTAAGCCCCAAACATGACTCAAACGGGCCATAAATTGATGCAAATAATTGACTTGCTGTGGTCCGACCCAATAGAATAAGAACATGATGAATGCTCGGAAGATCGAACGGGTCGAAAGGGCGCTTGAAGGGCTCTCCCCTCTCGAGACGTGCTGCACGCTCTGCCCCCGCGACTGCCGGGTGGACCGGACGAAGGGCGCGGACGGCGTCTGCCGCACGGGCCACCTGGCCTCGGTGTCCCACGCCCTGCTCCATTTCGGCGAAGAGCCGATCATCAGCGGCAAGTCCGGCTCCGGGACGATCTTCTTTTCGGGCTGCAATCTCAAGTGCGTCTTCTGCCAGAACTACCAGCTGAGCTGGCTCCTCGAGGGCGAGCCTGTCACCGACGAGGGCCTGGCCTCATTGATGCTGGGCCTCCAGGCCGAAGGCGCCCACAACGTCAATTTCGTCTCGCCGACCCACGTCGTCCTGCCCATCCTGAGGGCGCTGCGCATCGCTCTGGCCCAAGGGCTCGACATCCCCCTCGTCTGGAACTCCAACGGCTATGACGGCCTGAACGTCGTCCGGGCCCTGGAGGGCATCGTCGACGTCTACCTGCCCGACCTGAAATATCATTCTCCGGTGCTTTCGAAAAAGTACTCCGCCGCGCCCGATTACTTCGCCCGGGCGTCCGAAGCCGTCCGGGAGATGACGTTACAGCAGCCGGCCCTCGACCTGGGCAGGACCGGGACGGCCCGCAAGGGAGTCATCGTCCGCCACCTGATCCTGCCCGGAGCGGTCGAGGACACCCTGGCCATCCTGGACTGGATCGGGAGAAAACTTTCGGCCTATATCGGCCTGAGCCTCATGAGCCAGTACCAGCCGTGTTTCCGGGCGCCGGAGGAGATCCAAAGAAGCCTGTCCCCGGAGGAATACCGCCGCGCGGCCGACAAGGCCGTCGCGCTCGGCCTCGACCACCTGTTCCTGCAGCCGGACGCCTTCGGCCCGGACGAACACCTCGTCCCGGATTTCGAGAAAGAAAAGCCCTTCCGCTGGAAATGACCGCCCGCGCTACCGGGCCACGGGGGTATAGGCCTTCGTCTGCGGCAGGCGCGACGCCGGGATCCCGAGGAGGGCCGCGATCTGCCTGATCTTGTCGTCGACGGCCTGGACGCCCTTGGGTCCCATCCTGAGAAGGTGCTTTTGGGCCAGGCTCAATCCTTCGAGCGTTTCGTCGGTCATGGCATAGCTCAGCACCTTCTGTTCCAGGCGGATCGGGCCGTTGACCACCGGCGTCTCGAGAATCTCCGACATGGCCCGGACGAGCGTATCATCGAAATCGATCCCCGGGTAGCCCAGCTCATTGTAGGCCTCTTGCAGAAGCGGCTCGACGGCCCGATAAAGCCGGACGGCAGCCGTCGCGTCGATCGACTGGACGACCGCGACCACCGGCGCATAGCGGGCGTACGTGGCCGGATCGACGAGCATCCCGTCCTTCGTCCGGGAGACGCGGAAGCCTCCCTCCGGACTGAAGAAATCGATGTGGCTCTTCGGGCTCAGGCCGTTGGCGACATTATCCACGGAGACGACGAATTTCCTGATGAGATCCTTGGTCAAGAGCCACTTGGAGAATTGCGGGTCGGCCGCGATCGCCGCGCCGAATTGTCGGACGGCGTCGTCGCTCGCCGCGAGTGGGACCGCCGGGAACGCCAGCGGCTCCACCTCCGGAGTGACGGGCGCCTTTTCGGCCTCGGCCGGAAGCCCGGATTCGGCCGCCGGGACCGGCGCCGGAAGCTCCGGTTTCTTCATGAAAAAGAAGTAATAGAGGATCGCGATGACCGCCAGGAGGGCCAGGATGGCGACGGCCAGTCCCCAGATCTTGCTTCGTTCTTCCGCGGGCTCTTCGTTCGGCTCTTCGTCGCGATGAATCTCGTCCATGTCCTCCCTCACTTCCCGGCTTGCGCCGCCGCCCGAGCGACGGCGTCCCCGGTCCTGATGATCCTGATCAGGCCTTCGGAGGCTCTCAGAAAGACGGCCGGGCCGCCCTGACCGATCCATCCTTTGACGGTCGAAGCCGGCAGCTTGACGCCGAGATCGAAGTCGCTGCTGACCTCGCCGTGGGGCGCGTCCGCTTCGACGATGGCATTGACGCCCGATTCCAGGCGGAGAGAGATATCGCCCTTACGGGAAGTGATCGAGATCTCGTCCCGATCGCGGAGGTCGAGGACCTCGACGTCCGCGCTGCCCGTCCCGACGGTCGCGCGCACAGGACCCGAATAGTTGCTGACGGTCAGGTTCCCCTGGTCGACGGAAGCCTCGATCCGCCCGAAGACGTCGGCGATGGTGAGGTTGCCCTCGCTGATGCGGATCCCGGTCAGGACGACCGAATTGGGGACGCTGACCTCGTAGTCCACGGCCGGGGCTTCGCCGGCGCCCTCGAAGGTCGGCGTCCTGACGAGGAGACCTTCTTCGGTCTCCTGGATCTCGACCTCCGGCGTGACCTTGCGGATGCGGTACTGGCGGGCGGGATTCCGCGGTTGCGGCTCGACCGTCGCGGCCTTGGCCACGACCTTGACCTCGTCCCGGTCCCAGCCGGTGATCTCGACGTCGCCGTAATCATTCTCCAGCGACAAGGTCCCTCCCGGCGTGAAGGGGAGCGTCCGGACGAATTCCGGCCCCGATGCGCCGGCCTCGTCGGAGTCGGGCGTCGTCCGCCAGCCCGGCTCTCCTTCCGGATCCTGGATCAGGATGCAGGACGCGAACAGGGCCGCAAGCGTGACGACCGCAAGCACCCCCGGGAATAGCTTTTTCATCATTCGTCCCTCCCGTCAGAAGACGCGCGACCATTATACTCGAAAATCCATCCAACATGGAGAGAGGAGGGCCCCTGGTCGGCGCACCATCGCGACAATTGACCATTTCCCCGGCCGGACCTAAGGCCTTGCTTGAACTTTCCGAGTTTTATGGCTATATTGAACGAGGAAAGGGGATTTCTCTCACAAGGAGTTTAGATGGAAATCCCCGGTCAGCCGGCTTTCCTCAAGAAAACAGCGCTTGGGCTTTGGGGCCCGATCATACTTGTGGGCGTTTTATTGGCCCCGTGGTCAGCGCCGGCGGCGGCTCAGGTCTCCGCGGAAACCGGCCAAATTCATCATGACGTCAGAGTCATCAATATTGAAATCCCAGTCCGGGTGTTCAACGGCAACACCTTTGTCGAGGACCTGGGAATGAACGATTTTGAAGTTTACGAAAATGGAGTTCTCCAGAATCTGCAGGCCGCCTACTTGGTCAAGAAAGCGGTTTTAGAGCCAAAAGGCGAAATGCTGAAATTCTCGCCGAATATCGAGAGGCATTTCCTCCTGTTCTTTATGGTTTATCGACCTGACCCGAAAATCAATCAGGCGATCGATTTTTTTGTCGAAAATATTCTTAGAACCGGAGATAGTCTGACAGTCGTCACCTCGGTCAAAACCTATAGGATGAAAAGAGAACGTCTTCTGGGGTTCCCCAAAGAAATTCTCTCCAAGCAACTGTCCGATTTGGTCGAGCGCGACACGCTCGTCGGCAACACCGAATATCTCAGCATCTTGGACGAACTCAGCCGAATGCTGACCGGCGGAAAATTGGACACGACGGGGGTGCCGGAACCGGATTTCCAGCTTTTCGGAGAGGGCTCATGGGAGGAATTCCTGATGAATTATCGAGACCTCCGAGAGCGTTTGGAGGATATTCGGACTCTCGATGCCGACCGGCTCCTGGCCTTCCCGGACTATCTCAGGAATCTGGACGGACAAAAGATCGTTTTGGTCTTTTATCAAAACGAACGCGTGCCCATGCTCAACCGGAATAAGTATATCGGCCAATTCGAGGACGCCAAGGATTTTCTGATCGAACAGGATTTCAAGGATCTGTTCGACCTTTATAAGCGGGATAAGCAAGTCGATTCAAGCCGGATCACACGGGCGTATTCCGATGCGTCAATAACCGTCCATTTTCTTTTCGTTACGAAGTCTTCCGAACCACAAGGCGGCAGGTCTCCGGTCATGGAGGAGCATTCCGAGGACATTTTTGGCCCCTTGCTGGACATGGCGAAGGCCACGGGAGGGTTGGCGGCAAGCTCGTCCAATCCCGAGTTCCTCATGAAGAAGTCCGGGGAGGCGGTGGACAACTACTATTTGCTCTATTATGTTCCCGCTGATTACAGGCCGGACGGCGGCTTCCGAGAGATCGCGGTAAAAGTGAAGGGAAAGAACTATTCCGTTCTTCATCGGGCCGGCTACGTCGCCAAATGACCCCAAAGCCTATCCGAATCGGCCGGTGATGTAGTCCTCCGTCCTCGGGTCCCGCGGGTTGGTGAAGATCGTCCGGGTCTCCCCGATCTCGACGAGCTCGCCGAGCAGGAAGTACCCGGTGACGTCCGAGACGCGCGCGGCCTGCTGCATGTTGTGGGTGACGATGACGATGGTGTAGCGCTTCTTGAGCTCGGCCATGAGGTCCTCGATGTGGGCCGTCGCCGCGAGGTCCAGGGCCGAGCAGGGCTCGTCCATGAGCAGGATCTCCGGTTCGACCGCGACCAGGCGGGCGATGCACAACCGCTGCTGCTGCTCCCCCGAAAGCCGGAGGGCGTTCTCATCGAGACGGTCTTTGAGCTCGTCCCAGAGGTGCACCGCCTCGAGGCTGCGGATGAGCCTGGCTTCGAGGGCCTTGGGATCGTGGAGGCCGTGGACCCGGAGTCCGTAGACGACGTTGTCGAAGACGCTCAGCGGGAAAGGATTGGGCCTCTGGAAGACCAGGCCGACCTTCTTGCGGAGGTCCACCCGCAGATCAGATACTGCGCAGGGCCGCGAGACGCCGCCGGGCGGGGTTCCCGCGCGGCCGCGGCCGGGCGCGGTGATGCAGCCGCTGGCTGACCGCCCGCGCGGGCGGTTCGGCCGGCCCCGAGCGCCGGCTGCGGGCCGGCCTGCTCCAGTTGCTGTACGTGCTGGCCGGGCTGGTGCTTGGCCTGCTGCTGCCCCGGATCACCACCGACGCCACGGTGGCCAGCACCCGGGTGACGGACGTGCTGATCGGCGTGGGCTTCGGCGTCCTGGGGCTGGTGACCATCATCTACTCGCTGCTGTTCCTGGTCGTGCAGTGGGCCTTCACCAGCCTGTCACCCCGGCTGACCCTGTTCCGCGACGACCCGGTCATCTGGCGGACCTTCGCCTTTGCCGTCGGCGTGTTCGTGTTCTCGGTCACCACCGCCCTGGTCATCGGCAACCAGGACAAGGTGTCGGTGATCGTGCCGGCCGCCGAGATGGTGGCGGTGCTCGCCGCCCTCGCCCTGATCCGGACCCTGCAGACTAAAGCCTTCGCCTCCATCCAGCTCGCGCCCACCCTGGCCGCCATCGCCGGGCAGGGCCGCGGCATCATCGGCGACCTGTACCCCCGGCCATGCCCGGCGCAACGGCCGCCGGCCGCCCCGCTGCCGCCGCAGCGCCGGGCGATCATCTGGCCGCACCGGCAGGCGATCTTGCAGCAGCTCGACCTACCGGCTGCTTGCTGCCGCCGGCGGCAGCGCGGTGATCGTGCTGCGGGCCGGCATGGGCGACACGCTGCAGCAGGGGGCCCCGATCGCCGACCTGCACGGCGGCGAGGCGGCCGACGCGCAGATCCTGGCCGGGCTGGTGACCGGGCGCGAGCGCACCTTCGACCAGGATCCGCTGTTCGCGTTCCGCCTGCTGGCCGACATCGGCATGCGGGCGCTGTCACCCGCGGTCAACGACCCGGCCACCGCCGTCCAGGTGCTGGACACCACCGAGAGCCTGCTCCAGGCTCTCGTCTCACGTGACCTAGACATGGCCGACGTGGCCGACAGCGCCGGGACGGTCCGGGTCGTGCTGGCCCTGCCGTCCTGGGATGACTACCTGCGCACCGCCCTGGATGATTTCATCGAGTCCGCAGCCCAGTCTCCCATGGTCCTGCTGCGGGCCCGGGCCCTGCTCACCACCCTGCTGGACGCCGCGCCGCCGGCCCGCCAGCCGCCGGTCACCCGGCGGCTCCAGCGCGCCGAGCAGCTCGGCTCCGGTAACTTCCCGCTGATCTGGCATGACGCGGCCGGCACCGCCCGCCGGTCCAGCCCGGCAACTGACCAGCCACCCCCCGCTCCCTGACCGGCACGACTCGGCCCCCAGGCACCTGTCCCTCGGTAACTACCTGTTCCCGGCAACAGAGCGCAGGAGCCTTGCACCTGCCGGACTTGGACATCTTCCGGGCCGAACACCGCGCCACTGCCCACGGTTACCGGGATCCAGCACGCCGGAATGGTTGATCTGGGCGTCGACGGCGATCCCGGCACTCACCGAGTCACCAGCAAAGAATCGGCGTTCTGAACGGTTTGGCTACAGTCCGGCCCACCGGGTCAGTCACGCTCCGTGACAGCCAGAGCCGCGCAAAGAGCGCCGCCGTTGCTCATGGTCCTATGTGCAGAAAACAGGCCGATAACAGCTGGCCGCCTTAGCTGTACGGGCCGACTTACGAACACTCGCGCCCCGTGTACGGACCGACATCCGTACACGGGGCGCTCTGGTGTTACAGGCCCGCCTCCGGCCCGGCGGCCTCGGCCACTGGGGCAGGCGCGGCTGCGCTGGCCGCTGGACCGGCCCAGGACGGCGTGTCGCGGCCTGGGACCCATGCCTCTGGACTGGTGGCGCCTGCCATGTCCGCCTCGGCCTCTGCGGCCTGCCTGGACGCCTCGCGGACGGCCGCCTCCTCCTGGCGCTCGGCCAGCTCGGCCGCGCGCTCCTCGGCCGCCGCCTGGCGCTCGGCCTGGTGGGCGTCCAGCTCGGCCACGGCCTCGGCCAGCTCTGGGTCCGCGATAGGGGCCGGAGTCTCCGCAGGCGCGCCTGCGTTGGCCTGGGAAAACTCCTCTCCGGATGAATCCGCGGTTGCCTCCTCGGGAGCCCGATTAGCCCTCGGCTCCTCCGCGCTGGGCTCCGCGTGGTCCAGGTCCTCGCGCTCGGCCGCGCGCTCCAGCTCGGCCTGGCGCTGGCGCTCGGCCGCGTTCCGGCGGTCCAGCTCGGCCTGGGCCAGCTCGGCCGCGTCCCGCTCGGCCCGGTGGTCCTCCTCCCAGGCCGCGTACACCTCGGCCTTGCCCTCCAGCTCCGTAGCCCGCACGTCGGCCGCGTCGGCCTGGGCCAGCCACGCCCGGCCAGCCTCGGCCTGCCCCAGCTCGGCCAGCTCGGCTCCACGGGCCCGCGCCTCCAGCTCGGCCGTCCGCTCGGCCTTCAGCTCGGCCGAGACCTCCGGCGGCGCGAGCTGGGCCACCCGTGCATACTCCGCCTGGGTCGCCTCCAGCTCGGCCCGCGTCATGGCGTACACCATCTGGTCCTCGGTGCGAATCTCCAGCGCCGACGCGGCCGAGGCGTGCGCCTCCCCCAGCTCCGGGTGTCCCTGCGGCGCCGGTCCAATGACCTGGTTAGGGTCCGTGATCCCCGCGGCCTCGCGGTAGGACGCGGCGGTCCCCACGCGGCCGAGCCAATCGGCCTTGAGCTGGTCCGAGCCTTCCGCAGGGAACGCGCCCAGCGTCACCTGGACCCAGCGCTCCGGCGCCTCCGCCTGGCGCTGGGCCAGCTCGTGGGCCCGCGCGTCCATGGCCTCGGCCAGCGCCACGCCCACGGCCCGGGTCTCCGGCCGTACCGTCTCCGGTACGCGCTCCGCCCAGGTGACCGTGCGGCCCGCCTCCTGGCGGCCGAGCGCGGAGGCTTCCACCCGCCCATGCATGGCAGCCGACACCGAGCGAACTCCGGTGAAGTCCCGCGTGGCGGCCACGTCCAGGACCTCCTCCAGGGACGCCCCGGCCGTGGTGGCCGCGAGGACCTGGCGCTGGAAGACGGGCCGCTGAGGCTCCTGGAGGTAGCGCGCATACTCGCGGTTCCCCAGGCGGGCCTGGACGGCCTGGTCCACGGCCGCGTATGCGTCTCCACGGGTGGCGGCCGAGAACATCGTCAGGAGGTGAGCCGTGTTGGTGGCGTACGCCTGGGCCTCGCGCATGGCCTCGGTGGCCGTGCGGGAGGAGCTGGTCCGGTCCATCACCTCGGCCATAACCGCCAGCGGGTCCGCCTGGGCCATGGGCTCCTGGCCACGGGCCGGGCTCGGCCCGGTCACCACGTGCGCCGTGGTGGCCGACCGGCCCCGCGTCATGGCCACGTACAGGGACTCGCGGGTGAGCGAGGCGGACACGAACACGTGCGCGGTGTCCACCGTGCGGCCCTGGGCCACGTAGACGTTGCCCGCATATGCCAGCTCGGCCGACCGGCGGAGGTAGTCCACGGGAACGGGGAAGTCCCGCGACCAGGACCCGTCCGCGAGCTGGCGCCGTGCGATCGCAACGCGGCCCCCTGCCGCCTGGACCGTGCCCTCCAGGCGGAGCGTGTCCCGGTTGGTCAGAGGCCGCCCGGCCGCGTCCACCTCGCGCGTGTTCTCCCGCGCCCGCAGAAGGTCACCACGCGCGGCCCCGTTCCCGTCCGCCAGCGTGACCTCCGGCCGCTCGGGCACACGGCCGAGGCGGGCCAGCTCCGCCCGCACCATGCCGGCCAGCTTGGCCGCCTCCTCGTTCGTGCCCGCCAGGAGCATGGACTCCCGGCCCAGGAGGTGGTCCGCCAGGTACAGGGCCACCGCGTCCCGCTCGGCCTGGACCTGGTGAGCGCCCCGGATCCTGCCGCGCGCGTCATACGCCTGGAGCGCGGAGCGTGCGCCCTGCCGGAGCTGGAGCGAGGCCAGCGCCTCCCACTCCGCGTCAAAACGGTGCACCTCGGCCAGCTCCCAGTGCCCCAGGTCCTCCGCAATCAGGCGCATCATGCCGCCCGCCTCCACGGCCCCGAGCTGGGCCGTGTCCCCGACCAGGACCACGCGCGCCCCCGCCGCCCGCGCGAGGGCCTGAAGCGCGGCCAGGTCCTCGGTGGAGACCTGGGTGGCCTCGTCTATCACCACCACGTCACGCGGGCCGAGCTGGAGCGTCCGGCCCGTGGACCCGTCCTCCCGCCGGCCGAGCGCCTGGGCCACGTTGACCGCCTCGGCCAGGCCCTCGGTAGCCATGACGCGGGCCGCGTTCGTGGACAGCGTGACGCCCACCACCCGGCCGCCGGTGACGGCCGTCCAGGCCCGCGCGTAGGCGGCCACCACGTGCGTCTTGCCCGCCCCGGCCGGAGCCACCAGGACGGACATGGCGGTCCGCGCCGTGAGAAGCCCGGCGGCCACCTCGGCCTGGTCCGCGCCGAGGTCCGCGCCCGCCAGGGCCACGTCCGCCGCGTGCGGAGTGACCAGCTGGGCCACCTCCCGGCGGGCCTCGGCCACCAGGTACTCCTCCAGGTCCAGGTGGGCCGCCGTGGTGTACCGCTCGGCTCCTGGATCGGTGAACACGGACCGGCCGTCACTGGCCCGGACACCGAGCGAGGCCACGTCCACCACCTCCGGCGCCGGTCCCAGCGCCAGGACCTCACCGGAGGCCAGCGCCTCGTCCGCCAGCTCCTCGGCCAGCGCGGCCTGGTCCACTCCGGCGGCCATGGCGGGCATGGCGCGGTGTATCTCCCACAGCAACGCGGCCCGCGTGAACGCGGCCGAGGAGCGCTGTGCCCCGGTAATGGCCACCCGGCATATACGCGCCCGCGAGCGGCCTCGTCCAGCTCGGCCGGAGCGTCCAGGCCGGACGGCCGAGCAAACTCGCGCACCGCTCCGTGCACTCCGGACAGGGCCGCCAGCTCCCGCTCCGTGGTGCGCGCCTCCCAGGCGTCCAGCTCATCCCCGCCGGTCCGGGCAGGCTGCCCGCTCCGGTCCGAGCGGCCCCGGTTCTTGGCCTTGCGGGAGGCCAGCGTGGCCTCCTGGGCCATGGCCCACAGCGTCCGCTGGGACGGCTCCCGGCCGTACCGCTGCCGGTACTCCTCCGCCATGCGCCGCACCTCGGGCGTGATCTGCGCACGGCGCGAGGAGAAGGCGTCCATGACCGCCTGGTCCACGCCGCCAATCTCGAATCCGTTACCGTCCGCGCGAGGCACCAGGACGTAGCCCAGG
>CAVULT010000035.1:0-56641 GCA_963742235.1 Candidatus Aminicenantota bacterium | reverse complement strand
AAGCCGCGGCGAAGAAATGGCTCGAGGTCTTCGCCGCCGCCGGAACGAGCCTTCGGGTGAGCCCGGCCGTTTTCGAGCGGCGCTGAGGCGCGCGCGACCGCGGGGCGCCTTGACCGGGCCCTGCGAAGGTGGCAAAATCGAAGGCTTGGAGCCGATCGCGGACGGAGAAGATTCGGAATTCGCGTCGAGGGAGGTTTTCTCATGAAAAGATCGTGCGTCGCCGGACTGCTTCTCGGAGCCCTGCTCCTCGTTCCCGTCTTGAGCTGGGGACAGGCGCAGGAGCTGAAAACGATCAAGCTCGATGAGCCGAACAAGACCAGGGGACTGCCGGTCATGGAGGCCTTCGCCCTCCGGGCGTCGGTCAGGGAGTGGTCCGACAAGGACCTCAGCCTGCAGGACCTCTCCGACCTGCTCTGGGCGGCCGACGGCATCAACCGGCCCGACGGGAAGAGGACGGCCCCTTCGGCCATGAACGCCCAGGACGTCGATATCTACGTCCTCATGAAGGACGGGGCGTACCTTTATGACGCGGCCGCCCATGCGCTCAAGCCGATCGTCGCGGGCGATCATCGGTCCGGGATCGCGATGGCCAGACCCGGCGGTCCGGGCGCCAAACCGCAGGCGGCGCCTCCGGGCGTCAAGCCCGAGGGCAAGCCCGGCCCCGGCGGTCCGCCCACGCCGGCGCCCGTCCTGCTCATCCTCGTTTCGGACATCTCCCGGTTCCGGATGGGAGAGACCGCGGGGAAGCTCGAGATCGCGGCGCTCGATGCGGGCATCGTCTCGCAGAATATCGCCCTTTTCTGCGCGGGCACGGGCCTGGCCACCCGGCCGCGGGCCTCGATGGACAAAGCCAAGATCAAGGAGCTGCTCAAGCTGACCGATACGCAATACCCGCTCCTGAACATGCCCGTCGGCCACAAGAAATGAGGCCTTGACTGCCCGCCGACGTCGTGGCTATTATCGATCCCGGATCAACGCCGGGGGGTGTCGAATGGGTCAACGGTCGACTTATCGGGCGATATTCTTCAGGCTTCTCCTGTTCACTCCGGCTATGGGTCTCGCCGGCGCCGCGGCCGACGCGGCCCCTCAGGTTTGGCCCCCTGTCACGGACGCGCAGAAAGCGGTCGATGCGGCTCCCGGACAGCCGGGAGCGCCGGCCGTATATCTTTACCGGGAACAAGTCTCGGATCAAAATGAATGGACGTTCAAGGCTTTCAGCCGCCTCAAGATCCTGACCGCGGCCGGCAAGGATTATGGCACGATCGAGGTCCCGTTCTCCGAGGCCTGGAAAGTCGAGGGCATCCGGGCCCGTGTCGTCCAGCCGGACGGCCGGATCGTTCCCTTCACCGGCGAGATCTTCGAGAAAACGATCCTTCAAGTCGGCGGGCTCAAAAGGATGGTCAAAACCTTCGCCCTGCCCGACCTCGGCGTGGGTTCCATCATCGATTGCGGCTACGATCTCAAGTTCGACCTGAAGAAGGCCGCTTCGGCCCAGAGCCTGAGCCTGGAACGGTGGAAGCCCGAGGAGGGCGGAGTCCCGAACGACCTGTCCCTGCTTTCCTACACCGTCGAGCTCTGGGACTTCGACGCGCCTCTCTACACCTTCAAAGCGAAATATACTTTCGTCCCGTTCCGCGGCGGCAACATCTTCTTTGACGACACGAGCCTCCGGCTGGCCTGGGTTTCTTTCGGTCTGACTTGGGGACCGCCGGTCATGAAAGAAGGCCGGGTCCTCCTCGAAGTCGAAAACATCCCGGCCCGGGGGAAGGAGGAATGGGCCTCTCCCGAGGGGGAGGGACGCATGGGCGTCATCTTCTTTTTGTGCAGCACGAAGATCCTCGGGGCCGCCGATTACTGGAGCCTGGAGAGCGCGGGCTGGCAGAGGAGGGTGGAGAAATTCCTGAAAGGGAATGAGGGCATCGCCGCGGAGAGCCGCCTTCTGGCCGCCGCGTCCGTGACGCCCCTCGAAAAGCTCAAGGCGCTCTATGCGCGGGCCCAGGGGATCAAGAACCTGAGCTACGATAAGGACATGACTCCTTTGCGAAGGAAGGAGCTGAAGATCAAGGACAACCGGAACGTGGGGGAGGTCCTGAAGCGAAACGCCGGCCTCCGCAGCGACATCACCCGGACCTTCGTGGCCCTGGCCCGGGCCTCCGGCTTGACGGCCGACGTGGCCCGGGTGGCGACCCGCGACGACAAGTTCTTCCATGAGAACATCCTCGGCCTGTACGAGCAGTTCGACTGCGAAGTGGCCGTCGTCAATGTCGACGGGCTCGACACGTTCTTCGATCCGGCGACGCCGGGCTGCCCGATGGGGCTCGTCTGGTGGAACGCCACGGACGCCACGTACATCCGGTCGTCCGGGGAGCCGGGCAAGTTTGCGACGATCCCTCTCGATCCGCCGGAGAGGACTTTGACGAGGCGGGCGTTCGACCTGCGCCTGGACGGGGACGGCGGCCTGACCGGCACAGCGTCGCTCACCTGCACAGGCCAGGAAGCCCTGGACCTCCGGCTCGAATACCTGGGGATCGACGATTCCGAGATGAGAAAGGGCCTTGCCGAGAAGATGTCTTCCATCCTGCCCGCGGGCGGCAAGGCTTCGGTCCGGACGGTGGAGAACATGACCCAGTCCGAGGACGAGATCCGTATTGAGTTCGAGATCGCTGTCCCAGGCGTCACGACGACCGCCGGGGACCGCCTGATCATGCCGCTCGTGCCCTACCGGGTCGGATGGCGGGATTCCTTCCGTCATGCCGGGCGCGCCGGCTCCGTCTACTTCCCGTATCTCCTCCGAGAATCGGACGACATCCTCATCACCGTTCCGGAAGGCCTGAAGATCGAGACCGTGCCTGCCGCCTCTCGGTGCGAGAGGACTTTCTCGCGCTACTCGCTGGCCGCGGAGGTCGACGACGGGGCGAGGTTCCACATCCGGCGCGAGATGACGATCCTGAAGAACCAAGTCCTCCCGGATCAGTATCCGGTCCTGAAGTCCTTCTTCGACCAGGCCCGCATCGGTGACGACGGCCAGGTCGTGCTCTCCGTCGTGAAGAAATAGCGGACAGGACCCGCTCAGCGCCCGGCGTCGAGCGCGTCCAGGGCCGCCAGGTCCTCGGGAGACAGCGAAAAATCGAAGACGGCGGCATTCTCGACGATCCGTTCTTTGTGAGCGGACTTGGGGATGGTCACGACCTCTTTTTGCAGGGCCCATCGGATCATGATCTGGGCGGCTGTCCGGCCATGAGCCTGGGCCAGCGAGCGGATCGTCCGCTGGCCGAGCTTCGCTCCGCGCGTCAACGGGCTGTAGCCTTCGAGTCGGATCCCGTGGGATTTGCAGAACGCGTGGACGTCCCTCTGTTGATCGAAGGGGCTGAACGGGACCTGGTTGACGGCGGGAACGACGCCTCTCCGGCCCGCGCCAAGGAGCTCCTCGAGCTCCGCGACCATGTAGTTGCTGACGCCGATGGCCCGGCTGCGACCGTCAGCGAGGAGCGTCTCGAGCGCCCGCCACGACTCGGCGCGAAGGCGCGGATCGTCGCCGGGCCAGTGGATGAGGTAGAGGTCGATCTGCTCGAGGCCCAGGCGCCGGCGGCTGGCCTCGAACGCTCGCAAGGTCGCCTCGTAGCCGAATTCGGCCGGCCAGACTTTTGTCGTCACGAAGATCTCGCCCCGCGGAATGCGGCTGTCCCGGATGGCTTCTCCGACCTCGCTCTCGTTGCCGTAGGACGAGGCGGTGTCGATGAGGCGGTAGCCGGCCTCGAGGGCCCAGAGCACGGCTTGTCGGCCGGCCCTCCCCGTCGACGCCCAGGTGCCGAGGCCCAGGAGGGGCATCTCGACGCCGTTGTTGAGCGCGAGGCGAGTCCGGAGGTCGAGCTTCACGGCTTTTTCTCCGGATCGCCGGAGAGCGCCCGGCGGACCGTCTCGGCCATCTCGCGGACCGAATAAGGCTTCATCAGGAAATCGCGGATGCCCAGGGCGCGGGCCTCGTTGGCATCCACGGCCTCGCTGTAACCCGTGCAGAGAATGATCGGAAGGTCGGGGCGGATCCCCAGGACTTCCTTGGCCAGCTTCACTCCCGTCAGATGAGGCATCGTCTGGTCGGTGATCAGGAGGTCGAACGCCTGCGGATCGGCCCGGATCCGTGTCAGCGCCTCCTGGCCGTCGGTCAGCGCCACGACTTCGTAGCCCAACCTTCTCAGCATGGCCCGGACGCTCTGGACCTGAACCAACTCGTCGTCCAGAAGAAGGATGCGTTCCGAGCCCCGGGGCGGGCCGTCCGGGGCGGCCTGGGAAGAGGGCTCCTCCGAGGCCACCCGGGGGAGATAGACCGTGAACGTGGAGCCCTTGCCCTCGTCGCTCACGACGCTGATAGCCCCGCCGTAGTCCCTGACGATCCCGTCGACGACCGCGAGACCCATGCCCGAACCTTCGCCCGGTCTTTTCGTCGTGAAGAAAGGATCGAAGGCCCGTTCCCTGACCTCGGGCGTCATCCCCGTGCCGGTGTCGGAGACGGCCAGGCGCAGATACGCTCCCGGTTTGAGGCCGGGCACCTGGGCCGCGAAACCGGCGTCGACGTCGACCTCGGCCAGGCTCAGCGTGAGGATCCCGCCCTTTTCGCGCATGGCGTAAGCGGCGTTGTTGCAGAGATTCATCACGATCTGGTGGATCTGCGCCTGGTCTCCGAGGATGACGTCCCTCGTGTCCCGGATGTCCGCCCGGATCTCCACCGTGCTGGGCAGCGAGACCCGAAGGAACCGGACGGCTTCGTTGACGACCGGACCCGCCTTGGACGGCTTCCGGTCCTTTTCTTTCTGCCGGCTGAAGGCGATGATCTGCCTGACCAGGTCGCGGCCGCGTTCCGCGGCTTTCAGGGTGATCTCCAGCTGGCGGCGGTCGGAGGGATCGAGCGACGATTCGAGCAGCAGCAGCTCGGTGCTGATGAAGATCGGGTTGAGGATGTTGTTGAAATCGTGGGCGATCCCGCCGGCGAGAGTCCCCAGGGCTTCGAGCTTCTGGACCTGGCGCAGGTGCTGCTGCAGGCGGAGCTCGCGGGTGACGTCCCTTTCGACCGCCAGGTAGTTGATCGCCCGGCCCGTGGCGTCGTAAATGGGCGAGACGGTCACCTCCAGTTCCAGGGCATCGCCGGCGTCGTCGCCCCGCGTCAGGCGTCCGTGCCAGGCTTCCCCCCGATCGAGGGAGGCCCGGACGTTCTCCCACGTTTCTCCCGATTTGCCCCGACCCGCGAGAAGCCGATCGTAGCTCATGGCCAGCAGCTCGTCGCGGGAGCATCCGCTCAATCGTGAGAAGGCGGAGTTCGCGTAGCGGATCAGGCCCTCGGCGTCCATGATGACGAGGCCCTCGTCGGCCTGTTCGACCGCCGCCACGAGGCGGACGCGCTCGGCCGCTTCCGCCTTCAGCATCTCGTTTGCGGCCGCCAGCTCCCCGGTCCTCTCCTGCACCCGCGTTTCCAGGGCCTCCGTCAGCCGCTGGAGCTCGATGCCGCGCTCCCGTAGAGCCTGCTCGTCCCGCTTGCGCTGGGTGATGTCCCGGCTGAAGCAGGCGATGCTGGAGACGTTCCCTTCGGTGTCCAGAACCGGGTAGAAATTGTGACGGAACGACATGCCGGACCGCTCGTCCTCGAACTCGACCGGCCTGCGGGATTCCGACGCTTCCCTGAGTTTGGCCAGGCGCAATGCGGCCAGCTCCGGAGACATGAACTCGCTGAAATGCCGGCCGATGACCTCGTCGGCCGATTTGCCGATGCGCTTCAAGGCGGTCTCGTTCCCCATCAGGATGATGCCGTCCGGGCTGAACCGCCAGATGGACTCTTTGGCCGCGTTCAGGATCCCGCGCAGCGCCCCTTCCCTTAATTGCAGCTCTTCGGCCTGAACCCGCAGGCGCTCGTTGGCCTGAGAGAGCGCCTGCCTGGTCCCCGTCCGTTCGGTCACGTCCCGATAGACGACCACATATCCGGTGCGATTCCCGCGCTCATCGACCAACCGGGTCGAGTTGACCTCGGCGATGACCTCGGCGCCGTCCTTGCGCTTCGTCCGCACAGTGGACACGGCCGTGCCTAACGTTTCCAGGTTCGCGAAGATCCTCTCGCGTTCTCCGGGATCATACGTCGGACGCAGCAACTCCAGAGTCGTTTTGCCGAGCGCCTCCGCCTCGGTGTAGCCGTACATCCGCTCGGCGCCCCTGCCCCAGTACGTGATCCGGGAGTCGGCATCGGCGCCGATGACGCCGTCGTTGACGTGACTGAGCAGCATCGCTTCGTAGGCGAAATCGCGCCCGAGCTGCTTCTCCTTCCGATCCCCTGGCACCTGGGATCCCTCCTGGCCCCATTCTAGCCGTTCGGCGGGGAATCGGCAATTTTCAGGATAAAAAAAAGGGGAGCGGTCGGGATCGACCGCTCCCCAGGGGGAGCCGTGCTGACACCCCCGGCTGTCCGGAGGTCTTAGTACCGCCGGCTGGCGCCGAAACCGCCGGACCCCGAGGAGGCCGTGCGCGGTTTGGCTTCGTTGACCTTGGCCGTGCGGCCCTTGAGGTCCCTGCCGTTCGTCATGGAAATGGCCTTTTCGGCCTCGATCTTGTTCGGCATCTCAACGAAGCCGAACCCGCGGGATTCGCCGCTGAACTTGTCCTTGATGACGGCGGCCGTCGACACTTCGCCGAACGCCTGAAAGACTTCTCTCAGGTCGCCCTCATTGACGGAGTTGGGCAGATTGCCCACGTAGATATTCATTCTCGTCTCCTTTCGACGATGGAAAGACTCCTTCGAGCCTTCCCGGTTCTTAAAGATGTTTGAACGCCGTAAAGGAGAGGAGTATGAAACCGATCAGGGCCTCTGGCCCCTTCCTTTAGTCATTCAGGTGTTGATAGCTGAGGTTTCCCTTTGCTTATGAACGAAGCCATTATACCACAGTTTCGGCCGCCAAGCCCGGCTTGGCCGGTTCTCTCTTCCTAAGTGGCTGATTACGATGACGAAAATGTTTCGCCGCAAGGTCGTCATTTAAGTTCCACGCTGATGTGCGCCCCCAAAAAATAGATGAGCACAGAATAGAACAGCCAGAGCATCAGGAAGAACACCGAGCTGATGAAGCCGTAGAGCAGGGTCAAGCTGCTGATCGAGTTGACGTACAGGCCGAAAAGATATTTTAGAATCTCCCAAGATAGCGCCGTGACGACCCCTCCGATGAGGACGTTTTTCCAGGGCAGGAGCTTGGCCGCCAGGTAGCGGTAGGAGACTGCGAAAACGAGGACCTGGACGACAATGACGCCGGCCTCGATCGTCCAGAACCGGCTGACGAACGAAACCCGCGCCAGTTTGGCGGCCAGGACGAAGAACATTCCGCCGCCGAAGATCAGGAGAAGGGAGACGAGAGCCGTCGCGGCGTAGAACCCGAAGGTCGTGAACGTGGCCTTCCAGCCCTTGAGCTTCCTCGGCATGCCCATGACCCTATTCAGGGCGAGCCGGAGCTGGCCGAAGGCCGCGAGGGACGAAAAGACGAGAATAATGAAGCTGACGGCCGAGGCCGTCCTGCCCGAGGCGATGGCTCCGCGCAGGGTCTGAAGCACGATATGGGCCACGGCTGGAGGAAAGGAACTGAGCAGACGCTCGACCTGAGCGACGGCCTGCTTTTTTTGCATGAAGAAAGAGGCGACCGAAGCCAGGAGAACGAGAAAGGGGAAGAGCGACAAAAAGCCGAAAAAAGAAACGGACGCCGCCAGCGTGATGACGTTCTTATCCTTGAAGCCTCGGTACAGTTCGCGAATCTTTCCGACTAACCCGGCCATGATATGCCTTATCCGAAAAGTATAGACATTATAACAGGGTAGCCGACAAAGCTGAACTCCCCATTCAGGTTCGAGCCCGGACGGTGCGTTGAGCTCCCCTGTAGACGAAGACCCGGAGCTTTCCTTCGATAACCTTTTACGGCCGGTTTTCGTTTATAGAGTAGCACCCTTAGAGGAGATTCCATGCGCCTCGTCGAAAAAACGATCGCGGTTGGCCTGATGTCGGCCTGCCTCTGCCTCGCCGCCGCTGGGCAGGCGTCCCTTGAGGACCAGTTCCGGTCCACGAACGAAGATCTGGCCCGATGCGTCAAAGCGCAGAACTGGGCCGGGGCCCTAGACGTCCTGGAACGTCAGATCGGTCTCGCGGCGAGCGCCGGGGACCCCATGATCAGGGCCGGCATCCTTTACAACAAAGCCTGCGTCCTCGCGCTCTCAGGTGAGAAAGCGCGCGCGATCGCGGCCGCCCGCGAGGCCGTCGAAGCCGGATACACGGATTACGATAAGTACGCGGCTGATTCCGATCTGGATTCCCTGCGCGCGGATCCGGAATTCAAGGCCTTCCTGGCCGATCTGAAATCCCGATTCGGACCTCATCCGCTGGCCTGGGACGAAACTCAGACGCCTCCGCCGTTCGAGCTGACCTTCGACGGCCCGGAGACCCCGGAATTCGCGGAGATGCGGAAGGAATTCTCGATCGATGCGGTCATCGCCGGGGCCAAGGACGATTACGAGAGACTGCGCCGCCTGACGACATGGGTCAGCACGCGCTGGACACACAGTTCGGACCAGACGGCCTCGAAAACCGACCCGCTGACGATCCTCAGGGAGGCCAAGGCCGGCGGCCGTTTCATCTGCCGGGATTACGCCGTCGTCCTGGCCGGAGCCGCCAAGGCCTACGGGATGCCCGCGCGGGTGCTCAACCTGCTCCCCCGGGACGTGGAAACCCGGAGCGAGGCCCATTCCGCCGTCGAAGTCTGGCTGGAACAATTCCATAAATGGGTCCTGGCCGACGCCCAATACGGAACGATCGGAGAGCTCGACGGCGTCCCGCTCAGCGGCCTCGAGCTGCAGGCGGCCTTCGCCGCCGACAAGCCCGTCCGATGCGTTCCGGCAACGGCCGTCTGCGCCGAATGGAAGCCGTTCATCCTGCGGAACGCCTTTTATTTCAAGATCGGCGACGACCAGCGTTCCTACCGCCGCAACTTCAAGAGACAGCTCGTCCTGGTGCCCAAGGGCGCGGCCGAGCCCCATAAATTCGCCGGCGGCAACGAAGGGGTTTTCGAGGGGGCCGTCTACACGTCCAACCCCGGAACGTTCTACGCCCCGCCGAATCCAAGGGTCTTGAAATATTCCAGCGCCCAGACCGAATAAGCGGCCGGGCCCGGAATCTCCGGTCAGGATCGGGCGGCCCGCTTCGCGGCGACGCGACGGCGGTGGCCGCAGTAGGGCTGAGCATAAGCTTCGAAGTCGGCGGGGGATAGGGTCTCGGCGATTTTCGGAACGCCGTCCCAGACGGATTGCGCCTTTTCGAGGGCCGGGCACGATTCCAGGCCGCATTCGGCGCAGCTCGTGAAGCCCTTCGCCCGGCAACAGTTCCTCGCCTTGCAGGTGCGGCTCGTGTGGAAGACCTTCTCATCCGGACCCAAGCATCCGTCACAGGCGATGTGCTCGGCGGTTTCCTTCATTCCGTAGATCCTCCGCCAAGCCGCGACCGTGCGCGCCTGGTGCTCGGCGCCCTTGACGTCGCCGAGGTAGGCCGCGCAACCCGAACACATCACTCCGCAAGCGGACATTATCTCGGTCATTCGATCCTCCCCGTGCCTTCGGCGGCTATTTCCAAAAAATCATCTCCGGAGGATTTCTTTCCTTGGTCGTGAACTCGACGGCCGGATAGCCGGCGGCGATCGCCGCCACGACCCGGTGACCTTCCGGGATGTCGAAGCGCTTCTTGGCCTCATCGGTCTCGAGATACGTCCCCACGAATCCCATCCAGCACGTGCCCAGGCCGAGGCCGCGGGCCGCGAGCATCAGGTTTTCGGCGGCCAGTGCGCAATCGATATCGGCCGTCGGGCCCGGATTCTGCGTTGAACGACAGATGAGCACCAGCGCCGGCGCGCCGTAGAAGACGTCGAAGTTGGGGTTCTCGAGCGTCTCGCGGAACCTCGCGAGCGGCGGGACCTGGTCGATCAGGCCGAGAATGTGAGCCTTCGTCCGGCCGGAAAGGTCGGCCAGGATCTTGCGGTCCTGGATGACGGCGAACTTCCAGGGCTCGAAACCCATGCCGCACGGCGCCTGCACGGCGGCCTCGATCAGCTGCTGGATCAAGCCGCGTTCAACGGGCCTGTTCTCGTAAGCCCGGATGGATCGGCGGGTGAATATGACTTCCTTGATGTCCATGGTTTTCAGTCCTCCTGCAGCGGAAGTTGCGACGGTTGGAATGCTAGCCGATAGCCGGAGGAGAAGTCAAGAAAACTGCGGCAGGCGACCTCACGAGGACTGCGAGGTGCTGATCATGTGGATCAGTTGATGGCGATTTTTAACCTTTAATTTTCGGTACAGATTGTAGACGTGGCTTTTGACGGTATGAATGGAGATGTGGAGCGTCTCCTCCATCTGCTTATAGCTCTTGCCGTCGATCATGAGGTTCAGGATCTCCATCTCGCGCGCGGACAAGCCGTGCTTCTTTTGCAGGGAGGCCATGTCGACGCGGCCGCTTATGATCTTGCCTAAACTGCCGGCCCAGGGGAGGAAATAGGCCTGCAGCCAGAATAGGGGCATGAGATTGGTATAGAGGGCCATAAGTCTCGTAACTGTAATGTTCCAGAAATCGAACGGTCCCGGACTCAGCAAAACGACCGCCAGAAGGACCGGAATGCGAACAATGAACAGCCAGGCAAACGCCCGGTTGGCCCGCCGGCGGTCGGGATCGGGTCCCTGCCGGTTCTCCGACCACAACCGGATGAGCCAGATCATGGCCAAAAGGTTCAGGGGCCAGATGTGCAGATTCCAAAAGTTGACATAAGGGCTTTTGGGCAGGATGTTCGGGAAACGCATGTCCAAAATGAAGACGATCATCAGGATCGCCGTAAAAAGGCCCAGGGCCGGCAAAACCCACTTGGGCAGCTTTTTCCCCCGCAGCCAGGCGATCGTTTTGTATTGAAAGACATACAGGCCCAGAACCAGAACCGTCCGAAGGGGCCAATCGACCCCCTTGTACCAGGAAAAAAAGCTCTCCGATTGCGGGGGAGTCAGATTGCTGTCGAAATAGATCATTAAAAAGGTCTCGAGCTCGATGATGTTGTAAAAGATCAAATAACGCAGGAGATCCGGCAGGGGGGCGTCGGGAAGACGCCGCGATTTATGGCGGAAATCGAGGATGGCCCAGGCCCCGACGAGCAGGACAACGACCAAGGATAGAACGTTGTAATGTTTCAGGAGAAAGTCTCCTTATCACCCGAGTCCGAGATTATATTTCAAGCGCCTCCGGGGGGCAAGAACGCTCTCCAGGGTCGGGAATGGGGATGATTCGGGGAATTCATGCGGTTTCCCGATGTCGATGTCCCGCTTCCTTGCGTATGATTCCGTGAAAACGAGGTAATCATGGCTTTCCTCAAGTCGCTGTTCATCGCCCTGCCGGAGATTTTTCTCCTGGGCTGGCTTGGCTTCGGCGCTCCGGCCGCGTCCGCCGGCGGATCCGATGTCTCGGTCCAGCCCATCCAGCCTGTCCGCGTCGACAAAATCGCCTCGGCAAGAGTGGGTGAGACCCGGGAATTCTGGGTCTCCCTCCCCGACGGCTATGACAAGTCCGTCGAAAAATATCCCGTCCTCTACATGATGGACGCGGATTTCAACTTCAACTCCGGCCTCATCGGCGCCCTCCGGCACGCCGCCTTCCTGGGGGAGATGCCCGAGTTCATCATCGTCGGCATCACGAACACCGATCGATCGAAAGACGTTTTTCCCGAGGAAATCACCTTTGACGACGGCAGCAAGGGCGGGGGCCGTGCCGACCGATACTTGGATTTCATTCGCGAAGAGCTGATTCCGCATATCGACAAGACCTGCCGCACCGAGGATTTCCGGGTCCTCTACGGCACGTCCAACACGGGTTTTTCGACCGTCTATGCCCTGTTCCGCAATCCTGACACGGCCAACGCCTACATCGCCGCGAGCGCCACCCTGTCCATCCCTTTATTCAGGGCCAAAAGGGATGAATGGATCCGCGATTTCAAGGGCGGCAAACGCCGGCTTGTCTCGGTTGTGGGGGAGAACGACCTGCCCACGGTCTTGAGCCAGAACGGGGCGCTGAAGGAGGCCATCGACACCCTCGCGCCGCCCGATCTGACCGGCCGTTTCCTGGTCATCGAAAATGGAGGCCATGTGCCGGCCGATTCCCTGCCGCGGGGGCTTAACGCCCTCTTTGAAGGCTGGAAGATCGGCCCCTCCCTCAAGGAAAGCAATTTCGACGAGATCCGGCGGCAGGCGGATCAGCGCGCCGTTAAGTTCGGTGTCCCGGGCAAGCTCCCCGAGGACGATCTGGCGATATTGGGCCGAAGCCTGTTCGGCGAAAAGAAGTACGCCAAGGCCGTCGAAGTGCTGCTCTACCGGGTGGCCCTTTATCCCCGTTCGGCCGACGCCCGGGTGGCTCTTGGCGAGGCCTATCGTCAAAGCGGCCAAATAGCCAAAGCCCGCGAATGCTACAATCAAGCCCTGGCCATCGCTCCGGGCCACGCCGCCGCGACGGCCAAATTGAAAGAGCTCGATTCAAAATGAGAACGAAGCACCGGCTTCATAAAGGAGGTCCCCATGGCAACACAACAGAGTCGGCGGCGTTTTCTCGGACACTTCGCCAAGCTCGGCGGAGCCTGCTGCGTTCTTGCGGCATGGAACCATCTGTCCGCGGCGGAGCGCTTGGCCCTGACCAAAGGCCAGGACGACAAGCCCCTTGATCTGGCTCAATTCTCCTTTTGTGGCATTCCCTGCGCGCAAGCGTGCCCGCTGCACAAGGCCACCATGAATGACGACGTCAAGACGAAGAAGCTCATCTACGAGAAGTGGGACTGGAAGAAGAAGTTCGGAATCGAATACGATCCCGCAAAGGTCTTCTGCTACTCCTGCAAACCCGGAGACAAGCCCCTGAAGATAGGCATGGCCGCCTGTGAAGTCCGCAACTGCGGCCTGGCCAACGGGCTCGCATCCTGCATCCAATGCGATCATCTGGACGCCTGCGATAAGTCCTATTGGAAGTCCTGGCCGGAACAGCACGCCATGATCAAAAAAATGCAGGCCCGCTACCGGACCCAGGCGGGAGCGATGATCAAGGCCATCAAGACCGAGTCGTAGCAAGCGGATCTCGGGATGAAAAGACGCTCAGCGGCCGGAGACGCCGAATCAGCGTCTAAAAAGGGGAATGCTCATGAAAGCGATTGTCTGCACGAAATACGGGCCGCCGGAGGTTCTTCAGCTCAAAGAGGTGAAAAAACCTGTTCCGAAGAACAATGAAATCCTGATAAAAGTCCATGCGACACCGGTCAGTTTCGGGGATACTTTGGTCCGTCACTTCAACGCCATCTCCCCGCGAAAATTCCACATGCCTTTCCTCTTCTGGCTCGTGGGGAAAATTTATTTTGGGTTCAGAAAACCAAGAATTCCCGTACTGGGCAGTGAGTTTTCCGGGGACGTCGAATCCGTCGGCAAAGAGGTCAACCGATTCAGCACAGGTGACCCGGTTTTTGGCTACCGCGGTCCGCGCATGGGCGCCTATGCCGAGTATCTCTGCATCCCCGAAGATGGGGTAGTGGCCCCCAAACCGGCCAACATGAGCTATGAAGAAGCCGCTTCCGTTCCGTATGGGGCCATCATGGCCTTGAATGTGCTCAGGAAAGCCAATCTCCGACCGGGGCAAAAAATACTTGTCAATGGAGCGTCCGGGGGGATCGGTCCGGCGGTCGTGCAGCTTGCCCGGTCTCACTTCGGGGCCCTGGTATCCGGCGTCTGCAGCACGCCGAGATTGGAGTACGTCAGATCTCTGGGGGCGGAAAAAGTCATCGATTACACCCGGGAGGATTTTATCAACAGCGGTGAGACCTATGATTGTATTGTCGACATCTTGGGCAAGAATTCGTTTGCCCGGTGTCAACGCTCGCTCAAGCCGAACGGACGCTGTCTTTTCGTCAGTTTCAAGATGAGACAGGTTTCCCAAATGCTGTGGACGTCAATGAGCGGCGGCAGGAAGGCCGTCTGTGTCGTGTCAAACGAAAAAGCCGAAGATCTGGCTTTCCTCAAGGATCTGATCGAGGCCGGAGAGATCAAAGCGATCATCGATCGTTGTTTTCCCTTGGAACAGGCCGCCGATGCTCACCGGTATGTCGAACAGGGACATAAAAAGGGAAATATCGTCCTCACTCTTGGACACGCTGACGAGACTTTACCGCCGGATAGCCAACCATGTGCCCGTCATGAATCGCAAGGACAGCGATAGACGGCTGAAGCGGATCTCGGAAACGCGCGGACGCTATCGGCGAGCGAAAGGGCTTTTCATCTTGTCTTGAGCTCGACGTTGTCGCGGATCCAGTGGTCATCCCACCATTCCACGGGATTGACGAACGTCCCGTGGATGAGCATGGCGAAATGGAGATGGTCGCCGCCGGCCAGGCCTGTGGATCCCGAAAGTCCGAGGGTCTCGCCCCGCGTTACGCCCTGGGACAACACGACATCGATCTGGCTCAAATGGCAATACATGCTGAACAATCCCAGGCCATGATCCAGGACGACCGTCAGGCCATGGATCCCCAGCGGGCCGGCGAACACGACCCGGCCGGCGTTGGCCGCGGGGATCAGACACTGGGCCGTGGAGGCCAGGTCCACGCCGAGATGGACCTGCTGGTCGACGACTTTGCCTTCGTATGTATAAGTCCGCCGATCCCCGAACGAGGCCATGGGCTTTGAGTTCGGGAGCCGGAGAAACGCCCCGGACCAGAGCATCCGGGATTCCGTTTTTTGGCAGAGGATCGCCAGCCGCTCATAATCCTTCTCCCGTTGTGTCCGGTTGACTGTCAGGAAGGCTTCTAGGTCCGTTCCCTGGAGCCCCGGGTCGATGTTCTTATAATAAGAGACGACATCTCTGAGGAATTTGTCGGACAGGCTCAGGGTGTCCTTCTTGAAGGCGACGGTCTTTATCACCGGCCGGAAAACGATAGTCGTCCGGTTGCCGGATCGATCCTCGGCCACGCCGGAGAAAGACGTGTCGCGGGGCGCATCCGGAGAAAGCGCGAAAAAGACCAGGAACCGCTTTTCGCCGGTTGGAAATCCGGGGAAAAAGCGCTCTCCGACCTGGATCCCGACGACCGGGGTTTCTTCGTCCACTGTGCAGGAGACGACGCCTGCGCCTCCCGTGTTGATATAGTGCGGCCCGCCGACGATGTTCATCCGAGGTGGGCGGGTGTCGAGGATCATCTTTTTTTCCACGACGGCGGTGTTCCCGCCGTTCCAGGATCGGTCCTTGGCCGAGATCCGCAGGAGGATCTCGCCGTCGGCCAGTCCGGCGGGAAGCGGGCGCAGGGTCAACGTTTTGACGTAAGTTGGCAGCGCCGCGGGGAATCTTTCGGAAAAGACCTCGATGGTCCGGCCGGCCTGGACGGCTTCCACGCGGACTTCGGCCAGACCGCTTTTCCGGTCGCTGGCCCGAAACGTGAGCTCGCGGCCGAGGAACGGGCTGTCGCCGTCCGGACGGATCTCGGGTTTTTGGGTTTCGAATTTGACGACCCAGAGGATGACGATCGCGACCAAGGCGGCCGGGATCAGGATCCAACGGGCTTTCTTCAGAAATTTCTTCATCGGACGAAACACTATTCCACACGCCCCTCATCCTGTCAAGAAAATGAAGGTCGGCGATTCCATGCCGACCATGAAAACGATGCTTGCCAGCCAACATCCCTTTGGCTAGAATCGGCTCAGGTTGGCCGCCAGAGTCAGGGAATTGATAGATATTGACCCTGAGGCCATTATGAAACTCAGACAGAAACAGCCTATGTTGTCCCTGTTCACTCCCGGATTAATCCGCGATAGCTATACCTCGCTACCACTTTCAACGGCTGAAGTCCTTTGCGCAAAGTTTGAGCCTTGGCGGAAGCAGTTCAACACTTCCTGATGGATTAAAATCTGTTTGATTTAGCGAGGATGCCGTCTTCAGCCGCTCGCGAGAAAGGGGACACGAAAGGTGCTCATACCAATTTGGAAAGATACGGGCGTGACGTGACCCCGGTGCTGAGGGCTGCCGGGGGGTATGGGACCAATCCCCGATCGTGGGCTGACGGGTCCATCGTGATCTCTAAAAATATCCACCATAATTTGCGCAAAAGGGCGCTCCGGAGCTGCAAAGGGAAGCGTTACAGAAGTTCGTGGTCACCTTAAAAAGCATCGTTGCCACTTTAAGTCCGACGTAAAATTAGTTATGGGCCGTAGCCTTTTATTGGCTATGCGGGAGACGCTTCTCGTGGCCGCGCCTAATAAATTGGCTGGGCAACCTCCGGATGGGCTAACGAGCAACTGATTCGTATTCAGTAGGTCGGAGGTTCAATTCCTCTCGCTGGCTCCACTCACCTTTCCCCTGGGAGATCCCTGATTTTCCTCAGATCCAAGGATCCCGATGCCCCGGATCCGATCTGAGTCGGAATGAGTCTGAAACCGATTGAATTAGCCCCGGACACGACGAGAATCTTAAGCCTCGATTCTTTCGGATCCCCGGATTTTTCCGCCTCTCCACGATTCGGCGAGCTTTAGGTCCGAGTAGGAAGCAGTTAAAGCCCTTTTTAGCCCCGATACGATACGAATCTTGACCATCCCCTGCGGGGGTGGTGTGACTTGGGCAGGGGGGCAGGATGGACGAAAAAGAAAAACTGCTGGGAGAATCGGGGGGGCTTGCTTTGTTTTCAAAGCCGCCGCCCGCCCATGCGTTCGAGCAGGTCGTCCTGATGGCGGGCGAGGAGAGCGGGGAATATGAATAGCGGGTGATGCCAAGGGGGGAGGGAATTGTCCAGGTTCGGGAGGTTATTTGGCCGTCCTGACCGATAACCCACCCGCCGGAGTTCGGGCCCGTTGGATTTTGAGTTCTTGACACGTGTCCGGGCCCGGGATATCCCAATTTTGTGAGGGGAAGGGTTGATTGTGAGCCCGAAGCCGGCGATACCATGCCGCGCCAAAAAAAGGAACTTCCTATCAATTACCTTCAGTAATCCCAGCCCTTCCAGAAATTAGGATTATTGACGATTTCATAGCGATCGGGAAAAGCTTTCACCAAAGCATCAGCGGTCGAGTTCCAGACGGTGCCATGGCCGATCGTGCCATTGCCGTGCACATTGTTATCCTGGATGACGGTTTGATCGAGAAGGTAGTTGCTGAAGCCTTGAATGCTTCTGGCATTGGCGTCCTGCCGGGCATAATAGTCAGCGTGTTGGGCGTCGTTGGCTCGTTCGATGGCCTTCATCCGCGCCGTGGCATCCGCGCCGATTTTGTGAATGGCGGCGATGGCGGGCGCAGCGATGGCATTGGCTTGCCGCGCGACCACCGCTTGGTTGACCTCAAAACTGGAGAGGATAGCGCCCACGGTGGCGCGCTCCTTGTCAGCGAACTTTGGGGCGATCTGGCTTATGGAAAGCGTAAACATGTAGTTGCCCATCCTATCAGGGGCAGTGCAACACGCCAGCATCTCCATCTCCCAGTAGTCTTTCTCCTGTATGTTAGGATGCGCCTGGCCTACCGATAAAAGCATCCCGTGCCCGATGGCATGGACGCAGAGTTGGCCGGGGGAACCGGCCACCTGCTCGGCGTGGTCGATCCGAAAGTCAATGAGTTGGTTGTTCACGCGATAGAACTCCTTGATAAGACCTGGGAACCCCTTGACCGGATCCTCGTAGGACGGGTAGACCATTTTGGCGCCCATGCCGGTGGCCCTACCGTATGGCTGGCTAGAAGAAGGGTTGGTCGCCAACCGTACCAAGTTGATATTGATTATTACGTTGTAGTTGGGGTCGACGACCATGACGGTGCCCCCGTTGCCTTGAAATCTCCAGCCGTTGGGGATAGCAAGGCTGGCCGAACCGTCTTGGGTCATAACCCGGTGCAGCGGCTCCGGCGGGGCCGGCCGGCTGCCCGTCGCGGGGCCGGAAGCTGGCCTTCCGCCACCAGGATGCCACTCGCTGAATAGCCTGTTCAGCATGGGGTTTACAGTCGAGCCAAAACGCGTCGCATCGTCGCTCACGAGGGCCGCTTCCATCTTGTTGGAGCCCGATGGAGAGGCGATGAGCAGGCCCGCAACCTGCTTGTTTCCTTGCGGGTGGTTGACCACCGTGAAGAAGACCGCATCGGAATTCGTACCGCGCACCCTGAACACGCTGCCAACCTGCGGCTTTTCTCCGCAGTTGTTGTGCACGATACGCAGCACGGCGCTCATGGCCGCCGCCGAGCTCGTCGCCCCGTCCACCACTCCGTACACGATTTTTCCACCCTGGGGATTGTCAATGGTTTTCAGCGGTGTTTGGGCACCCGATACGGATGCAAGGCACCCGACCAAGCCAAGCCAGAGAGCCAAGGAAACGCAAAACGGCTTATTTCCGCGCACAATCGTCCCCCTTCCACTGATGGATAAGAACTTGCTCTGGGGCAAATTGAACTTATCGAAAAGGGACTCTTGTGTCAAGGCCGTTATGGCGCGCAGGATGTTGGCTTTCTTGTTTTTCTATCAGGGGTCATGAGAGCGAGAACGAGCTACGCCAATGCCCACCGGGGCAAGGTCCGCTAGGCCGGGCGAACGGGGTTCCCGGGTCCAGGTTCGGGCGGGTATTTGGCCGTCCTGTTTTCTTAATCTCCCATCGATTTCCACTTGACAAACGCCCGCGGCGGGCTTATTTTATAAAAGGTGAACAAAATGGTAAACACATTGAGACGGGAACTGACCCTCCGGCAGGCCAAGGTCCTCAAGGCCGTCGAGGATTATGTCCTCGAGCACGGCTACGCCCCGACCATCCGCCAGCTGGGCTCGGCGCTCAAGATCCCCAGCCCCTCGGCCGTCCTCAAGCACCTCCAGAGCCTGGAGCGCAAGGGCTACATCAGCCGCGCGGACGGCGAGATCCGGGTGGCCGGCCTCGCGGCCCTCGTCGAGAGCCAGGTCCGGGTGCCGGTGGCCGGCCTCGTCCCGGCCGGCGGACCGCGCGAGTCGTTCGACGCGACCGGCGAGGCCATGGACGTCCCGGGCTGGATGGTCGGCCGCCGCCGGGGCAACGTCTTCTGCATCCGGGTCGACGGCAAGAGCATGATCGACGCCTACATCGACGACGGCGACCACGTCCTGCTCGAGCGGACCAACCTGGCCAACTCGGGCGAGATGGTCGTGGCCATGCTCGACGACGGCTCGGTCACGCTCAAGCGCCTGCGCCGGGACAACGGTCATGTCTTTCTCGTCCCGGAGAACCCGGCCTTCCAGCCGATCGAGGCGCCGTCGGCCAAGATCCTGGGGCGGGTCATCGGCATCATGCGCAAGTACTGAACGGGGCGCGGACCCCTGATCGCATCCCCTTCGAGGAAGGGGAGGAAAAGGCAAATCGGATCGCACGGAAAAGAGGAGGACAGGTGTCTTTGTCGAAAAAACGGCGTTACATCGTCCACGTCGACATCGACGCCTTCTTCGCCGCCGTCGAGGTCCTGCTCGACCCCTCGCTCGCGGGCAAGCCGGTCATCGTCGGCGGCCTTCCCCACGAGCGCGGCGTGGCCTCGACCTGCTCCTACGAGGCCCGCGAGTTCGGCGTCCACTCGGGCATGCCGCTCCGCGAGTGTTACAAGCTCTGCCCCCAGGGCGTCTTCGTCCGCGGCAACTTCCAGGTCTACCAGGCCTTCTCCGAGCGCTTCTTCCGCGTCCTCCACACCGCGACCCCGGACGTCGAGGAGGCCTCGCTCGACGAAGCCTATCTGGAGCTCACCCGCTGCGGCCCCATCTATCCCTCGTTCACGGAGGCGGCCCGCGAGCTCAAGCGGCAGGTCGAGCGCGAGATCGGGGTCACGGTCTCGGTCGGGGCCGCGCCGAACAAGATCCTGGCCAAGCTGGCCACGCGCCGGGCCAAGCCGGCCGGCTTCTTCGAGATCCGAGAGGGCGAGGAGCAGACCTATCTCCGCGACCTCGGCATCGAGGCCCTGCCCGGCATCGGCCCCAAGGCCCAGGTCGTCCTGCGGCTGATGAACATCCACAAGATCGGCGAGCTGTGGGAGCTGCCGCGGGGGACCCTGCATACGCTCTTCGGCGAGGGCGGGGATGACATCTATCTCCAGTCGCGCGGCATCGACGGCCGGCCGCTGGTCACACGGACGCTGCCCAAATCCGTCTCGCGCGAGACGACCTTCCTCGAGGACCTCTGGGACAAGCGCCTGCTCCTGGCCCACCTGGCCTACCTCTGCGACCGGCTGACCCTGGCCCTGCGCGAGGACCGGCTCTACGCCCACGTCATCGAGGTCAAGGCCCGCTACGCCGATTTCAAGACCGAGATCAAGCGCCGCCTCGTGCTCTCGCCGCTCCAGGAGATGAGCAAGATCTACAAGATCGCCGAGGAGCTCTTCCTCGAGCTCGTCGCCGGCTCGCGGCTGGCCCTGCGCCTGGTCGGGGTCAAGGCCTCGGATCTCGTCCGCGTCCGGCCCCTGGCGCTCTTCGAGCCCTACTCGGACCGGCCGGAGCGGCTCGGCGGGGCCATCGACCAGGTCCGCGGCAAGTACGGCTTCGGCTCGGTGCTGACGGTCCGGGAAAAGATGCTCGACGCCGTCTACGCCTTCGATCCGCGGCGGGGCTACGTCCTCAAGACGGCGTCCCTGACGAAATGAGGGGAGAAGAGAAAGCGCCATGTTCGTGCCGCTGCGCATCCATTCGGTGTACAGCCGGGGGAGAGGGAGCGTCACGCTCGAAGAGGCGGCCGGCTGGACCGGGGGACAAAGGCTTCCGGCCGCGGCCCTGGCGGACACGGGCAACATCTACGGCTGGGGCAAGTGGAAGCGCATCGCGCCGGCGGGCGGATTCAAGCCCATCTTCGGCTGCGAGCTCGAGCTCGGGGGCCGGCGGTTCGTCTTCCTGGTCAAGACGCGGGAGGGCTACTCGAACCTCATGGAGATCTTCAACCGCGGGGAGATCCGCGACGCCTCCGGGCTCATCGCGATCTACATTCCCGGGCGTGCACGAAGGGGGAGAGCGAGCTGGCGGGGCCGAGAGCAAGGGGGCTGACCCCGAACGGGGACATGTACTCTTTGTACTGTCCCCGTCCGATGGCAATAACGGGGAACGTGCAACGGGGACATGTCCCCGGGGTACATGTCCTCGCCTGCGCGAGCGAAGCCGCGATGCTGGCCGAGCTGCGGGAGAAGGTCGCGCCGGGCGACCTCTACCTCGGGGCGGATTTCGGGAACTTCCGATCGGATGGATTCGGGGACATGTACCCCATTCGAAGAATCGGGTACGTGTCCCCAGAAATTCGACTTGCCCGTCGTCTGGGCCAACCCCCTCAAGTACCTGACGAGCCCGGAGCGCCTCGTCCTCCTCCACGCCATCGAGCAAAAGATCCCCTACCCGCCGGAGCGCGACCGGCTCCTGGGCAAGATGAGGCTCTTCGGGCCGCACCAGGAGGCGCTGGCCCTGCGCCGCTTCGGCGACGCCGCGAAGGGCGCCCTGGCCCGGACGGCCGAGGTCGCCGAAAAGTGCGAGTTCGTCTTCGAGAACGTCATCCCCGGCCTCCCGGCCGACCTCTTCCCCCGGACCCTCCGCGAGGTCGTCATGGAGCGGCTCACGGCGGCGAAGAACCTGACCTGGAAGGAGCGCCAGCGGGCCCGCCGCGAGCTCACGGCGGTCGAGCAGTCGGGCTTCGGCCCCTACTTCCTCGCCGTCCACGACATCGTCGAGTTCGCCCGCGGCCGCGGCATCCTCCACAACCTGCGGGGATCGGGGGCCTCGTCCTTCCTGGGCTGGCTCCTCGGCATCTCCCACGTCAGCCCGATGGAGTTCGATCTCTATTTCGAGCGCTTCCTCAACCGCGGCCGGCCCGACCCGCCCGACATCGACATCGATTTCGACTCCCGGCGCCGCGACGAGGTCCTGAAGTACGTCCTCGAGCGCTACGGCGCGGGCAAGACCGGCGCGGCCTACGTCTGCAGCCTCAAGAGCTTCGGCGGCCGCTCGGCCCTCTACGAGACGCTCCGCGCGTTCGGCGTCCCGCCCGAGGAGGCGCGGAGCCTGTCGAAGCGCGTGCCGTATTTCGCCGAGCCGTCCAGCCTGCGCCTGGCCGCCCCGGCGCCGGGCCGCCTCGACGTCTGGAAGCTCGCCGCCGAGCTCCAGGACGTCTATCACGAGATCTCCCTCCACGTCGGCGGCGTCATCCTGACCCCGGGGCCGGTCGAGCGGTATCTGCCCCTCGAGACCTCGGCCAAGGGCCTGCGCATGACCCACTTCGACAAGGACGCGGTCGAGGACCTGCGGCTGATCAAGCTCGACCTCCTCTCGGTGCGGGGGCTGGCGGCCATCTCGGAGACGAAAGAGAAGCTCCAGCTGCGGACCCTGCCGTCCGGGGACGCGGCGACGTACGCGGCGCTGCGGGCCGCCCGGACGGTCGGCTGTTTCCAGGTCGAGAGCCCGGCCATGATGAACCTCCTGCGGCGGATGAAGCCCGTGGACATCCACGAGATCACCCAGGCCCTGGCCCTGGTCCGGCCCGGGCCGACCGAGAGCGGCATGAAGGAGGCGCTCCTGCGGCGGCGCAGCGGCCGGGGCCGTTCCCCGCGCCGTCCCTCGTCCCCCGACGACGCCTTTCTCGCCCGCATCCTGCCCGAGACCGGCGGCATCCTCCTCTACGAGGAGCAGGTCATGCAGATCGCCGAGCGGGTGGCCGGCATGCCCCCGGAGGAGGGGGACCTCCTGCGGCGGAGCCTGAAGCCGGGGCGGGGCGGCGACGCGGCGCTCCGGGCCAAGTTCGCCCGCGAGGCCGGCGAGCGCGGCTACGCGGCGCCCGAGGTCGAGCGGCTGTGGAAGACCATGGAGAAGTTCTCCTCCTACTCCTTCAACAAGGCCCACAGCGCCTCCTACGCCCACATGGCCTACCAGGCCGTCTACCTCAAGGTCCATCAGCCGGTGACGTATTTCGCGGCCGTGCTCAACGCCGGCGGCGGCTACTACGACCTGCCGGAGTACGTCGCCGAAGCGAAGAGGAACGGCCTCCGCATCCTGGGGCCGGACGCCAACCGCAGCGGGCTCGGCTTCGAGGTCGAGGCCTCGGCGGGCGGCGGGGCGATCCGCGTCGGCCTGACCTCGATCAAGGGCCTCGGCCTGAAGACGATCGAGCGCCTCCTCGACGAGCGGGCGGCGGGCGGCGAGTATCTGTCGGTCGAGGACTTCCTGGCCCGGACGAAGCCCGGCAAGGCCGAGCTCCTGACCCTCATCAAGGCCGGCGTCTTCGACTCCCTCGAGCCGCGGCGGACGCGCCAGGTGCTGCGCTACTTCCAGGGCCTCGAGAACATGGAGGAGGTGGCCGACATCGCCTCGGACGAGAAGCGGCGCATGATCTTCGAGGCCCTCGGCTTCCTTCCGGACGGGGACGACCTCGACCTCTACGAGGGGAAGCGGCCGGAGCTGCGGGTGAAGGACCTCAAGAATTGCGCCGGGACCATGGTCGAGCTCATCGTCCGGGTCGTCGACGCCCGCCAGAGGGTGACCTACAACACCATGCAGGAAGGCAAGGGCCGCGGCGGGTACGGCGGGTATGGCGGAGGGGCCGGCGGCCGCGGTGACGACGACGAGCCGGAGAAGGCGGACTGGGGACCCGGGGGATACGGCGGGAACGGAAATGGAAACGGCGGTGCAAAGTATTTTTACGTCTTCGAAGACGAAACAGGCTTGCTCGAGGGTGTCGGCGAGACGTACTGCACCACCTACGGGACGCCGCCCGTCTGTTTCCTGCGCGGCGAGGTCCGGGTGGACGGGGAGGGCGTCCCCAAGATCACCAGGTGTACTTTCCTGAAGTCGTTCTGATGATTCTATAAGGGACTTCCATCTTGGGAGGGGGAGAAATTGGCACAAATCTGGCAGTTATCGAGGTTGAATGAAACCGAACAAGCCGAGCGAACCCCAGGAACGAGCATAACGGAGGCCGACATGAGCGGTTACCGATTCTCAGCCTACGTGATCCGCGACAGCGAGGGGTGGGCGGCCCACTGTCCGGAGTTCCCGGACTGCCGGGCCCGCGGCGCGACGTACGAGCTGGCGCTCGACAACCTGCGCGATGTCATCCAGATCTTCGTCGAAGACGGCCTCGGCGACGACGAAGCGCCGCCCCAGCACGACGGGCTGACCTTCACGTCCCTGAGCCTCTGACAGCTCCCGGCCCTCTCCCCGCCGAGCCCTCGCCGCCTTGACAGCCCGAGGACCGGGCGGTATAAGTCCTTTCATGTCGCCCCAAAGAACCAAGCACTCGGTCGGACTCCGTCTTGTCGTCATGATCTCCGCCTTGGCGGCCGTGGCCGTCGCGCTGTCCGCGGCCGGTCAGACGGCCAAGCGCCCGATCACGCTGGACGATCTCTTCAAGATCAAGAGCGTCGGCGATCCTCAGCGCTCGCCCGACGGCAAGTGGGTCGCCTATACCGTCGGCACGACGGATGTCGAAAAGGACAAGCGGGACACCGATCTCTGGATGGTCGGCTGGGATGGCGCTGAAGAGATCCGACTCACCTCGAGCCCCGAGGGCGAATCGACCCCCCTCTGGAGCCCGGACGGCCGCTACCTGGCTTTTCTCGCTTCCCGAGGCACGGAGGAGGAGAAGAAGCTCGGCGCCCAGGTCTGGCTGCTCGACCGGAGGGGCGGCGAAGCTCAGAAGCTCACGGAGATCAAGGGTGAGGTCAGCGACTACGCCTGGTCGCCGGACGGCCGGCGTCTGGTGATCGTCTCGAGCGACCAGGACCCGGCCGACGAGCCGGAGAAGATGGAGGGTTGGAAGCGCAAGACCGCGCCGCCCATTGTCATCGATCGCTATCACTTCAAGCGGGACCGGGATGGCTATCTCAAAAGGCTCTATGAGCACTTGTGGCTCTTCGATGTGGCGGCCCGAAAGGCCGAGCCGCTGACCGCGGGACCGTCCAACGATACGTCCCCGGCGTGGTCACCGGACGGCAGCCGCATCGCCTTCCTCAGCGAGCGCGGCCCCGCCCTCGACCGCGATCCCGATTCCGATCTGTACGTCATCGAGGCCAAGCCGGGAGCGGCGCCTCTCCGGCTGACAGACTACGCGGGGCCCGACAGCGGCCGCCCCTCGTGGAGCCCGGACGGCCAATGGATCGCCTTCCTGCGGGGAGACGAGCCGCGGTTCTCGGGCTACAACCTCGACAAGCTGGCGGTCGTGGCGGCCGCGGGCGGTCCCGCGAGGATCCTCACCGAGACGCTCGACCGGGCGGTTTCGGATCCGATCTGCTGGTCGGCCGACGGGAAGAGCCTGACCTTCCTGGTCGAAGACGATCGAGGGGTCTACGTTGGCCGGACCCCCGCCGCCGGGGGACCTGTCGAGAAGCTGACCGAGGGCCGCCGCACGGTTTCGAACATCTCGCTCGGCCCGGACGGCGCAATCACCCTGCTCGCCGGAACGGCGACCGAGACCCCCGAAGTGACGGCCCTCGAAGACGGCCGGCTGCGGCGGCTGACGCACCAGAACGATGCCCTGCTGGCCGGTCTCGAGCTCGGGATCACGGATGACTTCACCTCCACCAGCAAGGACGGTACTATCGTCAACGGACTCATCGTCAAGCCGGCTTCCTATTCCCCGGGGACGCTCTATCCGACACTCCTTCGCATCCACGGCGGGCCCAACGGCCAGGATGAATATAGCTTCAGCTTCGAGCGCGAGCTTTTCGCCGCCAGCGGGTATGTCGTTCTGGCCGTCAACTACCGCGGCAGCTCGGGGCGCGGCAGCGCCTTTCAGAAGGCCATCTTCGCGGATTGGGGCCATAAGGAGGTCATCGACCTCCTCGGCGCCGTCGACCGGGCCGTGGCCCTGAAGGTCGCGGATCCGGCGCGGCTGGGCATCGGAGGATGGAGCTACGGCGGGATCCTGACGGACTATACGATCGCGACGGACCCCCGCTTCCGGGCGGCGATCAGCGGAGCGGGCAGCGCCCTGCAACTGTCGATGTACGGGAACGACCAGTACATCCGGCAATACGAGCAGGAGATCGGCGTCCCCTGGAAGGCAACGGACGCCTGGATCAGGATCTCGTATCCCTTCTTCAAGGCCGATCGCATCAAGACGCCGACGCTGTTCATGGGCGGCGAAAAGGACTTCAACGTCCCGATCGTCGGCGGCGAGCAGATGTACCAGGCCCTGAAAAGCCTCGGCGTCGAGACCGAGCTCGTCGTCTATCCGGGGCAGTTCCATGGTCTCAGCACCCCCAGCTACGTCAGGGACAGATACGAGCGCTATCTCGCCTGGTACGGCAGATTCCTGAAGCCGGTCAAGAGCTGACGAGAGGACGAATGGATAGGGCCTCGGAGCATTCCGACAAACGGAACCTGCAGGCGGTCAACCTCGCCCTGATCGCCAACGCCGGACTGGCGGGGCTCAAGACAGCGATCGGCGTTCTCGGACACAGCCCCGCCCTCCTGGCCGACGGGATCAATTCCACGTCCGATGTCGCCTACGGCATCATCGTCAAGGTCTTTATCCGCAGGGCCCGCCAGCCGGCCGACGACGAGCATCCTTACGGACATCGGCAGCTCGAGAGCATCGCCGCCCTGATCGTCGGCGCCTTCGTCCTGACGACGGCGGTGGCCATCTTTTGGGACGCGATCAACCGGGTCTATGACCTCCTGTCCTCGGGAACGGCCTTGGCCGGGGCCACCCAGGGCGCCCAGCTCGCGGCGCTGTTCACCGTGGGCCTGAAGATCTATCTGACTTGGAAGACCCGGCGCGTCAGCCGTCAGACGGGCAATCCCGTCGTTCACGCCATCGCTTCCGACCACCGCAACGATATCTTTTCCGCCGCGGCCGCCAGCATCGGCATCTTTCTGGCCCGGCACGGTTACCCCTGGTTCGACCCTCTGGCCGGGGCCCTGGTGGCCCTGGTGATCCTGCGGACGGGACTCGGGATCCTGCGCGAATCCTCGGGGGACCTGATGGACACCGTTCCCACGGCGGAGCTCAGGAGGAAGGTCGAAGCGTCGGTCGCCGGAATGCCGGGGGTGCTCGCCTTGGAGGAGATGCAGGCCCATCGCTTCGGCCCGTACATCGTCATCAACCTGACCATCGCCGTGGACGGGGCCATGACCGTCGCCGAGGGGGATGACATATCAAGCCGCCTGGAACGAGCCCTCCATAGGGACATCGACCTGCTGCGGCGCGTTCACGTGCATTATCACCCCTTGACGCAGAGGGCTTCGCCTCAATCCGTCTCCCGGCCTTGACGGCGCCGCCTGACCCTCCGTACCGGGGACGCGCCTTCCTGGCACGAATCTTGGATACTATCCCGGGCGGAGCGATGTGCGATAGAACAGCGTTCCAAGGGAGGTAAAAATGAGAATTCTACGGGTATCGGCGGCGGTCTTGATCCTCCTCCTGGGGTCGGTGGGCTTCGGTCAGGAGACCGCAAAGAACAAGTTTGTCGCGGTCGTCGGCGCGGACGGCGTCCAAAAGGTGGAGATCACCGGCGGGAGCTACTATTTCAACCCGAACGACATCGTGGTCAAAGTCAACGTCCCGGTCGAGCTCGTCGTCAAGAAGGAGGGGTCGACTCCTCACAGCATCTTCCTCAAGGCTCCCGAAGCCGGAATCGACTTCGATGTCACCCTGGGCAATGAGCCGAAGACGATCAAGTTCACGCCCACCAAGGTCGGGACCTACCCCTTCTGGTGCACAAAACGCGCCCCGCTCTCTTCGAAGAGCCATAAGGACCGCGGGATGACGGGCGTCATCGAGGTCGTGGACTAGATCGGATCAGCGCGCCGTCAGCTTTTCGATCGCCTCGGCGACCCTGGCCCGGAGCGTGAGAAGGACGAGCGGGTCCTTGGTGTAGTCTTTGCCTGTCGTGAAGACGGTCGCCGGGAAATCGAGGAGCCTGGCCGCGTCGGCGGCCGCGGCCTTGAGCTTGCTCTTGCCCTTGGCGTCCTTGACGGCCTTCTCGAGAAGCACGAAATATTCGTAATCCTCGATGCCCTCGCGGAGGATCTCCCAGCGGAGCGAATCGACCGGGCCGCAAAGATATTTCGTCTTGTCGTTGCCGGGATCGCGGTTCGGCGGATAAAGGAAACGGCCGTCGCCGTTGCCCCAGTGATTGACCTGACCGAAGGGGACGCCGTAGCCGACCGTGTAGGACATCGGGTCCCGCCACGGATTCTGCAGGACCGCCGGCGGGAATAGCGTCGGGCTGTTCCAGTAATCCGCCCGCCAGACGAGAATGCCTTTCAGCCCCCACTTGTACGTCATCCATAGCCACATGCGCATGTTGACCGCCGGGTGGTCGATGAAGAGCGTCACCCAGGGGGATTTGGGGCCGGTGCAGAGGTAGGACCAGAACTCGCGGCCTTTCGGGGCGAGTTCGGCCACGGCCTTGGGATCGACCCGGTCGAAGATGGTGCAGCCGATCTCGGAAACGTCCATGATCTCCGGGCCCGGGCGGTGCTCGGTGATGAATCGGGTCAAGCGCGGCGCGTTCTTGCGGATGTTGAGCATGCCTTCGCGGACGAAGGGATAGTCCTTGGGGTCGGGCTCGTCGAACCAGTAGATGTATTCGCGGCCGAGCCAGCCGTTCCCGGCCAGGTGGTCCTCGACCTGCTTGAGATACTGGCTGATCAGGGCGTCGTATTCGGGCGTGCCCTGACGGAAGCCGCAGAACGTCCCCTCCTGCCGGCTGTAGAACGACCCCGTCCCGAGGCCCGCCAGGGGCAGGTCGTAGGCGTTGAAGCCGAGCTCGTCGAGGACGCGGCGGGCGCCCCGGTCGAATTCGGAAAAGTCCACGGCCACGGTCATGCCCTCGAGCGGCATCTCGAAATCGCCGCCCGGCAGGATGTTCTCGGTTCGCGCCTCCGGTCCTTTCGCCGCCGCCTGGAGGACGAGGTCGTCGAACCAGGCCGTCCCTTTCGTCGTGCCGGCGTTGTCGCGGAAGGCGGGGAGGAGGCTCAGCTCGAGGCTGGACGCGTCGCCGGGCAGGCGCGGGAATTCGACCGACTCCTGCTTCCAATCCGTCGTGCCGTCGAAGACCTCGAGCAGGTTCGCGCCCGCGATCCATGTCCCCTCGGGGGTGAAGAACTCGCACACGACCGTGTACTTCTGGCCGGCTTCGCCCGTCCGGGCCCAGAAGGTCAGCTTGACGGGAGCGTGATCCTCGAGGGGGATCGGCGCGTCGTACTCGGCGGCGACGTTCCGCTCCACGGTGTCATCCGTGACCTTGTAGGCCCGGCGGCCGCCGTGGACCCCGTCGGTGACGAATTCCCCGCCTTTCCAAAAGACCCCGCGTGTCGTGACGGCTATCGGATACAGCTCGAAGGGCGCGGTGGGGGCGACGCGGTGGTCGCGCATGTCCTGATAATAAAGGTCGACGACCTTCTCGAGCTCCTCGCGCGTCTCGAGATTGTGATAGGCCTTGATGTCGCCCGTGGGCAGGCCGAAGGAGGATCGCACGGATGATCGTTCGGGAAGCGTGAATCCCCGGACGCGGAGCTCGACCGGCACGCGGCAGGACCAGCCCTCCGCGCTGACCGTGACCTCGCCCATGTAGGTCCCGGGCGCGGCGTCTTTCGGGACCCGGACCGTGATCCAAAGGGGATGGTTCTCGCCCGCGGCCGCCGTGAAGGGCCCATCGTAAGGCGGAAGCGGATCGGGCCACCAGCCGGCCCGGCCGAGTCCGTCCGTCGGCGTAGTCACCTCGACGTAGCCGACATGACGGATGGCTATGCCGGCGGGCCCGATCGTCCCGCCCTGGCCGTTCGTCAATGGGGAGGCCGCGACCCGGACGCCGTCGAGCCGCGCCGCCGGGCTGAGGACGAGCAGGAACGGCTCGTATTCGTTCCGGGCCGCGGCGATCCGGACGATGCCCTGCGCGGCCGCGGGGACCGGGTCGTCCCGCATGACTTTATAGGCGCCTTCGGCCCACCATACGGCGCAGCGCGGGCCGGCCTGGATGAGATAGCCGTATTCGGGAGAGCCGGCGGCCAGGGGGGCCGGCGAAAAAACGATCAGGCTGAAGGCCGCCGTGAAAAGAAGGGCTGCGGTCAGGCCTTTGTTCGGCTCAGGCATGGAAACCTCCGGAGGGGGACTATGAATCCTGCGCCCCGTCACTTCACTTTTTCTTGTCAGGGTAGGGCGGGTGCTTGGGCACCTCGACCGGTTCCTTGGCGATGAGCTCCTGGAGGTGCTTGACGGCCGCTTCGAGCTGAGCGTCTTTCCCGTTGAAGGTCGCGTGGGGCAGGTTGTCGACGACCACGTCCGGTTCGACGCCGTGCCCCTCGATGAGCCACTCGCCCTCCGGCCCGTAGACCCCCGTCTCGGCGGCCGAAGCGATGCCGCGGTCGACGAGAACGTTGGATGAGCTGAGCCAGATCTCGCCGCCCCAGGTCCGGGTCCCGATGACCTTGCCCAGGCCGAGCCGGCGGAATCCTTCACTGAAGGCCTCGCCGTCGGAGGCCGTGCGCTCGTTGCACAGGACGACCATGTGCCCGCGGAAGGCGTGCTGCATGTTCCAGGTGGGCTTCCCGACCCGGTCCTGCCAATAGAACCAGGCCTTGCGCATCAGCTTTTCCAGGATCCAGGAATCGATATTGCCGCCGCGGTTGTGGCGGACGTCGATGATCAGGCCTTTGCGGTCGAAGACCGGGTAAAAATTCTCGACCCATTCCGTGTAATTGTCGCCGCCCATGGCCCGGAGGTGGACATAGCCGATGTCGCCCTGGCCGGCCTTCTCGACCTCGAGACGCCGGGTGTATTCCCACTCGCCGTAACGGAGGTCGGACTCGGCGTAAGGGGTGATGGGAACGACGATCTCCTTGCGGACGGCGCCGCCGGCCGCGGGCTTGACCTCGAGCAGGACCTGCTGTCCGGCCGTGTTCCTGAGGAGGAGCGAGGGGTCGGGGACGCCGAGCGTCGGCGCGCCGTTGATGGCCGTGACGATCTCGCCTTCGCGGATGGCCGACATGGGCTTGCCGAGCGGCGACAGGTTGTCCTTGTACTCGGGATCGGACCTGTAGATATGATCGATGCGATAGCCGCCCCTGGCCTCGTCGCGGACGAGGCGCGCGCCGAGGGAGCCGGGGGTGACGTTGTCGGCCGGCTGTCTCAGGTCGCCGCCGCGGACGAAGGTGTGCAGGGCCGAGAGCTCGCCGACGAGGTGGGCCAGGAGGTCGTTGAGCTCGGAGCGGTCGCTGACCCGCTCGACGAAGGGCCGGTGGCGCTCGAGCAGACCCTGGTAATCGACGTTGTGGAGATTGCGGTCGTAGAAGTAGTCACGCTCCATGCGCCAGGCGTCGACGAACATCTGCCGCCACTCCTCGCGGGGATCGATGGAGAAGGTCCATTTGGACAGGTCGACCCGGCGCTCCGCCAGAGTCTGCGGGTTCGGCTGAGCCGTCCCGGCGTCGATGACGTAGATGTCGGCGCCTTTGCGAACGAGGAGCTTCTTCCCGTCGGCCGTGAGCTCGAAATTCCGGACATCCTCGAGGAGCGTTTTGGCCTGGATATTCCGATTCTTGATCTCCACGGCCTGGAGCTTGGGCTGGCCGGCCGCGTTCGATCCCTCGTCGACGAAGAACAGGATCTTCTCGCCGACGGCGAGCCCGGAATAGACGCCGGCCGGAAGCGGCACCTCGAAGACGCGGTCCTGGAGGCCGGCGAGATCGATGACGACCTTCGGCGCCGGCTTGGCCGTTTCTTTGGCTGGCTTGGCGCCCGCCGTGCCAGGCTTGCCTTCGGGAGCCTTCTCTTCGCCGCCCTCTTTCTTCTCGGCCTGGAGCTCCGTCGCCGGCGCGAAGGGGAACGTCTCCGCGGCCGTCAGGGCCGCGGCGTAGATCTTGGTCGTCTTGTCGAAGTAAGGCTCGGGCTGGCGCGGCCCCCAAGGGCTGCTGACGGCGCTCCGGAAATAACGGTCCGAAAGGAAGTAGAGCCATTTGCCGTCCGGGCTCCAGGCGGGATTGTAGGAATCGACGCGGTCATTCGTGAGCTCGGCCTTCCGCCCCGTCTCGGCCTCGAAGAGGGCGATCTTGCTGAAGTTGTTCGAGGCGCCCTCGACATAGGCGAGCCAGCGGCTGTCGGGCGACCAGGCCAGGTCGCCGAACATGCCGACCTCGGAGACGCCGATGCGGTTCAGGGCCTTCTTGGCGATATTGAACAGCCAGAGCTGGTAGTCCTTGTCGGCGAAGGCGATCCATTGGCCGTCGGGGGAAGGGATGCCGTCGAAGCGGATGACCTTGGCGCCCGTCGTCATCCGTTCGGCCGGGCCCAGGCCGTCGGCCCCGCAGCGGGTGAACTCCCATTCGCCGCTCTCGTCGGTGAGGACCATCAAGCTCTTGCCGTCGCCGAGGAAGCGCGCCGCCCGCGCCCGGACGCCCTCCTTGCGGTCGACCCGGACCCAGCGGCCGTCGCCGACCGGGGCGACGAAGACGTGGCCCCGGGAAACGAGGACGACGCGGTCGCCGGTGGGGGAGACGTGCCCGGACGTCAGGTAGTCGAGCGGCTTCGTCACCCACCGCTCGCGCATCTGGTCGAAATCCGAAGGCAGGCTGACGGCCAGGGCGGTGTCGTTCCCGGAGGCGATGTCGAAGACGCGGAGGTCGGCGACGAGCTGGTAGGCGATCCGCCCCGCGTCGAGGCTGGGGGCGCTCGCGTCGAACCCCTTGTGGAAGGTGTGCTGCTTGAGCCCGCCGCCCTTGAGGTCCATGGACCAGATGTTCATGGAGCCGTCGCGGTCGCTCAGGAAATAGATCCGGCCCTGCCAGACCATCGGATTCTTGCTCGTGCCGGCATAGTCGGCCGTCAGGGGGGCGGCCTCGGCGGCGCCGAGCGCGTAGGACCAGAGGTTCTGGGCCGTGCCGCCTTTATAGCGCTTGGTATAGCTGCCTTGGAAGGGCAGACGAGTGAAGTAGAGCGTCCTGCCCGAGCCATCGAAGGCGCCGTCGGCGGCCTGGCTGAGCGGCAGCAGGGTCTCGGCGTCGGTCGCCGGGTCGAGGACAACGAGCTGGGTGTTGGGCAGGGTCGAATACTTCTGGGTCGCGTAGAGGATCTTGCCTTCGGGAGTCCAGCCGACGACGGTCGCCGTCTGTCCGGCGAAGGTCCGCCGCGCGGGCAGACCGCCCGCGAGGGGCATCGTGTAGACTTCGGTCGGGCCCTCGTATTGGGCGGAGAAGGCCAGGGTCAGGCCGTCCGGCGAGACGGCCGGATTGGTTTCCATCCCTTCATGAGAGGTCAGGCGGCGGGCCGTTCCGCCGTTCACGTTGACCGTCCAGAGGTCGCCCTCGGAAGTGAAGACGATCGTGTCGCCGTGAATGGCCGGGAAACGGTAGTATCCGTTCCGTCCGGCGGCCGACCCGGTCGTCGCGGAGGCGCCGGACAGGACGAGGCCGAGGACGCACAGGATGACGCCGAGGAGAACGAGGGCTTTTTTCATGAGGGACTCCTTTCCGGGCGGATGCGCAAGACGGTATTCTAATCCAAAATAACGACGCGAGGGAATGATTTTGGATGCCCGGCGCCTCCGAAAAGTCGTATCATAGGGCCGGATCTCCCGGGGAGGAAAAGATCTGGTTCTTCACCCTTTTCCGATGTCCCTCTCGCGGCGGCGATGGGTGTTGCCTCGAAGATCCCCGTCCGTGGAAGGGGGACCCGCAGAGCGGGGGGAACCGGACGACTGGTTCCCGGGGGGCCGGGGAGCCAGAGGCAACATCCGGAGCCAAGCCGGAGAGAGGGATTTCCCGGAATCGGGAGAAGAACCAAAAATCTCGGGAGATTAGACAAATCCGACAACCCGCCGGGTCTTTATAAGCGGGAACGAAAAAGGCGATCGTTGAACCTCGACGAGCTGTATGAACGTCATGGAGAAAGCCTCTACCGTTACCTTCTTTTCAAGCTCGGTTCCGCCGAGGACGCCGAAGACGTCCTCCAGGAGGCCTTTTGCCGGTTCGCCCGCTATGACCTGCGTTGGAGGCTCATCCGGAGCCGGCGGGCCTTTGTTTTCAGGATCGTCCGGAACGAAGCCAATCGGCTCCTCAGGCGAAAGCTCGGCCGCAGGGAAGGGGAAAGGATGATCGCAACGGGCGGCGTCGGCGTGTTCCCGGCGGCCTTCGGTGCGCCCGAAGAGGCGAACCTGGCCCTCCTCCTCGATCGCGCCGGCGGGCTGCCGGGAGAGCAGAAGGAAGCCGTCTTCCTGAAGGTCTTCGACGGTCTGACGTTCAAGGAGATCGGCTCGGTCTGCGGCGTGTCGGCCAACACGGCCGCCAGCCGCTACCGTTACGGGATCGAGAAGCTCCGCGAGGCCGTGGGGGGCCGGCGATGACGAGTAGCGGACGAAAGGACGTCGAGCGTGACGTGATGGATATCGAAAGAGATCTCGAGCGGCTCGAGCCGGTCGCCGCCCCGGCTGGCCTGCGGCGCCGGGTCCTGGATCGGGCCGCGGAAGCCCGCAAGAGAGCGGCGCTGTCGCCGAAGATGCGAGTCCTGGCCGCGGCCTGTTCGATCATCATCATCGCCGTGCTCGGGCTCGATCCGCTGATCCGGAAACAGGAGACAGCCCGACTGGCGGTCCTGCTCGATGGTCGTCAGACGTCTCTCCCGTCCGGGGAGGCGCCCTCCGAGCTCGCTGAAATCCTGACCGGGCGGGGAAAAGACGCCGAGCGCCTGGCCCGCGTGGAGCTCGCGGCCGCGGCCGCAGCCCGTAAGGAACAGGCACGTCAAGTCCGCCAAGCCTGGAGAAGGCTGAAGGGATGGTTGGACGATGAAACCTTTGAAGATCTTATCTAGGATCGGCGTCGTTCTTCTGATCGTCGTGGCGGTCGCGCTTCTCGTCCGCGCGGTCTTCAATTTCTCGGAGGGACGCAAGCTGGCCGGGGCCGTGGCGGAGCTCAAGGCCCGGGGAGTCGCGTTGACGGACAAGGACCTGGCCGCCCCCTGTCCGGAGGCGGACAACGCCGCGCGTCTCTGGAAGGCCGGCGCGGACCTTCTGGCCGTCGAGAATGACGACAAAGGTCTTCTCGGCCGCGCCTTCGGGGACCTGGTCAGTTCGAAGTCCTTGGGTCCCTCGGACAGGGCAGCCCTGACAGGAGTGATCGCCAAGAACCTCAAGGCTCTTGAGCTCGTCTACGCGATGGCTGACAAGCCCTGCTTCCTGTACAGGGATCCGGGAGCCCCGCCGCCGGGGACGATGATCCGTGACGCCGTCAAGATGATCACGGCCACCCGCCTGATGGGCTTCGACGCGTTGCTCCGGGCCGATGAAGGCGACGCGGCGGGGGCGATCGATCGGATCCGACGAGCTCTCGGGTCGACGTCGAAAGTCGCTCAGGAAGGGACGCTGCTCACCCATCTCATTGCGGTAGCCGAAACGAGGATGTTGTTGACCTTTCTCGAGGCCGTTTGCAGGGGAAGGGAGATCGACGATGAGATTCTCGCTCGGCTTGTCGCGGATCTCGAGCCCGGCCCCTGGCGCGAACGGCTGGCGCGATCGATCTCGGGCGAAAGGATCCTCAGCCTCGAACGCGGCTCGGCCGTCATCAGCGGAAATGTTCAAGGGTTGGCCGGTGAAAGACGATCCGACCGCCTGCTCTATTGGCTGCTGAGGCCCGTCATCAAAGATGAGGTTCGATGGCGGTTAAAGAAGTTTGCCGGCTGGGAACAGATCGCAGGGAAACCGTATTTTCAGCAAAGAGAACTCCTGAAGACCGACGCCGGGCTCTCGGAGGAGGTTCCCTGGTACTTCAAGTTGACCGGCTTCTGGGACGGCGGAACATACGGCACCTTTTTCCTGAAGAACGCCCAGCTCGAAGCGACCTTTCTCGCCGCCCGGACCGGCTTGGCCTGTCGGCTCTATAAGAGCCGGACGGGTCAGTACCCTGAACACCTTGAGGAGCTCGTCCCCGGCATCCTGACCGAAGTGCCGATCGATCCGTTCACGGGCAAGCCCTTCGTCTATCGCCGGGAAGGCGAGGGCTTCATCGTTTACAGCCTCGGCTCGAACCAGAAAGACGACGGCGGGAGGTCGACCTACATGATCACCCAGCTCGTCATGGACAAAGACGACGATTGGGCTTGGAAGGAAGAACAATGAAAGCTGAAGAAATCCCGTATCAGGCCATCGATTGGGGCCTGGTCCCGAGGACGGAACACAAGGGCAAGACAGGAACGTCGTTCTGGCGGACACAGCAATATGCCGGGCTGAGGGTCCGCATCGTCGAATACTCCCAGGGCTACTTGGCCGACCATTGGTGTCAGTTGGGGCATGTCGTTCATTGCCTCGAGGGGGAATTCGTCAATGAGCAGGAGAACGGAGAACAAACCGTCATGACCAAGGGGATGACCTATGTCGTCTCGGATGGCGCGAGCTCTCACCGCTCTCGCACCGAGCATGGAGCGACGCTCCTTATCGTCGACGGCGATTTTCTCAAGCGCGAATGAGGCCGGACCGGTCCGCGGGAGTCCGGGCGATACGGAAGGATCAATAAACGCAGGCGCGGGCCGCCTCGGCGTAGATGCGGATGTTCCCGGGCGGCGTTTCGAAAAAGTGGTCGCAGCACGACAGGATGTATCCGCCGTCGCCGCCGACCTTCTCGAAAAGCTCCCGGACCTTGGCCCGGATCGTCTCCGCTGAGCCCTCGGTCAGGACGTTGAACTGGTCGAGCCCGCCGATGAGGGCCAGGCGCCCGCCGATCTTGGCCTTGAACTCCCACGGCTCCTGGTTGCCGCCGATCGACGGCGGGGCCAGGGTCTCCGAAACGTCGCAGCCGTTGGCGACGATGTGCTCCTCGATGCCCTTCGTCCCGCCGCAGGTGTGGTAGACGACCTTGAATCCGAGCGCATGCAAGGCGTCGTGCATCTTCCTGTCGTAGGGCAGGCAATATTCGGCGTGGAGAGCGGGCGAGATGAGCGTCGACGAGGCCGCCCCGCCGCCCGTCTCGATGAGGTCGAAACGCGCCCCCTTCATGGATTCGATGAAGCGCATCTTCTTCTCGAGGAGGATGCGGAGCAGCTCGTGGACCCAGGCGGGGTCGTCGAAGGTGCGAAGGATGAGGCCCTGCGCGTCGATGAGGCAAGCGGCGTGCTGCCAGCAGCCGGCCTGGTCGCCCCAAACGAAGCCGCGCAGGATGCCGTCCTTGCCGACCGCGTCGTAGGCCCGGCTGACCGGAGCCAGGTCGAGACGCGGCACGGGCATGTACCTCTCGATGAGCCGGATGTCGTCATCGTGCTTGATCAGGTATTCCGCGATCCAGGTGGTCATCCGGTTGCCCTCGGCCAGATAGGTCAGCGTCCCTCCCGGCGTGGTGATCGTGTGCCGGCAGACCCGGTGATCGGGGTCGGCGCTCAGGACCTCCGCTTCATCCCGCCATTGGGGGGTCGAGAACCTCGTGAAGTCGGCGTCCGTGAGCCAGAACTGTCCCATGTCCTGGGAATACTGGAGGGATGCGTCGAGCCCGAACATCCGGAAAGCTTCGAGGTCGGTCGCGCCGCCGACGAACGTATCGAGATGATACTTCTGCCACTGATGGACGGTCGCCGGCAGCCGGTCAGGCTTCTCCCGGACGAGAGCTCTGAGCAGGCGTTCTTTGGAGGTCACGTCGGGATTATAGAACGCCCTCCGGGCAGGGTCAACGCGGCTTGTCAGGGTGGCCGGCCTATGACATAATGGGCCCGACGAACGTGCCGTCCCGGCGTTCTTTCAGGGGAGGATACAGATGGGCAACACAAGGACGATTTGGGAAGGGGATATCGCGCCGGACTTCACCCTCAAGGACCACCACAACCGGGATTTCAAGCTGTCGGATTTCGCCGGGCGGCGGGTCCTGCTGTCGTTCCATCCGCTGGCCTGGACGCCGGTCTGCTCCGAGCAGATGAAGGCGCTCGAAGCCCATCGGGCCGTGTTCGATTCCCTTCGGACGGTCGCCGTCGGCGTCAGCGTCGATTCGTTCCCCTGCAAGCACGCCTGGGCCAGAGAGCTGGGCATCAAGGAGACCCGGCTCCTGTGCGATTTCTGGCCGCACGGCGCCGTGGCCCACGCCCTGGGCCTCTTCCGCGAGGAGGACGGCTTCTCCAACCGGGCCAACCTCGTCGTCGACGAAATCGGCCGCCTGGCGTTCATCAAGGAGTACGAGATCCCCCAGCTTCCCGACCTCGAGGAGATCTTCGCCTTCCTTAAAAAATGACCGGCTTACGCCCGCCGGCGGCGGCCCTCGTCAAATGAGGATCTCGCGCGGGATCTCGCGCAGGTTGAAGTTCGAGGCCATGCTCCGGCAGTAGGCCCCGGCGCAGAGGACCGCCAGGATGCTGCCGCTCTCGGGCAGGGGCATGGACCGCTCCCGGCCGAAGACGTCGCCCGTCTCGCAGAGGTTCCCGGCCACGGTGATCCGGGCCCTGTTCTGTCCGTCGACGCGGCCGGCGTTGACGATCTCGTGGTGCGCCGAGAGATAGATCGCCGGCCGGGGCACGGTGTTGAACGTGCCGCCGTCGACGCAGGCGAAGATATTGCCGTAGCTTTCCTTGACGTACTCGACGCCGAGGAGCAGGACCCCCGCGTCACCGACCAGGTATTTCCCCGGCTCGATGGCCAGGGCCTTCGCGGAGAGTCCGGCCTTGGCCACGGCGTCGGAAAGATAGGCGATGTAGTCTTCGACCGGGAAGATGCCCCGGCTCTTGAGATAGCGTGGTCCGAACCCGCCGCCGAAGTCGATGAACTCGAGGGGGAACCCGGCTTTTTCGACTTCCCGGGCCTTGCGGACCATGCGGTCGACCGCGGTCTGGACCATGCCGAAGTCCTCGCGGACCCAGCCCGAGCCGAGGTGCTGGTGGAGACCGACGGGGCGGAAGCCCAGCTTGCGGGCCCGAGTGAAGACGTCGATGACCTTTTTCGCCTCGACCCCGAACTTGATCGGCGTCCCGTCGGAGGAGCGCTTGCCCGCCGTGATGGCCTTGGCGTTGAAGCCCCGGCCGATGCCCGGGTTCCAGCGGACCGACACCCGGATCGTCTGGCCCGGGAATTCGCGCTTGACCTCGCTCATGAGGTCGATCTGTTCGGCGGCGTCGATGTTGACCGTCAGCCCGTCGACGGCGAAAACCGAGCGAAGGTCGGCCCGGCTGACGCTCGTCCCGGTGAACAGGATTCGCTCGGCGGGGAACCCGGCCTTGAGGGCCGTTTCGACTTCGCAAGGGGAGACCGCGTCGATCCAGGCGCCCCGCTTGCGGAGCAGCCGCAGGATGCCCCGGTGGGGATTGGCCTTCATGGCGTAGCAGATGCGGGCCGGGAGCGCCGAATGTTGGGCGAAGGCGTCGTCGAGGCGCGCGTAAAGCTCGAGGATGCGGTCCTTGCCGTAGACATAGAGCGGCGTCCCGTAGCGTTCGGCCAGTTCGGCCGCTTCGCGACCGGCGATCTGAAGCCGGTTGCCGCGGACAGAGACGAAATCCGTTTCCCACCAGTTCATGTCGGTTCTCCCTTGTCGTCGTTTCCGCCCCGGCCGTTCTTGTCGAAGAGGTCCATCTGGCCGGCCCGGATGGCCCGGACGATCTCCCGCAGGACGGGGTACTTTTCGAGCAAAAGGTCGGGGACGTCCACCTTGTCGCCGGTGATCATGTTCCGGATCTGGAGGGCGTTGGCCATGGCCTGTCCCCGGTAGTGGTTGTTCGTGATGACATAGATCTTGCTGCTCTTGGTGCCGAGATCCTTGATGCGCGTGATCCAGTCCTCGAGCTCGTCCGCGGCATAGAGATAGTCGTAGCGGTCGTCGCGTCCCGCGCCCTCGCGGAACCAATTTTCGGCGTTGCGGCCGTGCAGGCGGACATAGGCGAAGTCGGGCGTGGTGCTGACGGCGGACGGCTTGATCGAGGCGTCGAAGAGTGGCTGGTCGATGTTGCAGAAGGCGGCCCCGCTCGCGCGGAGAAGATCATAAAATCGCGGTGTGTCCCAGCTCGCGTGGCGCACCTCGACGGCCAGGGGGAAGCCGGCGAAGAGCTTGAGGAGGCGTTCGAGGTATCCGGCGTTCTCGGGGGAGTTCCGGAAGGACCAGGGGAACTGGACGAGCAGGGCCGCGAGGCGGCCCTGGAGACGGACGAGGTCGGCCGCGAGGCGGATCTCGTCGACATCCTTCTGGGTGAAGCCCTCTCGGGCGTGGGTGAAGGCCTGATAGAGCTTGAGGGACAGCAGGAAATCCGGGCGGCTCTCGATTCTCTTCAGCCACGAGCGGACCATGGCCGGCGCCGCGGGACGGTAGAAGGTGCTGTTGATCTCGACGATGTTGATGAAGTCGGCGAGGAAGGACAGGGGATGGAAGCCGCGGCCCTTGGCGGCCGGATAGACGACGCCCTCCCAGTCCTCGTAGCTCCAGCCGGCGGTGCCGACGTAATACTTGGCCATGAGCCCCTATTGTACCTTCGCCCTCAGGAATTCACAATTCGCGTGTCTCTTCAGTTGTCGCGTCGCGGAATCCGCTCTTTTTCGCCCGGGGCATTCTTTCGGTTCGCCGCTGAGCGGCTCGGAGGCCAGCCTCTCCCTCCTGGAAAAGTTTGAAGACGCCGGTCAGTGCGCCGGACTCGGCGCCAAAACAACTCGCTCGGCGTGCGCTACGCCTCGCTCAAACACGTTTTGGCGGTTTCCACTGAAACTGCCCTCGTCCGCCACGCTGCCCGGCTAAACTTTTCCAATGTCGGGTTCGACCGTCCTCCTTGCCGCTCTTGTGCGGCCTGCTCCCGGAACTCCCTGTACGGAGTGGATTCCCTGCCGCCATCATTTTTGGCCGAAAATAGGGACGTTTCTGTTTTTTGCAGGCCGTGATAATCTATCTCACAGAGGACAAGAATGAACGAGACGCAAGTCGATTACGCCGCGAAGATCAAGGAAGCCTACGAGCGGATCAAGAGCGATATCCGGAGGACGCCGGTCGAGTACTCCGAGCCGCTCAGCCGGGAGACCGGGGCGAAGGTCTATGTCAAGTGGGAGTGCGACCAGACGACCGGCTCGTTCAAGCTGAGGGGGGCGCTCAACAAGCTGCGGTCCCTTTCGCCGGAGGACCGGGCCAAGGGCGTCGTCTCGGCTTCGACAGGCAACCACGGCCTGGCCATCAGCCACGCTTCGCGTCTCGAAGGGATCGGGCTCAAGCTCTTTCTCCCCGAGACCGTCGCCGCGATCAAGAAGAAGAGGATCGAAGACATGGGCATCGACGTCGAGGTCCGCGGCGCGAGCTGCGACAAGGCGGAGGCGATCGCCCGCGAATTCGCCGTCCGAACGGGCCGGGTTTTTGTCTCCCCTTATAATGACTGGGACATCGTCTTCGGCGCCGGGACGATCGGGCTCGAGCTCGCCGCCGACCTGGCCCGGTTCGACGATGTGCTCGTTCCGGTCGGCGGGGGCGGCCTCATCGCCGGGATCGCGGCCTATCTCAAGGCCGTCCGGCCGGGCGTGCGGACGATCGGTGTCGAGCCCGAGACCTCGGCCTTCATGGCCGCGTCCCTGGCCGCGGGCCGGCTCGTCGAGGTCGATGAGCGGCCGACGATCGCCGATGCCGTCGCCGGCGGCATCGAGCCCGGGTCGATCACGTTCCCTCTCTGCCGGGACTTCGTCGATGCGATCGAGATCATGCCCGAAGCCCTGATCGCTCGAGCCATGGCCCTCGTCTTCGAAGGCCACGGCCGGATGATCGAGGGCGCCGGGGCCCTGCCCTTAGCGGCCTTGCTCCGCTCGCCGGCCGGCCGCGCCGGCCGGACCGTGGTCGCCGTCGCGAGCGGTGGAAATATCTCCGTCGAGCGCTTCCGCGAGATCACGGGCCGCCGCGCCTGAACCGCCCTGTCAAGCCATTAGATACTCGCGTTTTACGATTTTCCACATCGACAGGAAACGGATCTCCTAGAAACGAGCACGAACGGCTGAACCTCGAAATCTGCTATGGCCCCGAATCTGCGGACAATCATTGAAATGCACTAAACTACGTGCCCATTCTGAACTGTCGCAGCGACGATCGTAGAAGGCGTTTCATCAGGCCATGTTCTGGGCGCAGTGCTCAGAAGCCAAGCCATGATAGAGGATTATCCATATCGCCCAGGAACTCCTTCAGGATCAAAGGAGTGCACGATCTGGACGATGACGAAACTAAAAATATCGTTAAGGCCGTGGAATGCGGAGATTCAAAGATGGTGGCGTACGATTCCATCCCTCGGCTTTTTTGCCCGATGAAAGAACAGGCCCCGAGTATGACTCTTGGGATTTGGTAAGTTCCCCACCCCAGACACCACGCTAACTTTTTAGGAAGAGCAAAATTGCCCTCGGAGAGGGCAGCATCCAGTATTGATCGAGAATGGATCGAAACCGTCGGATAAACGACATACGACATGAACGCTTCATAGGATAGATATGGATTCTCAAGCCTGACAGTCCACATGAACCTCGTAAAGTCTGAGGCGGTAGTCGTGAAGATCAAAGGGGAGGTGGAATCCGAACGATCTCTGCCGGAACTTGTATCGGGAGGGGCCGTGATCTGGCCATTGAAATGAGCTGACCCCGAGAACTTCGTGCGCTTCATCTCGAGGGGGCTGAAAACATATATCTGCGCCAGCTCGTCGAGGCTCTTGCCGAACTTCTGTTCCAGAACGAATTGAAGGAACCTGTACCCCTCGTCTGAGTACACGAAACCCTTTCCTGGCGAGGCGATAAATACGGGCTTCCTTTCAGGGTGGTCAGGCAGTAAGCCTGCCAGTCCGCTCTGATGGCTCAGTATTCGTCTTGCCGTCAGACGTGAGTATCTACGATCCCTTGCTACTTCCTTATAAACTGAATCCTCAACTGCGGATCTTGATAAATATTTGGACAGCGGCCGGTCAAGTTCGAATTGCTCGCCGGTTACGAGTCTCATGATCAGATAAGCGACGACGGTCTGTCCGAGTCGGTCGGCCCGGAAGACGGTCATTGAGTCGATTGGCTTCTTGGATCCAAAGTCCTCGAATCCCATATAGAAATTAAGAACGTCAGGATTGTCACTCCAGGCTCTTCCTTGTTTCAGAGTGATGGAGAGCCCTTGAATGCCGTGTTCATTCATGATCTCACGGATCCTATCTTGTGTCTGTTGATAGGTCTGGATTTTCCCTTGGCGGTCTACCCAAGACCATTTTGATCGGTCAATGGGAAGGGCCGTTTTTTCGTTTTCGGGCGTTGGGGATGGCTGGCTTCCCTTCGTCCGCACCCTCGGTGCGCAGGCAACAAGCAGTATCAGCAGGCTAATAATCCAGCACTGATAGGACCCGCGGCTTTGGTGCTTCATCCTTCCTTCCCTTTCTGAACAAAATGGTATCAGAATCCTTCGTTTTATTCCATCCAGTTTCGAATGGCGGGAAGCTCAATGCCGGTTGCGGATCGCCTTTGGGATCTCGCGAAGCTCGCAGAAGATCTCCAAAAGCGGCCTTTAACGGAATTGACCGAATCGTCCCCATGTAACGGGTGCGTCACTTGAATAAGTTGAATTATGCCGAAAAGAGGTTTTTGAGAGTGAAAATGAAGAGCTATCGCTCGATCGAATATTGAGGAGAAACGGGGTTCCTTTCAGTGGCGGAATTGACCAAGATCGAAATAGCCCCTCTTTGAATAGCGCGATTCGGGCCCTTGCTCCCGTGCCGCGAGTTGTTCTAAGATGACTGCGGCCGGCCATGAAGTCCAAGACCTTGTCGATCGTCGGATTGGCTTTCAGTCTGCTCCTTCCGGCATGCCGCAAGCAGGAAGCGCCTCCGCCGGCCTCGAACGCCCCCGGTCCCTACGTCATCGGCATCTTCCAGTCGGTGGATTCGCCGACGGCCAACGAGGCTCGCCGCGGCATCCTCCAGGCCTTTGCCGAGGCCGGCCTGCGGGACGGACGCGAGATCGTCGTCACCATCCGCATCGCCAACAACGACATCGCCGAGGTCCAGACGATCGCCCGCGACCTCGCCGGCCGGGTCGATATGATCATCCCTCTGTCGACACAGGCCCTCCAGGCGGCCATCCTGACCTCGCGCAAAGTGCCCATCGTCTTCGGCGCGGTGGCGGCGCCCTATCTTGTCGGCGCGGGCCAGTCGGCCGCCAACCATCTCTCGAACGTCACCGGCGTCGTCTCGACGGGACCCATCCGGCAGACGCTGGCCCTCATCCGTGAGGTCCTGCCGCGGGCCCGCCGGGTCGGATCCGTTTGGACATCCTCCGAGATCAACTCGGAGTATTATCTGGGACAGGCCCGCGCGGCCGCGTCCGAGCTCGGCTTCGAGCTCGTCGTCGTGCCCGTCACCGGCCCGACCGAAATTCCCCGCTCCCTCCAGCGCCTCCTCAACGAGAAGGTCGAAGTCCTTTTCCCGATGTCCGACAACACTCTCAACAGCTCGTTCGATGTCATCGGCCGGGCCGCCGAGGAGACCGCGACGCCCCTGTTCGCGAGCTTCCTCCGGTCCGTGGAGTTCGGCGCCTGCGCGGCGCTGGGCTTCGATTTTTTTGAAATGGGCCTCAAGACGGGCCGGCTGGCCGTCCGGGTCAAGAACGGGGAGAGTCCCGGCGCTCTTCCGATCGAATCCATGGACACGGTCAAGCTCTACATCAACCCCGCGGCCGCGGCCCGGCAAGGGGTCGTTTTCCCGAAGAGTGTCCTTGACCGGGCCTCCCGGATCGTCAGTCAGACCGCCGGGGCGGCAGCGGCACCCGGCTCCGTTCTCGATTGAAATCGAACACCCATACGTCGTTGCCGCCCGGCACAGCCGCGCGGATGGCCCGGCCCACCCGGAAGATGCCCAGGCCGCAGGCTTCCTTCAGCGGCCGGCCTTCTGCCAGATAGCAGAGGATCGCCGAGGACAGATAGCAGCCGGTCCCGTGGACGCTCCGGGGCAGCTTCTCGTGGGCGAAAGCCGAGAATTCTCCGCCGTCGAAGAGGATATCGACCGCCTGGCCTTCGAGGTGGCCGCCCTTGACCAGGCAGGGGATGCCGCTCCGCCGGTGGATCTTTTCCGCGGCCGCCCTCATTTCGGCGACGTTCCGGACAGGATGCCCCGTGAGGGCCGCCGCTTCGGCCAGGTTCGGCGTGATGACGCTGGCCTTGCCCCCGACCGTTTCGAGAAAGCGCGGCCAGGCCTTCTTTTCAAGAAGAAGAGCGCCCGAGCTCGACCGGAGAACCGGGTCGATGACCCGGGGCAGGCGGGCGTGCTTGGCCAGGATCCCGGCCACGACCTTGAGGTTGGCCGATGTTGCCAGCATGCCGACCTTGATGCCGCCGACGGCGAGCCCCTCCGTGAGCGCTTCGAATTGTCCGGCGACAGCCCGGGCCGGAACGGGGAAAACACCCTCCACGCGTTCCGGGCTCTGGGCGGTCACCGCGGTGAGGACGCCGAAACCCCGCCGGCCGAGCCGCTCGAAGATCCGCAAGTCGAGAAGGACGCCCGCTCCGGCCGAGGGGTCCCAGCCGGCTATGGAGACGAGGTTTTTGGCCATTCTTTGCCCGTCCGCGGCGGACGCTCGGATTTTACCACGGATCGCCGCCGTCGGGGATGTTGACTTTGTTTCGGGCTCTGGAGTATTAGCAGAATCGGAGAGCGCAGCGACGCGAGACATGGGCAAAGAGCTGATCCGCGTGCGGGTCCTCATCGACGGCCGGGTCCAGGGCGTGGCCTATCGCTTCTACGCCGAAAAGCACGCCGCCCGCTTCCGCATCACCGGCTGGGTCAGGAACCTCGAGGACGGACGGGTCGAAGTCCTGGCCGAAGGAGCTTCCGACGATCTGGCCGCCTTTCTGGAGCATCTCAAGGCGGGCCCCAGCCTCGCCCGCGTCGAGGGATTCGACGTTCGCCGCGAGCCGTCCACGGGGGAGTTCCGGGATTTCCGGATCGATTTCCTCGCCCAGTAGCCGGTCCCCTCGCGGTCAGCGGGCTTTGAGCTTGCGGCGGCATTCCTCGGAGCAGAAGAAATGCTCCACCCCGTCGCGGACTTCCCTCAGGGCCTCGTCGCGGGGGATATAGGTGCCGCAGATCTCGTCCTTGACCATCATCCCCTGGACCTCGCGGGGTGGCTGGGTCCGCGGCTGCGGCCGGCGGCGCTTCAGGCCGAGAGAGATGCGCAGGAAAAGGAACACGACGTAAGCGACGAGGGCGAACAGGACGAAGCGGAGGAATGCGGCTACCATTCGACCAGCATCGAGCCCCAGGTCAGCCCGCCGCCGAAGCTCGTCAAGAGCGCCAGGCCGCCCTTTTTGAGGCGTCCCTCCTCGACCGCCTCGCGCAGGGCCAGGAGAACCGACGTCGAAGAGCAATTGCCGCGCCGGTCCACATTGACGTAGAACTTCTCGAGCGGGATGCCGAGCTTTCGGGCCGGGAACTCGAAGATGCGCGCGTTGGCCTGGTGGCAGATGAACAGGTCGACGTCCTCGATCCGGTAGTCCCGGCTCCGGCCCGGCGTGCGATTGGCTTTTTCGATCGTCCTGACGATGAGCTCGGGGATGATGCGCAGGACGAACTTCTGGATGTCGTGGCCCTTGATGGTGATGTTGGAGGGGACGAGGGCGTCGTGGTGGCGGGTGTCGTGGCCGGAGCTGAAGGCCGCGTCATAGCCGAGGGCGTCCGTGCCCGTCTCCATGCAGACGATGCCCGAGGGCCCGTCCGTCCTTTCGAGGACGATGGCCGCGGAGCCGTCTCCCCAGAGGTCGGCGTTCGTGTCGCTGAAGTCGAGGAGCCGGCTGAGGACCTCGGCGCCCAGAGCCAGGCCGTAGCGGCACTCCGTCTCGCCGAAGAGGAGGTGCTTGCGGACGAGGTCGGCGGCGTACATGCCGCTCGTGCAGGCCGCCAGGACGTCGAAGCCCGGGATGCGCAGGACGGTCCGCGCGTCCTTCTCCTGGAGCCTGCCGGAGGCGATCTCGCCCTTGATGGCTTTGTTCAGGACCATGCAGGCGGTCGAAGGGAAGAGGGCCTCCGGGGTCGAGCTGCCGATGGCCAGGATGCCGACGTCCTGCCAGCCGATGCCGGCGTCGGCCAGGGCCCGCTCCGCCGCGAAGAAGGCGAGATCCGAGGTATTGACCGTGTCGTCCACCCAGCGGCGTTCGCGGATGCCGACGAGGTCGATGATCTTCTGCGGGGTCAGTTCGTCGGGTCCCCAAGGCCTGTCGGTGCCGGGCTTGATGGCCCCGTGGGCCAGCAGGATCCGGACGACCTCTTCGTTGGTGACGATCCTCCCGGGGACGTCGGTCCCCGGCAGGCACTTCCCGGTGCCGGCGATCCTCACTCGCATGTCAGTGCTTTCTCCATAGTTTGAATATTATTATCTGACCAAAGAACGATGTCAAATTGACCGGGCTCCGGCTTTCTGCTAAATAGGGGATGACCATGAACGGCAAGCCGCTCGAGGGCGTCCGCGTCCTCGACCTGTCACGTCTTCTTCCCGGTCCCTTCTGCACGCTTCTCCTGGCCGACCTCGGGGCCGAGGTCATCAAGGTCGAGGACCTGGAGGGCGGCGACTACATCCGGGCCATGGGCCCCTTCATCGACGGCCAAAGCGCCTATTTCCTGGCCCTCAACCCGGGCAAGAAGAGCCTCTCCCTCAACCTCAAGGCGCCGGCCGGCCGGGAGCTGTTCCTGAAGCTCGCGGCCACGGCCGGGGTCGTCGTCGAGAGCTTCCGGCCGGGCACGGTCGACCGGCTCGGCATCGGCTATGCGGCCGTCAAGCCCGTCAATCCCCGCGTCATCTACTGCTCGATCTCCGGCTTCGGCCAGGACGGGCCGGACCGGGATCGGGCCGGACACGACCTCGGCTTCATCGCCCGCTCCGGCCTTCTCGGCCTGTGCGGCCGGCCCGGGGCCGTCCCGTCGATCCCTCCGGTCCAGATCGCCGACCTGAGCTCGGCCATGTACGCCGCGGCCGGCATCCTGGCCTACCTGCGGGAGGCCGAGCGGACCGGCGAAGGCCGGGCCCTCGATATCGGCATGCTCGACAGCGCCATGTCCTGGATGGTCATGCCCGTCGCCGAATATGCCGCGGGTGAGCGCGGCGGACGGGGGCGGCTGCCTCTCACCGGCAAGCATCCCTGCTACAACGTCTACAGGACGCGCGACGGCCGGGACGTTTCCCTGGCCGCGCTCGAATCGAAATTCTTCTGCGCCTTCTGCCGGACGGTCGCCCGGGACGACCTTCTGCCGCTGCAGTTCTCCGAGAGGCCCGAGGATTTCGCCAAGTTCGAAGCCCTGTTCGCCGGCCGCACGGCCGACGAATGGACGGCGCTCCTCAAAGGGACCGATTTCTGCTGCGAGGTCGTGCCCTTCCTCGGCGAGGCGCTGGACGATCCCCAGGTCAGGCACCGCGGCCTCGTCATCGCTCCTCCGCCGGGCTCACCGCCCGTCATCCGGGTCGGTCATCCGCTCCGGGACAGAAAGGACCTCCCCCGCGGCTGTCCCGGCCACGGCGAGCACACGGCCGAGATCCTGGCCGAGCTCGGCGTGTCCGCATCGAAGATGGACGAGCTCGAAGCGTCCGGCGTCATCCGCCGGGGCGGCTGAGGCGGGCCGGTGGACGAGTTCCGGACCGGGGCCGAGGCGGCCTTCCGCAAGAACGCCGCGGATTATTTCCGCCGAATTCCGGTTCCGGGCCCGGACGGGACCCTCACTCCTCTCGACACGATCTGGCGCGACCTCGACGGATTGCCGGCCGACGGAAGCGAAGCGGCCGGCCCCGGCAGCCGTCTGAGCCGGCGCGTCTCGATCCTCGAGGAAGCCGCTCGTTACGACCCGAGGCTGGGGCAGGACCTGCTAGTCTGGTGCGACGCCGCCCCGCTCGATCCCGTCGGGGAGATCGCCTGCCGGCTGGGCCGGGCGGCCGGCGCCGCGGCTCATGTCCTCGAGGCCGGAGCCATGGCCGCGCGAGAGCGGGGCTACTACTCCAGCAGCCTCATGGACTTCCGGGAGGTCCAGGAGCGGCTGGCCGGCCTCGTCTCGGGAGCCGGGCTGGCCCGCCTCGGCGTCTGCCGGCTCTGCCGCCTCCTCGAAAGGGGAGAGACGGACAAGGCCGCCCTCGAGTCGAGAGCCCTCGGCGCCCGAGCCGCGGCGCTCGAGACCGACCTCAGGTCCGTGGCCGGCTTCCTGCTCGGTCCATCCTGGGTCGCCGCGCGTCTCCCGGCGGACGATGGCCCAACCGCCGACGAAAGGACAACATGATGAAACTCGAAACCCTTTACAGAAGAGCCGTCGCCGCCGGCATCGCCAAGGACCCGCGGGGCCCCGAGGCCGTCCGGCGCCTTCTCGACGACGAGCGGGCCAAATCGGAAGCGCTCAAGGACGACGAGCGCGAAGCCTGGGAGGCGGACCGCCTGTTCAACCCTTACGCCGACACGCGCCTCCTGGCGGGCGATCCCGCCGCCGAGGTGAAGACGGCGATGGCCGGCATCGACATGGACGCCGCGGAGCTCATCCTGGCCCACACCCTGAACAGGGACCGGGCCGCCGGGATCGACGTTGTCATCGCCCACCATCCTCAGGGCATCGCCATGGCCCAGCTCCCGGCGGTCATGCGGGTCCAATCGGACATGCTGGCCGCGCACGGGGTCAACATCGCCGTCGCCGAGCAGCTCCTGGAGACGCGAATGGGCGAGATCGAGCGCCGGGTCCTGCCCGCGAATCACAACCGCGCCGTGGACGCGGCCCGCCTGCTGGGCCTGCCGCTGATGTGCCTGCACACGCCGGCGGACAACTGCGTCAACACCTATCTCGAAACGCTGTTCGGGCAGGCCAAGCCGGCCCGGCTCAAGGACCTGCTCGACCTCCTGAGGAAGATCCCGGAGTACCGGGCGGCCGTCCGCCGGATGGCCGGGCCGAAGATCGTCAGCGGCTCCGAAAGCGGCCACTGCGGCCGGATCTCCGTCGAGATGACGGGCGGGACCGAAGGCGCCAGGACGATCTACGAATCCTATGCCGCTTCGGGGGTGAGCACGATCGTCAGCATGCACATCAGCGAGGAGGCCCTCGAGAACGCCAAAAAGGCCCACCTCAACATCGTCCTGGCCGGCCACATCTCGAGCGATACGCTGGGCCTGAACCTGCTCTTCGACGAGGTCGAGAGGGAGGAGCGGATCGAGTTCGTGGGCGTCTCGGGATTCTCGAGGATCAGGGCCTCGGAGCGCTAGAGGCCGCGGGTGCGGTCCTGAGCGCTCAGGGTCATGGTCCAGCGGGCGAAGGCGCGGGCGTCCTCGAGATCGCTCTCGTCGGGATGGGTCGCCGCCGAGGCGGCCATTTCGGCCCAGGCCTCGTGCTCGGGCGATTGCGTTAGGACCTCGAGGGCCTTCATCGACACCTTGCCGCGGCACGAGAACGTTCCCACGAGCCGGGCCTTGGCCACGAGGATCGAGGCGTATTCCAGGGCCTCCCGCGAGAGGCGGCCGCCGGTGACCGACCCGTGCGTGGAAAAGAGAGCGATCTTCCTGCCCTCGGGGATCGTCTTGAGGAAGATCTCGACCGGATAGGGAAGGCTATGCGTCTGCACCGGGAAGCCCGCGAAGACGAGAGGGTACGGCGCGAGGTCGCCCGCCTCGGCCATCGGCTTGATGATCTTGTCTCCCGGCAGAGCGTCGAAGATGGCTTCGGCGACGAGCTTGGTGTTCCCCGTCCGGCTGAAGTAGGTGACGAGCGTCTTGGCCATCGCGGGCATCCTTTCGACGAGGGGCGCTCCGGCTATTCTGCCAGAATCCGGATCAAAATGCCATCGGTCATTCGCCGGCCGGGAGCTCGATCGTGACCGTCGTGCCGCGGCCGGGCTCGCTCGCGACGCGGATCCTGCCGCCGTGCTCTTCGACGATCTTCTTCGTGATGGGCAGGCCCAGCCCGGTGCCGGCGTCCTTGGTCGAAAAATAGAGCTCGAAGATCCGCGCGGCCGTCTCCTCGGTCATGCCGGGCCCGCTGTCGCGCACGACGATCGCGTACAACGGCCCCCGGCGGCCGATCGTCACGGCCACCTCGCCCTGCTGGCTGATGGCCTCGACGGCGTTGGCGATGACGTTGCGAAAGGCCGTCTTGAGCTTGGCCTCGTCGCCGCGGGCATGGAAATCCGTTCCCTCGGCCAAGACGGTGAAGCGGATGCGCTCGGAGAGCAGGCGTCGGTAGGGCCGGAGGACCTCCTCGAGGAGGCCCCGCAGATCGACCGGCTCCTTGCTGAGCGTGGTGTCCCGGGCGATCTCCATGAACTCCTGGGCGATGCGGCGCAGGTTCTCGACCTCGCTGATGATGTAGGACATGGATTCCTTGAGGGTCTTGTCGAGGTCCCCCCGCTTGTCCTCGTAGACCTTGAGAACATGCTCGGCCGACAGCTGGATCGGCGTCAGCGGGTTCTTGATCTCGTGGGCGACCTTGCGGGCCATCTCGGTCCAGGCCACCTTTTTGCTCATCTCGGCCAGCTCCTGCTCGTGGGCCTTGAGGTTCCGGATCATGGTGTTGAAGCCGTCGATGAGGGTCATCATCTCGTCGCGGGAGTGGTGCTCGATGGCCACCTCGAGGTTGCCCAGGCCGACCTCCCGCGTCCCGGCCAGGAGCTTGCGCACGGGCACGATGATCATGCTCCGGATGCCGCGCGAGAAGAGGATGACCAGGACGGCGAAAAAGGCCGAGAGCACGGCCAGGAATTCGACGATCTCCTGACCGGCCTCGTTCACCTGCTCTCTTTCGAAGGGGAACGGCAGGGAGATGAAGAAGGTCGTGTTCTGCGACTCGTAGGGGACCGTCAGGGTCTGGAACGAGTAGTCCCCGAGACGGGTCCGCTCGATGACGAACGGCCTGCGGTCGTAGACGAGAGCCTGGTAGGCCGCGCCGTCGAGGATCTCGGGCAGGAGACCGGTCTCGAAGAACTCGCGCCGGCTCGAGGCGCTGATCACGGCGTCCTGGTAGAGCATGACGTCGTTCGACAGGGTCTCGCTGATCCAGAGGGCCAGGTCCTCCCTGGGGGCGAGATAGGGCGAGTACTCCACGCCCTGGATGATCCGGAAAGCCTCCATCAGGCCCTGGGCGTAGCTCGCGTGGACGGCCGCGTCCTCGACGAAGCGCTCCGTGAACAGACTGTCGAAGAGGTTCCGCGTGAAGACCGTGAAGATGAGCAGCGGGACGAGCGCCACAGCCAGGAACGCGGCGTAGACGCGGTTCGAGAACGACCAGAAAGGCCTGCGGATCGAGGCCTTGCCGGAGGCGACGGAGGCGACGATCAGGACGGCCAGGGCCGCGACCAGGCCGAGGAAAAAGTACCTCAGGAAATCGACGGCCTGGGTCCTCAGGTTCTTTCGCGGCGCGAACAGGCTGTAGACGAGGTCCCCCGACCGGAAGAGATAGTCGTCGTAGGCCGTTCCGCCTTCCCTGAACGTCGACCAGAAGGGCGCCGGATCCTCGCGCAGCCGGTCCAGGCCCGCCTCCGAGAGGCCCGACGTCAGCTTGCGGGGATTGAACAGGGAGCGCCCGTCGAGGTCGAAGATCTCGCAGCCGAGGTCGATCTGGCCCAGCGACGGGAGAGAGTCGGTCCGGAGGACCTCGAAATAGGGATTGGCCGAATAGAGGAACGGCAGCATCTCCGGGTCGAGCGAGACGTACAGAACGACGCGTCCGCGGGGCGCGCCGTCCACGGTGAAGTCCTTGTAGCCGACGAGGTAGTCCCTTTTCTTGCCGATGAAGGTCTGCGAGTAGGGGACGATGGCCCAGACCTCCGAGACGGGCAGGTCGGGCGCGCCTCCAAGGAACCGGGGGACGTTGAGCGAGAACCGGCTCACGGTAGTCCCCTCGGCGTCGCGGACCTCGAGCGACGAATACCAGTTGGATTTCGCGACGGGCGTCTCTTTCCACAGGCTGTGGGCGAATTCGGAGTCCTGGGGAGGATAATCCTTGAGGAATTCCAGGATCTGCCGCTCCCGTCGGTCGAGGCCGGGCAGGGATTCCTGGACGAGGAAGTTCCCCCAGTTCTCCTGGGACCGGATGACGTGGGCGACGGTCGTTTCGATCAGCAGGTGGGTCCGGTCGACGGTCAAGCCGTCGACGGAGCGGACCAGCCAGAGTGCGGCGAGGATGAGACCGGCGACCCACATCTCGCGCCGCCGCGAGAGGCCCGGGACGACGGAGACGGCAAAAATCCAGCCGACGAGGGTCGCGCTGACGGCGACGAGCAGGATCCCGGGATCCGGGCCGAACAGGGCGGCCGCGGCCGCCGCGAGCGCGACGACGAGTCCGGCGGCCAGCGTCGTCCGGGGGTCCCGGAAGGCGGCTCGAAGGACGACGGCCAGGATGAGGAGGACGGCGGCCAATACGACGAACAGGCTGAGCTGCATCGCCAGGCGCGAGACGTTGAAATCCCAACGGAGGAGCGAGAGGTTGGAATTGAACACGACCAGCCGGACGATCGCGTGGAGGGCGAAAATGGCGCCCGCGGCGAGGGCGGCCGCGGGGAGGAGGGCGAGAACGAAAAGCCTCCGCGGGGGAGGCAGGGCGTCTCCCGGATCGCTCCGGCGACCGGACGCGCAGACGGTCAGGCAGGCCGCGAGCCCGAGGACGGTGAGCGCCGTGAGGAACATGTCGGCCGGAGATTGGGTCAGGCCGCGCCACGAGACGAAGCCGGCGACGGCCGGCCGGAAAAGGCCCAGGGACTGGATCCTCTCGAGCTCGCCCAAGGGAAGCGCGAGAAGCCTCAGGACGACAAGAAAGACCGCGCCGATCCCTCCGGAAAGGAGGTCGTGTCCCTTGAGAAAACCGGGGGCGGACCAGAAGTAGCCCAGGACGAGGCCGGCGGCGGCGATGAGCAGGATGAGCAGGACGAGGCGCAGGTCCTCCCGCGTCGCCGTGAGCCGCGAGGTCAGGGACGGCGAAGCCAGGGTGACGGCGGCCATGATCCGTCCCTTTTCGTTCCGGAGAGGGAAGAAGAGCGTCTGGATCTCGTTCCTCTGACGGGGTTGGCCGACATACTCGTCCTTGTGGAGGGCGAAAAACTTCTCCCAGCCCTCGATGTCCGCGTTGAAGCCATAGTACTCGATATCGAAATCGAACCCGCGGGCCGGGCGCAGGGCGTGGAACTCGCGGATGTAGGACGATTGGACCTGGGGGATGAAGGCCAGCCGGGAGAAGTGGACCAGCATGCGGCCGTCGTCGCCGAGCGCTTGCACCACGACGAGATAGACCGAAGCCTTGCTCGTGACCAGAAACGTCGCCCCGCTGACCTTTTGGGCCTCGAGGGGGTCCCGTCCGATCTGGTCCGCCGGACTCAAGACGTTCCCGTACCAGGCCTCCATGAGGCCGTCGCCGTTGCAGAGGGCCATGCCCTGGTTTTCGGGGTCGAGCCCGGCGGCGCGAAACAGGGGAAAGTAATCCGCCGCATCGGCGGGCATGTCCGCGACGGCGAAGCGCGACTCGCGGGCTTCGAGGGAGGCCCGCAGGGCGGTGAACCTCTCCCTTGTCCGGACGGCCTGTTTGCGCAGGGAGGCCAGGCTCTTCGCGTCATAGTCCCGGGACATGAATCCGGGAAGAGTGAGCGAAAGCGCCCCGACGAGGGCGGCCAGAACGAGCGCCGCGCCCCCCGCGACGAGGAGGATGCCGCGGCCCCTGAGGCGGCGTCCGGCCATCAAAGCCTCTCCGCCCGGATCTCGACGATCTTGAAGGTCATGAGCGGCCCGCGCCCGTCCGGAGCCCGGGGCAGGCGGACGGGGACGATGAAGAAGTAGAGACCGAAAGGATATTGTCTTCCTGTCCTCCTGTTGCGGAACGACCAGCGGGCCTTCAAGATCCCGCCCGGCGAATCCGGCAGAGAGAACACCTGGGGATTGGTCGTGAACTCGGTCGTCTTGAAGACCGAGAAGAAACGGCGGAACACAAGGTAGGCCTGGTCGGGCGAAAGCTGGTCGGCGAGGGACAGGGGTTCGGGCAGGGAAACGGGGATGGTGCCTTCGGTCGCCAGGAGCTCGCGCAGGACGGCCGGCGAGTTTTCGAGGAAAGCCGTCTCGATCCGGGCGGCCACGGGAAGAGGGAGGGAAAAGAAAAGACTCAGGGCGAACAGCTGAAAAGTGACCACGTTGGCGTCACCATCTTAGCACAGCCCTTTCCGGACAGGCAAGGGATGACGCCCCGCGGGCGCCGGCGCGGCGGGGAGGCGTCGGGGCTATTCAGCCTTCTTGGGCTCCGTTTCCTGCTCGAGCTTCTTGGTGCGCTTGGCGTCCTTGATGCTGCTGATTCCGGCGATGAGGCCGATGAATCCGCCGAAGAACAGGATCGGGGGGATGAATCCCAGGACGACATTGAAGAAGGCCGAGCGGAACGTCGCCGAGAAGATCACCAGTGCCAGGCCGCCGGCCATGGCGACGAGACCGCCGATCACTGCGATGAACTTGCCCATAGTCGGACCTCCCTGAAGGGGTTGTTTCGGCGCGGATTATAACAAAGCCCGCAAGCTTCCGTCAACGCACGCTTTTCCCATGGCCCCTCCGGCCGTTGGGGGCCTCGGGTATCGTTTCCGTTCGCTGCGCAGCCCCTCGTTCAGATACTTCCCAGAAATGTGGCTCCGAGTCGCTCCGCCACATTTCTGATGGTCGCTTCTCGGAATACGCTCCCTGCCGCTCCACTCCGACGATACCCTCGACCCCTCTTCCAACGGCCTTCTCCGTACAATATCCACCCTTGATGGAAATCGCCAGGCGGTTCCGTTAGAATAGGCGGGAAGCTCCGCCCCTGGAGGTCAATTATGTCCAATATCCCGAGACAGCGTAAGTGCGCGATGATCCTGTTATTCCTCGCGGCCGCCGTCGCCGCGGCCTGGGCGGGCGATGATTTCGTCATCGGCGGGGCGCGGATCAAGGCCGGAACGGCCGTCTCGGGCATGCTCCCTGTCCCCGCGGGCGCGGACAGCCCGGGCACCGAGATCCCCTACACCGTCATCAACGGAGCGAAGACGGGCAAGGTGCTGGCCCTTGTCGCGGGCCTCCACGCCTACGAATATCCGCCCATCCTCGCCGGCATGGGATCCTACGTCAGAGCGGGACAGGTTGTCGGGACCGTCACGGACTATTCCGGCGCTAGGAAGGAGGACGTCAGGGCCCCGTTCACCGGCATCCTCCTCTATGTCATCGGCACCCCGCCGTGCAACGAAGGCGAGCCGCTCTTCGAGGTCGGCCGGGTCAAAGAAAAGTGACCCGGCGATGAGGATCAAGGGCGTCATTCTCGACCTCGACGGCACGGTCGTCGAGAACGACTATGATTGGACCCGGATCCGGGAAGAGCTCGGAACGGGGGCGTCATCCATCCTGGGCTATCTCGATTCGCTCGGAGAGCCCGAGCGGTCGGCGAAGTGGGCCATCCTCGAAGGTCACGAGGCCCGTCAGACCCAGGCCTCGGTGCTGCGCGGCGGCATCCTCGGGCTTCTCGGGATGCTCCGGTCCCGCCGCATCGCCACCGCGCTCGTGACGAACAACTCGCGCCGGAACACCGAATTCCTGCTGGGCAAGTTCGGGCTCGAGTTCGATTGCGTCATCACCCGCGAACAGGGCCTGTGGAAGCCGTCCGGGGCGCCCTTCCTCGAAGTCCTCAGGACGCTCGGCCTCGACCCCGGCGAGTGCGGCGTCATCGGGGACACGCACTTCGACGTCCTGGCCGCGCTCGACGCCGGGATTGGCTCGATCTTCCTGCTGACCGACGATCCGGGG
>CAVULT010000034.1:0-90257 GCA_963742235.1 Candidatus Aminicenantota bacterium | reverse complement strand
AGGCCCAGGAAAAGGACGAGCGGCTGGCTGTCGTATCCGTCCCCGAAGCCGGCCCGGGCGGGGCGTCTCCGCCGCCGCCGCCGCCCGATCAAGCGATCGTCACGACCCGGGACATCATCTCCCCGGACATGGCCGGGGCCATCGTCCGTCGCCTCTCGGCCTTGACCGGAGTCCGGAGCTATGTCGGGGGAAGGTCGTACGAGGGCCGCGAGGTGCCCGTCCTCGAGCTCTTCCTGCCGCTCGCCGAGTACGTTTCCCTGCCGCGCCTCGTCACCTTCAAGCCGACCCTCCAGGCGGTCGCCCGGCAGCACGCCAATGAAGTCTCCTCGACCAGCTATCTCCTGCGCTTCGCCGAGCTCCTGGCCCGCGACCCGGGCACGCGGGAAGCGCTCAAGAAGATGAGCTTCGTCTTCGAGCCGGTCGAGAACCCGGACGGGGCGGAGCTCGCCTATGCAATGCAGAAGAACGAGCCCTTCCACAGCCTTCACGCCGGACGCTATGGCGCGCTCGGCGTGGATATGGGCTACCAGACCGGAGCGAAGCCCCTCCTGCCCGAGGCGGCCGTCCGCACCAGGCTCTACGAGCGCTGGGCGCCCGACATCTTCCTCAACCTCCACGGCTATCCGTCCCACGAATGGGTCCAGCCGTTCTCGAACTACACCCCCTACCTCTTCCGCGAATACTGGATCCCCAAGGGCTGGTTCACCTACTTCAAATCCCTGAGCCTGCCGATCTACGAGGACCACCGGGAGGCGGGCGCGGCCCTGATGAAGCTCATCGCCGCCGAGCTCGCCGCCGACCCGGCGATGGCCGCTTCGAACCGGACGCTCTACGGCCGCTATGAGCGCTGGGCCGCGCGCTGGGCGCCGCACATGAACGCGCTCGAGACGACCGACGGCCTGGCCATCTTCGCCAAGCGCAGGGGACCGACCGAGAACCGGATGACGCCGCGGACGCAGACGACGTTCGCCGACGAGACGCCCGAGCTCATGGACGAGACGGCCACCGGGGACTGGCTCGAGTTCCTGTGCGCCGAAGGACTGGCCTATCTCCGGGCCCACGTCAAATACCTCGTCCAGGCCGACTACCCGGTCGTCCGGATCGAAGAGGAGGTCCGCGGCCGGGCCCGCCTCACCCTCGTGAGGGGGCGGCCGGGGAATCCCGGACGCCCCTGAGGGGGTCAAACCTACACCTTTTCACTTTTCATGATCCAATCAGTGGGATCGGCGAGGTCGTGGCGGAAAAGTGAAAATGGTGTCCCCGGATTTCGCTCCGCGGTAGGTTTGACCCCTTCTTGTGTCTTATTGTTTATTCTCCCGGAAATTGATAAGATAACCGCGCCGCCATGGGACCGGGGCGGGGAGCGATGGACGCGCAAACCAACCTGCTGATCATCTCCGACGACTTCTCGCTCTACGAAACCGTCAAGAAGGCCCCGGTGGCCGTCGACTTCAACGTCTTTTTCTCCCAGACGGACGACGAATACCTCGACGTCATCCGGGAGAACGGCATCCGGGTCGTTCTCGTCGACTGCGGCGATTCGCTCGCGCCCGGGCTCGTGATCATGAAGAAGATCAAAAAGGCCGACGCCCTGGTCGACGTCCTCGTCGGCGGCCAGCCCATCGGCCGCGAGGCCGTGCTCGACCTCGTCCGCGCCGGGGCGACCGACTTCGTGCCCAAGCCCTACGAGCGCGACTTCCTCGGCGACATCCTCCGCCGCATCTCGCGCAAAGGCGATCTGCGCCGCGAAACCCTGCACCTCGAGAAGAAGCTCGAACGGAAGTACGTCTTCCAGGGCCTCGTCAGCCGGAACCCGACCATGCTCGAGATCTTCGGGACGATCGAGAACATCGCCAAGTACTTCTCGAGCGTCCTCATCACCGGCGAGACCGGCACGGGCAAGGAGGTCGTCGCCCGGGCCATCCACGGCCAGAGCCCGTCGGGCGACAAGCCGCTCGTCGTCTGCGACTGCGCCGCCATCCCCGAGAACCTCTTCGAATCGGAGCTCTTCGGCTACAAGAGAGGGGCCTTCACGGGGGCCGACAAGGACAAGCGCGGCCTGTTCGAGGAAGCCGACGGCGGGACGATCTTCCTGGACGAGATCGCCGAGATCCCGGTGGCCGTGCAGGCCAAGCTCCTCCGTGTCCTCGAAGCCCACGAATTCCGCCCCCTCGGCGCCAACGAGAGCACCGGGGTCGATGTCCGCGTGCTGGCGGCCACGAACAAGGGCCTGGCCGAGATGGTCCGGACCGGGGCCTTTCGCGAGGATCTTTACCACCGCCTGAACAAGGTTGTCATCGAGCTCCCGCCGCTCCGCGAGCGGCCCGAGGACATCCCGCTGCTCGTCCGCCACTTCCTCCAGGAGGCGAGCCGGAATTTTTCGAAGAGCGTGCACGGCGTCTCGCGCGAAGTCCAGAAGCTCTTCCTCAAGTACGCCTGGCCCGGGAACGTCCGCGAGCTGGCCAACGTCCTGGAGAGCGCGGCCATGCTCTGCAAGAAGGATTTCGTCGACCTGGCCAACCTGCCCAAGTACCTCCGCGATTACGTGCCGCCCGAAGGGGCGGTCGCCTTCGCCGGCCGCGGCCAGCTCTCGACGCTCAACGATCTCGAAAAGGACTACATCGCCTATCTTCTGAAGGTGACCAAGGGGAACCTGCGCCAGACGGCCAAGATCCTGTCGATCTCGCGGACGACGCTCTACAACAAGCTGGCGAAATACGGCCTCAGGGATTGACCCCCCGCCCGGCGGTCAGGCGGCCGCCGCGTCGCGCTTCTTCGACGTCTTCTCCTGGTACATCCGCCGGTCGGCCTGGGTGAGCAGCTCCTGAAGCGTGCAGGGCCGGTCGGGATCATAGCGGGAGATGCCCAGGCTGAACGAGATCGGATAGGCGCAGTCCGGCCGGGCGTTGCGGGCCTGGACCTTTTCCCGGAAGCGGCGGGTGAGGGCGGACACCTTGGCCTCGGCGATGTCGATCGCCAGGACGGCGAATTCGTCCCCGCCGAGACGGGCCACGATATCGGAATCGCGGAAGGCGTCCTTCAGCATGCCCGCCGCCTCGATGAGCGCGGCGTCGCCTTCTTCGTGACCGAAAGAGTCGTTGATCCTCTTGAGGTCGTCGAGGTCGGCATAGAAGAGCGACATCTCTTTCTTCGTCCGGTGGGCGACCTTCATCTGCTGCTCGGCCACGGTCAGGAAGCCGCGGCGGTTGTAGGCCTTGGTCAGATCGTCGACGAGCGACAGCTCCCTCAGGGCGTCCTCCGTCCGGGTCCGCTGCACGGCGATCGCGTACAGATCGGCCAGGCGCTCGACGGCCTTGAGATCCTTCTCGAGGTAGGGGTTCTCCGGGTTGGCGACGACGATGAGCCCGACGATCGCCCCCGACATGATCGCCGGGACGGCCATGAACGGACCGACCGGCAGGTGCCACTCCGGCATGCCGCGGTAGCGCGGATCCAGGCCCGGCATGGTCGTCACGATGGCTCGCCGTTCTTCGAGGACCCAGCGCCACAGGCCCGAGTTCTCGTGGAAGTGCCCGGCCGCCTCGGGGTGGACGCCGAGCATTTCCCGGGCGTCCGGGGTCATGGCCGCCGGCATGAGGCCGCCCGTCCCCTGATCGAGGTGGCCGACGAAGCCGGAGACGCTCGAGGTCAGCCGGCGCGCCTGGTCCAGGACGAGCGACGACATCTCCTCGATCGGCGTCGGCGAGAGCAGACGCTCGGAGACCTCCCTGACCGCGTTCTGAAGGTGGACGACCCAGGAGTGTTCGTCGATCATCTTCCGTTTCGCGGTGATATCCTCGATGACGCCGTCATAGAAGAGGATCCGTCCGAGAGGGTCCTTGGCCGCGCGGCAGGAATCCTCGGCCCAGATGAGGGTGCCGTTGGTCCGACGGAGCTGGGATTCGAAGATCCCGACCATGGAGGTCGAGTCGAGGAAGGCCTCTTTGTTCTCCCGATCGCGGGGATCGCTGTGGAGGTCCCAGAAGCTGACCGCCTTGAGGGCCTCGACGTCGGAGTAACCGAGCATCCTGGCCAGGGTCGGCGAGGCATCGAGGATCTTCCCCTGGGGCGTCGTCCTGTAGAGTCCGAGAGGGTAGTTGAAGATGCGCGTCATCTTGTCTTCGCCCGCGGCCAGAGCGGCCTCGGCGCTTGGCGGCCCGTTCGCGCATGGCCTCGAGCGACAGGTCCATCCGGACGCCGGCCAGGGCGAGGCCGGAGATCCTGGCCAGGGTCAGGGCAAGATCGAGGTCGAGGTCGCCCCGCCCGGACCCTCCGATTCCGGTGAGCTCGAGAACACCCAGGATCTCGCGGCCGTGGAAGACCTTGAGGAAGACCGTCGTCCGGTCGTCGGTCCAGGCGTAGTCCGCGTTGAGCCCGATGATCCTGTCCATGGGAGAGCCTTCGGGACCGGGCTGGCCGGCGAAGGATTCGAGGGGATGGTAGACGGCCTCCTGGGGCGAGAGCATGACGCGAAAGAGCTCCAGGACGCCGGCCTGGGCATCCTCGATGGACTTGACGTTCGTCACCGCGCCGAGAAGCCGGCCGACCCGCGTGATGTCGCCGATCCTTTGGCCGAAGACGGCCATGCGGTCCGCGTTCTCGGTCTTGAGCAGGTCCGCGCGCCAGGAAAGGACGAACCGGCTCAGGGCCAGCCGGAAGTGATCCAGACCCACGGACTGGATGTCGCAGGGCAGGCGGAGAAAACGGCTGAAGGACTTCAGCTCGCGGTCGGCCATGGGATACACGCCCGTGTCGAGCAGAACGACCTTTCGGGCGACGGCGCGGAAGAAGGCTTGGGCGGACTTGTGGTCGGAGGGCCAGCGGGCCTCCAGATGCTCCTCCCAGTCCCTGAGCCATCCCGGGAGGACCGGCAGCGCCCCGCCGCGGAGGAGCCGATCGAGGAGACCCTTATCGGCGACCCACTCGAAGCACTGGCTTTCCTGCTGGATGCGGCAGGTCGCTTCGAGGCCGAGCTCCTTGGCGGGCCTGGTCAGACAATAGCCCCCGACCAGGCCGACCGCGCAGCCCTTCCTTGCGGCAGGAGTCGACGGCGCCGGCGAGTCCCGGCCACCCGGACTCGGCCAGGTCGCAGCTGACGCGGTGGGGAAGAAAACGGACGTTATGGAAATCGGCGGATGCCTGGATGGCCTGGACCTCGCGGTCGAAGCTCGAGCAGGTCACAAGTCCGAGTCGGAATGACATTCAGGCCGCCACCAGAGACACAATATGTCCTATATTTGAACATAGCAATAATATCATAAATTAATCACATAAGTCAAGCATAATAATATAATTGACAAATAATTGCTGTCCTGTAACGTTACATATTGTCTCTGGCGCATGGTCCGGATAAATCTATGTATATATATTATTATAAAGTGTTTACTGACTATCGCTATGGATTCTTTGGAAATGGCTAGACCCGTTCTTTTCCCGAGGCTAGCCGGCAACGCTTCGCAGCCGGATCCGGAGCGGGACCTTATCGGCAACGGCCCATCCGGATGGTTGGCAAACGCATGACTTTGGGCTAGAATGAGCTGAGAATTATTTTCCGTCTTCGACGAGTCGACAATCATTGAGGAGGCATCGATGAAAAAAACGCGAACGGCGATCCTCGGCGCAGTCCTGCTGGCGACACTGGCCGCCGTGGCCGGGTACGCCCGGCAAGCTCCGGCGGCGGCCGTGAACAAGGACGCCATGGCCGTCGTCGATAAAATGATCGCGGCCATGGGCGGACGCAAGGCCCTCGAGTCGATCAAGGACACGACGATGTCCGGGACCATGGAGATGATCCAATTCGGCATCACCGCTCCCATAACCATGTATGTGAAGGAACCCAACAAGGTGCGCGCCGACATCACCATCGCCGAGGCCAACATGACCATCATCCAGGCCTTCGACGGCCAGAAGGGCTGGTACACGAATCCCCAGTCCGGGGCGACCGAGGAAATGCCCGATTTCATGGCCAAGGAGTTCAGTCGCCAGGCCGGAGCGACCCAGGCCCTGCTCAGCCCGCAGAAGAATGGCGTCACCTATGCCTTGAAGCCCAAGGCGGCCATCGAGGGCAAGGATTATATCGTCCTCGAGCAGACACTGGCCGACGGCCACAAGATCACCTTCTTCCTCGACCCGGAGACCTCCCTGCCCTATAAAACCGTGGAGCGGACCCTCGACCAGAACGGCGCCGAGGTGGATTCCGAAACGTATTCGACCAATTACCAGAAGGTCGGCGGCATCATGATCCCCTATTCGATCCGCATCGTCCAGAACGGCTCCGACGCCCAGAGGATGACCATCACGGCCGTCACCTATAACACCAACCTGGACGACGCCTTTTTCACCCTGAAGTGAGCGGCGACCCCCCCCCCCCCGGGACGCTCGCTCAAACGGTCAAGCAGCGGCGACTTGAGCTCGGAGATGTCCAGGATCGAAGCGTAGATCTCCCCCTCGGCGGCCAGGTCGCTCTCGACGAAGGCCTTGCCTTTCATCTGCAGGATCCGGCCCTTGCTCCGCGTCCACTCGACTTCCAGGCGGAGCTGGTCACCCGGAACGACCATCCTCTTGAGCTTGGCCCTGTCGATCTTGCTCAGGACGATGAACTTCGTCTCCGGATCGGGGATGGAGCTGAAGAAGAGAACGGCGCCGGCCTGGGCCAGAGCCTCGATGATCAGGACCCCGGGCATGATCTTCCATTCGGGGAAATGCCCCTGGAAGAACTGTTCGTTGCAGCTGACGTTCTTGATGGCGACGATGGACTTCCTGGGCACCACCTCGATGACGCGGTCGACGAGAAGGAAGGGGAAGCGGTGGGGCAGGAACTTCATGATCTGTTCGGTCGGGATCATGGTCCGCCTCGCCCGGAGCTACTTCTTGACCGGCGGCGCCGCCGCCTTGGTGGCGTCATAGCGCCGGATGACCTCCGCGGTCAGGTCCAGGGTCGGGGTGAAGTATACGATCCCCGGCTTGGCCACGTCGAAGATGAGGTCGAGCCCCTTGTCCTTCCGGACCTGCTCGATGACGGGCATGAGGTCGGTCTGGATCCGCGTGAGGGTCGTGGCCTGGAGCTCCTGCATGGACCGGGAAGCATCCTCGACCGCCCGCTGGCGCTCGGTCTGTCTCTTCTGGATATCGGCCTGAATGCCCGCCGCCGCCTCCGGGGTCAGGGTCAGGCGCTGGGCCGTCAGACGGCCCTGGAGCTGCTTGATCTGGTCGTCGATCTTCGCGATCTCGTCGCCGAACTTCTTGTCGGCGGCCTGGAGCTGGGCGATGGCCCTCATGCCCTCGGCCGATTTCTCGAGAACTTCCTGCGAGTTGATGGTGGCCAGCTTGCCGCCCTCCTGGGCGAGGGCCAGGCCGGCCAGACCGGTCAGGCCCAGGACTGCGAAAAGCGCCAGGCGTCGAACGTGGTGTCTCATGGTCCAAACCTCCCTAGAACGTCGTGCCGACGGCGAAACGGAACGCGAAATCCGCGTCGGTCGCCAGGATCTTTTTATTGTTGTAGGCGAAGATCAGCCGGAAGGGCACCCGCAGCGCGGGGATGAACAAACGGGCTTCGATGCCCATCGACGAGTACATGTCTTTCCAGGCCAGGGAGGACCCATACGCCACGGAGTTCCCCCGGTCATAGAAGAAGATGGCGTAGAGCGGGCCGCCGACGGGGATGATGTACTCGGCGTTGACGACGAAAGCCTTGTCGCCGCCGATCTGGTAGCCGTTGCTGTCCCTCGGCCCGATCGAATAGACCTCGTAGCCCCGGATGGAACGCTCGCCGCCGAGGAAGAACTTCTCCCAATAGGGGATCAGGGTGCCGTGCAGGGCCCGGACGAACTGGTACTGGGCGTGGAGCCCGATGACGTGGGCCTTGGGTCCCCGGCCCAGGATCGGGTGGTAATAGGTGGCCTCGAACTGGGGCTTGATCATGTCGATCTCGCCGCCGAGGAAGCTGCCGGCGTACTTGAAGCTGATCGAATAGGACGTCCCGCGGGTCGGCGTCAGGGGGCTGTCGACCGTCGACCGCCAGAGCATCGGGGTGATGGAGCTTTCATAGTACTTGCCGGACTGGCCGTAGTAGCTCGCGTACACGGACCCCTCGGGATAGCTCATCTCGATCCGCTGGATCGTGTAGGTCATCGAGGCCCTCCAGTACTCGAAGAGCCGGGTCCCGAGGCTAAGGTCGATGCCCTGCGTATTCTGCTTGTAGAGGCCGTACGTGGTGTAGTCGGTCTTCCGGTCGTAGACGTTGAAGCCCGCGGTGATGGGCTTGTCGAAGAGGTACGGCTCGGAGAACCCGACCGAGTAGTTCTTGACCAGCTTGCCCTGCTGAATGCTCAGGTCCAGCGTCTCGCCCGCCCCGAGGAAGTTGACCGTCGAATAACTGAAGGCCACGAAGGTCCCCTCGTAGCCGCTGTAACCGGCGGTAAACTGGATGTTGTTGCGCTGCATCTCCTTGACGTTGACCTGGACGTCCATCTTGGTCGGGTCATCCGGGTTCGGCTTGATGTCGGGGTCCTTATCGAGGTCGACGAGGCCGAGCTGCTTGATCCGGAGAATGCTGTTCTTGAACATGCTGAAGCTGAAGCGGTCCCCCTCGCGCATGACCATCTCCCGGCGGATGACCTTGTCCTTGGTGTAGATGTTGCCCCGGAACTCGAGCCGGTTGAGGTAAGCGACTTCCCCTTCGGTGATGTTGAAGGTCACATTGACGATCTTGTTCTTGGGGTCGAGGTTCTCGATCGGGATGATCTGGGCGTAGACGTAGCCGAAATCGCGGAAGATCTTGCCCATGTCGTCGACGCTCTTCTCCCGGTCCTTGGTGCTGTAGATCTCCCCGGCCTCAAGCCCGACCATGGCCCTCAGGTTCTTCACGTTCAGGGCCTTGCTGCCCTCGATCTTGACCTCGCCGGTCCGGTAGAGATAGCCCGGGTTGACCGGGAAGACGAGCCGGATCATCTTTTGCTTCTTGAACAGGGCCGACCGCCTGACGAACTCCTCGGTTCGCGGCTGGCCGACGGAGGCCTCCATGTAGCCGAGCTCCTGGTATTTCTTCTTGATGCCCTCGACGTCCGCCTCGATCTTGTTCTCCTTGTAGACGTCCTTGCCGGCGATCAGGTTGAAGAGGCTGTGCGGGCGGTTGTCCTTCATCGACCACTTGAGAGTGCTGGCCGGGACCTTGGTGCCGCCGTCGAAGACGACGTCGCCGACCCGGAGCTTGGGCCCCTCGTCGATCCGGACCTGGACGTCCACTTCGTTCTTTCCCTGCTTGACGGTCTCGACGTCGATCTTCGAGGCCAGGAGGCCCTTTTCGGCGAGCAGGTCGGTGATGGTGCCCTTGATGCGCTGGACCTTGGAGGGGCTGTAATAGGAATAAGGCAGGATGGCCTGGTCCTTCTCCTTGAGCTTGTCGACGATGTCCTTTTCTTTGACCTTCTTTCCCGTCTTGTAGGTTACGGCCCGAACGACGGGGTTCTCCTCGACCACGATCCTGACGATCTTGCCCCGCGCGCCCTGCGATTCCTCGAACTTGACGTCCGAGAAAAAGCCCGTCGACCAGAGGACCCGGAAATCCCGGCGGAACTGGTCGGGGCTGTAGAGGTCCCCCTCCCGGACGGTCAGATAGTACAGGACCGTCTCGGTGGTCACGCGTTCGTTGCCGACGATCTCGACCTTCTCCACGATATCCTGGGCGGCCAGAACGCCGGGGAGAACGAGGAGAGCCAGGAGTCCGAGGGTGAGGGCGATCTTTCTCATGTCCAATATCTTTCTATATATACCATATCATGCCGGGACGGTCAAAACCCGCCTCGGCGGCCGGCCCGCAGGGCCGCCCACTGGTCTTAACTCGGGAGAGCGGCCAGGAGTTTCATCGTCCCCGCTTCCATCATGTAGACCTTGTGGCAGTAGCGGGCGATCTTTTCGTTGTGGGTGACCAGGATCGAGGACAGCCCCTTCCGCTCATGGAGGTCGAGGACCAGGCGGAGGACCCGCTCCCCCGTCTTCCAGTCGAGGTTGCCGGTCGGCTCGTCGGCCAGGAGAAGGCAGGGATTGTTGACCAGGGAGCGGGCGATGGCCACCCGCTGCTGCTCGCCGCCCGACAGCTGGCCCGGCCTCGAAGGCGCCTTGTCCTCGAGACCGACCTCCTTGAGCATCGCCGCGGCCCGGCGGAAGGCCTCCTTGCGCGGCGCGCCGCCGATCATCAGCGGGAAGCTGACGTTCTCGAGGGCCGTGAACTCGGGCAGCAGGTGGAAAACCTGGAAGACAAAGCCGATCTTGCGGTTCCGGATCGAGGCCACTTCCCGGTCGGTGCCGGCAAAGAGGTCCTCGCCGTCGAGCTGGACGCGACCTTCGGTCGGCCGGTCGAGCCCCCCGAGGAGGTTGAGGAGGGTCGTCTTGCCCACGCCCGAGGCGCCCATGACGGCCGCGAGTTCGCCCCTCTTGAGCTCGAAATCGAGCCCCTCGAAGACCCGGAGCTCGCCCTTGGGCAGGGGGTAGGTCTTCCCCAGGCCTTCGGCGACGAGAACGCGGTCACTCATATTTCAACGCCACCACGGGGTCCACCTTGGCCGCGCGGCGGGCCGGGAAGAGGGTCGAGACGAAGCAGATGAGGAGGGCGACCCCGACGATCAGGGCGAGGTCGAGCGGCCTCATCCGGAACGGGACATAGGAGATCTGGTAGATATCGACGGGGATCTTGATGAGCTCGAAGGCATTGGCCAGGGCGCACCAAGCGAGGCCGAGAAGGCTGCCGAGGGCCGTCCCGATGACGCCGATGAGCGCGCCCTGGTAGAAGAAGATCCTGTTGACCATCTGGGGGGTCGCGCCGATGGCCATGAGGATGCCGATGTCGCGCGTCTTCTCCATGACCATGAGGATGAGGCTGGCGATGATGTTCAGGGCGGCGACGACGACGATCAGGGTGATGGTCAGGAAAAGAATGTTCTTCTCGAGCTTCAGGGCCGAAAAGAGGGACTTGTTGAGCTCCATCCACGTCGTGATGTAAACGACCGGTCCCAGGGACTTTTTGATCTCCTCCCCGATCCGGGGCGCGTCGAAGATGTTCTTGAGCTTGACCTGGATGTAGCTGGCCCGCCCCTCGAGGCCGAAGAGCCTCTGGGCGACGCCGATGGCGACGAGGACCGTGGAGCTGTCGAACTCGTAGAGCCCGGTATTGAAGATCCCCGAGACCTCGAACGTCTTCCTTTTCGGCAGGAGGCCCATCGGGCTCAGGGTCGAGGAGGCCGTGATGATGCTGACGACGTCGCCGACCTGGGCGCCGATGCGCAGAGCCAGCTCGCGGCCGAGAAGGAGCCCGTCGCGCGTCCCGCCGGCCCTGGGGATCTCGCCGGCCTCGAGCCTCTGGAGCCAAGCCGAGCCCGGCCGCTCTTTTTCGAAATCGATGCCCTTGACCAGGGCGCCCGAGCTCTCCCCCGCCCCGGTGATGAGCACGGTATTGTAGACGACCGGCGAGGCCGACTCGACGCCCGGGATGGCCCGGAGCTTCTCGATCATCCCCTCGTAGCCCTCGAGACCCCGGCCGCCGAGGTCCGAGACCATGACGTGGGAGGTCGCGCCGAGGATCTTGGCCTGGACGTCGCCCTGGAAGCCGGTGATGAGGGCGATGGCGATGACCAGGGCGGCCACGCCGATGGCCACGCCGACGACGGAGATCAGGGTGATGACGGAGACGAAGGCCTGTTTTCTCCGCGTCGTGAGGTAGCGCCGGGCGACGAACAGCTCGAAGCTCATGAGCCTATCGCGGCCTCAGCAAGGGGAAGAGCACCACCTCGCGGATCGTCTTCCGGTTGGCCAGGATCATGGTCAGCCGGTCGATGCCGATGCCCTCCCCGCCGGTCGGCGGCAGGCCGTACTCGAGGGCCTCGACGTAATCCATATCGAGGGCGTGCGATTCCTCGTCCCCCCGGCGTCTTTCCTGGGCCTGCTCCTCGAACCGGGCCCGCTGTTCCGCCGGGTCGGTCAGCTCGGAGAAGGCGTTGGCCAGCTCCATCCCGGCGACGAGGAGCTCGAAACGCTCGGCTTCCTCCGGATTGTCGCGCGAGGTCTTGGCCAGGGGCGAGATCTCCCGGGGCGGGTTGGTGATGAAGGTCGGCTGGACGATGCGGTCCTTGACGAAGCGGTCGAAGATGACGTCCAGGGCCTTGCCGTAGGTCTGCGGCTTCTTGTCCGGGGCCAGCCCGGCCGCGAACTCGATGAGGCCCTTGGGGTCGTCGAAGCGGCTGGGGGCCAGGCCGCTGTAATGGACGCAGGCGTCGAGGAACTTGAGCCGCTTGTAGGGCCGCTTGAAGGAGATCGTGTGCTCGCCGTAAGGCACCTCCTCCTTGCCGAGAAGGTCCGTGGCCAGGCCCGTCAGCAGCTCCTCGGTCATGTCCATCATGTCGTAATAGTCCTTGTACGCCTCGTAGAACTCGAGCATGGTGAACTCGGGATTGTGCTGGGCGTCGATGCCCTCGTTGCGGAAGCTCCGGTTGATCTCGAAGACCCGGGGCAGGCCGCCGACGGTCAGGCGCTTGAGATAGAGCTCCGGGGCGATGCGGAGGTAGAGATCGATCCCGAGGGCGTTGTGGAACGTCTTGAACGGCCGGGCCAGGGCGCCGCCGGGGATGGGGTGCATCATCGGCGTCTCGACCTCGAGGTAGCCGCGGCGGTCGAAGAACTTCCGGATGTAGGCGACGATGGCCCCGCGCAGGCGGAAGACCTCGCCGACCTCCGGATTCATGATCAGGTCGAGGTAGCGCTGGCGGTAGCGGAGCTCGATGTCCTGGAGGCCGTGCCACTTCTCGGGCAGCGGGTGGAGGCACTTGGCCAGGAAGGTGACGGCGTCGCAGAGGACGGTCAGCTCGCCCGTGCGGGTCTTGAAGAGCGTGCCGGAGACGGAGACGACGTCGCCGACGTCATAGAGGGCGAACAGCTCGTAAGCCTGGGCGCCGGCCTTATCGGCGCGGATGTAGGCCTGGAGCTGCCGCCGTCCGTCGGAGATGTTGAAAAAGGTCGCCTTGCCCATCCGGCGGATGGACATGATCCGGCCGGGGACGACGACGGCCGGCTTCTTGTCCTCGAGCTCGGCCGGGGTCAGGCCGGCGAAGGCCTCGATGATCTCCCCGACCTCGTGCGTCCGGGCCGACGTGTAGGGGAAGAGCGGGACGCCCGCTTCCCGGAGCTTGCGGTATTTCTCGCGCCGGGCGACGTCCTGGTCGAGCTCGGCGGCATCGTCTTTAGTGCTCATGCTTGCCCTCTTCGGCCGGCTCATCGGCCTTGGCCGCCGGGGCCCCGAGGCTCCGGACGACCGCGTCGAGGACGCCGTTGACGAACACGGCCGACTCCTCGCCGCTGTAGCGCTTGGCGATCTCGATCGCCTCGTCCATCACGATCGCCGGGACGAGCGTCCGCCCGTAGAGGAGCTCGCAGACGGCGATCCTCAGGATGTTCCGGTCGACCACGGCCATCCGGGCCAGACGCCAGTTCTTCGAGGCCGTCTGGATGGCCGCGTCGATGGCCTTGGCGTGAGCGAGCATCGTTTCGACGATCCAGGTGCCGTACTCGCGGACGTCGCGCGAGGCCTTCTGGTGCTCCCAGTAGACCTTGATGAGGTCCTTGGGATCGGCGGAATTGAACTCGAGCTGGAACAGGATCTGGAGGGCGCACTCCCGCGCCTTGCGGCGTTGTCCCATGGCTCGAGCCGGTCGCCGCTCAGCGGAGGCCCGCCTCCTTGAGCATGGTCAGGGTCTCGACGAGCGAGAAGGCCGCGTCATAGCCTTTGTTCCCGGCCTTGGTCCCGGCCCGTTCGATGCCCTGCTCGACCGTGTCCACGGTCAGGATGCCGAAGGAGACGGGGACGCCGTCGTCCATGGCGATCTGGGCCAGCCCCTTGGTCACTTCGGCGCTGAGAAAGTCGAAATGGGGGGTGTCGCCGCGGATGAGGGCGCCGATACAGAGGATGCCGTCGGCCGCCTTGGCCTTGGCGATCTTCTTGGCCACGAGCGGGACCTCGAACGAGCCCGGCACCTTGTAGACGGTCAGGTCGGTTTCCTGGGCCCCCATCTTCTGGAGGGCCTCCAGGGCCCCTTCGAGCAGCCGCTCGGAGATGAAGCTGTTGAAGCGGCTGAGCACGATCGCGATCCGGAGGCCCTTGGCCTGGAGCTTGCCTTGATGGATTTTCATGGTCGTCATGCCCTCCATTGCGAATGGTTTGCCGGGGATCCGAGCGGCCTTATTCTAGCAGATGTCGGGCCGCAATTCATCAAAAACCGCATCCGGTCCACGATCCCCCGTCGCCTTGAGGAATCGGGGTGAATATGATAGTTTGGAGCCAAGGAGTGGGCCCATGAGAACGAAGAGCGGATTCCCCGAGCTTTCCCCGGACCAGCTGCGCTGGAACTGCTGCCCCGATCTCGTCCCCGTCGAATCCAGCGATGAGGCCCCGGCCTGCCAGGAGATCATCGGCCAGGAGCGGGCCCTGAGGGCCATCCAGACGGGGCTCGACATCAAGAGCCTCGGCTACAACATCTTCATCACCGGCATGGTCGGCACCGGCCGGACGACGACGATCACCCAGCTGCTCGACCAGCTCGAAAAAGGCGAAAAGACGCCCGACGACATCCTCTACGTCAACAATTTCAAGTACCCGGACGAGCCCGTTCTGATCATGCTGCCGGCGGGCCGGGGCAAAGAGTTCAGCGATTCGATGTCGAAGCTGATCGACCTGCTGAGGACCAACGTCCCCCACCTCCTGAAGAGCCCGTATTACACCGAAAAGCGGGACGCCGTCATCGAGTCCCAGCAAAAGAAGCAGCGGGAGCTCCTCCAGAAATTCGAGGAGGAGGTGTCCGAACAGGGCTTTTCCGTCATCCAGGTCCAGATGGGCCTGTTCAGCCGCCCCGACCTCATCCCCGTCATCGACGGCCAGCCCGTTCCGTTCGCCCGGCTCGAAGCCCTGGTCAAGGAGAAAAAGTTCGCCAAAGAGACCCTGGAGGCCCTCCGAGAGAAGTACGAGAAGCTGACCTCGAAGCTCGAGGACGTCTTCGAGAGCCTCAAGGAGATCGACGAGGAGACGCGGAACCTGCTCCGGGGCTGGGACGAGGAGTCGATCACGCCCGTCATCAAGAACGCCATCGACGAGGTCCGGGAGAAGTTCAGTACCCCCGAGATCGGCGCCTACCTCGACGAGGTCGAGAAGTCCCTGGCCAATTCCCTCGAGGCCTTCAAGAACCAGAAGAAGGAGGACAAGGAAGCGCCGGAGGACTTCCTCGAATACCGGGTCAACCTCCTCGTCGACAACTCGGACAAGCACGGCGCGCCGGTGATCATGGAGACGAACCCCAACTACGTCAACCTCTTCGGCTCGATCGAGTCGACCATGACGCGGATCGGGATGAGCCAGACGGACTTCACCATGATCAAGGCCGGCTCCTTCCTGAAGGCCAACGGCGGCTACCTCGTCATCAACGCCCTGGACGCTCTCGTCGAGCCGGGGGTCTGGCCCGTCCTCAAGCGGACCCTGCGCAACCAGATCTTCGAGATCCAGAACTATCTCCAGATGTACCTGTTCACCAGCGCCCGCCTCAAGCCGGAGCCCATCAAGGCCGACGTCAAGGTGGTCATGATCGGCGACTCCTACATCTACAACCTCCTCTTCTTCCAGGACGAGGACTTCAAGAAGATCTTCAAGATCAAGGCCGAGTTCGACTCGGAAATGGAGAAGGGCGACGAGGCCATCGGCGACTACGTCCGGTTCATCAAGAAGATCTGCGACGACGACGGCCTGCTGCCGTTCGACAAGGACGGCATCGCCGCCCTCATCGAATACTCCACCCGCATCGCCGGCCGCCAGAAGAAGCTGTCGACGCGGTTCCACATCATCGCCGACGTCATCAGGGAGTCGAGCTACTGGGCCGGCAAGGCCGGGAAAACGTCCGTCGGACGGGAGGACGTCGAGAAGGCCATCGCCGAACGGTTCGACCGGGTCAGCCTGATCGAGGGCAAGATCCAGGAGATGATCGAAGAGGGGACGATCCTCATCGACACGGCGGGCGCCGTCGTCGGGCAGGTCAACGGCCTGTCGGTCTACGATATGGGCCAGTTCATGTTCGGCAAGCCGGCCCGCATCACCGCCCGGACGGGCATGGGCCGGGGCGGGGTCATCAACATCGAGCGCGAGGCCGACATGAGCGGCCCGACGCACAACAAGGGCGTCCTCATCCTCGGCGGCTATCTGCGCGGACGGTACGCCTCCAAGCGGCCGATGTCCCTGACCGCCTCGCTGGCCTTCGAACAATCCTACGGCGGCGTCGACGGCGACAGCGCTTCCTCGACCGAGGTTTATGCCATCCTGTCGAGCCTCTCCGGCCTGCCCCTTCGCCAGGACCTCGCCGTCACCGGGTCGCTCAACCAGAGGGGCGAGATCCAGCCGATCGGCGGGGTCAACGAGAAGATCGAGGGCTTCTTCGAGGTCTGCAAGGCCAAGGGCCTGACGGGGACCCAGGGCGTGGTCATCCCCTACCAGAACGTCCAGAATCTGATGCTCCGGTTCGATGTCGTGGCCGCGGTCAAGGACGGAAAGTTCCACGTCTATCCCGTCAAGTCGATCGACGAGGGGATCGAGATCCTGACGGGCGTCGAAGCGGGAGCGCCCGACGCGTCCGGCGAGTACCCCGACGGCACGGTCCACGGCCTGGTCGACCGGGAGCTCCAGAGGCTGGCCCAGGGCCTGAAGGACTTCAGCGCCCCCGGCGAGAAGGGCGAGGGCGCGGCGGAAGGGCCGAAGAAGTAGCCGGCGGCCGGTCCCGGGGGCCGACGAGCTTTTTCAGCCGCTGGACCTCCGCGGTCTTGAGATACCGCCATTGGCCGGGCTTGAGGCCCTCGAGGCCGAGGCCGGCGAAATCGACGCGCACGAGGGCCTCGACCGGATAGCCCACCGCTTCGAACAGCTTGCGGATCTCCCGCTTCCGGCCCTCGTGGATTTCCACCTTCAGGCTGGTGTGGCGATGGCTGCGCCGCAGGACCAGGATCCGGGCCGGGGCCGACTTGCGGCCTTCGAGGAAGATCCCGTGGCGGATCTTGTCCAGGTCCTCCTCCCTCGGGTCGCCCTCGACGCGGACCTCGTACGACTTGGTCACGCCGTAGCGCGGGTGGGTCAGCTTGAGGGCCAGGTCGCCGTCGTTCGTGAGGAGCAGGGCGCCTTCGGTCTCGAGGTCGAGCCGCCCGACGGGATAGACCCGGGCGGCGAGATGCGTGAGCAGGTCCATGACCGTCGGCCGCCCGAACGGATCCTTGACGCTGACGACGCGGCCGGCCGGCTTATTGAGAAGGATGTAGACCTGACGCTCCTCCTCGCCCCGGACCGGCTTCCCCCCGGCCACGACCCGGTCATTGGCCGGATCGATCTTTTCGCCGAGCTCCAGGACGATCCCGCCGTTGACCGTGACCCGCCCTTCGGCGATCCAGCGGTCGGCCTCGCGCCGCGAGCACACCCCGGCGTGCGCCAAAAACTTATTCAGCCGCATCATCATGGCGACCCGATTATAAACCATAACTTCGGGGATTCGTATACATAGGGTAGAATAGACGAAGGATTATCCATGGCTAAATTGCAGGTCGGAGAATCGTTGAGGATGGCCATCGTCTCGCTGCGGTCCAACAAGCTGCGCACGTTCCTGACCCTGCTCGGCATCATCATCGGGGTCCTGACGATCATCGCCGTCGTCTCGGTCATCCAGGGCCTGAATAACTATGTCTACACGAAGATGTCCTTCTTCGGGGCCAACGATTTCTCCGTCCAGAAGTTCTCCATGATGGGAACGTCCCTCAAGGAATTCCGCGAGCAGATGAAGCGGAAGGACATCACCCTCGTCGAGCGCGATCTCATCAGGGCCAACTGCCCGGCCTGCGAGCTTATCGGCGCCTCGACCTCGACCCAGGCGACCGTCAAATACGGCAGCCAGTTCCTCAAGGAGACGGATATCCGCGGCGTGACTTACCTCGACCACGAGATCGGCTCGGTCGTCGAGCTCACCAGCGGCCGCCACCTCCAGAGCCAGGACGAGACCAACTCCCGCCTCGTCTGCGTCATCGGGTCCGACATCGCCGAGAAGGTCTTCGGCGCGCTCGACCCGCTCGGCCGCTGGCTCAAGGTCGGCAGCCGGAACTTCCAGGTGGTCGGCGTGGGCAAGAAGAAGGGCAAGATCCTGGGCTTCAGCCAGGACAACTACGTCCGCATCCCGATCACGACCTTCATGAAGGTCTATGGCTCGCGGCGCTCGATCAGCATCAACATCCACACGAATTCCCAGGAGGAGATGGCCCTGGCCCAGGACCAGGTCCGGACGGTCCTGCGGTCCTGGCGGAAGCGCGGCTACAACGACCCCGACGACTTCTCCTTCGCCACGTCGGAGACCTTCATCCAGTTCTACAAGACGGCCACGTCGGGCATCTATTTCGCGATGATCGCCGTGTCCTCGATCGCCCTCATCGTCGGGGGCATCGTCATCATGAACATCATGTTCGTCTCGGTCTCCGAGCGGAAGAAGGAGATCGGCATCCGCATGGCCCTGGGCGCCCGGCGGCGGGACATCCTCTATCAGTTCCTCATCGAGTCGTCGGTCATCTCCGCGCTCGGCGGGTTCATCGGCATCGTTCTCGGATTCCTCGTGGCCCGGATCGTCTCGGCCGCGACGTCCATGCCCTCGAGCGTCGAACCCGCCTCGATCATCCTGGCCATGGTCATGTCCTGGTCGATCGGCCTGTTCTTCGGCATCTACCCGGCCAACCGGGCGGCCAAGCTCGACCCGGTCGAGGCCCTGAGGGCGGAACAATGAACCTGAGGCTCCAGATCTTCCGTGAAGTCTTCCGCATGGCCATCGATTCCCTGCGGTCGCACAAGCTCCGCTCGTTCCTGACCATCCTCGGCATCGTCATCGGCGTCATGACCGTCATCGGCATGGTCTCGATCATCCAGGGGCTCAATAAGAGCTTCCTGTCCGAGCTCCAGTCGGCCGGGTCCGACATCATCATCGTCACCAAGAACGAGAACGTCCAGATGGGACGGATGTCCGAGGAGCAGCGGACGCGCAAGGATCTGACCTTCGAGGACGTCCAGGCCCTCGAAAAGGGGGCCTCCCTCGTCCGGGCGGTGGCGGTCGACATCTACGTCAGCCCGTTCGAAGCGATCGAAGTCAAATACCAGAACGCCAAGAGCGACACCGCCATGGTCATCGGCATGAACGACAAATGGCCCGTGGTCATGTCCCTCTACCTGCCGCGGCTGGGCCGGTTCGTCACGGAGACGGAGGTCTCCCGAAGCTCCAGGGTCTGCGTCCTGGGGTCGGAGCTCGCCGACACCCTCTTCCCGACCACCAACCCGATCGGCAAGGAGATCCGCGTCGGCCCCGAGGCCTTCACCGTCGTCGGCGTCCTGGCCAAGCGGGGCCAGATGTTCGGCCAGAGCCGGGACAACTTCGTCGGCCTGCCCATCACCACGCTGATGAAGTATTACCGCTACGAAAAGGACGGCATGGAGATCATCCTCGCGCCCCGGCAGTCGGGGACGCTCGACGAGACGATCGAGCAGATCTCCGGCATCCTGCGCCAGCGGCGCAAGGTCCCCTACGGCAAGCCCAACGACTTCGCCGTCATGACCCAGGACACCATGGTCGACCTCTACAACTCGCTGACCGGCGCGGCCTACCTGGTCATGATCGTCATCTCCTCGATCGGCCTCCTCGTCGGAGGCATCGGGGTCATGAACATCATGCTCGTCTCGGTCAAGGAGCGGACCCGCGAGATCGGCATCCGCAAGGCCATCGGCGCGAGGTCCGGCGACATCATGAAGCAGTTCCTGATCGAGGCCGTTTTCCTGACAGGGGTCGGCGGGATCATGGGCGTCCTGGCCGGCTTCGGCATCGCCCTCATCGTCAATGCGGCCACGCCCCTCCCGGCCACGGTCTCGCCCTGGTCGGTCGTACTCGGCCTTTCGGTCTCGGCCGCGATCGGCCTGTTCTTCGGCATCTTCCCCGCCCAGAAGGCGGCGCACATGGATCCCATCGAATCCCTGCGCTACGAATAGCCGGGGGCCCGTTCGTTTATCGATCCGCCAGGAACGCGTCGATCTCCGCGCGTGTCGGGGCCGAGAGCTGGGCGCCGAGCCGGGTGACGGAGATCGCCGCGGCGGCCTGGGCGAAGCGCAGAGCGTCGAGGAGTGAGGCCTTCTCGGCCAGCGCCACAGCCAGCGCCCCGTTGAAAACGTCGCCCGCGGCCGTCGTGTCGACGGGATCGACCTTGAACGCGGGGATCAGGCCCTCGAATTCCGAAGCTGACGCGTAAACTCCCCGTCCGCCCCGCGTGATGACGACGGTGGCCGGGCCGCGGGCCCGCAGCCGGACGGCTGCTTCGTGCCCGCCTCGCTCGTCCGCGACAGTGACGCCGGTCAGGATCTCCGCCTCGTGCTCGTTGGGCGTCAGAACGGCGACGCGTCGAAGGAGCCGGTCTTCGAGCGGACCGGCCGGGGCCGGGTTGAGCACGACCGGGACACCCCTCTCCCCCGCCTTCCGCGCGGCCGCCTCGACGGTCTCGGGCGGAGATTCGAGCTGGAGAAGGACGATATCCGCCGCGGCGAATGCGGCTTCCGCCCGGACGATATCTTCGACGGAGAGGCGCGCGTTGGCCCCGGAGGCGACGGAGATGCTGTTCTCCCCGCACGCGTCCACGCTGATCAGGGCGACACCGGAGGAAGAGCCGGGCGTCCGGACGATGAACCGGGTTTCGAGGCCGTCGGCCTCGAAATTCGTCAGAGCCCGCTCCCCGAAGACGTCGTCGCCGACACGGGCGACAAAAGTCACGCGGCCCCCGGCCCGGGCCGCGGCCACGGCCTGGTTCGCCCCCTTGCCGCCCGCAGCCATGACGAACGGACCGCCCAGGATCGTCTCTCCGGGCCGCGGGATTCGGGGCACCCGGATGACCATATCCGTGTTGGAGCTGCCGACGACCAGGATGTTCTTCATCGCCCGCGTCAGGCTTTGAGTTTTTCCTCGTTCTCCCGGAGCCAAGCCGCGGCGGCGTCGACGGCCTCCTTCAACCTGCCCTTGTCCGCCGTGACCAGCTCGACGAGGGACGGGCCGCCTCCGCCCTTGACCGGAACGACGGCCGCGACGACCGGGACGATCTGCCGCAGGTCGGCCTTGAGCCCTTCGGATCGGGCCAGGATCAGGTGGTCCTGGCTTTCGTCGGCCGCGCCGTAGACCACGGCGAAATCGCCTCTCTTGGTGATGTTGAGGGCCAGGAACCGGGCCTCCTCCGGTGTTCTGTCCTCGAGGACGCCGGCGATGACGCCGCCGGAGGCCGTGCGAACGACCTCCTGGGACTCGAAGGCGGCCAGACGCTCGTTGAGCCAGCGGGTCCTCTTTTTGGAGGCCCTGGCCTCGGTCAGGAGCTTCTCGACCTGGCCGGCGATCTCCGCCACAGGGCAGGAGAACGCGGCGGCCAGCTTGCGGACCGCCCGGTCTTCGGCCCGATAATCGCGCAGGGCTCTCCCGCCGCACAGAAAGCCGAAGCGGAGATTGCCCCGGATCTTCTCGATCCCCCCGAGCTTGATCAGGCCGATCTCGCCCGTCCGCCCGACGTGCGTCCCGCCGCAGGCCGAGTAATCGAACCCGTCGACCTCGACGACCCGGAGGAGACCCTGCTTCTTGGGCGGCCTCCTCAGCGGGACCTCGGCGATCCTTTCCTCGGGCACGAAATAGGTCTTGACCTCCCGGTTTTGCCGGACGACGGCGTTGGCCCGGTCCTCGACCCGGTCGCAGTCGGAGTCGGAGATCGTCTTCAATCCGATCTCCAGCGTCGAGACGTCCGGCCCCATGTGGAAGGACAGCGTTTCGCCTTTGAGGATCTCCCAGAAGGCCTGGGACAGGACATGCTGTCCGGTGTGCTGCTGCATGTGATCGGTCCGGGTGGCCGGGTCGATCTTTCCGTGGACCGTTCCGGCCGCGATCTCCGAGCCCAAAACGTGGAGGATCGCTCCGTCGAGATCGACGACCGCGAGGACCTCGACGCCGTTGAGCGTCCCCTTGTCCCAAGGCTGGCCGCCCGACTCGGGGTAGAACGTCGTCCGGTCGAGCACGACGGCGGGCCGGCCCTCGTGCTCGGTCCGGGTCACGACCTCGGCCTCAAATTCGAGAAGATAGGCGTCATCGAAATAGAGCCGCCGCGTTTCGGCCATCGTCATCTCCTAAACAAGCTTGGCCACTCCCGCCGCGGCCAGGACGCGGATGGTCGTTTTGAAATGCGTCTTGGCGACCTTGTCGAGGATGCCGGGACCCTTCGCGCGAACAAGCTTCACGGCCGCCGCCTCGACCAGGTCCGAGGCGCCCTTGGGCAGCTCGATCCCGACGTCCCCGGACAGGTCGTGGAGCCTGGTCAGGAATTCGGCTCTGGCCAGGATCGAGGCGGCCGCGACCGCGGGGTCCTCCTCGGCCCGGGGCATCTGGACGAGCTCGATCTCGCGGCCCTTCTGGAGCAGGGCGTTGCGGACGAAGCGCTCGTCGCCGAACTGGTCCGTGACCGCCTTGCCGGCCGGGACGCGCTCGAGGATGTTCTCGATGGCCCGGGCGTGGCCCCAGGCCAGGAGCCGGTTGAGGTTGCGGAGCTTGGCCCAGAGCTCGTTGTACTTCTCCGGCCCGACCACCACGACGGAGTGGAAGGGATAGCCCCGTCGGAGCGTCCCGGCGATCTCGCGGCAGCGGGCGTCCGAGGTCCTCTTCGAGTCCTTGACCCCGAGCTCGCGGAGGACGTTCTCCTGGCCCTCGGGCATGAAGAACGCGGCGATGACGAGCGGACCGAAATAGTCCCCTTTGCCCGATTCATCCGTGCCGATGCGCCCGGGCTCGGCGGCGAACAGCCCTCCGGCCATCAATCTTTCCCGTAGATGATCCGGCCGTCGAGGACGGTCATCCGGACCTTGGCCCGGCTGATCTCCTCGGGCGGCACGGCGAAGATATCGCGGTCGAGGACGACGAGGTCGGCCAGCTTCCCGGCCTCGATCGAGCCTTTGGCCGCCTCGGCGAATTCGGCCCAGGCGCCGTTCACCGTGTAGGCCCGGACGGCCTCTTCGACCGAGACCTTCTCGTCCGGGACCCAGCCGCCGGGGTTCTTCCCATCGAGCGTCCGGCGGGTCACCGCGGCATAGATGCCGAGGATGGGGTCGAGCGGCGCGACGGTCCAGTCCGAGCCGAAGGCCAGGACCGCCCCGGCCCGGCGCAGCGATTCGAAGGGATAGGTCGTCTTGACGCGTTCGGGACCGATCTTCTGCTCGGCCCAGCGGCCGTCGTCGATGGCGTGGTACGGCTGGACGGAGGCCACGAGTCCGAGCTTGCCGAACCGGACGATATCGGCCGGCCTCAGGTGCTGGGCGTGCTCGACCCTCCAGCGCCGGTCCCGCGGGCCGTTGGCGGCGACGGCCTTCTCGATCATGTCGAGCAGCAGGCTGTTGGCCCGGTCGCCGATGGCGTGGATGGCCAGCTGGAGCCCGGCCCGGTCGGCCTCGAGGATCCGCTTCTCCATGATCCCTTCCGGGAACATCTGGCCGTTGAGAAGGCCCGAGGTTTTCGGATCGTCCGTGTAGGGCTCGAAGAAATAGGCCGTCGCCGAGCCGAGCGAGCCGTCCATGAAACCCTTGAGGCCGGCCAGCGTGAGAAGGGGGCCGCCGAACGGCGATTTCAGCTTGAGGCGGGCGAGGGTCTCGACTTCGCTGATCGGGATGTAGACGTGGACGCGGGTCGTCAGGCGGCCGCGCCGGGCCAGCTCCTGGAAGACCTCCAGGCTCGAGGCGTCGGCCATCTCGTTGACCGACGTGACGCCGTGCTCCGCGGCGTGGCGGCTCGAGGCCTCCGCGGCCTCGAGCTTTTCGTCGAAGGTCGGATCGGGGATCTTGGCGTAGACGAGACCCATGGCCTCGTCCTTGAGGATCCCCGTCGGCTCGCCCGTCGCCGGATCCTTCTCGATCTCGCCGCCGGGCGGGACCGGGGTATCCCTGGTGACGCCCGCCAGCTTGAGAGCCAGGCTGTTGGCCAGGATCATGTGCCCGTCGAGGCGGTTGACGCAGACGGGATTGTCCGGCGTCACGGCGTCGATCCAATCCCTGCGCGGCAGCTCGACGGGCGTGAGCTGCTGATGGTCCCAATCGCCGTTCAGGATCCAGCGGCCCGGTCCGAGCTCCCGGGCCTTGGCCGCGATGCGGGCGATGAAGTCCGCTCGGTCCTTGGCGTCACGGAGCTGAATGCTCTTCAGGGCGAATCCTCCGGCCAGGAAATGGGTGTGGCTGTCGATGAAGCCGGGAAGAACGAGCGACCCCCCGAGGTCGACGAGCTTCGTCCCGGCGCCGGCGAGCTTCCGCAGCTCGGACGTCTTGCCCGTCGCGAAGATCTTGCCCTCGCGGACGGCCACCGCTTCGGCCCAGGGCCGCGCGGCCACTCCCGTCCAGACCTTGCCGTTGAGCAGTATCAGGTCGACCATGTTCCCCTCCGGAGCGGCCTTGCAGCCCTCGACGAGCCCAAGCGCCAGGATCAGCGCCAATATGAGGCAGGTTTTGTGCATCTCGATTCCTCTTGAGACTCCTATATTATGGAAAACGGCGGTGAAAGCAAATCGCACCCCGGCCGTGCTCCAGCGATTTGGGCGAACGCGCAGGGGCGAGGCCCGGAGGAGCGGCAGGGAGCGGAGTCTGCGGCGCCGAGGTGCCACCATGCATGTCTTTGGCGCATGTGGTAGAATAGGCCGCTTGACGGACGCTTCGGCGCCCCATCCTTCGGAGGACCCAATGATCGACGCGACCAATATCCGCAAAGGCATGATCATCATCATGGACGGCACCCTCTACCGGGTGATGGAAATGCAGCTCATCACCCCGGGACGGTGGAAGGCCATGGTCCAGACGAAGCTGCGCAACATCCAGAACGGCTCCCAGACCGAGCATCGCTTCCGCTCCGAAGAACGGCTCGAGCAGGCCCGCCTCGACGAGCTCGAGATGGAGTTCCTGTACGAGCAGGGCGGCGACTACGTCTTCATGAACCTCGAGAACTACGAGCAGGTCATTCTGAGCGCCGAGTCCATCGGCGATTCCATCAAGTACCTCAAGGCCAACACGGTCATCGAAGTGGAGCTCTTCGACGGCAAGCCCGTCGGCGTCAACCTCCCCCACACCATGGATTTCAAGGTCGTCAGCACCGAGCCCCGGCTGCAGGGCGCGACCAAGACGGCCCTCTCCAAGCCCGCCGTCCTCGAGACGGGCGCGGTCGTCCAGGTTCCGGAATTCATCAAGGAAGGGGATGTCATCCGCGTCGACACGCACGAGGACAAGTACCTCGAGCGGGCCAAGAAGTAGCCGGCCTCAGAAATTCTGCCGGAAAACCCCGACGTTCCCGTAGCTGTCCCGGACCCTCACCGTGACTTGGTTCTCCGCCCCGGCGGGGATCTTCAGCGAGACTTTGTACGATTCGCTCCGCGAGTCGGCGATCCCGTCGACCGGAAAGACGACCCGCCATTCCCCCGGCCGGACCAGCACCTTGGCCTCTTCGATGTACGAGTAGGCGTCCTCCGCTACGAAGGCGATGTCGAGCGACGCCCCGTTCCTGGCCGCCGTGAAGCCTTTGATCACGGGCAGGGAGTTGTCGATGACGAAGGGCGGACTGGTTTTGTCGGACTTGAGATCGAGCCCGGCGGGGTTGGAGGGCGAGTCGGACGCCGTGAGCTTGACAAAATAGGTCCCGTCCGGATAGGCGAGCGTGTCGAAGGCGTAGATCGTATCGGTCCAGGCGTCCTCGAGGGGCCGCCATTCGGCTTGGCCGTCCTTTCGGATGGCCAGCGAGTACCGCAAGGTGTCCCCGTTCTCGTCGGCCGCATCCCAGTTGATCGTCTGGAAGCCCTTGCGCTCGGCCTTGCGGGCGGCCAGGCCCATGCGGAGATCGTCTTTTTTCGACGGGTCCTCGGCCAGGTTCGGTTCGATGCCGAGAATGACCTCTTCGTTGTCGGGGAGCTTGAGATAGACCTCGTTCGGCTTCAGGAATTCGAGGCGCGTGACCTCCGGGGCGAGGTTCGCCTGCAGGTAGAACAGGGTCAGCTTGTTGAAGACCGGCGAGGACTTCCCGGTCTGGGTCCTCAACACGATCTTCATCTGCAGGAACCGGGCCTTGGGGCTCAGGAGCTGCTCTTCGGCCTTGCTGTAGAACGGCGACCAGTCCGTCCAGGTCGCGTTGGGCTCGCCGGTGTTGCCGCTCCGGCTCTGAAGCTGGACGGCCGCGCCCTCGGGCACGCCGGCGTCCCAGACGACGCGCCCCCACGAGGCCTGGGTCCGGGCGTCGAGGACGGGACCGGTGTATTCCCCGACGAACCTCTGCTCGGTCAGCAGAAGCCCGAAATAGCAGGGATTGTTCGACAGGACGTAAATCTTGGAATCGAGGGGCGCGAGGGCATAGACCTGCTCGGAGCTCTGCTGGAGGAGAAGGGCGATCCGCTCCTCCCCGTCCACGGAATAGATCCGGCCCTTCCCGCCCGTCCCAAAGAGGACCTTCTTCTCGTCTTCCCTCCAGAGGAGCGTGTAGATCATCTCGTCCTCGGAGCTCCAGAGGCGCTTGGCCAGCCCGTCGCCGCTGATGCGATAGAGCGCGCCCCCCTCCCTGGCCGGGGACCCGGCCGAAGGGACCGCCGGCCCGGCGCCGGCCGGACGGCTCGCGCCGCCGGAGGCCGAAACGGTGAGCACGACGTTGGTGTCGAGCCGGACGGGCTCGTCGGAGGCCTCGTTGTTCCGCGTCCGCGTCGGCGTCCCGGAGGCCGCGGCGTAGATCTGGCCTTCCCGGTCGATGGCCAGGCTCCTGACCTCCTCGTAGGGCGTCTCGAAGAGGACCGAGGCGCGTCCTTCCGGCGTGATCCTGTAGACGAGCCCGTTGCCGCCGCTCCCGGCGATGATGTCGCCGCGGGCGCTCCGCTCGAGGCAAAGGATGTGGTTCTCGGCGGCCTTGAAGAACATCCGTCCTTCCCCGAGCGGCGAGATGCGGTAGATGCCGCCGCTTTCGCCGACGGCCGCCCAGAGCTCGCCGGCGTCGAGGAAGAGGAGGTCCCAGATGTATTTCTCGGCCGGGTTGAAGAATTCCTCGCCCTTGGCCTTGTCCGTGATCTTGTAGATCTTCCCGTTCGGCGAGGTCGCGGCGTAGAGCATCCCCTTCTTGTCCTGGACGAGAGCGGTCACGTCCATCTCGGGGGCCTGGAACCAGAGCTCGGCCTTGCCGTCCTTGTCGATGCGGTAGACCTTGCCGCCATGGCCCGTGCCGAGGAAGGTCGTCCCGTCCGCCGTCGCCAGGACCGAAAGATAGAATTCCTCCTGCGGCGCCGCGATCTTCTGCTCCTTGGGCGCCAGGGCGAGCGTCCCGTCATAGGAGACCGAAACCCCGTCGAACTTGCCCCGCAGGTAATCGTCCCGCGTCCGCAGCTCCCACTTCTGGGGAACGACGGCCTGGAGGGTCGAGGCCAGGATGAGAAGTCCGAAGACGACGGGCAGTGCGGGCTGGCGCATGGCGGGGCTCCTACTTGCGGATGCGGACGGGAATGGTCGCCATGCCCTTGAAAACGTAGGGGATGGCGAGCTGGTATTCGCTCAAGGTCGACCGGGTGATCTCCGTCGGGCCGGTGGCCGAGGCCCGCGGCGAGGCGAACATCGACTTCAGCGTCGGCGGCAGGTTGGGCAGCTCCTCCCCTTTCAGGAAGAGGCCGGGCTTGGAGGCCATGATCCGGAAGTAGATCCGGTTGTTCTTCCGCAGGTTGCTGAGCATGCGGACGAGCATTTCGAGGCTTCGCGGCACGAAACCCTGGACATGATACTGGGACCGTTCGACCTGCTGCATGGACGCGGCGTCGCCGACGAGGATCTGGAACTCCGTTCCCGCCGGCAGGGCCGGGGCGACGACCGTGACCTTCTCGACCAGGCTTTCCTCGTTCTGCGTTCGATAGAAGGCCTGGAGCTCGATGGCCTCTCCCGGCGAGACCTCGTACTTGTCGAGGAGGACCTTCTCGAGGACCGCCAGGCGGGTCTCCTCGAGGGCCCGGACGTTGAGGTCGATGCGGAAGATGCCGACGTCCCTGAACTCGTTGTTCATCAGGAACTGGGTCACGGCGGCCATGAGCCCGGACAGGCTCACCGGGGAATTGTCGTAGCTGCCGGAAAAGAGGTCCTCGAGATGGACCCCGAGTCCGCCCTTGTCGAGGAAGACGTCGGCGTTGAAATCGAGGGAAACGTCGCCGTAGCTCCTGAGCTCGCTCGTCACGAGTCCGGACACGGCCATGTTGATGAGGGCCGGCGTCAGGAACTTGTCGGAGATGAGCTTGAGCTTGAAGTCCTTCCGGACCCCGGGCCCGGTCTGGAAGCCGATGTTGAGCGGGATGAGATGGGGCATCACGCCGACCTCGCCCGAGGCCCCGGCCGTCCGGTCCTGGCTGAAGCGGCCGATGACGGGGCCCACCGTGGCCAGCTTGAAGGAGCTCTCGAGGCTCGGCATGACCGCGATGATGTCGGCCCGGGTCATGGCATAATCGACCTTCCCGAGGTTATAGACCGGATGGCCGAAGGCCAGGACCTTGGCGCCGTCGACATAAGTCACCGTTCCGACGGCGGAGACGTCGAGATCGCCGCCGAGGAGCTGGACGCCCACGGCGTCTCCTTCCCGGAGGGACGGTTGAGCGGGCGTTTCGGACGGCCGGGACTGCCCGCTGGTCCCGCCCCGGACGGGCAGGAACCCGAGCGGGCTGAAGAACGACCGGGCCTTCTCGAAGGCCCCGGCGGAGAGCCCGCTGATGACCAGCGGCAGCTCGAGGGGGGCGAAGGACTCGCGCGACCGGCCCGCGCCGGCGGCCGCCGTCGTGAGCGTCTTCAGGTAGGCCCCGGAGAGCTCTTCCTGGCTGAGGTCTTCGCGGATGACGACGGGAGCTGTCGCCCCGGGTCGGGGCTCCTCGGGCGCCTTCCCGACGGCCAGCATCTCGTCGATCGGCGTGATCCCGGCGATGGCGTCCTTGGAGAAGCTGAATCCCGAGGCCACGGCCCCGATGAGCTTGCCTTCGACATAGACCGGGCTGCCGCTCATGCCGGCGATGATCCCGGTCGATTCGAGGCCATGCCCCTTGAGCCGCGCCAGGATGATGCTGCGCTTGGGGGAGGGGTTCTCCATGACGCCGAGGATCTCGACCTCGAAATCCTCGATGACCTTGCCCTGAAAGACGCTTTTGCCGCGGCCGATCATGCCCGGCTTGACCTGGGACAGGGGCATGGTGATGGTCGCCGCGTCGGCCGCGACGATCGTGACGGCCAGGACAAGTCCGATGAGGAACGCTCGGCGGGTCTTTCGACTCATGATCTATTCCCCGGCCGCCGGCTCAGATGATCCCCACGGTCCGGCCGCATTTCTCGAAGGCGGCCAGGATCGCATCGAGTTCCTTGTCGGTGTGCCCGGCCCCGTAGCTCGTCCGGATCAGGGATTGGCCATGGGGGACGGCGGGGGGGATGACCGGCGTCGTGAAGATCCCCTCCTCCCTCAGAAGCCGCCAGAGCATGAAGCACTTCTCGTCATCGTGGACGAGGACGGGGATGATGGGAGTCTGCGAAGGGCCCGTGTCGTAGCCCATAGCCTGGTAGCCCGCGCGCATGCGCTCGGTGACGACCCAGAGCCGCGCCCTCAGCTCGGGCTGGGTTTCGAGCATGTCCAGGATGGCCAGGACCGAGGCGACCGAAGCCGGCGTCGCCGCGGCGCTGAACATCAGCGGCCGGGCGTGGTGCTTGATGTAGGAGACGATCGGCTTCGCCCCGGCCACGACCCCGCCGATCGAGGCGAAGGTCTTGCTGAACGTGCCCATGACCAGGTCGATCTCGCTCTCGAGGCCGAAATGCTCGGACGTGCCCCGGCCGTTCGCGCCGAGGACGCCGATGCCGTGGGCGTCGTCGACAAGGATCCGGGCGCCGAACTTCCGGGCCAGGGGGACGATGCCGGGCAAGTCGGCGATGTCGCCTTCCATGCTGAAGACGCCATCGACGACGATGAGCTTGCCCGATTCCGGGGCGAGGGAGGCGAGCAGGCGCTCGAGGTCTTTCATATTGTTGTGGCGATACTTATGGACGGTGGCGAATGACAGGCGGCAGGCGTCGATGATGCTGGCGTGGACCTTGCGGTCGATGATGATATGATCGCCCTTGCCGGCGATCGTCGAGATGATGCCGAGGTTCGTCTGATATCCGGTGCTGAAGGTCAGCGCGGCCTCGCGCTTGAGGAACCCGGCCAGACGCTCTTCGAGCCTCTCGTGGAGATCGATCGTCCCGGTCAGGAAGCGCGAGCCGCAGGTGCCGACGCCGTACCGGTCGACCGCGTCCTTGGCCGCCCGCTTGACCCGGGGATGGTGGGCCAGCCCGAGGTAGTTGTTGGAGCCGACCATGATCATCGGCCGGCCCCCGACCCTGATCTCGTTGCCGACCGCTTCCTCGATCGGTGTGAAGAAGGGGTAAAGGTCCACGGCCTTGAGCTCGTCGGCTCTGGTGAAGGACAGGCACTTGTCGAAAAGATCCACGCTCGTCTCCTCTGGATCCGCGAGCCGCTCGCGGCCTCATTGACCGCGGCGGTCGAATCTCATACAATCCGACCCATGCGCGTCTTGGTCACGGGAGGAACGGGCTTCCTCGGGAGCCATCTCGTCGAGTCGCTCCTCGAAGATCCCGGCTGCGAAGTCTATGCCCTCGTCCGCGATCCGTCGAAGCCGCGCTGGCTGGAGGGGATCAAAGGCGTCCGCTTCCTGGCCGGGGATCTCGGCAGCTTGCCCAGCCTGCCGGCCGGCCTGGACTGCGTTTTCCATCTGGCCGGACTGACCAAAACCTTCAGACCAAGCGAATATTATACAGTAAACCGGGACGGCACGGCAAATCTGCTGCGGGCCCTGGAAGCCCGGAGCGGGCGGCTGCGTTTCGTCCATCTGAGCAGCCTGGCCGCCGTCGGGCCCTCCTCGCCGAGGCGGGGCGTCCGCGAGGACGACCCGCCGCGGCCGGTTTCGCCGTACGGCGAAAGCAAGCTCGAGGCCGAGGGCGAGGCCCTGAAATACAAGGACCGCTTTTCCGTCGTCCTGCTGAGGGCCGCGGCCGTCTACGGGCCCCGGGACGAGGACTTTCTCGAGTTCTTCCGCTGGATCAAGCGCGGCCTCAAGCCCGTGCTCGGACGCCACAAGATCCTGAGCCTGGTCTACGTCCGCGACGCCGTCCGGGCCTGCCGCCTGGCCGCGGATCCGGACCGGCCGAGCGGCGAGATCTTCAACATCGCCGATCCGCATCCCTGCGGCTGGGAGGACATCGGCGCCGCCGCCGCCTCGCTCCTGGGAAAGAAGCCCGTCCCCATCCGCCTGCCCATCTGGTCGGCCTATCTGGCCTCGCTCGCCTCGGAAGGCGTCGGGCGCCTCATCGGAGGCGGCAACAGCCTGTTCAACGTCAGCAAGGTCCAGCAGATGAAGCCGAACGGCTGGGTGGCCGACGTGCGCAAGGCCCGCCGGGAGCTCCGTTTCGAGACCGTCTTTTCGCTCGAACAGGGCCTCGGCGAAACGATCGCCTGGTACCTCTGGAAGGGCCTGTTGTGAGCCGGGCCGCCGGGCCCGGTGTATATTTCTGAGGAGGCTTCCTTTATAATGAAAATGAGCATGGCAACGCGGCGGACCATCATCACGGGAACCGGCCACTACGTCCCCCCCCGGATCGTCACCAACCAGGAGCTCGAAAAGCTCATGGATACGTCCGACGAGTGGATCCGCGAGCGGACCGGGATCCGCGAAAGGCACCACGTCGATGACGGGGTCGGCACGTCCGACCTGGCCGTCGAGGCGGCCCGCCGGGCCATCGCCGACGCCGGGGTCGACCCCGCCTCGATCGACTTCGTCGTCGCCGCGACGCTCTCCCCCGACCACTATTTCCCCGGCATCGGCGTTCTCGTCCAAGCCAAGCTCGGCCTCGGAACGACCGGCGCCCTGGACGTCCGCAACCAGTGCAGCGGTTTCCTCTACGCTCTGTCGGCCGCCGATCAGTACGTCCGCGCCGGGACCTACAAGCGCGTCCTTCTTGTGGCCGCCGAGGTCCAATCAACCAATCTCGATTTCTCGGACAAGGGCCGGGACATGTCGGTCCTCTTCGGCGACGGGGCCGGCGCGGTCATCCTCGAGCCGGGCGCGGACGGGGACGACGGGCGCGGCATCCTCTCGACGCACCTCTACGCCGACGGGAACTTCGTCCCCGATCTGTGGATGGAGAAGCCCTGCCCCAAGGACAACCCGACCTTCCAGAAGGCCTTTTTCGACGAGGGCCGGTTCTTCCCGCGGATGGAAGGCCGGCACGTCTTCGTCAACGCCTGCCAGCGCATGCCCGAAGCGATCCGGGCCGGGCTCGAACAGAACGGTCTCACGGTCGAGGACATCGACACCCTCATTCCCCACCAGGCCAACGACCGCATCTCGCTCATGGTGGCCAAGGGCCTGAAGATCCCGGTCGAAAAGGTCGTCCGGAACATCGACCGTTTCGGCAACACGACGGCCGCCTCCATTCCCATCGCGCTCGACGAGGCCGTCAAGGCCGGCCGGATCAAGCGGGGGGATCTCGTCGCCCTGGCCGCGTTCGGGTCGGGATACACCTGGGCGTCGGCCTTCATCCGGTGGTAAGCGAAGTCCCCGTTTCATATAAAGTGTGGGTTCGGAAAGGGTTTGTCAGGGAATGATGAAGTATGCTAGGATTTCTGAGATCGCTTTGAGGAGGAACGCATGAAGAAGACAGCCATCGTCGTCGCCGTGTTGGCCGTTTTCGCCTGCACGACGAGCGTCCTTCTGGCCCAATCGGCCGAAGACGCCAAGTTCAAGAAGTTCCAGGACACCTTCTGGGACGCCTATTTCAAATTCTATCCGACGACCGGGACCCTCCAGGGCTACACGAAATACAACGACAAGCTCGAGGACCCGAGCGAAGGCGCCCTCGACAAGTTCAACGAGACCCTCGACGGGTTCAACCAGGAGCTGGTGTCCAAGGTCGACAAGACCAAGCTCTCGGCCGACAACCAGATCGAGCACGAGATGCTGCTCGACTTCATCGATCTCGAATTCCTCAAGCTCCAGTACATCCTCCCCTGGAACGACGACCCGATGCTCTACAACGACCTGTTCGTTCAGAGCCTGCGGAGCCTTCTCGTCAAGAACGGGGCCGCCGGCGTCACCGCCGCCACGGCCCGGGCCAAGTCGCTCCCGGGGCTGATCAAGAGGGCCAAGGACAGCCTGAAGAACCCGCCCCAGGAATACACCCAGGCGGCCATCGACCAGATGCCGGCCATCATCGATTTCTACAGGGTCGATATCCCCAAGCTCTCCGGGGGGGCGGCCGCCCTCCAGGCCGAGGTCGTCAAGGCCGTCGCGGCCCTCGAGGATTACCAGAGGTACCTGAAGGGCGAGCTGCTGGCCAAGTCGACGGGGAATTTCCGCATGCGCGACTGGCACAAGCGGATCCTCCAGATGACGACCCAGGGCAACCTGCCCATCGTCGAGGAGCTGGTGCCGCAATCGATGACGGACGTCACCAACATCCGCCGCGAGATGCTGCTCGCCAGCATATCCCTCTACAAGATCATGTACCCCGACGTCGACACTGAACAGCTCGGCCGGACGAAGGGCGAGGAGCAGACCCGGAACATCATCATCCAGGGCGTTCTCGACAAGATCAAGGGCGACCATGTCGGCCGGGACGAGTTCGTCAATCGCATCACGACCGGCGTCGCCAACATCAAGACCTTCATCCAGCAGCAGGGCCTCATCGAGCTGCCCGCCGACTCTCTGACCGTCGAAACCATGCCGGCCTGCTTCGCCGACGGCGCCTGGACCATGCTTATGGGCCCCGGCGCCTTCGAGGCGAGCGGACCCTACACCGTCTACGTCCGGCCCATCCCCGCGGCCTGGTCGGCGGAAGACGCCACGGCGTTCCTCGAAGACTACAATAACTACTATGTCGATTTCATGACCGTCCAGAATATCTTCCCGGGCACCTACGTCCCGACGGCCCTGACCAGGAAGGACCCCTCCGTCGTCAAGAGGATAGCCGCCAACAAGGGCCTGATCAAGGGCTGGCCCATCTTCCTCGAAGACATGTTCATGGAGAGCGGCTACGGCAACTACGACCTGCGGATGCGTCTCAACCAGCTCAAGCTCCTGCTCACGACGGTCCTCGACTTCCAGATGGACATTTCCGTGCACCAGGGCACTTACACGAAGGAGAAGGTCGTCGACACGTATATGACCAAGGGCTTCCTGTCCAAGATCGAGGCCGAGCGCCGCTGGAACCGGATCGTTCTCAGCCCCGGCGCGGGCTCTCAGCCGTATATCGGCTATCGCGAGATCATGGCCATGGAGAAGGATTACAGCAAGCTCAAGGGCGCGTCCTTCAACTCCAAGGAATTCCTGCAGAAGCTCCTCAGCTACGGCGCGATCCCGCTCCGGACGCTGAAGACCAAGATGGCCCAGTAAGACCCTGCAGGGGCCGCGCGCCGCTCCGGCGCGCGGCCCCTTTTTTTCCATGGACGCGAAACCCCGCCTCGTCGACTCCCACGCCCATCTCGATATGCCCGAGTTCGACCCCGATCGGGCCGAGACCGTCCGCAGGGCCTTCGACGCGGGAGTCGTCGCCATCCTCTGCCCGGCCGATCTGACCCGCGCCGCCGGTCTCCAGGCGATCGCCGCTCTGGCGCAGGAGTTTCCGGCGGTCCTGGCCGCGGCCGGCGTCCACCCCCACCAGGCCAAGGACTTCACGCCGGACCATCTCCTCGAGCTCGAAGGCCTGGCCGCCCGGCGGGCCATCCGGGCGGTCGGGGAGATCGGACTCGACTACCACTATGATTTCTCGCCCGCCGAGGCCCAGCTCCGGGCCCTGCGGAGCCAGCTGGCTTTCGCGGCCGGGGCCGGCCTGCCCGTCATCCTGCACAGCCGCCTGGCCGGGGCGGACATCATCGCCGCAGTCGACGGCGAGCGATTCCGCGGCGGGGGCGTCCTGCATTGTTTCACCGAGGACTTGGCGACGGCCCGGGCCATGGTCGACCGGGGCTTTTTCGTCTCGTTCTCGGGCATCCTGACCTTCCCCAAATCGGGCGCCCTGCGCGAGGTCGCCGCGCGGCTGCCCCTCGAGCGGCTGCTCGTCGAGACGGATTCCCCCTATCTCGCCCCCGTCCCCTACCGGGGGTCCGGACGGCGCAACGAGCCCGCCTTCGTCGTCGAGACGGCCCGCGTCCTGGCCGCGGTCAGGGGCCTCCCCCTCGGGGACCTGGCCGAGGCGACGACCCGGAATTTTGCCGGCCTCTTCCCGTTTGAAAAATCGGGGGGCTGATGTTAAGATAGCCCCGCCATGGGCTTGGATCACTCCTTCGACATCGTCTCCCGCATCGATCTCCAGGAGGTCGCCAACGCGGTCAACGTCGCCCTCAAGGAGATCCGCAACCGCTTCGATTTCAAGAACAGCCGCGTCGACATCGTCCTCGAAAAGGACAAGATGGCGCTCGTCGCCGAGGACGAATTCAAGATCAAGGCCCTGCGGGCGGCCCTCGAGGAGAAGCTGGTCAAGCGGAAAGTCCCGCTGCGGGCCCTCGAGTACCGCCGGGTCGAGGACGGGGCCAACCGCACGGTCAAACAGGACGTCCTCTTCCAGGCCGGCATCCCCATCGAGAAGGCCCGCGAGATCGTCAAGCTGATCAAAGGGGAGAAGTTCAAGGCCCAGGCGGCCATCCAGGGCGACGAGGTCCGGATCTCCTCGGCCAAGATCGACGTCCTCCAGGAGGTCATGGCGTTCCTCAAGGGGAAGGACCTCGGCATCCACATGCAGTTCACGAACTACCGATGACCTCGCCGACTCCCCTGCTCGACCGATGGTCGTCCGTCCCCAAGTGGAAGGACATCTCCTCCCTTTACAAGGAGATCCGGTCCGACCTCGACCGGGTCGAAGACCGGCTCGCATCGTGGTCGCGCTCGTCCAACCCCCTGACCGCGGAGATCAGCCGCTATGTCCTCCGCAAGAAGGGCAAGCGGCTCCGCCCGGCGCTCGTCCTGCTGACCTCCCGCCTCTTCTGCCCCGGCAGCGAGGAATCGGTCTTCCTGGCCTCGCTCGTCGAGCTTCTGCACACGGCCAGCCTCATCCACGACGACATCGTCGACAACGCCGGCGTCCGCCGGGGCAAGGAATCGGTCCACGCGAAGTGGGGCCCGAACATCACCGTTCTTCTCGGGGACTATCTCTATATCAAGTCGATCGGCCTGTCGCTGCAGTCCCGCCACGAGCGGGTCATCCGGCTTCTGGCCGAGGTTTCGGCGCGGATGATCGAAGGCGAGCTCGACGAGTTCGCCAGGACCGGCGATCTCAGGATCACGGAAGCCCGGTATCTGGACATCGTCGAGAACAAGACGGCCGTCCTGTTCGGCGCGTGTTGCCGCATCGGGGCCATCCTCGGCCTGGCCTCGCCCGAGGAGGAGGAGGCCGTCGCGGTGTACGGCCTGAACCTGGGCATGACCTTTCAGATCGTGGACGACCTGCTCGACTTCACCGGGGACGTCCGCGTCCTCGGCAAGCCCGTCCTGTCCGACCTCGGCGAAGGACGGATCACCCTGCCGCTCATCCGAGCGCTCGAATCCGGCGGCCGGGCCGGGCGGCAGCGGATCAAGTCGCTCGTCGGCCGCAAGGACATCACCTGCGAAGAGCGGCGCGATCTCGTCGAGACCCTGGCCTCCGGCGGGGCCCTGGACTACGCGACCGGCCGCGCCCGCGGATTCGCCGAGAAGTCCCTCGAGGCGATCAACCCCTTTGCGGACACGACGCCGCGGGAGACGCTCATCCGGCTGTCCGTCTTCGGACTGCTGAGGAACCGTTGAGGACCGGAAGCGGGGGGATATGACCGAGATCGAAGTCAAGATCAAGATCGACGATCCCAAGGCCGTTCGGGAGAAGATCCTCGGCCTCGGCGCCGTTGTCGCCAGGGACAGGCATCTCGAATGCGACAGCCTGTTCGATTTCGATCCCCCAGTCCTCCGTCAGGGGCGCCGGGCTCTGCGCCTGCGCGCGGCGGGGAAGCGGGCCACGCTGACCTTCAAGGGCGAGCCGCGAAAGTCCCGGTCGTTCAAGGTCCGCGAGGAATTCGAGACCCAGGTCCGCAACCCCCGGGATCTGAGGAAGATCCTCAAGGCCCTCGGCCTCAAGGAAACGTTCGCTTACCGGAAGCATCGGACCGTGCTCAGGAAAAGCCGGCTGACGATCACGATCGACGAGACGCCGGTGGGGAATTTTATCGAGCTCGAGGGCGAACGCCACGAGATCACGCGCTTCGCCCGCTCGCTCGGATTCGGGCGGGCGGACTTCATCACCCTGAGCTACGTGGAGATGATCGCGGATCGAGGGACAGGGGACCGGACGGACTGAGCCGCGGGCGGCTACTCGTCCTTGTCGTCCTTGGGGACGGCGTCCTCGTCTTCGCCTTCTTCTTCGCCGGCCTCTTCTTCCTCATGCTCTTCCCCGGGCTCGACTTCGACGTCCCCTTCGACGTCCTTGCCGGCGAGGCCGTCGGATTCCACCGCTTCGTCGGGGATGCCGCCGCCCACGAAGACGCGCTCCTCGCGTTCGGGGACCTCGTCCATATGGGCCGGGATGATCTCGTACTCGATGAGCCCGCTCCGGACCTCGGTCTGGGCGATGCGGATGGGGTTTTTGGATTTGCCCTGGATCTTGGGCTTGGCGCCCTTGAGAAGCTGCTTGGCCCGCTTGGCGGCCAGGATGATGAATCGGTATTTGCTGTCGATATTCCCGAATGCGTCCAAAGTGTTTCGGCTCCTGCGGAAAATTAGACAGATGTAATGGCTAAGGATAGCAGAAACCGGGGCAAAACGCAAGGCCGGGAATTGTTTTGACAGGGGCGACGTCCTATGGTATCTAGGATTTTCTCGAATCCCAAGGAGGCCCCATGACACAAGGCGTCACCACCAGCGGCTGGTTCTTCCTCGTCTTCGGATGGGGTTTTATCCTGACCCTGGTCATCTACTGCTTCTCCCGCGTTCTCTTCGGCAAGAAGCCGGAGGTCGTCGTCGAGGCCGGCGGCCGCGAGCAATGGGGCTCGCGCATCGGGCTCATCCTGGCCGTGGCCGGAAACGCCATCGGCCTGGGCAATTTCCTCCGCTTCCCGGTCAAGGCCGCGGCCAACGGCGGCGGCGCCTTCATGATCCCCTACTTCGTGGCCTTCCTCCTCCTCGGCATCCCGATGATGTGGGTCGAGTGGACGATCGGCCGCATGGGCGGCGCCCACGGCCACGGCACGACGCCGGGCATGCTCCACCTCCTGTGGAAAAAGGCCCCGTCGAAATACCTCGGCTCCCTGGGCATCGTCATCCCCTTTGTCATCGTCATCTACTACAACTTCATCGAGTCGTGGTGCCTGGGCTACTCCTGGTTCTCGGTGACGGGCAAGTACTTCGGCCACGCCAACCGGGACGCCATGGGCCAGTTCCTGCGCGGCTTCCAGGGCGTCGAATCGAACCAGTTCTTCAGCAATCTCTGGCCGATCCTGATCTTCTGGGGCATCACCATCGCCCTCAACTTCTATTTCCTCTACAAGGGCATCTCCAAGGGCATCGAGGTCCTGGCCAAGTACGGCATGCCGTTGCTCTTCATCTTCGGCATCATCCTGGTCGTCCGGGTCCTGACCCTGGGCACACCCGATCCCGGCGCCCCCGAGATGAACATCGCCAACGGCATGGGTTATATCTGGAACCCGGATTTCAGCCGCCTGGGGTCGGCCTCGGTCTGGCTGGTCGCGGCCGGCCAGATCTTCTTCACCCTGAGCCTCGGCCAGGGCATCATCAACACCTACGCTTCCTACGTCCGGGAAAAGCAGGACATTACGCTCAACGGCCTTACCACCTCGTCGACCAACGAATTCGCCGAGGTCATCCTGGGCGGCACGATCGCCATCCCGGTCGCCGTGGCCTTCTTCGGCCTAGCCGAAACGCAGGCGATCGCCCAGGGGGGCGCCTTCAATCTCGGCTTCCAGGCCCTGCCGGTCATCTTCCAGAAGATCCCGCTCGGCCAGATCTTCGGCGGCATGTGGTTCTTCCTGCTCTTCATCGCCGGCATCACCTCGTCGGTGGCCATGACCCAGCCGGCCATCGCCTTTCTCGAGGACGAATTCAAATGGAAACGCGAGAAGGCCGTCATCGTGGTCTTTTCCGTCCTCGTCGTCCTGACCGCCTTCGTCATCGCCTTTTTCAAGTTCGGCTTCCTCGACGAGCTCGATTTCTGGGCCGGCACGTTCGGATTGGTCGTCTTCGCGGCCATCGAGATCGTCCTCTTCTCCTGGGTCTTCAAGATGAAAAAGGGCTGGGTGGAGATGCACAAGGGCGCCGACCTCAAGGTGCCGAAGGTGTTCAGGTTCATCATGACCTACGTCACCCCGGTCTATCTGCTGGTCATGCTCGGCGTCTGGACCTACCAGGACGCGGTCAAGGAGTTCCTGATGAAGGGCAAGGACCCGGCCAACCGGCCCTATCTCTGGGGCGCCCGGGCCATGATCGCTTTGATCCTCCTGACCATGCTCATCCTCATCCGCAAGGCCTGGCAAAAGAAGAAGAGCGCCGCGATCGGGGGCGAGGAGGCCCGCACGGTCTGATCCCGGCGGCCGTCCGGTCGCCTTCCGGGCGCTTCGCCGTTCGTGGGGCCGGCCGCGCGCGCGAGGGCGTCCGCCCGCTCGATTGAAATCAGCCGGCGTCTGTGGTAAAAATAAGTGCGGGGCCAAGGTTACGTGAAAGTATGGACAAGCGGATTTGGGCTATCGGAGGCGGCAAGGGCGGCACGGGCAAGAGCTTTGTCGCCGCGAATCTCGGCCTCCACCTGGCCTCTCTCGACCGCGAAGTCGTCCTGATCGACGCCGATCTCGGCGCTCCCAACCTGCACACCCTGCTGGGGATGAAGGCCTCCCACCCGGACCTCGGCGACTTCCTGACGGGCGCCGCGCCGTCCCTCGAGGCCGTGGCCGTCGAGACGCCCTACCGGAACCTGCGCCTGGTCAAAGGCTCGGAGAACATCCTCTTCATCGCCAACCTCGCCCATTACCGCAAGCTCAAGCTCCTGCGCCAGATCCGCCAGCTCCCGACCCCGAACGTCATCCTCGATCTGGGCACGGGCAGCTCGTTCAACACGCTCGATTTCTTCCTCAGCGCCAATCCCGGCGTCGTCGTGACCACGCCGGAGCCGACGTCCATCGAGAACACCTACCTCTTCCTGAAATCGTGCATCATGCGGGTCCTCAAGCTCTACATGGATCACTACAAGATCCGGGATCTGCACCAGAAGATGCTCGACCAGATCGAAAAGAACTCCCAATCGCTCTACGGCTTCTTCAAGTCCCTCATGGAGACCGACCGGTCCTACGGGACCATCCTCTACCGGGCCCTGCGCGGCTTCCGGCCCTGCCTGGTCATGAACAAAGCCCGCGACGAGAAGGACACCCTGCTCGGACGGTCCGTGGCCGACGTCGTCCGCAAGTATCTGCTCATCGACATGAAATACCTCGGGGCCATCCCGTTCGACGAGGACGTCCACGAATCGCTCCGGACCCTCCGGCCGTATTACCCCGAACACAGGAACTCGGCCGCGGCCAAGGCCATCCGGCAGATATCCGAGGAGCTGGCCTACTCGATCGAGTTCACCTTGCGGACGCCGCCGGAGATCCGCCTGCCGGACGCCTGATGCTGAAGAAGATCGAGGACTGGAACTACTACGAGCTCCTCTCGGTCGAGAGGACGGCGTCGCCGGACGAGATCTGGGAGGGCTACCAGGCCGCCCTGTCCACCTACAGGGACGGGTCTCTGGCCCTTTACGGGCTCGTCTCCGAGGCCGAGCGCGGGGCCATCCTGGCGCGCATCCAGGAGGCCTTCCAGACGCTCCGCGACCCCGATAAGCGCAAGGACTACGATCTGGCTCTCCTCCGGCACGCTCCCTACATCGCCCCCAAGGCCCCCTTCCGCAAATCGGTCGGCAGGATCGAGATCGAGGAAGCCCCCCCGCGCAAGACGCTCTGGGCCCGTCTGAGGCGGATTTTCGTCAAAAATCCTTGACGATGTCGTCGCCGGTGTCGAAGACCCGGTCCGGCCCGGCGGACCGGAGCCGGAAGCTCGAGTCCGACAGCCTCTCGTAGCGGATCCGCGTCCCCCAGGCATCCGGCAGAGAGCCGGCCGTCGGATGGAAGCGCTTCAGCGCGTCGAGCGATGCGGGCAGCCCCTCCCCTTCGCTCGCGTACGTGAGCACCACGCGCGACAGGCTTTCCAGGTTGACCTCGGTCAGCTTGATCTTCGACTCGAGATACTTGTCGACCATGATCTCGAGGCCGCCCTTGTCGTCCTTGGCGACCCTGGCGAAGAAGATGAAGTAGACCACGACGAGCGCCAGGAGGAGGCCGATCATCAGTCCCCGGAATCTCATTCAGACCTCCTCGGCCGGGCGCCCACGCCCGACGGTCCCGGCGGCATACGCGGCGATCCGGTCGGCGATCCTCGCGACGATGGCGTCGGGCACCCCATCCGCATGGATCGAGCGCAGCCTCATATCGCAGATCTCGTTGACATAGTCGATGACGACGAGGCGGCCGGCGGCGTCCCTGGCCACTTCGGTCGAGAAGAACCGGAGACGGGAGACGCGGGCGATCGTCCGGACGATCCCATAGATCGGCAGGAGCCCGTCGGCCGCGGCTTCGTCGTACCCGAGCTCGGCGTAGACGTGGGTGCGGTCGTCCCACCAGGCGAGATAGACCTCGCCGAGAACATAGAATCCCCGGAACCAGAACCTCCGGCCGCCGCGGACCTCGGGGAGGACCTTTTCCTGGAGGAGGTACTTGTCGGCCGGGAAGGTGCGCCTGGCCGCCAGGACCTCGGCGGGACCCGCGGCATTGGCGATGACCCCCAGGCTGCCTCCCGTCGTATTGGCGGGCTTGATAACGAAGGGAACGCCGAGCGGCGCCAGGTCGCGAAGCGTCAGGGGGATGTCGGGCTGAACGGCGAACGCGGGCAGGATCACCGTGTGAGGCGTGTGGATGCCCGCGGAGAGGAACTCCAGGTGCATGGTCGCCTTATCCGAGGCCCAGCGGATCTTGTCCAGGCTGTCGATGACGTCCCGGCCCCTTTCGAGGGCCAGGGCCTGGAGTTCGACGAATTCGGCCGAGGAGCCCGAGGCGCGATCGAGCAGGACGCCGAAGTCGACGGCGCCGGAGCGGAAGTCTTCGAGGACGCGCCGGGCGTCGGCCGGCGCGATGAGGAGGGTGTTCAGGCCGCGGCTTCGCCCCGATTCGGCGGCCAGGCGGACGAAATCCCGGTCGTACTCCCAATCATGGGTGATGGCCAGGTCATATCGCGCAATCGGCATGGGACTCCGGCCGTGCCGGACGCACGACCCAGGCCGATTCTCCCCGAAAACCTGAAACCTGTCAATCCGGCGGGGCCGGCGCCCCGTCAGATCTTCTTGAACATATAGGCCGCGCCCCGGTCCAAGCCGGCCCCGTCCTCGCCTGTGGCGCCGACCAGGATGTACGAACCGGAGATGGCGGTCGACCCTCCGAACCGGTCATCGTTCGCGCCGTCGCTCGCCCGGAGGCGCTGGGCTTCTCCCCAGGTATCGACGCCGCCCTCGTCCTTGGAGAAGACATAAGCCTGGCCCCTCTCCGAGCCACCGCCTTCGGCACGGCTGGCCCCGATGACGACGTTGTCTCCGTTCAGGCTCACGCTGTAACCGAAAATGTCGTCGTCGCTGCGGTCGCTCGCGACCAGCTGTTTGATCTGTCCCCAAAGGTCCGCGCCGCCCTCGTCCCGGCTGAACAGGTAGGCCGCGCCCTTATCCGTCCCTCCGCCGTCCTCCCAGCCCGCGCCCACGACCGCGAGCGACCCCTCGACGGCCACGGAATAGCCGAACAAGGCGCCGTCGGACGGAGTCCCGGGCTCGAGTCTCTTGACCTGGCCCCAGGCCTCGAGGCCGCCGAGGTCGCGGGCAAACACATAGGCCGCGCCCCGATCGGTCCCGTCCCCATCCTCCAACGGGACGCCGATGACGGCGATATCCCCGGCGACGGCGACGGAATATCCGAACGCGTCGGAGTCAGCGGGGTCCGCGGAAACGATCTTGGCGACCTGTCCCCAGTTGTCGACCCCGCCCTGGTCCTTGCCGAAGATGTAGGCGGCGCCGCGGTCGGTGCCCGCGCCATCCTCGCCGTCCGCCCCGACGATGATCGTCGCCCCGTCGATGGACACGGAGAACCCGAATCCGTCGCTGTCGGCCTTATCGCTCGCGGCGATCTTCCGGACCTGGCCCCAGTTGTCGGTCCCGCCCTGGTTGCGATAGAAAACGTAGGCGGCGCCCTGATCGGTCCCGGAGCCGTTCTCGCCCACCGCCCCGATCACGGCGTAGTCGCCGGAGACGGAGACGGAGACGCCGAAGTAGTCGCCGTCGGCGGCGTCTTCGGCGAAGAGCGTCTTGATCTGGCCCCAGCCGTCGGTGCCGCCCTGGGTTCTCTGATAGAGGTAGGCCTCGCCCTGGTCCGTTCCCGCGCCGTCCGCGCCGGGGGCGCCGACGAGGGCCAGATCGCCGTCGATGGAGACGGTGAGGCCGTAGCTGTCCGAATCGGCGGCGTCGCTCGCGGTGAGCTTCAGGAGGGACTTGAAGCTGCCCTCCTCGATGATCTCCACGTCCTTGGTTTGGCAGCTCACCAGGAGAAGGCTGGCGAGTCCGGCGGCCAGGATGGTCAGGGCAATGGGCTTGTGCATGGGGCCGACCTTTCTTTGATCACGCGTTCGTCTATCAAACTACGATTGCAGAATCCGCGTTGCCTGTCAATCAGGGTCACTTGACTGCGCAGCGGCGGGCGAAGTCCGCGAGCTGGCCCTGGGTCAGGCCGCGATGATATCCGCCGTCCAGCCGGCGAATGAGACGGCCTTTCTCGAAGAACAGGACGGTCGGGAAGACTTCGATGGCGTATTTTTCGACGACGGGGTCGCGTTCGTCGACGATGATGCGCGCATAGCAGGGGTCGCCTGAGGCGGCGTGGTCCACGTAGGTCGGGAGGAAGGCCTGGGAGAAGGGGCACCAGGTGGCGTAAAAAAGGACCATGAGCTTGTCGCGCGTCCGGATGGCCTCATCGAGCTCTTCGAGGCTCCCGAAGAGAATGCAGGCGTCGTCCGCGGACTCGGCCCCTGGCGGATTGAAGAAGGATTTCAAAGCTTTGCGAAAGGTCATGAGTTCACTTCCCTGGGACGCGGAGTTCGAGGTCATCGAAAGCGCCGGTATCATCGAAGGACCCGACCCCGACCAGGCCGTGGCCGAGCGTCCGGTCGCGGGCCGTGAGGATGGGCGCCGTCATGTCGTCGAGGTAGGCCCGGATCTCGCCGGTGCGCGCGTCGCAGGTCACCCTGAAGGAGTGCCAGGCGCGGTCCGTCAGGCGGAAAACCGAGGCGCCGGCGGGCTCGGCGTTGATCTTGACCCGGTCGGCGCCGTCGACCAGGCCGATGATGTTGTGGACTTCGTCGCTCGACCCGGCGAAATGGACATAATAGAAATGGGCCGGGTCCTGAAAATGGAACAGGACGCACATGTCGCGGACGGCGATCGCCGGGTCCGTATCGCAGCGCAGGCGGCCCGAGAATTCGAAGGAGGCGACGTCGTGACCGGCCAGGAGGGATCGGGAGGTCGGCGCCCGCACAGGGCCCGGTGTGCCCGGGGCGGTCAGCTCATAGACCTTCGAGCCGCCGTCGCCGGCGACCCTCCAATGGGAGGGATCGTTCGGCGTCCAGCCCTCGGCCGTGCCGGTCTCGAAGTCGCTCGAAACGACGCGGGCAATCTCCCGGCCGCCGGTTCGGCACCCGGCGAGGGCGAGAAGAGCCGCAGCCGCCAGGGCGACGGCCGTCCGGCCGGTCAACACCCCTCCCCGTCCCGGTAGCCGGGCCGCATCCAAGGCAGGCCGGCGCCGGCGAAGAACGGCTCGAGCTTGACCGTGAGCCGGGACATCTCCTCGGGAGACAGGGGCCGGAAATCGCGCAGGAGAGCGGCGTTCTTGGCGACGACATCGACGCTGTCGGTGCCGACGACGGCGGAATGGACGAGCGGCAGGCTCAGGGCGTAGCGGATGAGGTCCGCGGCGGCCAATCCCGGCACCGTTTCCCGAGGCCGGACGGACTTGATGATCATGATGCCCATCTTCCTGGCGGCGGCCGCCGGGATGGCGCCCCCCTCGAAATCGCCGCGACGCTCTTCGTAGTGGTTGAGGGCGATGAGCATGGTGTCGAAGTCGTGGCGGCGGGCCGCCTCGGCCATGGCCGCCGCGTCGACATGGCCGGAGAAGCCGATAAAGCGGGCGATCTTCTGGTCCTTGATCTTGCGCAGGGCGTCCAGGGCCCCGCCGGGGAGACCGAGCGTGTCCAGGTCGGCCATCGACGCGACGAGGTGGACTTGGTAGAGGTCGAGGTGGTCGGTGCGCAGGCGCTTCAGGCTCTGGTCGAGCTGGCGCATGACGCCGTCGTAGGAACGCTCCTCGAACTTGGTGGCCAGGAAGACCTCGTTCCGGCGCCGCGCCAGGACCCGGCCGATGCGCTCTTCGCTGACGATCGTCTTGTTGGTGTAGCTGTAGGCCGTGTCCCAGTAAAAGAAGCCGTGGTCGAGAGCCGCCTCGAGGATCCCGAGAGCCCTGCCCTCATCCTCGACCGCGCAGAATCGGCTGCCGAGGCCGAGGCCGATGCGCGGCACGGCGACGCCGGTCTTGCCGAGGACGGCGGTCGGCAGCCCCTTGGCGTCGAAGCCGGAGGTCCGAGCGGGCATGGGACGTCCCGCAAGGGGGACAGCCGCGGCGGCGGCCACCGTTTTGAGAAAATCCCGGCGGCCGATGGGATGTCGGCTCATGGCTCACCTCGCTCAGGCTTCCCGGCGCCTTTCTATTCTGATAGAATGATTGTAATTCTTAATGCGGCGACGCACAACCCAAGACACAAAAGGGAGATCGAGATGTCAAAGATGATCCTGACGGGCGCCGTCCTGGCCGTTGTCCTGGCTGTGGCGGCCTACGGAGAAGACGCGACGGGAGCCAAGATCCTGCGGAAAACGTGCCGGTCCGCCGACGGCGTCGAGATCGTTTATTCGGTCGCCGGGACGGGCGAACCGGCGCTCGTTTTCGTCCACGGCGGACTGGCCAACCGCGGCTTCTGGGACGGCCAGCTGAAGGCCTTCGGCCCGCGCTACCGGACGATCGCCCTCGATCTCGCCGGCCACGGCGAGTCGGGCCGGAACAGAGTGAAGTGGGGCATGCCGGAATTCGGCGCCGACGTCAAGGCCGTCGTCGACGCGGAGAAGGCGAAGAAGGTCATCATCTTCGGCAATTCGCTCGGCGGGCCCGTGGCCGTCGAGGCGGCCCTTCTTCTCCCGGGACGGGTCCTCGGCGTCGTCGGCGTGGACACGTTCCAGGAATTCAGCGAGCGGATCCCGGGCGAACAGATGCAGCAGAGGGCTGACCTCTTCGAGAAGGATTATCCCGCGGCATTGAAGATGATGGTCGGCATGCTTTTCCATAAGGACGCCGATCCGGCCATCGTCGCCGACGCGGAAAAGCGCATGGCGGGCACGCCGCCGGCGACGGCCAAGGCCGTGTTCCTGGGCATGGCGGGATACGAGGAGGCCGCCGCGGTCCGCCGTCTCCAGGCGCCGCTCCGGGCCATCAACGGCGACCTCTATCCGACCGATATCGAAGGGGACCGGAAGATCAAGCCCGATTTCGACGCGGTCATCATGACCCACATGGGCCATTACCCCATGCTCGAGCGTCCCGACGAGTTCAACCGCCTGGTCGCGGAGACGGTCGCCTCACTCCTCAAGTGAGGCGTCCGGCGCCTTGGATCTCTTTCGGGCGAGCAGGCGGACGACGCGGGAGCCCGGCCCTCCCCAATCGGCCTTGTGGTCCTGCTCGTCGTAGGACAGGATCTCCAATCCGGGGAAATAATCCTTCAGCGCGCCCGGTTCGAACGCCGGGACCATCGGCGCATACGAATATTTAGAGGTGTTGATGAAGTGCTCGAAGAGGACGATCCCCCCGGGTCGAAGCGACTGTTCGATCTTGGCGACAAAATCCGGATCTGAAACGGGAGCCCAGGCGAACTCCATGACGATCAGATCCCATTGTTCGACCCCGAACTCAAAAGAATTATAGTCCGCCTTCACCGTTTGAATGCGGACGCCCGCCTTGGCGGCGTTCTCTTTGGCCGCGTCGAGGCCGACCTGGGAGATGTCCAGACCGGTCACGTCCCAACCCTGGCGGGCCAGAAAAACCGCATTGCGTCCCTGGCCCGTGCCAAGGTCGAGCGCGGTCCCCGGCTTGAGCCCCTTGGCGGCCTCGGCGACGAAGTCGTTCGGAGCCGAGCTGAACCCGCTATGGAACACTTCGACGCCTTCCGGACGCTTCAAAAACAGCTCGCCGATCACGGCCAGCCGGCGCTCGACTTCCGTGTCGGCCACTCCCTCCTGCTCGAGCTTCGCGGCATAGGCGCCGAAAGGATCGCCGCCGAGCGGGGCCGACTTGAACCAGGCGATGAAGGCCGTCCAGACGGTGTCATCGTCGGGCTTGTCCTGGGCGGCGGCGGACCCGGCGAGGATGAGACCGGCCAACAGGATCGCGGCAAAGGCCAGACTCCGGACGGCCCGTCCCGTCCGGCGCGGCGGGGGCGTCATCATCGAGCGTGTGTTCATGGCATCAGCCTCCTTTTTATTCTCTATCGTCGCCCGGCCGTCCGCTTCAGCAGCTGGGCGTTGAAGGCGACGATGATGGTGCTCAGTGACATCAGGACTGCGCCCAGAGCGGGGCTCAGCAAGATGCCCGCCCGATAGAGAGCGCCGGCCGCGAGAGGGATCGCGACCGCGTTGTAGCCCGTCGCCCAGGCGAGATTCTGGACCATCTTGCGATAGGTCGCCCGGGCCAGTTCGATGACGGCGGCCGCGTCGAGCGGGTCGCTCCGGACGAGGACGATGTCGGCCGCTTCGACCGCGACGTCGGTGCCGGCGCCGATGGCGATGCCCACGTCGGCTTGGGCGATGGCCGGAGCGTCGTTGACGCCGTCGCCGACCATGGCCACGACGAGTCCCCGCTCCTGGACCTCCCGGACCTTCCGGGCCTTGTCCTGAGGCAGGACTTCGGCGAAATAATCGTCGAGCCCCAGCTCTTCGGCCACCCACTTGGCGACGAGACGGCTGTCCCCCGTCAGCATCAGGCACTTGACGCCCATCGATTTCAGCCGGCCGATGGCCTCTTTCGATTCCGGCCTGATGACGTCGGCCAGAGCGAGCGCGCCGGCGGGGCGGCCGTCGACGAGAACGACGACGACAGTCTTGCCTTGGCCGCTCAAACGCTCGATCCTTGGGTCGCGCCAGTCGATCCCGTTCTCGCTCAGGAAGCCCGGGCTCACGACCTTGATCTCCCGTCCCTCGACACGGCCCTGAGCGCCTTTTCCGGTGATGGCCAGGAAGCCCTCGACGGCGGGCAGGACGCCGGGCACGGAGGCGACGATACCCTTGGCGATCGGATGCTCGGAGCGGGCCTCGACGGCTGCGGCCCATTTCAGGAGCTCGGTTTCGCCGATCGAGCCGTCGACGACCAGCCGGTCCGTCACCCCGAATCGCCCTTCCGTCAGCGTCCCCGTCTTGTCGAAGATCACGGCCTGGATCCTTCTCGCCTCCTCGAAAGCGACCCGGTTTCTGATGAGAAGGCCGTGCCGGGCGGCGATCGCGGCCGAGATGGCCACGACCAGCGGCACCGCCAGGCCGAGCGCGTGCGGACAGGTGATGACCATGACCGTGACCATGCGCTCGAGGGCAAAGGAGAACCCTCTGCCGGAAAGAGCGAGCCAGAGGAACAGGGTCAGCGCGCCGGCGCCGATCGCGATGATCGTCAGTCCGAGCGCCGCCCGGTCGGACAGGTCCTGAGTCTTCGATTTGCTCTCCTGGGCCTGCCGGACGAGGTCGATGACCTGGGACAGATAGGAATCGCGGCCCGTCTTCCGGATCTCGACGGTGATCGAGCCTTCGCCGTTGACCGATCCTCCGATGACCCCGGCGCCCGCTTTCTTGGCCACGGGAACCGATTCCCCCGTCAGCATGGCTTCGTTGACGGCGGTCTCTCCTTCGACAACGTCTCCGTCGGCGGGGATCTTCTCGCCGGGCTTGATCAGGACCCGGTCACCCGGCTTGAGCTCGGCGAGAGGAACGTCGATCGCGGCCCCGCCGGCCTTCAGCAAGTGGGCCTCCGAAGGCATCAGCCGGGCCAGCTCCTCCAGGGCCCGCGAAGCCCCGGAGACGGCCTTCATCTCGAGCCAGTGGCCGAGGAGCATGATGTCGATGAGCGTCGCCAGCTCCCAGAAAAAGATATTGCCGGGGAGGCCGAAGACGACGGCGCTGCTGTAGACATAAGCGGTGGTGATGGCCACGGCGATCAGGGTCATCATGCCCGGCCGGCGCGCCTTGAGCTCGTCCAGGATGCCGGTGAGGAAAGGACGCCCGCCGTAGAAATAGACGAACGACGAGACGATAAAAAGGACGATGGAGTCGCCGGGGAATCTCAGGCTATCGCCGAGACCGAGGAAACGCTGGACCATGGGCGAGAGGGCGAGGACCGGCAGGGACGCCGCGAGGGAGATCCAGAATCTTCTCTTGAGATCCTGGAGGTGCTGGCCGTGCCCGCCGTGCGCGTGCCTCATCGACTCGTGGGCCATGGGCATAGCCGGCATTTCCGGGCCGTGGCCCATCGCCATGGGGGCCCCGTGACCCTCGTGGCCAGACGGATGCTCATGATCGTGCTGGTGCTCGTGGCCTGGCATTCGGTCCATAACCCCTCCCCGTTCGGCGGGCGCACCCGACGTCCGGCGCACTTCCATAATAGCAGATTGGACCGGATTTCAGATCAGAGGCGCTCCGCTCACGGGAGCCCGGACCGATCGAGCCGGCCATCGACCGCTAGTACCAATCGGAGACGATGAACCCGACGCCGATCCGGTTGACGCGGTGGTTGTAGTCGAGAAGGCTCTCGCCGTAGCCGCGGAAATACTGGACGTAGCCGCCGATCATGGCGAACAGCGGGAAGCTCCACTCGAGCTGAATGGCGCCGCGTTACGATTTCAAGCTGAATCCGACGAAAAAGACTTGATAATTCTTTCGAAACCAGGCAATAATTCGACAGGCTTATGGGCAAGAAGGTTGGGACGTGTATTCCGTTTGTCGTGTTCGCTTTTGTATTTGGTTTAATTACAGTATCCGGATCCAGACTATCTGCCGACTCCATATCGTTATCTTCTCTCAATGAAGATAAAAAAGTTCCAACTGAATTGAAGCCGGTCCGGCGTATTCCATCAGCGGGTCTTATAGAAAAAGGGATCTTCTTAAACAACGCTGTCTCCATTTCTATGGACAGTGCGTCCGCAATCCTCATAGCAAACTCTAAAGAGGGCAATATTCTAAAGTTTGACACTGAGGGGAACCTGTTATTGAAAACCGGACGTTTTGGCCAGGCACCGGGTGAATTTGAATTCCCCTCGAAAGTCTATTCGACTAAAAGCACGTTTTTTGTCTTGGATTCACTGAGAAGTTGTATTCAAATATTCGATAAGAACGGCGTACTCATGAGGCGGATAAAGCTATTCAGATCATATATAGATTTTTGCATCAATTCCCAAGGTTACATCCTCGCGGCCAGAGGCCCAAAAGACGTTTCTGATTATCTTGTCGATGCCCTCGATGTAACCGGCAATCCGCAGTTTTCTTTTGGCAGCCCAATAAGGAACGCCCAAGTGCCTCTTGGCATGGCTAACAAAACAAAAATTGCTTTAAATAATGATGATAACGTTATTGTCATCTTTCAGACAAGTGCTCGACTGCAAAAATACGACAAAAACGGGTTGTTATTAAAGGATATCCAGCTCAATACCGAGGATATTGCCAGGGATCTCAACTATAACAAGAGACAATTTAGAACAATACAGCGTGGGAAAAGAGTTGGATATCACCATATCATTGAATCAATTAGGATAATTGACGATACCTATTATGTTCTGAGGAACGGAGAAGGTCGGATAGAAATCTTCGAAATAGACGTTAAGGGCAACATCGGCAAATCGTATTATTTCGCCGTCAGCGAGGACTATTATGCGATCGATTTCGACCTCATACGAAAGTCCAACGAATTGACTTTCTATATTCTCGAAACAACTCCTGAATGCCTGATCGAGGTTTATTCTACCAAATGACTTCTGTTTTCCCGGGACGCCTCAATGATCATGCAGGTTCCCGGTCTGTTTATCGACACAAGGCGCCTGGAGCCAGGGAAACAATATCGGCCCGCAAACCGCATTCCGGCAGGCTTGACACTATTTTGGTCTGGGGTCAGGAGAAAATTCGGCAAGGAACGGGAAATGACCCGCGTAGGACTCGAACCTACAACCCGCAGATTAAGAGTCTGCTGCTCTACCAATTGAGCTAGCGGGCCAAAAAAGCGCCTCTAGTTTAATAAAGTCGGCCCCGCTTGTCAAACAGCGGCGGGTGTCATTCGCGGCGCGTTTGAGCTAGAATCCCGTCATGCCGAAGATCCCCGCGTCCCCGTCGGCGAGCCCCAAGGGAGAGGCATCTCCCGTGGCGGACGACGATGCCGTCGAAATGCCCATCGACGGTGTGCTCGATCTGCACACATTCAGCCCCAAGGACGTCAAGGACCTCGTCCCTGAGTACATCGGCGAGTGCCTTAGCCGCGGCATCACCGAGATCCGTATAATCCACGGCAAGGGCACGGGGACCCTGAAGGCGATCGTCCAGGGCCTCCTCAAGAAGGACCCCCGGGTCGCGGGCTTCAAGGACGCCGGGATCGACGCCGGCGGCTGGGGCGCCACCCTCGTCCGGCTCGTTCAGAGCTCGAACCGATAAGAGAACTTGATCATGAAGATGTTCTCGCCGGGCGCCCGGAAGATGTCGCCCAGGTCCCGCCAGAGCTCGAAGTCTCCCGGATCGGAATAATCCGCCCGCCTCTGCGTCCAGACGAAATAAAGCATCGACCCCGGCCGGAACTCCCAGCGCAGGACGACCGTCCCCCGGAGCGACTTGAGGCTGAAGTCGGGATCGGCGAAGGTGAACGGCCCCGCCGGGCCGGCCGCCCCGTCCGGGTCGACCGTGTAAACGCCGCTCGCCGCGTCGTAGGCGATCGTCGAAGCGCCGGTACCGTAGTAATCAAAATCGAACGTCCGGGCGGCATGGAGCTCCTTGAAGGCCGAAAAATCCCCCACCGCGAGATACGGCTGGAGATAGGCCTGGAGGCTCAGCCGCGGCGTGAAGGTCCAGCTGATCCGGGTCTCGAGCGGCAACGTCTTCTGGATGATATCGGAGAGGACATAGCGCACGCCGTAAGTCGACGTCTTGAGCGGATCGACGACACTCCGCACCCACTGGCCCTCGGAATAGCGCCAGGTATAGCTCGGCCCGACGGACAGCCTGAAGTTCGGGCTCGGCTTCCAGGCGAGGCCCGCGGCGATCGTATAGTTGTACCCGCCGCTCGGGTGGTAACGGTACTGCGCGCTCCCTTCGAGAACGAAGGGCTTGCGGTCGTCCCCTTCCAACATGAGACCGATCGTTTCGCCCGCCGGATAGAAGGCCATGGGCCCGCCTCTCGTCAGCCAATGGCTGTACTTCGGCGGCTCCCAATCGAGGTGGATCCCGGCCGTCCAATAATTGAGGAACTTGCCTGTGCCGTCGAGGTAGACGTACTCCCCGACCCTGTTCCAGCCGAAATCGTAGTTCCGGTAATACGACCCGGTGACGGACCAGCTGCGGAAGAGCCGCCCCGGCTGGAGCTCTCTGTATCCGGCCTCGACGTGCCCGTTGATGATGTCGCCGCGGTTGTGATAGCCGAGGTCGTTGGCCTCGAAGCCCGGCGACATCGCGCCGACCGCCGCGTTGAAGACGATGTTGCCTTTCTGCTTGTTGACATAGAGGCGGCCGGCCCAGCCCGAGAGAGAGGTCGCGTTTTCGTCGACCGAGACCCAATCGGCGTCCGGACGCTGAAAATAGTGCAGGGACGAGAGCTGGAGCGCGGTCATCGCCTCGGGAGAGCCGTGGACGGTCGTCGTGGCACCCCAGCCGGCCAGGGCCCAGCCCCTGTCTTTGTCGAGAAAGGTCCACCCGTCGAGGCCGAGGGTCAGGGCGTTGCGCGAGAGGGAGTCCTCGATCGTGCCCGGCCTCAAGTCCCGCAGGACCGACGTGGCGATGAAGCCGAGGCCGCTTCGCCCCTCGCCGAACTCCTTCAGGCCCCGGACGACACCGTAATGGCTGAACGGTTCGACCTCGGCCGTCGATCGGGCGCCGGCGAGGTCGATATCGGCGTATTCGCGGGCCGTCGCCGCGCTGATGACGCCGAGGTTGAAATCGCGGCCGACCTTGCCGGTCACTTTGGCCGCGCCCAGGATGGTCGTCCAGTCGGGCGTATCGAAGAAGCCGCTGACGCCGGGCCGCCCCTGGGGACTGCGGCCGATGCGGCGGCTGTAGAAGAGGTCCGGCTCTTCCCAGCCGAAGGTGCGATAGACGTTCGGTCCGCCCCGGCCGAAATCGAAGATGCTCTCCCCCTCGATGAAGAAGGGGCGCTTCTCCTGGTAATAGGTCTCCTCGTCGCTGATGTTGATGACGGCCGGATCGACCTCGACCTGCCCGAAATCCGGGTTGACCGAGAGATCGAGGGTCAGGTTGCTGCTGAGACCGCCCTTGAGATCGAAGCCGCCGCTCGCCCCGACCTCCCGGCCCGTGCGGAACGGATCGCCGGCGACGGCCGGGCTCAATGTGGCCTTGGACAAGGCGAAGGGCGAGATCTCGAGCCGCCGCCCCGCGGCGATCCCGGCAAGCCCGGTGAGCTCGGCGAACCGGGAGACGAGCCCGTTCTGCTCTTTGGGCACCCAGGCGAAATGATCCTCCTCGTTCTTGCGCTTGATCAGCCTCTGGAAATTGACGCCCCAGACCTGGACGTCCCGCCGCTTGAAGCGGAGCTGGTCGAAGGGGATGCGCATCTCGACCGTCCAGCCCAGCTCGTCGATCCGGGCGGCGCCCTCCCAAACCCCGTCCCAGGTCGCGTCGAGCTCTTCATCGTTGAAGAGTGTGCCGTCCTCGATCGAACCGGAGGGATTGACCCCGAAGTAGTACCCGCTGCGCCGGTCGTGATAGGGGTCGAGGCCGACTTCGAACCAGTCGGACTCGACGGACTCGTCGCGGCGCCCGAGCCGGCCGACGATCTTGCCGGGTTCGGAATCGGCCAGGCGGGCGGCGATATAGAGGTTGTCGCGGTCGAAGGCGATCCAGACGGTCGTCGACTCGGTCGCGGGCTGCCCGTCGTGGGGATCGCGCTGGGTGAAGCCGCCGTAGCCGGGGCTTTGCCAGACGGCCTCGGACAGGACGCCGTCGATGACGATGGGTCCGGCGGCGGGCATCGCGGTCACCGTGCGGACGGTCCGCGGATCGGCCGGGGCGGGTTCATCGGACGGCCGACTGGACGCGCACGATTCGCAGGCAAGGCTTGGGACGGGAGTCGCCGGGGCTGCAAACGCCGGGAGAACGAACGTCGCGCCGATGAGGGCCAAGGCTATGAAGACAATGACCGGGATGAGAGGGTCGCGTGAACGGCGCATGCTATTTGATTTGCTGATATATCAGCCGACGCGCCCGCCTGTCAAGGCGCCTCCCCTTTTCAGTCCCGCCGATTTGGTGTATTAAGTTGGGTATTGCCGAAATCGAGGAGATGGAGATGAGCAAGGCGATCAAGAGGCGCGAATTCATGAAATCGGGGCCGTGCTCGCACGCGGCCCTGGCCGGCGGATTGCTGAACACCCGGCCCGCGGCGGCCAGACCTCTCCCCCGCCTGACCTGGCCGTCGTCACGGGGACCGACCGCGTGGCCGCCGTGAACAAAGGCCTGGCCGCGCTCGGCGGGATGGGCAAGTTCGTGAAGACGGGCTCGTCGGTCGGCCTGCTCATCAACGCCCCGTCGTGGTGGACGAGGCCCGGCAGTCACACTCATCCCGATATCGCTCTGGCCGTCATCCTGGCCGCTCTCGAGTCCGGGGCCAAGGAGGTCCGTTACCTCATCGACCCGCTCGCGGACTATTGGAAACGGGCCGCTCTCGCGGCCAAGTACGAGCAAGAGATCCGCTCGGTCAAGAAGTGTTCCGGGAACTACGTCGAAACACCCGTCGCGAAGAACAAGGCCCTCAAGAAGACGAGCGTCGTCAAGGAATTCCTCGACAGCGACGTCTTGATCAACCTGCCCATCATCAAGAACCACGTCGGAGTCGGCATGTCGGGCAACCTCAAGAACCTGATGGGCGCCAACGCCAACGCCTCGAACCAGTTCTTCCACGCCGGCTCGGGGGCCAAGAGCGAGTACGACGACGTCCCCTTCCTGGCCCAGTGCGTCGCCGACATGAACACCCTGCGCAAGCCCGACTTGTGCGTCGCCGACGCAACAGAGTTCCTTTTGACCAACGGGCCGGCCGGCCCGGGAGAGCTGCGCAAGCTCGGCAAGGTCATTCTCGGGACGGACCCGGTGGCCGTGGATGCCTTCAGCGCCCCCTTCGTCGATCTGAAGGCGTCCGATGTCCTCATGATCACCAAGTCCGCCGAGTGGGGGCTCGGTCAGCTCGACATATCGAAGCTCAAGATCAGGGAAATCTCCGCCTAATCCATCATCCGCAGCCCAGGAGGACACATGACCAGATTCAACAAGATCCGAGTGGCCGCGATCGCGGGCGCGATCTGCGCGTCTCTTCTCTTTTCCGTGCGTCGGGAGCCGGGCAGTCCCAAAAACGGCCGGCGCCCGGCCCGGCCCTATCGACCCCCAGCGGGTCCAGGACCAGGACACGATGACCTGGGCCGATTACCGCCCCATCCCCGGCCGCGACTGGGCCGATCCGTCCCTCAAGCCGGCCCGGGGATTCCGCCTGGCCGTCGTCGGCATCGACTTCCCCGACCAGCCCTTCGTCATCACCATGCCCAAGGGCTCCGATCCCTTCGGCAACCCCCAGATCGACCCCGTCCCCCGCGAGCGGGTGCCCCAGTTCTACGCCGACTTCTGGATGAAGCCCGGCGACGTGAATCACGGACAGACGATCAACGGCTATTGGATGGAACAGTCCCGCGGCCGGTTCGGCATCACCGAGGTCCGATCCTTCGGCCCTTACCGCATGCCCAAGCCCATCTGGGCCTACGGGCTCAACGAATACGGCCAGAACGACCAAACGCCCGACGGCAGCCGCGCCGACGGCCGCATGGAGCCCGATTGCGACGCGATCTGGACGGCCTCGGTCGGCAAGGATATCCGCAAGGACTTCGACGCCGTCCTCCGCCTCTACGCGAGCTACGACGAAACGGGCGTCTGGCAGGAATTCGGCGAGATGAAGTTCGCCTCGAAAGACGACATCCCGGCCGAGTGGGGCAATCCCAACCCGGCCAAGCCCCGCTGGATCCCGACGCGCTACGTCGAATGGACGAGCTGGCTGGCCGGCTCCCGGCAGTGGGGCCTGTCCTCCATGCGCCAGGGCGAGAATTCGGGCACGATCACCCACGAGCTCGGCCACTTCGCCTTCAGCCTGCCCGACCTCAACAACAATCCCTACGTCAAGCCTTACCGGCGGGTCGCCGCCGGGACCTGGGACATGATGGACCGGGGCTGCTTCAACGGGCCGGGCGGACCGCACAAGCGCTGGGTCGTGCCGCCGACCCAGGGCGCCTTCATGCCCGCCGGGCTCATGGTCCGCAACCGCCTCGAGAACAAATTCATCGGCGAGTCCGACCTTCTCTCGCTCGGCCGGGCGGCCCTGGCCAAGCGCGGTCCGGCCGTGGCCGAGGTCACGGCCCGGGCCGTCGACCCTCTGCCCGGCACCTATGCCGGCATCGTCGTCCGCTTCGACGGCGAGAAGCCGGGCGATCTCACGCCTCCGGACGATCCCGCGACGAACCCGCTCTCCGCCGGCGTCCCGAACTACAACTTCTACACGCTCGAGGTCGTCCAGCGCATCGGCTACGATTCCTTCACGCCCGATAACGGCGTCCTCATCGCCAAGAACAAGGACAGCCTGCGCGGCCGCAACGGCGGCCCGAACGAGTTCAACAGCTACATCTGGGTCATCGACGCCCACCCCGAAGACATCAATGTCGTCGATTACGTCAAGCCCGGCGGCGAGAAAGTGATGCGGACGATCGCCGACTACCGCCAGCTCAATGACGCCCTCTTCCACGCCGGGCTCGATTCGGGAAGCCAGTTCGAGTGGGAAGACACGCCCAACCGGCTCCACTTCTACGTCATCGACCTCAGGCGCGACAAGGACGGGATCCTTGTCTATAAGCTCGCCGTCCGCTCCCTCGACGGGGCCGGGGCCCAGACGACGCGGCGTGGCCGTCAAGGCGCCGGCGGGACGGTCGGCCGTCAAGGTCAAGGAAGAGCCCGCGCCGGTCTCCTTCACCGTGGCCAATACGGGCGGGACCCCCGCCGCGGAGGCGGGCGCGCACTTCGGCTCGGACGTTTACAGGCTGTCCGTTTCCATCGACGGCAACGGGTGGGACGCGCGCCTGCTCAACGCGCTGGCCGCGGTCAAGCCGGGCGCGTCGGAGCCCGTGACGGTCTATGTCAGCCGCGCCGACGGGGCCTCGAAGTCCGCGACGGTCACCCTCAAGGCGACCTCGGAGAGCGATCCGTCGAAGACGGCGACCGCTTCCGTCAAGGTTTCGCGCTAGAGAGGCGATAGATGCCATCCGGCGGCGGAAATTCTCAGGACGCTCGAGTCGATCTCCAATGATTGGACGGCGCTGGCGGTCGCCTGGCACATCCTGCTCGCCCTGGTGATCATGGCCGTCATCCTCGGCTGGCGCCCGAGCCGGAAGGTGGGTGCGACCCTGCTCGTCCTGCCGCTTCTCTCCGTGAGCGCCCTCGCCTGGCTCCACGGAAATCCCTTCAACGGGATCGTGTTCCTGCTGTTCGCCATCCTGCTCGCCGTCCTCGGCTTGAGCCGGCCCGCGGCCCGGGTGACGCCGGCGCCCGGCTGGGCGAGGGCCGTCGGCGTGTTCCTGATCGCCTTCGGCTGGATCTACCCGCATTTCCTGGAGGGCGCCTCTTGGCTGAAATACCTTAGCGCGGCCCCGACAGGCCTGATCCCGTGCCCGACCCTCTCCATGATGGTCGGATTCACGCTGCTGGCGAACGGCTTTTCCTCGCGCGCCTACTCCCTCAGCCTGGGGTTTCTCGGGATGTTCTACGGTGCGTTCGGAGCCTTCCGGCTGGGCGTCAGGATCGACCTCGTGCTCCTGGCAGGAGCGGTCGTCCTGATGGCCTTTGCCCAGACGCTGAAGTCCCCCGCGCCAGAGTGAGCCGGGCAGCTACCTGCCGGCCCGGGCGGCCAGCAGGGCGTCATAGGCGTTGACCATGCCGCCGGAGCCGACCTTGCCGTCCAGGCCGGGGAGCCGCGTCGCCGTGCTCATCAGGATCTTCTTGAGGGCCGTGGCGCTCAGCCGAGGATCGACCGAAAGGGTCAGCGCGGCGACGCCGGCGACGACCGGTCCGGCATTGGAGGTCCCGCCGCTCAGGCTGTAGGTACTCCGGCCGTTTTCGACGAAGGTGGAAAAGCTCTGCTCGACCGCGGCGATGTCGACGTTCCGCGGCCCGAAGTTCGAGCCGAGCCATCGGTCTCCCGACTGGTAGCGGACGAGCCCGCCGCGAAAATCGACCATGGCCACGGTCAGGATGTTCTCGAGGTCGAAGCAGACCGGGTAAGTGAAGTTCTCAGCCTTGTCGACGTCCAGACCGGAGTTGCCCGCTCCGACGACGAGCAGGACGTCCTTCCTCCCGGCGTATTCGATCGCCGACCTCAGCTCGGCCAAGGCCTCCGGGGTCGGGTCGCTGACGAAGCCGCTCCAGTTGATGACCCGCGCGCCGTTGTCGGCCGCGTAACGAATGGCCTTGGCCGCTCTCCCCGGCCTGAGCGCGTCCTTTTCGTCCCGCCCGATCCCCTGGGCCCCGATCTTGAGGAGCATCAACGAGACGTCCCAGTTGATCCCGGCGACGCCGATGCCGTTGTTCCCCCTCGCCCCGATGATGCCCAGCGCGGAGATGCTGTGCCAATAGGGCTGGATGCGGTCCTTTCTCATGCCGTCGAAGACGTAGCAGTCGGGGTCGGGATCGTCAAAGGCGAAATCCCAACCCATGACGTCGTCGACGTAGCCGTTCTTGTCGTCGTCGATGCCGTTGGTCTCCCTGGCGTGGCCGGTCGCGTCCAGCCCCGACTCGCCGGGATTGGCCCAGAGGTTGCCGGCGAGGTCCTCGTGACCGTAAAAGAACCCGTCGTCGAGGACGGCGACGACGACCTCGCGCTTGCCGGTCGAGATCGTCCAGGCCCGGGTGACGTTCGAGTCGATGCCGGCCACGGCATCCAATGTGACCGGAGACGGCTTGATGGAGGTCCGCTCGATCGTGATCTTGCCGCCTGGATTGAGGAAACTCACCTGAAACTTGAAGTAGGGATCGTTCGGGACGACGCGACCGGACGGGGCCTGGGCCTGCGGAAACGAGCACAAGGACAAAGATCAGCGGGGCGATTTTCTTCATGGTATTTATTCTACGCCCCGGCGGCCGGAACGTTAAGGCTGGCGTGTGTAGCGGATGGCGATGCCGACGATCTGGCGCTCATAGACAGGCCGGGGACCCTGCCAGTAGTTGTAGACCGTGCCTTCCCGGAAATAGCGGTCGGCGACGATGACCAGCGCTTCGGCCCCCATGCGGGCGGCCTTTTCGCGAAGAACGCCTTCGACATAGAAGCGGTCCATGTTCCCGGTCGGCCGGATCCAGACTTCGCCCAGCCGGATATGGTCGCGTCGCGGCTCGCGCCGGAGCAGATCGACCCTGGCCGGATCGGTCGGCGCGAACTGCGGCGTGTGGGGATAAAAATGATATCCGGACTGTCTGTAGCAGGCCGCGGCATTCGGCAAGAGGATCGCCAGGATCAGGGCGGGGATCCATTTCGTTTTCATCTCTTTCCTCCTCGGGATCGGGTCGTTCGGTTCATTCATCAGAACTATTTTGCAGAAACCATGCCAAAATCGGCCCAGGGTCCCGACGATCTCATCTAACATATTAATTTTCTGTGACATAAGGACGAGAAGTGAGCGCCTGCCGTCGCGCATTATCGCGGCAAGCTCGGCGATTGGCGCTTCGAGATTGTCACCTGTCGAGGACAGATCCGGCCGGACCGAGGACCTCGGGACCGGACCGCCTACTTGGGGAGCTCGGCCTCATAAAGGTCCAGGAAGCGTCTGACGACCCGGTCATTGGCCTCGTCGCCGGAGAAACAGACGGCCAGCGTGGTTCGTTGGGCAAAGCACGAGGCGCTCAACTGGAAAATGCCTCCGGCCGAACCGACGGAGGGAAGCACGTAGGCGTTTGCGGCCGGGACCGGCCCGAAGGCGAAGCTCTCGGGTCTGAGCACGCCCAGGGCGATGAACCACGGCGGCGGAAGCGATATGGGCGCTCGTCCCTTGGCCATCCGGCTTTCGATGATCCGGTATGGGACCCGGCCCGCCAGGGTGGACAGCGCGGCGGCTTGATCCAGTCCCGGCAGGCCCTGCTTCTCCGCGGCCATGGCCGCACGAACCAGGCCGAGCGTCTCGTCCAAAGAGCCGCCCAAGCCGTGTCGCAGGGTCATGACGAACGTCGCCGAAAAATTGGCGATGCGCGGACGCTCCCGGACCGGAAGGTACTTGCGCAGGTCGACGGGGATGGTCAGTGCGGGGATTCCCGGGCCCTCCCCCACCAGGCGGGCCAAAGCCCGGAAATACGCGGCCAGAAAGACGTCGTTGAGCCAGGCCGACTTCTTCGCCGCGAAAGCCGCGATGGCCTCGGTCCTGTCAGGGGGCAGAAAGCGGAGCTCGATCCTCTTCGTGGATTCGGCCGCCCTCGGCGGCCAGGGGAACCGCCAGTTCGGAGGAGAGTCCGCGGGCGGCGGCGCCGGCTTTGCGGCCTTGGGGCCCGGAGGCACGAGCCGAAGCAGGTCCCGGAAGCTTCGCTTCCCGAAATACGCGGCGGCGTCGGGACCGCTGGTCCGCTCCGGATGACCGTAGAGCTTGGCCACGAGTTGGGTCAAAGAGCGGACGGACGCGGCGTCTCCCGCGGTATGATCGAGATTGACGACCAGCGTGTCCCGCTCGCTTCGGACCAATCCGAAGCGGACGATCGGCCCCTGCCAGGGATCCAGGTCCTCGGCGATAAGCCGCCGGACGGCCGCTTCCGGATCGGACTCGACGAATATCCTGAGGAGCGCTCCGGCGTCGAACCCGCGGACCGGCGTCCAGCGGGGATGAAAGAACCGGCGGCTGACACGGCGGGCGAGAATGGGTTCCGCCAGGACGGCGGATCTTATGGCCTCGGCCAGCCGTGTCTCGTCAAGCCGCCCTTCGAATTCCACGACCGTGCGGACCTGCTGGTCGGAGAAGCGCTTGGTCAACAGCTGGAGGCTGTCCCAGCCGGTGAGAGGGGATGTCCTGCGCATGGTCCCGAATCGTAGGCGCGAACCCCGGCCGTGTCAAGTCCGCCCCGCCGCGGCCATCACCCGAGGCGCGGCCGCGTGATGAAGCGACTGCCGGCGACGACAAAGCGCCGGAGCTTGTCGCGGGCCGCGGTCACGCCGATCCTCACCGTCCGGCGGATTTTCGGTTTCGCCGCGCCGTCGTCGGCGATGAAGAGCGGGCCCTCTTTCGTCAGGTCCGCTCCATAAAGCCGCATGTCGATCCCCATCGCCCGGGTCAGGTTCCCGGGACCGTTCGCCAGGCGCTTCAGCCCGGCTCGTTGCCGGGATCTTTGCATCGAGTCGATCCCCTCGAGCGGCTCGACGGCCCTGATGAGAATTCCGCCGGCGGGCTGGCCCTTCTTGGCGACGACATTCAGACAGAAGTTCAGGCCGTGGGTTTGATAGAGGTAGGCATGGCCGACTTCGCCGAAGAGGGCTCGGTTCCTTTCCGTGCGGCCGCGGAAGGCGTGGCTGGCCGGATCATCGGACGTGTAGGCTTCCGTCTCCACGATCCGGCCCGCAAGGGTTCGGCCCCCGGTCCGGCGCACCAGAACCTTCCCCAGGAGGTCGCGGGCGACGACGCTCGTAGGTCGGGCATAAAAGGCGCGGCGGATGATTCTCATGGCCTTTCCCTCATATAACCTTCATCATACTAACATCCACAGAGCCTTACTTCATCTCATATTTCCTCTTCCAAATATCTTATATCGTCTAATATACCAATAGCTTCAAAATTTCTCTCGTGAAAACACCGCCTATCATCAACACCTCGATCCTCTTCATCACCTCTTAACCCATCCCCAACTACCTCATAATATTAATAAAACCCATATACATCTCCTTAACCTACATCATCTTATACCTTATACACTTAACAACCCCTTATATAATAACTTCCTTTATATCCTATAAAATCTTCATACACCCTTACCTAATCCTATCTTATAAATAAAAATTTATAAATAGCAACATAAAAACACCCATCTCCACGTTGCCGTTGCAGACACCGGCCTCAGTCCTGACTAACTTATAGCCCACCTTGTAGCCAAAGCAAAACTTGTTGAGCAAAAATCACCAGTCCTAGCAACCAAAGATAAAAACTTCCCCATACACCTTCTACCAATCGAGACAGCTTCTGCTTACACACTCCACCAGAGATTGAAGTGCACTTTCTCGATACACCCTATGTCGAATATTGCTCTACCAGGACACCCCACCACAGCGACTGTCCATGCACATCTCAAATCAAATATCACTGTTCTACACAACCTCAATCCCATTGTAAAGATTGAGCAACTCCACTGCTAGCACAACCACATTCTTCCCACACATCGCTATCACCCAAAGATACAGCTTCAACATATCTACCACGTCCTACTCGAATAATAAATAACTACACCTTTCAGCGTGCTATTCTTATTCAAAGTGATAAAAGCGCTTACCGTTCTCCCTGCCCTCGCTCTTCTGTCACTAGAAAAGTCTTGCCGTCATCCATCCGTTTAACAGACCCACATCACTAAATCCATTGTAAATCAACACCAATTCCCAAAAACCCAGCAGACTAACAGCGTTCAACACATTCAGATAACCAGCGAAGAAATCGCTACCACGAAAGCTATAACTACTCCCCCACCCCCCTGCCCCACCACATCCAAAACCTACTAAAACACACACATAACAAACAACTAAACAACAACAAACACACCAAAAACACAAACAACAAAACAAAACAAACAAAAAACCAAAAAACAAAAAACAAAACAAACCTAAAAAAAAAAAAAACCCAACAAAACAAAAACAAACACAAACTATAACTACAAAAAAAACCCTAAAAACTCAAACTAAACTAAACCAACTACAAAATAACAAAAAAAAAACACTAAAACAACAAACACCACAACAAAAATAACAAAACACACACAAACAAAAAACACAACAAAAAACATACACAAACCCAAAACAAAACACAAAAAAAACAACACAACAAACAAAAAAACAAAAACAAAAACAAAAAAAAACAAACCTAAAAAAACAAAAAACAAAAACAAAACACAACAACCAAAACAAAAAAACAACAAAAAAAAAAAAAACAAAACTACAATAAACACTAAAAAAAAAAACACAAAAAAACAAAAAACACAAAAAACAAAAACACAAAACAACAAAAAAACAACTCTAAACAAAAAAACAAACAACACAAACACAAAAAAAACAACCCCCAAAACAACAAACACAACAACACACAAAAAAAAACAATAAAACCCTACTAACAACAAAACAAACAACAAAACAACACCCCACTACACAACCAAAAAAAAAAAACAAATACAATAAAAACAAACTAAAACAAACCCAACAACCAACTATAAAAAAAAAAATACAACAAAAAACAAAACAAAACAAACAAAAAAACATATCAACGCAGGATCTTCCTGAGCCATTCATGGTAGCGCGCGAGCGCCTCGGAGCCGGGCCGCTGATGACCGGCTCCGTCCTCCGTGACGAATTCGACCCTGGCGCCGGCCCGCCCGAGCTTTCCGACGAGCTCCTCGGTAACGGCGAAGGGACAGTTCATGTCCTGGCGGCCATGAAAAACGAAGACCGGAACGCCCTTGAACTTGGCGAGATTCTTGTCATCGAGGAAATTGGGATGACCCTCGCCCGGGAAATAGAGATTCCCGAGGTCGGGTTGGCCCGAGAACACGGCCAGGGCCTTGTAGCGCGCCGAATGCTCGTAAAAAGTCCGATAGACGCCGTAGCCGCCCATGGAGAACCCGGTCAGGATGATCCGCGTCTCGTCGACGGGGTAGCTCCGGATAACGGCCTCGATGGCCTCTTCGATGTCCTCCTGGGCGTGATCGCGGGTAAAAGCGTTGGAGGGTCCCCGGCCGCGGGGCGCCAGCTCGATGCAGTCCCCCGCGCTCAGGTAGTCGACTCCGGCCAGATTCGTTTCGTCGGATGCGCTGCCGTGGAGATTGACGATGAGCGGATATTTCTTGGACAGGCGCGGATCGAATCCTGGGGGGATCCTGACGGCATACGGCTGGAGCGTCCCGTCCCCCCGGGACAGGAAGGCCCGCCGCATGAGGCCGGTCCTCGCCGCGAACATGTCCCGGCCGGCCTCGGCCTGGGTCAGGTCCGCCTCGACACGAAGCAAGGCCAGCCGCTCCTTGGCCGTCGTCTCATAGGGCTTCGCCGAGCGCAGGGACGAGAAGGCTTCGTCGAGCAGGAACCGGAGGGTCGCGGCGCTTCCCGGCGAAAGGCGCGCTTTCGCCTTCTCCAGCCGCCGGCCATAGTCCTCGGGGGCCGCCGCAGGCATGATCGTCAGGCCCATAGCTCGGGTGGAATCATCCCCCGCGGAGTCGTTGCGCTGAGAGTTCCAGGCCACGCGATAGCCGCCCTGGGGAAGGTCTCCCAGGTCGATCCCGAATTCGTGGAATGTGAGCCCGCGCCGGCAGGAATACTCGGCGACGCCCCTGGCCAGGCCGGTCCCTTCGCCGCTGAGGACGGAGGCTCTCAGGACCTCCGAGTCCCCGCCCGAGCTCAGCGTCACCGCTCGCGCCCGAAGAGGTTCGCCTTGGCCCAGGTGATTTCTCTCGAGCTCGACGAAGGTCTGGGTCCCCGTGTCCAGGGCCGGCTCGGCGAAACGGAGCCGGAGATATCGTCGGGGCATGTTCTCTCCGCCCAGGTTATCGGGCAGGACCCGGTAGTACAGTGCGCCCTGGCCGCTGGCCTTGACGAATCCCAGATTGAATCCGATCCCCTCGGACAGCCAGGGATGGCAGGGATGCAGATCCTGCCACGGCAGCAGGAGCTCGAACGAGATCACGCCGTCGTGGGCGGCGGAGACGAGTTTGGCTTGCCGGCTCATCGGGACAAAGATCTTGTCGACATTGTAGTACCAAAAAAGCCGGCGGGTCCAATCCTGTTCGGGGCGGTTCACGGCGGAGCACGCGGCGACATAGAACTCGTCCGTGGGCGCGTCGCCGGGCCGGGGCCGGGCGATGACCATATGGAAGCCGTCCCCGTTCTGGTAAGCCCGGTCGTTGAACGTCAGCCTATCGCCCCGGGCTTCGACGTAGACGTAAAGGGCGTTGGTCCCGTAGGCCAACCGGTAGTGCGCGTCGACGGGCTTCCCGGCGTCTCCAAAGATATCGACCTGGGAAAATTCCCGTCGCGGCAGGCGCCGCAGGCCGGGATCGAGCAGGCCGTCGATGACCGGGGCCTCGGCAAAAAAGTCGACCGGAGCGAGCTCCGTGGGCGCCTCGTGCAATTTGACGGGCGGTGCGTCCGTTTGGGATTGGGACGCCGGAGCGGACGGAAAGACGAAAGAGGAAAGCAGGCTCGCAAGAAGCCCGCCCAAAGCGAGAATGCCCGAACGCTTCATCGAGGGACCTCCCGGCGATTCATGTCAACTCTCTAGGAAAGACGACCGGGCCCAATATTAGGTTGCTTCGGGCTCCCCCGCAAGATCAATTGATATCCCACGGCGAGGGCGAATCCTGGTATAATGCCCGGTCAAAGCTTAATTGTCATGAGATTCGCAGGTACAAGATGAAGATCCCTCCGCTGGACATCGGCGATATCCGCGCGCCGTTCCCTCTCATCCAGGGCGGCATGGGGGTGCGGGTCTCGCTGGCCCGGCTGGCCGCCGCCGTGGCCAACGAGGGCGGGATCGGCACCATCGCCTCCGTGGGACTGGGCGATATCGAGGCCTCCAAGACCGACTTCGATAACGTCTCGCGCGACGCGCTGATCGATGAGATCCGGCGGGCCAAAAGCATGACCGACGGGCCCATCGCGATCAATATCATGGGGGTGCTGAGCAACGCCCGGGACCTGATCGAGACTTCGGTCCGCGAAGGGATCAAGCTCATCGTTTCGGGCGCCTCCCTGCCACTCAAGCTGCCGGAGATGGTCGACGACGCGACGGTCAAGCTCCTGCCCATCATCAGCTCCGGCCGGGCCGCGGACCTCGTCCTCAGGACGTGGGACAGACGCTACGCCAGGACGGCCGACGCGGTCATTCTCGAAGGGCCGCTGGCGGGCGGACACCTGGGATTTTCTCTCAAAGAGCTGCGGGAGCCCGAGAAGCACTCCCTGTCCGTTCTCCTCCCGGAAGTCCTGGCGGCGGTCGAGCCCTTCGAGAAGAAAGTACGGACGAAAGATCCCGGTCGTCGCCGGGGGAGGCATCTTCACCGGAGCGGACATCGCCAGGATGCTGCAGGCCGGCGCGTCGGGCGTCCAGATGGCCACGCGCTTCGTCTGCACGGAAGAATGCGAAGTCGCCCCGGAGTTCAAGCAGGCCTATCTCGATTCCAAAGAGGAGGATATCGTCCTCATCCAAAGCCCGGTCGGGCTGCCGGGACGGGCCATCCGTAACCAGTTCCTCCGGAACCTCGAGGACGATACCGCCGACCGGCTCAAGTGTCCCTACCGCTGCCTGACGACATGCGACATCGCGAAAGCCCGCTACTGCATCGCCCAGGCCTTGGCCAGCGCCTATCAGGGAGACATGGAGAGGGGCCTCGTGTTCTGCGGGCAGAATGCTTACCGGGTGAACAAGATCGTCACCGTCAAAGAGCTCATGGCCGAGCTCCGCGCGGAGATCGAAGCGTACTGAGCTCGCCCCGCGATTCAGAGGCGGGCGTCAGCCGGTCTGGTACTTCGAGCGGATCTTTTTGCCTGATAAAGGCCCGCCCAGGAGAGCGCTGATATAGCAGATGTCAAGCGCTCCGGCGGTCAGCGGGAAGACGCTCCAGACCATGGACACCACGCCGAGCGTATGGCCCCGAAAAATAAAGCCGATCGCGAGGAATCCCAGGCCGGCAGCCAGGCGAAAGACGCGTCCCGACGGACTGTTGAGGAATCGCGAGAAACCCGATCGATTGAAGGATTCTTCAAGCCTGGGCATGGAAAACCTCCTCTGACCATCCCCTCACTGGAGCCAAGATATGCCGGCCCGGAACATGTGTCAAGAAAGCCTCCGCTTGGAGGCCTTTGGCTTCCCCGATGGACCCGCGGCCGGGCCGCCCGCGACGAGGTCTTCCTTTCCCTTCCGGCCCATGGATTTGACGGCGCACTCCCGCGACAGCGCCTGGGACCGGCTGCCGCACGTTTCCTGATAGACAAGCACGACCGGCCGCCGTGTGCGGGTGAATCGCGAGGCCCGGCCGGCCTCATGCTCGCGGAAGCGGCGGTCGATATCGGTCGTCACGCCGGTATAGAAGGACTCGTCGCGGCACCTCAGGATGTAGAGGGACCACGGGGCCTCGGCCGCCGGGGCCGGCGCCTGGCTCTCCCGGGCTTTCATCTTCCGGAGCATGCTCCGATAGCGGGGTTTCATCGGCCGGCTGCTCCTCTCATCCCGCGAGGATACGTCCGGCCTCGGGAAGAAGTCAATGCGGCGCGCGTTGACAGGCCCACGAGGAGGGAGCTATGATGAATCCGAGGGGAACATGAAACACCGAACCTGCTCTTTCGCCCTTTCGTTATTCTGGCTGCTCCTCTTTTCCTTCGGCTGCGGGGTCGAAAATAACCAGCCGCCGCAGACCGCCGTCGCGGCGCCGATGTTCAACCCCGGAGCCGGGACGTACTCATCGATTCTGGACGTCACGATAACGACGACCACGTCGGGCGCGACGATCCGGTACACGACGGACGGCTCGACCCCGACGACCACGAGCGGGACCGTCTACGCGGCCCCCGTTCACGTCGCCGATTCGATGACCCTCAAAGCCATCGCGTACAAGTCAGGATTGACGACGTCCTCCGTCGTGACGGCGGAATACACGATCGCGCCCCTGGTCGCGGCCCCGGTCTTCAGTCCGACCCCCGGGGTTTACACGGACCCGCAGGACATCGCCATCTCGACGTCCACGGCGGGCGCGTCGATCCGCTACACGACGGACGGCACGACGCCCTCCGATACCAACGGCACATTGTACACGGCCCCGATCCACGCCGCCGCGTCCTTCACGCTCAAGGCTGTGGCCTACCGGGCCGGCTGGACGACCTCTCTCGTGACCTCCGGGGAGTACGCCATCGGACCCCTGGTGACGGCCCCCGCTTTCAGTCCGGTCCCCGGGACCTACGTGGACCCGCAGGACATCGCCATCTCGACGCCCACGGCCGGCGCGTCGATCCGCTATACGACGGACGGTTCGACGCCCACCGATACGATCGGCGCCTTGTACACGGGCCCGGTCCACGCCGCCGATTCCCTGACGCTCAAAGCGGTCGCTTACCGGACGGGCTGGAGAACCTCGTCGGTCACGTCCGGGACGTACACGATTGGGCTTCATGTCGCGCCTCCGACGTTCAGCCCGGGCCCGGGGACGTACACGTCCGGGCAGAACATCACCATAACCGCGGCCACGCCGGGCGCGACCATCCGCTACACGATCGACGGGTCGACGCCGACCGAGACGATCGGGACGTTGTATACGGCTCCGGTGCACCTATCCGTATCGGTGACGCTCAAGGCCGTGGCCTACCGGACGGGTTGGATCACCTCGGCGGTCACATCGGGCAACTATGCGATCGGGCTGACGGTCGTGGCGCCGGAGTTCAGCGTGGCGCCGGGCCTCTATGCGTCGGCCAAGGACGTGGCCATCACGACCTTGACGACGGGAGCGACCATCCGCTACACGACGGACGGCTCGACGCCCACCGAAACCGCCGGGACCGTCTATACGGGCCCCGTCCGCGTCGGTGAATCCCTGACGCTCAAAGCCGTGGCTTATCGGGCCGGGTTGACGACGTCCTCCGTGACCACCGGGGAGTACAAGCGGGTCGGCATTTCCGCGGGCGTTTTCCACACGGTCCTGGCCAAATCCGATGGGACCGTCTGGGCGTGGGGCGGGAATTACGAAGGCCAGATCGGCGACGGGACCACGACCTCCAGCCCGACGCCCGAACAGATCTCGGGGTTGCCCGGGGTGGTCGCGGTGGCCGCCGGATATTATCATTCCGTCGCGCTGACGAGTGACGGTACCCTCTGGGCCTGGGGCCGGAATATGTTCGGCCAGCTCGGCGACGGCACGACGACGCAGCGCCTGGCGCCCGTCCAGGTCGTGGGGATCTCGGGCGTGACGGCCGTCGCGGGCGGCGAGAACAGCAGCTATGCCCTGAAAAGCGACGGAACGGTCTGGGCCTGGGGCTCTAATAGTGAAGGGCAGCTCGGCGACGGGACGAGGACCGATCAGTATTTGCCCGTGCAGGTCCAGGGATTGTCGAACGTGGTGGCGATAGCCGCGGGCCAAGTCCACGCGGTCGCTCTCACCAGCGGCGGGACGGTCTGGGCCTGGGGATTCAACCTCTATGGGGCCCTCGGCGACGGGACGACGAACTCCAGTCCGGTCCCCGTGCAGGTGACGAGCCTGTCGGCGATCGTCGGGATCGCGGCCAATGGCTATCACACCGCCGCGGTCATGAACGACGGGACTCTCTGGTCCTGGGGCAACGGCACCAACGGCGAGCTCGGCATTGGAGACCAGCCGACGGTCTTCCCGACTCCGGCCCAGGCGATCGGCCTGACATCCGTCGTGGGGGCGGACGCGGGCGCCCATCATACGATCGCGTTGATCGACGGCGGGACGCTCTGGGCCTGCGGGTATAACTACTATGGCCAGCTCGGCGACGGAACGAACACGGATCGTCCGATCGCGGTTCCTGTCCTGGGGATCTCCTCCGTCGTCACCGTGGGCGCGAGCCTCTATCACACGGTCGCGATCACCGCCGACGGAGTGGTCTGGGCCTGGGGCCATAATTATGATTATCAGCTCGGCAACGGCACCACAACGGACAGCTATTCGCCGATCCAGATCATCTTTTAGCGCCGTCCGGCGGCGCCGATGAGGAGAAAGAATGAGAACACCTTTGAATCCTATTCGGATGATGAGCCTGATGGTCGGCGTCCTGGCCCTCGGCGCGCTGTCGGTCGCCCCCGCGGCGGCCGGCGGGCCTCAGGCGCCCGCTCCCGCTTCCCGGGCCAGGATCTTCGGCCACGTCCGCGATTTCGAGGGAAAACCCATCGAGGGCGCCGACATCGAGCTCAAGACGGCCCGTTTCGAAAACGCGGCCGCGACCCGAAGCGCCGCCGACGGAAGCTATTCTTTGACCGTCGAGCCCGGGATTTACATCGCCCTCGCCGCCGTCAAGGATTACCAGGTCAGCAAGCTCGAATATTGGGCCTGGAACGTCCCCGCCGCCGGCGAGGTCGAGATCAATCCGCGGTTCGACAGGCTCGAAGTCTACGGGCTCAATGCCTGGAGGCCGCAGGGCGGCTTCCCGTCCTATCAGATCTATTTTCGGCCGATGAGCCTGACCATGACCATCGCCGCCGTGACCAAGGCCGGGGGGATGGACAAGCTTGGCGGACTGTCCCTCATCGATATCGCGCCGGAACTCGAGGCCAAGGATATCGCGGTGAAGATCGACGGAGAGAGCGTCGAAGTGCTTCGCGTCAACAAGGTCAAGGAGGCCGGCGGCCCGACCCAGGCCCTGTACGGCTATCTCATCCAGACGCCCCTGCCGAAAGCTCAGGCGGCCGGCGACTGGATCATCGTCGACGTCACGCTGAACGACCCGGCGACCGGAGAGAAGGGCGAAGGCCGGCTCTACCTGGCCCGGCCGCGCTATGTCCAGAGCGCCGTGAAATAACCATCCGGGTTCTTGGTTTTATCAGTACAGCGCCAGAAAGTGATTCGACGCTAGCGGCCCTTTTCCAGGAACAGCAGGGCCCGCTCCAGCACCGGATCCCGGCCCGCCAGAAGGTCTTCGATCGTCGGCGTCACGGGGAAGTCGGGAACGATGCCGCGGTCCCTGGGATAGCCGTCGACGGCCATCGTGTAGAGGACGAGCGGGATGCGGATCTGGATATGCGTGTGGGGGAGGGTCGCCGTAACCATGAATCCCGAGGTGTTGCCGTAGTAGCCGGAGCCGCATTCCTCCCCGAAGAACACGGCCTTCTTGTAGTAGTGGAAGGCGGACGTCGTCTCCCCCGTCGCCGAGAAGCTGCCGCCGTCGATGAGGATGGCCACCCGCCCGGCGAACCGGGGTTCCCGGGGCGTCTGGAGCCCGCGATTGGGATGGCCGATGACGTCGAACCAGCCGCGCGCGTTCTTTCTGAGCGGTTGGGCCAGCTCTTTGGCCCCCGCCGCGGATTCGTCCGTGTAGCGGAAGAGGTCGTAACGGTCTTTCTTCGTTTCGAGGGCCCAGTAATAAAGGAACGGACGGTCCATGATGTGGGCGAAGAGGAACTTGCCGTAGTCGTCCTGCCCGCCGCCGTTGCCCCGCAGGTCGATGATCAAGTTCGGGGTCTTTTTTTCCGCCAGAGAACGGAATGTCTCCTTCAGGAATTCCGGATATCGCGGCCTGGCCTGGTCCGGATCATCGCCGAAGCTCCGGATCGTCAGAACGGCCGTCGATCCCTTGAAGGACAGCTCGTAGGTCGGGCGGCGCACGGCGGTCGCCGGGTATTTCTCCGGGAGGAGCCGGCCGATGTCGCCCGCCGTGATGCCCGGCACCGTGCGCTCTTGCGCCTCCCCGCCCTGATAGGGCCGGAAGCGGATCCGTCGGGATTCCCGCCGCCCGAACCGAAGGGCCAGGAGCCGGCCGAAAGCGGCCGGATTCTCGAGCCGCCGGAGCCGGCTGGTCCGGATCCCGGCGTCGCTCGGAATGAGCGGGAGAAGCGCCGAGACGACATCCATGATCGGCATCCCGTCGACGGCCAGGAGTTCCGCGCCGTCCTTGACGCCCGCGTCCGAGCTCAGGTTCCTGAAGACATAGGCCTTATCGTTCAAGAAGCGGAGCCCGAAGGGTAAGAAGACGGGTTGGGCGTCGAGGTCGGCGCCGGCCGACGGAGAGAGCATCAGACGCGTATGCCCGTCCTTGATCTCGGCGACAAGCGGCAGGAGCCGGGAATAGAAATCGAATACCGTCAACGGACCGGTCAGCCCGTCCCCGGCGGCGGCGAAGCTTCTTTTGAGCGCCTCCGCTGGCGTATAGCGATCGAGCCCGCCGTGTCCTTCCTCCAGCATATCCCAGAGGATCTTGAGGTCTTCCTTGAGCGCCTCGACGGGATAGGTTTTCGCCGGGTCGAACGCCCCGGTCGCGGGACTGGGCGGATTCTGGCCCATCCGGCCATCCTGCCGGATATCCGACTGGCGGCCGAACGCATAGCCCCCTTCTCCCGCTGGCGCCGTCACGATGAAAAGGACCACAAGCGAAATCGCGATCGCCACGGCTGTGCTCGTCCTCATCACCGTTTTTATGTCCGTCATAGTCATTCCATCCCCTGTCTCCGAATATCGGTTCCTGACGATGGTCCGGCCATGTCTGGAGCAATTACCATGCCAGGATTATGGATGGTAGCCCTCTGGAGATCAAGCAGCCGGCTTCCGTGCTATAAGAAAATTTTACCTTTGATTTCTTGAACATATTGAGCTCTCATGTATCTTTATAGATGGAGGGCAAAAACGAGCATGAGCGACCGGCTGGAAGAGAATGTCCTGATCCTCCGCTGCCGGGTCGGCGACAGGGAGGCTCTTTCCGAGCTCATCCAACGGTATTCGCGCCGGCTGCGCTATTTTATCGGTCATCTGTCGGAGAGCCCCGAAATGACCGAAGATATTTTTCAGGACACCTGGGTCGGAGTCATCGGAAAATTGCATACCCTCCGGAACATCGAAAGCTTCACGACCTGGCTCTACCGGATCGCCCGCAACACGGCTTTTCAGCATCTCAGGAGGAACAAGAGGTCGTACGAACTCCATGAGGACATCGTCCCGCCCGATGAAGAGCCCAGTGAGGCTTTTTCGCCGGCGGACGCGGCCAGGATCCACGACGGCCTGAAAAGGCTCCACCCGGCGCATCGGGAAGTCTTGACCCTGCGCTTTCTCGAGCAAATGTCATACCAACAGGTCGCTGAGATCCTCGGCTGCGGCCTGAACACCGTCAAATCGAGAATTTACTATGCCAAGCTGGCCCTCAAAAAAGAAATGGAGGCGAAAAATGGCAAAAGACAGTGATTTGAGAGAAGAGCTGCTCAAGCAAATGGACAGGGAGGCCGACCGCTCTCCGAACGCCGCTCGGACGGAGGCTCAGGCCATCCTGGCCCAAGATGAGGCCCGTCTCAGGCGCACGAAACGCCTCACCGCTTTCAGCTGGATACTGCTGGCGGCGGCCTTCCTCGCCTCGGGCGTCACGGGGGCTCTCTCGGGATTCCGCAGCGAGCTCTGGGGCATCTGCTCCATTATCGGGCTCCAAGCCTTGCTCATCATCGCCGCAGCCCTTACGATTGGTCTGTCCTTCAAGGCGAGGACGGTGAAAATGAAGCAGATCCAGGCGGCCCTGGCCGATATCCAGGCCCAGCTGAAATCAATGCGCCAAGATAAAGCCGGGAAGGCCTAAGGAAATTGGACGGCTGAGCTACAGCCTCGCAGGGCCCGAAAAAGCCACTAACTTATGGCGGAAAAGCCCCAAGAAGAGCAAGGCACGCAGCGGCCCCGGCGCCGTTTCGGTCAGAAGCCGAACGTCAGCGTCGTCCCGAACACCAGGACGCTCGCGAGAGGACCGTTGATATTATAAGAATGGCCGTCAATCGTTCTCCGGGCCGCCGCCGAGAGAGGGAAGAAAAATTGCGCTCCGGCCTGGAGGCCGAGGCTCTTGCCCAGAGGGAATGTCAGCCCGGCCTTGATCATGCCATCATGGAGCGCCCGGTATTTGTCTCCCACATAGCTTCCGGCGCTCGGCAAATAGGTCCTCCAATAGTCGCCCGACCCCGAAAAATAGGCAGCCGACGCGCCCAGGTCGAGGGTTATTCCCTTTCTGAGGGCCACGGAATGGGCCAGAGACAAAAGGAAGTAGGTCCCCGGATACGCGTCGATGTCCCGATAGACCGTCAGGGTCGGCTTCCCCGGGACGTCCAGGCTGGCGCCAACATAAAGCTCCTGCGTTTCGGCCGTGTATTTCGTTCCATAATAAATGAAACCGGCCGTCAAGCCGAACCTGCCCAGGCTGTGCGTATAAGAGACCGTCAAGTCGGTTTCGTTGAAGCTTTTCCGACCGGGCCTGTCCGGAGCGAAACAGGGCGTGGCCTTTTCCCTCATGTCGATGTTGCCCCAGAACACGAGCGAGAATCCTCGGACGGACGCCGAAAGAGCGGGCTCGAAAACGAGGCTGTCCCTGCCGAGCCGGTATCCCCTGAAGATGTAGCGGTTAAAGGCTCCGAGAGATGCGCTGCCCGTTGCCGGCTCAGGGCCCGGATCGCCTGACAGGACAACATTCAGAAGAGCGATGGTCGAAAGGAGCGCCAGCCCGGCCGCGCCCAAGCGCTTGAGTGCCTTCATGGTAGCTCGCTCCTAAAGACTCCCGGTCGAGATCAATCGGGCATATACGCTTCTTCCCCGTGGAGGACGGTATCCAAGCCCATGTTCTCCTCTTCGGCCGTGATCTTGACCTTTGTGATCTTATTAATGAGGAACAGCGCGACATAGGTAAAAATGAACGCATAGGCGCTGAAGCCGATAACTGCCACGGTCTGTTTGAAGAAAAAGGAGGTCCCGCCGAAGAGAAGGCCGTTGGCCCCTCCCGGGTTGACCTTGGTTGTCGCGAAAACCCCGAGGAGCAGGATCCCGAGCGTTCCGCCGACTCCATGGACCCCCCAGACATCCAGGGCGTCGTCCCAACCCATCTTGTTCTTCCAGGAAATCGCCGCGTAGCAGATGATCCCGGCGGTGATCCCGATCAGGGCCGAGACGGGGACCGTAACGTAGCCGGCGGCCGGGGTGATGGTCGCGAGGCCGGCGATGGAACCCGTCAGCAATCCCAGGAACTTGGGCTTCTTCTCGAAGACCCAGGCCATCAGCAGCCAGGTAACGGCGGCGAACGATGCGGCGGTGTCCGTGTTGAGGAACGCCAGCGATGTGATATGGTCGACGCGGAGCTCGCTCCCGGCGTTGAATCCGTACCACCCGAACCATAGCAGCCCCGTGCCGAGCGCGACCAGGGGAATGCTGTGAGGGCCTTTCTCGCTGACTTTGCGCCGGCCGACGAAGAAGACGGCGGCCAAGGCCGCCATGCCGGCGATGGCATGGACGACGATCCCTCCGGCGAAGTCCAGGACGCCCCACTTCTGGAGGATCCCTCCGCCCCAGATCATATGGACGGCCGGAAAGTAAACGAAGAGCAGCCAGACCGTCAGGAACACCATGTAGGCTGTGAAACGGACCCGGTTGGCGAAGGCGCCCGTGATCAAGGCCGGGGTGATGATCGCGAACATCATCTGATACGCGATGAACACGAGGAGCGGGATGTTGTTGGTGGGAGATAGGACCGCCTCGGGCGTCACCCCGTGCAGGAAGGCCATCTTGAGGTTCCCGATGATGCCCCCGACGTCGCCGGAAAAACACATGGAATATCCGACCGTGAACCAAATGACCGAAGTCCAGCCCATGGACAAAAAGCTCTGGATCATGATGGCCAGCACGTTCTTGCGCCCGACGAGGCCGCCGTAAAAGAAGGCCAGGCCCGGGGTCATGAGCATGACCAGGCTGGTCGCCAGAAGCATGAATCCTGTGTTGCCCGTATCGAACATCTCCGACACCTCCTCGACAGATTCGCGCAGACGCCCGGTAAAAACATTCGAAATATACGGCCGGGCCGGCGGCGTCGGCAATCGGGGAAACCGGACGTTGATGCTTCGAAAAACCTGACCCGCAGCCGGGGAAAGACGGCCGGGCGGCGGGCCTAAAGGGAGGTGATCCCCTCCCGGATGGCGTACTTGGTGAGCTCGGCGACGCTGTGAATGTCCAGCTTCTCCATGATCTGCCCCCGGTGGGTTTCCACGGTCTTGACGCTGACTCCCAGGCGGGCGGCGATCTCTTTTGTGGACAGGCCTTCAGACAGAGATTGGAGGACCTCCCGTTCCCGGGGTGTCAGGACGGAGAAGACCCCCGAGCCCGTCTTCTCCAGATGGCGGATATAGTCCTTGATCACCACGTCGGTGATGGACGCGCTCAGGTAGCACTGCCCTTTCATCACAGTCCGGATGGCGGCGGTGAGCTCGTCGAAGGCCGATTCTTTCAGCAGATAGCCCATCGCTCCGCTCTTGAGCGCTTCGGCGATGTAGCGGCCGTCCTTGTGCATGGAGAGGGCGATGATCTTCACCCGGGGATTCGCCTCCAGGATCCGGCGGGTGGCGTCGATGCCGTTCAGCCCGGGCATGGAGATGTCCATGATGACGAGGTCGGGAGAGAGATCCGCGGCCAGGCGGACCGTGGACAGCCCGTCGGAGGCCTGTCCGATCACTTTCAGGGCGCTGTCTTTTTCGAGGAGGCTGCGCAGGCCGTCCACGATGATCTTATGATCGTCGGCGATGAGGATCCGGACGATCACGGTTTTCCTCCAACCCCGGCGTTTCCGGTTAGAGGGACCTCCAGGATGAACGCGGCCCCCCGGCCCGGCGAAGAGGAGACTCTGAGGGCGCCGCCCAGGACTCTCAGACGCTCCCGGATGCTGAATAATCCAAACCCTCCGTGATCGTCCATCGAGGCCGCTTCGCGGGAGACGTCAAAACCTCCGCCATCGTCCCGAACCTCGACCCTGAGCGCCGTCGGCATCCGGGCCAGGTGGACCCGCACGGCAGTGGCCCGGGCATGCTTGGCCGCGTTCAGGAGAAGCTCCTGGACCGAACGGAATACGGTGATCTGGATATCGTCGGGAACGGGCGGGCCCGATCCCTCGGACGTCACCTCCGCCGAAAGGCCGTGTTTTTTTTGAAACTGCCGGCAAAGCCACTGGAGGGCCGGTTCCAGGCCCAGATCATAAAGCACGGGCGGGCTGATCTCGAAGGTCAGGGTCCGGGTGCTCTGGATGGTCTGGTCCAGGAGTTCGAGCGCATCTTCGATGTCCTTTTCCATGCCGCTGAACACGGCATTGCTTTGCATCTGCCGGAGGCGGGCCCGGATCACGGCCAGCGCCTGGCCGATATGATCATGAAGGTCGGAGGCGATGGCCCGGCGTTCCCGTTCCTCGGCCAGAGTCAGTTCCGTCGCCAGGCGCCTGAGCTGCGCCTGGGAGTGCCTGATCGCCTCCTCCGCCCTCAAACGCTCGGAGATCTCGTCCCGAAGAGTCTGGTTCGTCCGCTCGAGGTCGGCGGTCCGGTCTCGGACCTGACGTTCCAGATCATTATAGGCGTTCCTGGCCTTTTCCTCGGCCGCCTGGCGCTCGAAATAGGACGCCAGCATCTGGGCCAGCGATTGAATGAGCGCCCGCTCCTCCTTCAGGAAAGGCCCTTCGAAGATCGCCGGTCTGTCCTCGAGGTAGACGACCTCGATCAGGCCATCGGCTCCTTCCCCGGCGGAGAACACGGCCGTCTGCGACCAGGGGGTCCGAGCGAAGTTGGGCGTCGCCGTTTCCAGGGCGCCGAGGCTGATCCTGGCGGCGGTGATTTCCGGATACTGCCAGGCCGGGGGCAGGAGGGCGACGATCTCCTCGAGGATCATCGCCGGCGTCGTTCCGGCGTGTTCGAGGACGCGAGCCGCGCCATGGAGGGCGGTCAGCTCTTTGACCCGCTCTTTGAGCGCCCACAGGACCTTGTCTTTTTCCGCGGCGTTTTCGGTATTAGGATTCGGGGGGTCTATCGGGAAGGGCATGAGCTCAGCTCTTCTTGAAGACCAGGTCGCGGACGGTGTCGCGGTCGATGACGAATCCGGTCACGCGGTTCTGCGCGTCCCGCTGGAAGACGATCATCGGGACCGCCGGTGAGCCGCCGGCAAAGTGGTCTTTTTCGTCGGGCGCCAGGCGGACTTCCGGCTGGCCGGGCATAAGAAGCACGAGGCCGGCTCCGCGCAGCTCGACTCCAAATCGGGCGTTGAGTTCGTCGTTGAAGTAGCCGCCGGCGAATTCCTGAAGCTCCTGCGGCGTGGGCCTGACCCGAAGGATCCTGGGAGCGATCGCCTCCTCGCCGGTCTGGTTCCAGATCAACTGTGTGACCTTCCCGTCTTTGTTCTTTTGAAAGGTCAGCTGTCCCTGCGCGACGTCCAGATAGAACTCCGTCTCCGAGAGTGCCGTCAGCGGAAACCTTTGGCCGGAGAAGCCCAACTGGAGCTGGCCGCCGGCATGGCTGATGACAAAGATCTGGCCGGGCCCCAGGCGGTACTCGCCGTCGTAAGCCTCGAGCGTTTTGGGGCTGACCTTGATGGCCTTCCTGACGGCGGACGGAGCCTTCGCCGCGGGTGGCGCCGGCTTGGCCGCCGCGGACGGAGTCGGAGCCGGAAGATAGATCTCGGCGATGGACGAGGCGAATCCGTCGATGCCCGTGTAATCCCAGTTGGCCAGGACGACGAGCCCGAGCCTGTCGTCGGGGAAATAGGCGAAGTCGGCTCCGGAGCCTGCCCATGTCCCCGTCAGGGAGATGCGCCGCCGGCCGCCCTGGCTCGCGACCATCAGCCCGTACGAGGAGCCCGAAGCCTGGCCGTCGTTGAGGGTCCCGGCCGTGATCATCTTGGCGATGACATCCGGCCCGCCGACCTGTCCCGTCTCGAAGTTCAGGATCCACTTGGCGAGTTCGGCGACGGACGAGAAGAGCGAGTGCGAACCGACGAGCGATAGGTTGTCGATGCCCCGGAGATACTCGCGCGCCGTGAAGTTGTAGCTGAAGGCCTGGTTGTCGAGGATCGAACGGGAGTTCTCGCGGAACTGGGACTGGGTCATCTTGAGCGGCTTGAGGATGTTCTCCCAGGCCCAATCCGAGAACGGCTGTTTCACGGCCCGCTTGATGACCTCGGCCAGAAGGTCGTAGTTCGTGTCGGCGTATTGGTACCGGTCGCCGGGAGGAAAGAGAAGCCGCTTCTGCGCCTTGACGACCGCGAGGACTTTATCGATCGTGATCTCTTCGCGGCTCCGGCCGGTCAGCTGGAGCACCGACTGCCAGTCGCGGAGCCCGCTCGTCTGATAAACGAGATGGCGGAGCTTGACCGGGGTCCCGAAATCGGGAAGCTCGGGGATGAACTTCCGGACGTCATCGTCCAGGTTCAGCCGTCCCTGCTTCTCCAGCATGGCGACCGCCTGGCCGACGAAGGCCTGGGCCAAGGTGGCGGTGCTAAAGAGGGTGCTCGGAACGATGGGAACGGCGTGCTCCTGGCAAGCGAGGCCGAAGACCTTCTCGTAAACGACCTGGCCCTGCTTGACCACGACCACCGCGAAACCGGGCTGGTCGAGCCGGTTCCAGAAGTCGAACAGCTTGTCCACCTGCTCGCTCTGAGAGGGCGCGGCCTGGGGATTCTGCGCGGACAGGCTCATGGAGCCGACGATCGAGAGAGCCAGGATTATCGCCGCCAGGCAGCCGTTCTTTTTCATGTGTCCCTCCCGGGCCGTTTTCTTTCATTCTAAGGAAACGGTGGGCCATTGGCAATACGGGAGGATCGGCCTTTTGAATTTCCCCTTCCGTTTTGTTACCATGACGATATCGTGAAAGCCACGATCAGGAAAGAGACAGTCCGGCGAAGTCCGGTGGTCCTTCTGGCTTTGCTCGCGGGGCTGATCGCCGGGACGAGGATGACCGCCATGCCGCAGTCCATCACCGAGTTCGTCCAGGCCCTGCCTGACAAGGTCGATCGCTGGAACAGGGTCGAGCCGCCGGGAACCTATTCTCCCAAGACCCTTTCGGACTACATCGACGGCGGCGCGGAGCTCTACCTGTCCTACAACTTCAAAGGCTCGCTGGCCGTGAAATACCAGGACGCGTCCGAGAACGAGATCGCGGTCGACATCTTCGACATGGGTTCGTCCTTCGATGCCTTCGGCGTCTTCGCCCACTCGCGCGAGACGAACGAGAAGGATTTCGGCCAGGGCAGCGAATACGCCGCCGGGCTCCTGACGTTCTGGAAGGGCCGCTTTTACGTTTCCGTCCTGGCCTACCCCGAGACTCCGGCGTCGAAGAACGCCGTGACCACTCTGGGGCGGGCGATCGCCGGGGCGATCAGGGACGAGGGCCCGCTTCCCCCCATCCTGGCCCTCCTGCCTCCCGAAAACCTCCAGCCCGAAACCGTCCGTTATTTCCACCACTACATTTGGCTGAACAGCTTCCATTTCGTGTCCAACGAGAACGTTTTGAATATCGAAGCCGATACGCCCGCCACGCTGGCCAAGTACCGGACGCCGGGTTCGTCGCTGTTCCTCCTCCTTATCCGGTATCCCGATGCGGCGAGGGCCGAAGCCGCCGCCGGGCAATTCGACGAAAAGATCCTCGGCGGCGCGAAGGACGGGATCCGGCAGATGGAGGGAGGCCGCTGGTCGGGAATCGAGCGCCGGGGCGGCCTCGTCAGCATCGTCCTCAACGCTCCGGACGCGGCCTCGATCCGCGACATGCTGTCCAGAATCAAGGAATAAAAGGGAGACCGTCATGAAGCTCCGACGATCCATCACCCGCCGCGAATTCATCAAGAGCGCCTCCGCCGCGGCCATCGCCGCTCCCCTGCTCCTTTCCGCGCAGGAGCGGACAGCCCCTGGACCGGCAGGCGAAAAGCCGGGTCGTCCTGCTCCGGGACATCAACGTCCTCGACGAAAACGGGCAGCCCCGCCAGGATGTCGTCCAGGAGATGCTCGATACCGGCCTCAAAACCCTGACCGGCAAGCCCGATCCGCAGAGCGCCTGGAAGACGATCATCAGGCCCGACGACATCGTCGGCATCAAGAACAACCGCTGGGGCTACCTCCAGACGACGCCCCAGGTGCAGAACGCGCTCAAGAAGCGGATCCTCGAGGCCGGGGTCAAGGAAAGCAACATCAGCATCGACGACCTCGGCGTTCTCCAGAACCCGATCTTCCTGAAATCGACGGCCCTGATCAATGCCCGTCCCATGCGCTCCCATCATTGGGCCGGCGTCGGTTCGCTGATCAAGAATTACATCATGTTCATCCCGGAGCCGATCACCATCCATCCGGATTCCTGCGCCGACCTGGCCTCGATCTGGGACCTGCCGATCGTCAAGGGCAAGACCCGGCTCAACGTCCTGGTGATGTTCACGCCGCAGTTCCACAGCTTCGGGCCGCACAGTTTCAATCCCAAGTACGTTTGGAAATACTACGGCATCCTGATGGGCTTCGACCCGGTGGCCGTGGACGCCACCGGCCTGCGCATCATCGAGGCCATCCGGCGGGAGTACTTCGGCGACGACCGTCCGCTCAACCCGCCGGCCAAGCACATCGCCATCGCCGACACCAAGTATCACCTGGGCACGGCGGACCCGGCCAAGATCGATCTCGTCAAGATCGGCTACGACAAGGATATATTCGTCTGAGTATTTCCCGAACTTCCCTTGTGCCGAGGAGTCATCCATGAGAAAAGAACTGTTCTTGAGTTTCACGCTCATCGTTTTTTGGTTTGTTCTATTGGGCGCCGTTCCCGCCTTCGCGGCCGATGACCCGGCCCCGGCGGCCAAAGTCGACAAGCTTTTCGAACCGTGGAAATCCCTGGATTCGCCCGGAGCGGCCGTGGCCATCATCAAGGACGGGATGGTCGTCTACCGCAAGGGCTTCGGCAGCGCCCAGCTGGAATACGGCGTCCCGATCACCCCGTCGACGGTCTTCCACGTCGCCTCCGTATCCAAGCAATTCACGGCCATGGCGATCACGATGTTGGAGGCGGCCGGCAAGCTGTCCGCGGACGACGATATCCGCAAATATGTGCCCGAGCTGGCCGATTTCGGGAAGACGATCACGATACGGCATCTCCTCAACCATACGAGCGGGCTCCGGGACCAATGGGATCTGTTGGTCCTGTCGGGATGGCGGATGGATGACGTCATCACGCAATCCGACATCATGGACCGCCTGAAGCGCCAGCGGGAGCTGAATTTCGCCCCCGGCGAGCGATACCTCTACTGCAATTCCGGATTCACTCTCCTGGCCGAGATTGTCGCTCGGGTCAGCGGTCAGCCCTTTACCGATTGGACCCGGGAAAACATCTTCAAGCCGCTGGGGATGACTTCGACCCATTTCCATATGGACTACAAGGAAATCGTCAGGAACCGGGCCTATTCCTACGAAGGGGACCCGGCCAAGGGGTTCGCGCAGAGTGTCCTCAACTACGGCAACGTCGGGGCCACCAGCCTTTTCACCACCGTGGAAGACATGGCCAACTGGATGCGCAACTTCGAAGACAAGAGGGTCGGCGGCGCCGCCGTGATGGACCGCATGCTGACCAAGGGCGTCCTGACCAACGGCTCCGAGATCCCCTACGGCCGGGGGATCGTGGTGGATGAATACAAAGGGCTGAAGTTCATCGGTCACGGCGGCATGGATGCCGGATTCCGCAGCAACGTGATGTTCTTCCCGGGCGAGAGATTCGGCGTGGCGATCTTCTCGAATCTTGCGTCGTTCGACCCGGGAGCCGTGTCGTGCCAGATCGCCGACATCTACCTGGCCGCGCGGCTCAAGCAGCAGGAACCCGGTCCCGCGGGCGCCAAGCCCTCGGCGGAAAAGCCGGCGCCGAAACCCTTCAGCCTGCCGGCGAAGAGCCTGGAAGTTTTCCAGGGGACGTATTGGATCGAGGCCACCCAGGCCGTGCGGAAGATCGTCTTGGAAAAAGATAAGCTGATGTACGTCCGATCCGAGGACAACAAATCGGAGCTGGTTCCGATCGCCCCGACGGAATTCACGATGAAGGATGCCCCGGATAGCGTTCGGGTCAGCTTTTCGGATAAGGTGGGGACGCATTACAAGACCATGACCGTTGCCGTCGCGAACCAGCCGACGGTCGTCGGGGAATGGATGGAGCCTTTTTCGCCGACGGAGGACACGCTCAAGGAATACGTGGGGCCGTACTACTCCGGGGAACTGGATACCCGATACGACATCATCATCAAATCCGGAGGGCTCTCCGTCCTGGACAGGCGCGGCGAGGATACTCCGGCCGTGGCCCAGAAGAAGGACCTATTCCTGGCCGGCGGCTTCGCCAAGATCCAGTTCCAGAGGGACGGCAACGGCGTGATCACCGGATTCCTGATCTCGACGGGCCGGGTCTTGAACCTCAAGTTCGCCAAATTGAAGCCCTGAATATTCGCGTTGGCGCGCGATGGCGCTAGCGGGCTGGGCCTCTCGCGGTCCTCGGTTCTTAGTCGCCAAAAACCTCGGGCAGGTTCTTGATCCGGTATTCCCGGTAGACGCTGTAATCCCCGTCCTGTTCGATCACCGCGAAGCCGGTCGAGAAGAACTGCGCCTCGCCCATGTTCACGTCCTTCGGCGGGATAAGGGCATACAGGCATTCGCCTTTGGGAGAGAACACGTCGATCTCGGACTTTTGGGGCCCGGAGACCCTGAACACGGCCAGATAGCCTTTGGGAAGCAGCCGGATATTGGCGATGGCGACGAACCGGTCAGGATAGGCCGCGATCATCCATTTTGAACGCTCATCCTTGAGCGCCCAGGGTATTATCTTTTCCACATCCGCTTTCCTGGCTTTGATAGGCTCGTAGGCCTTCTGAATGACCCCGGTGGTCCTGCCCGCATAATCCTTGATCTCGATCCGATATTCCGTGTTCACGCCGCAATAAACGAGCTTCTGAACCGGATCCGCGACGTAGAAGAAATTCGGGGTTCCCCAGCCCTCGCCGAATCCTCCCTGACCGTTGGGGTTCCGGATCATGCCGATGTTCTCGGCCCGCAACAGGTCGACGGCCTCTTCCCCGCCGTCCATCGAGAATTCGACCAGCTTGAGGGTCCTGATCTGATCCTTCTTTTCGCTCCACGTCACGTCCTCTGTGAGGAATCTGCCGGCGTCGACCCCCGCCGAATAACGGTTGCTTATGACCCTGTCCTTGATAAGGCGTCCTTGTCCGTCGAACCGCGCGGCCTTCATTCCTCCGAAAACCCAGATATCGGAGTTATAGAAATTGACGTCATAGCCCTCCATCGAGCTGAACTCGCCGGGGCCCTGCCCTTTCTTGGTCAAAAGGCCGAGGTATTTCCCGTCCGGAGCGAAGCGGTGGGCCTCCGCACCATTCGGATCGTAGAGGACGACCTGGCCGGAGGCGTCCCGGCAGAAGTAGATCATCCGCAATCCGACGTCGGGCTGGTCATAGGGATTGATCGTCCTGGTTCGCTCGACTTCGAGATCGACCGTTCCCCTCAGCGGCTTGGCCGGATTCAAGATGTGTTTGATGCCGTCGACGGTCTTGATCTCGACCTTGTCCTGGCCGGCATTAAGAGAGAACCCAGCTATGACGAGGCAACAAGCCCAGGCAACAGCTCTTTTCATGATAACCCCCTCTCTCCTGGCCTAAAGATAAATCGCGCGCCGGGTGGGAGTCAATAGCCGCGCTATTCGCCGCCTTCCGGATCAGAGGCCGGCAACATCGCATCCATTTCTTTTTGTACCCGGGCGAAGCTGGGGGGCAAGCTCAGGGCTTGAAAATCACACTCGAGGGGGAGTAGAGTGAAGGCAATCGATCAATAGGGGAAATCTTCGGGCATGATAACGGAACAGGCGTTTCTATTCTATCGGAGACAAGGAGGATGAAGATGAGATATTTGAGGCTGACCATCCTGGCAGTGCTGGCAGTGGTCTTGGGGACGATGACCGTCTGGGCTCAGGAGGACATCGAAGGCAGCCACGATCATCCGCTCGTGACCAGGATGCCGGGCTACTACATTAGCAGCTATGCCGTCGAGGAATTCGGGGCGTTTGCCCCGACGGTCATAGGCGGCAAGGAGGTCAACTGGGAGGGCAAGAAGTTTTCGATCAGCTATTCCCGGAAAGAGGGCACTCCCCAGATCAGCATGCTGCAGATCACCCGCAATTACGAGCAGGCTCTGAAGGCCGCGGGGGCCACCGTCCTCGGCGGCGATGAGAGGCGGCTCGCGGCTGAACTCCGCAAGGGCGGCGCCATGACGGGGATCTATATCGAGGCTTTCAACGAAGGCAACACCTACAGCCTCACGATCGTTGAGGGCCAGCCCATGCGGCAGGACGTTGTCGTCGACGCCGCCGCGATGGGCAAGGATATCACCGCGACCGGCAAGGTCATCATCTACGGGATCTATTTCGACACCGGTTCGGCCGTGATCAAGCCGGAATCGGAGCCTTCGCTCGTGCAGATGGTCAAGCTCCTGCAAGGCCGCCCGACCCTCAAGATGTATGTCGTCGGGCACACCGACAACGTCGGGACGCTCGAGCTCAACCTCAAGCTCTCGGCCGACCGCGCCGATGCCGTGGTCAAGGCGATCGTCGGACGCGGGATCGCGGCAAGCCGGCTGAAGGCGGCCGGCGTGGCCTCGTATTGCCCGGTCGCCTCAAACGCCGCTGAGCAGGGCCGAGCGCAGAACCGGCGGGTGGAACTCGTCGAGCAGTAAGCGGGATATTGAAGATCCCTCGAATGGGCCAAGAGTTACGATGACTCTTTTGCCCCTCCGGCATTAATCTGCACGGCTTGGGGTAATTTTATCGCCGAATAAAAGGCCGTTGTTTCAAGAACATGGTGAGAGTTTATCAGTTTGACAAACAGGAAAACGCACGATTTTACGGACCTGATAATGATCGATTGCGATCTTATCGTCGGCGATAAGATTTCACAGACTTCGTATCCACCAAATCTTAATTGTTCCTTGATTTGCCCTACGGTATATTCCGTGACGTGTGTCTTTGACACAAATCTGACATTCTTCCCTAAAACGATCCTGAAGAGATTTAAATACCTGTACCGGCTTGGGGTGGAGATGATCAACGAACCATATGGTTTTAGCACCCTGCTGACGGAATTCAATAGATTTAGAGGATCGGGAACATGTTCCCAAATATTATTGAATACGATAATGTCAAAGTACTCGCTCTCAAAGGGAGGGTGGTAGGCATCGGCAACGATAAAATCAACATCTCTAAAATTAGAGTTCGCATAATCAATGGCTGAAATGGAATGATCGAGCCCATGGATATCGTAATTTGGGAACTCTTTTTTTATGCTGTCGGTAATATGTCCTTGCCCACAGCCGACATCCAAGAGTCTTAGACTTCGATCAGCTTTCAGGCTTCTTATTAATTGAATTGTGCAGTTGATCCTTCTTTGTTGAAAAGCGCCGGCGATATTCTTGGCCATTCCATAGGGGTCTCCGCCATGATATTCGTCAGATGCTCCGATCTCTTTCGGGCCTATGAAAATATAAAAACCATGGGGATGGCGACAGCAGGAATATCCGCCGGCGGCGCCCTTGTTCCACGTTTCAAAATCGCAACACTCGTTGTTTAAATCTATGACAGCCCCTGTCTTTTCACTATAGTATTTGCCCTCCGTCCCTTTTCCATTAGACATAGGAAGAACCATAAGTCATTACGACAGAAAGTGTCAAGAACGCCACGTTCATTCCTGTCCCGACTAAACATCCCCCCGGCGGCGGGCGAATTAACCATGTACCGGCTTGGCGCCGGCGGATCGAGCGGACCTCGTGGAGGATCTGATGAGAAAAGCGACCTTGGCCCTCATGTCGGTGCTCGTGTTCTCGGCGGCCTTCGGCCAAGACACGGTGACGCTCCCGTCCAAGCCCCGGAACCCCAAGTCCGGGCGCGTCCTCGAGCTCCACGAGGTGCTCAGGATCTCCGATGCCGCGGGCGGTTTCTTCTTCAAGAGCCCGGAGAACATCCAGCCCGCTCCCGACGGGGGGGTTCTGGTCGTCGACGAGGGCGAGTTCTTGAGATTCGACGCCTCGGGGCGGTTCGCCGTCAACATGTTCCGGGCGGGACAGGGGCCCGGCGAGCTCCAACAGATCGAGAACTACCTCGTCCGGGACTCCCAGGTCCTGGCCTTCCAGAGGAACCCGATGAAGTGCGTCTTCACCGGCTTCGACGGCAAGTTCCTGCGCGAGGTCAAGCCGGACGCCCCCGTGACCCGGCTCCTCGGCCGCTGCGGCGACCGCCTGCTCGCGGCCGGGAACGCGGTCCCCGCGATCGACAAGGTCCGGCAGCCCGAGGGCGAGTCCTTGGACATCGCTTGGACCCTCAAGCTCATGAGCGAGGACGGTCGGGTGGAGGCGACTTCCCTGACCTATTCCACCAAGATGTTCGCCAAGCGTTTACCCAACGCTCTCATCGCCGACAACATGACCTTCCTTCTCTGCGCCCCGCTCGAGGACGGGCTCGTCGCCGTCGCCCACGAGGAGGGCTACGTCGTCAAGATCGCGGACCCGGCGAAGGACACGGCCGTCCGGACGATCCGACGGGACTATCGGCGGGTCAGATACGAGCCGGAAAAGCCGGCCGACACGGCCGGAGGAGCCCGCCGCCTCTCACCCCCCAGGGATTATTATAACGACATCCAGAAGCTCTTCCCCGTCGACGGACGCGTCTGGGTCATGACCTCGACCGTGGACCCGGGCAAGGGCGTTCTCGTCGACGTCATCAGCCCCGGCGGCGAGTATCTCGACTGCTTCTTCCTCCCCCTGCCGAAAGGGGTCGGCCTGCACGGGCTGGGCCGGCACCCCCTGACGGTCTCCGGACGCACCATGCTCGCTCTCGAAATCCTCGAGGACGGCCGGCTCGAGGTCGTCAAGTACGAGATCATCGACCCCGCGGCGCCAGCCCTGGAGAACCTCCTGACCTAAAGGCCTTTGGAGCCGGCTGCGTTCATGAGGAATGAGAATGGGCGCCCCGGCGAAAGGCCGAACGGGATTGGGGCCTCCGCGCCTTTCTTCCTCCGAACTTTCTCCTGTCCTCTCTTCCGCCTCCGTAATTATTCTGTTTTTGAGGGGCGGATGTCGCGGGCTGGTTTCCGGATGGTTTAGCGATCTTCTGTTCTCTGCGCTCCTGAGGTTTGCGCGGAAGACGGGCGAATTCGACATCACGGCCCGGCATCGGCTTCTTATAGTCAAAGCCATCCAGCGTGCGGCGCTCCACTCGATTGCCGAGGACGCGTTCGATATTGCGGACCATCTCCCCGTCTTCTCGAGTCGTGAAGGTGAAGGCGTCGCCGGTTTTGGCAGCACGTCCCGTGCGCCCTATGCGGTGCGTGTACGCATCGACGGTATCAGGCATGTCGTAGTTGATGACGTGGGATATGCTTGAGACGTCTATTCCGCGGGCCGCGATGTCCGTGGCGACGAGTATCTGATAAGAGCCGGCGCGGAACCCGTCCAGCGCCGATTGCCGCCTGTTCTGTGACAGGTTGCCCTGCAAGGACGCGGCCCGGTAGCCGGCGTTTTCCAATTGTTGTCCCAAGCGCTTGGCCCGGTGCTTCGTGCGCGTAAATATCAAGACCGATTCCGTATCGGTATGACGCAGCAGCTCGAGGAGGAGCGCGGTTTTCAGGTGCGGCTCGACGGGATAGAGGGCGTGCGCGACCGTGCTGATGGGCGCCGCGTAGTTGACCTGCACCGTCACGGGGGCGCGGAGGATCTCGTGCGCCAGTTTGCGGACATCATCGGGCATGGTCGCCGCGAACAGGAGCGTCTGTCGTTGCGCGGGCAGATGCTTGATGATCCTCCTGACATCAGGCAGGAAGCCCATGTCGAACATCCGGTCTGCCTCATCGAGGACGAGCACTTCCACGTGCGACAGGTCGATCGTGCGCTGGTTGATATGATCGAGCAAACGTCCCGGACATGCCACCACGATCTCGACGCCGTTGCGAAGGCTCCGGACCTGCGGGCTTACGCCCACGCCGCCGTAGATCGTCAGGCTCCGAAGGCGCGTCGGCTTGCCCATGCTTGCGATAGCCTCATGGATCTGCTCGGCCAGCTCCCGCGTGGGCGCGACGATGAGGGCGCGGACATGACCGCGGGGTCCCCGCATCAGACGGTCGAGGATCGGCAGGGCAAAGGCCGCTGTCTTCCCTGTTCCAGTCTGTGCCAACCCCATGACGTCATGTCCCTTGAGGACCGGCGGGATCGCCTGCTCTTGGATGGGCGTTGGCCTGAGATAGCCGATGGCCTTGACCCCGGCCGCGACATTGGGGTGAAGATTAAAATTGCTGAATTCCATAAAAAACTCCTACGTTCTCGTGTTCTGCGTCCGGGAGGAAGAAGCCGAGTTTATTCGGGGGGTTTACGGTGACGGGGTTCTTATCCGCGTACGGCAGTTATTTGCTGTCTAGTCTATCAGTTATGGGGCCACGCTGTCAAGTCGAAGGCGACTGCTGTAAACGCAAAGCGAAAATGTCCTGTTCTCAGCAAAATGAAAGTGTCCGGTTCTTAGCATGGTCAAAACAATGTGGGCTACGCGTATGTCGTGGGCAAGCCAATTATCCCGCCTGGGGCCAGATCCGAAAGGGCCAGCACGTCAACGCCGACCCGAGGGATCAGGTCAACCCGTTCCCGACCATGGGCGCCTGACCTGAGAGCGGCGCCTCCGTCTCCCACGTCGGAGCATCGGACGCCATTCGAGGGATCTGGACCGCGCTAAAAACTTGGAAGTCAGATGGCGTGCCTGAGAGGATTCGAACCTCCGACCTTTGGATCCGGAGTCCAACGCTCTATTCAGCTGAGCTACAGGCACGTGGGAGGCTCGCAAAATATAGCCGAAATCGCTGAAAACTCAAGGCGCTTCTCGGGTCGCTGCCGAAAATCCCCCGAGTGAAATGCCTGGGC
>CAVULT010000033.1:0-7118 GCA_963742235.1 Candidatus Aminicenantota bacterium | reverse complement strand
CGCCGCAAAGGGTTTCCTCCCGCCGTCGACTAACGGATCGAGATGACCTCAGGAGATCGATCATGAAAGAGACAACCCGCAGGACCCCGGTCCTCATCGCGGCGGCCGCCTTCCTGGCCGCGGCCCTTTTCCTCCTCGTCGTTGGCGCCCGGGAGACCGGCCAGGCGGCCGCTCCCGGCCAAGCCTCGGTCGAGCCCGGCCGCCGCTTGGCGGACCTCTTCGGTCGCCTGCGCGACGGCCGCTTCGCCGGTCTCCGCGCCCGCGTGAGATCCATGGCCCGGATGAGGGCCATGCGTCTGCGGCAGATCCTGCGCCGGCGCCGTTGGTAGGGCCTGCCGCTCCCTGTATGTCACCCCTTTTATCGCCGGCCCCAAAAGATGTCCTCTCCAAAGGACGGCGGGCGCCTTTCCCCCAGAGGAAGGGCCTGGCACGATAGTTGCTTAAGATGGGGCCGGAAGGAGAAAGACGATGAACAAGAAAATGATCAAGGCGACGCTCCTGGCGATCGCATTCATCGTTTCGATCCCCCTGGGTCTCGCGGCCCAGGATGAGGGGTATTATCCCTACAGCTTCGCCCGTTTGAGCTATGTCAACGGCGCGGTCTATGTCCAGCGGACATCGGACCTCGGCTATGAGAAGGGAGAGGTCAACCTCGCCCTCGTCCAGGGCGACAAGATCGGAACCGAAGCCGGCCAGGCCGAGATCCATTTCGGCCGGCGCAACTATCTCCGCCTGGGCGACAATACCAAGGTCGAATTCGCCATCCTGCCCACGGAAGGCGATGAGCGCATCAATATCCATCTCACGGACGGCAGCGCCTATTTCCGGGTGAGCGCCCTCACGACGGAAAAGGGCATCGAGGTTCATACCCCCGACGCCTCGTTCTACGTCCTCGAAGAAGGCCTCTACCGGTTCGATGTCACGCCCGAAGGGCAGACTCAGGTCTTTGTCAGGGAAGGCAGCCTCGAGGCCGCGGCCGAAGAAGGCTCCGTCCTCGTCCGGGCCCAGGATACCGTGACGGCCGCCGACGGACGGCTCCTCGGCGAGCCCGAATACGGCAATCCCCGCAACGACGCGTTCGACGAATGGAACGGCAGCCGCGACACCCAGCTCTCGGCCCGGAGCGAACGGCAGTACCTCCCCACGGATATCGGGGAATACGAAGAAGAGCTCGACCAGAACGGCCAATGGGTCTCTGAACAGCCCTACGGCAACGTCTGGGTGCCGAACGTGTCCGGCAATGACGATTGGCAGCCCTATTCCTACGGCCGCTGGCTCTGGTATCCCGTCATCGGCTGGAACTGGGTCTCCTCCGAGTCCTGGGGCTGGCCGGTCTATCATTACGGCCGCTGGAACTGGCGTTTCGGCCTCGGCTGGTACTGGATCCCCCAGTCCCATTGGGGCCCGGCCTGGGTGTCCTGGTGGTCGGACCGCGACTATGTCGGCTGGTGCCCGCTCACCTGGTACAATCGGCCCGGCTACCTCTTCAACAACCGATTCTATGACCGTTGGGACGACCGCTATTTCTCGGCCCACAACCGGGCCATGACCGTCGTCCGGCGCGACCATCTTCAGGCCAATGATGTCGGCCGCCACCGCGTCGGCAGCGCCGACCTCGACCGCATCGGCCGGGTCGAGCTCAGGGGCCAGCAGCCCGGGATCCGCCCGTCCATCGACAACGGCCGGCCCCAGGCCATCGCGGCCCGGCGCGCCTTGGCCGATCGTCCCGGCGGCCGCAATCAGGTGAAAACCCTCGCGCCTTCACGGTCCTTGTCCTCTTCCCGCCTGCGACAGGGGAGCGCGGACTCCGCGATCCGGTCGAGAGACCGGGGCGCCTCGCAAGCCGGAGGGAACGCGCAATGCCATCTCGCGGCCGTCCATCCGTGACAACGGAGCGGGCAGCCGGTCGATCCGGTCCTACCCCAGCCGGCGGGACTCCGCCGGTCTCGGCCAGAGCGGCGTCGACGGAAACCGGAGCAGCGCGGTCGTTTCGCCCAACCGGACCCGCGACGCCGGGAGCCGGACGAACGACTCCCGTATTTCCCGTTCCCAAGGCCAGGATCAGGGATCTTCCAGATCCTCGACCGTCCGGGAGCCTCAGAGGGCGCGGACATCGGGGAATGAATCCAGGAGCTCCGTTACCCGGCCCGGCGGATCCGTCAAGAACTACCCTTCGACCGCCCGACAGGGCTCGACCAATTCCTCTTCCGGGAGGTCTCAAAGTCGCACCTACTCCTCCAGCTCCTCAATCTCGCGTCCGTCATCGCGGCTGAGCGAGCCGTCGGTTTCCCCCTCGCGTTCGTCGTCTGTCGCCCGGCCCTCCACATCCCGCCGGTCGAGCTCCCCGTCGTACTCTCGCTCCGGCTCTTCCCGGGCCCCGTCCTCTTCGGGGCCCCGGAGCTCCTATTCCTCGCCGTCCCGCTCGGGCTCTTCCTCGTCCTCCCGCGCGCGCAGCTCCTATTCCTCGCCGTCCAGGTCGAGCGGCTCCTCGAACCGGACCTTCGCCGCGCCGAGGTCGTCGAGTTCGTCCTCCGGCCGCTCCTACAGCGCGCCCCGGTCAGCGGTCTTCCTCCGGCTTCTTCAGCTCGCCCGCTCTTCTCGGGCCGCTCGTCCGGCTCCGTGAGGTCAGGCCGATCGTCCTCTTCCGGCCGGTCGAGCTCTTCCGGCCGGTCGAGCTCCTCATCCTCTAAATCCTCGAGATCGTCCTCGAGATCGGGCGGCTCCCGAAAGAAGTAGGCGGCGGGTTCGGAGCGTCAAAAGGTCTCCCGTCCGGCCCTTTTTTTTCTTTACATTTTCGGACCGCAATGGTATAAACTACTCCTCGTTCGGGGAGGATATTCCCGGGCCTGCGTTCGACACATGGAGGTAGTTCCCATGACTTTCACCAAGAAGACAGGTATCTTGATCTTGAGTTTGGCCGTTCTGGCCGCTTTCTCCGGTACCGTGGCCTGTCAGAAGAAGGGCGAGTCGCCGGCCGCCCAGGTCGTCAAGACCGTCACCGAGTTCGAAGGAACCGTCCGCGCGGCCCTCGGCCGGTATATGTATCTTTCGACCGCCCAGGGCTTCGACATCGTTCTCCCAGGCTTCGATGCCGCGACCCTCTTGGGAAAGACGATCAAGGTCAAGGGCAACCTGCTCGTCGACCATCCCCCGGTCTTCCTGGCCGACACCGTCGAGACCGGCGGCCAGACCGTCTACACGCGCGCCCAGGACTTCCAGGCCGAGGACTTCATCGAGATGAAGGTCCGGGAAGCCGTGCCGGCCCTGACGATCACCGGCGTCTCTAAGCCGGAGGAGTGGGAAGGCAAGGGAGAAGGCAAGGTTTACGGCACGCTCCAGAAGGGCGACGTGAACCTGATCGTCCTCTCCGATGACAAGGGCAAAGAGCTGGCCAAGATCGTCGTCGATTCCCTCAGCACCTACACCAACTACTACATCCAGAAGCTCAGGCTGTTCGACAAGTTCTGGTTCTATCTCAAGATCAAGGACAGCGTCGACGCCAAGACCCGGCTCCGGACCAAGGAGATCTTCCACGCCGACGTCTTCGGCGCCGGCCTCTACTGATCGGCCCGTCGCTCTGACCGACCCGGACGGCCCCGCGGGGCCGTCCTTTTTTTTGGTACTTCTCCCATTTCCGGGCTTCCTCTCGCGGCGGCGATGGGTGTTGCCTCGAAGATCCCCGTGGTGGAGGGGGGACCGGCAGGGAGCGGAGTCGTCGAAGCGACCATCAGAAGCATGGCGGAGCGACTCGGAGCCATGCTTCTGGGACATATCTTTATGAATTTCTTTTCTAGGATATTTCGCAGAATCGTGGCTTCGAGTGCTCAGCCCCGATTCTGCCGGGTCGCTCCCAAGAGTCCGCTTCCCGCCGCCGGGGCCGGGGAGCTGGAGGCAATACCCTGAGCCAAGCCGGAGAGAGGAATCTCCCGGAATCTGGAGAAGAACCTTTTTTTATTCCAGGAAGGACGAGAGCGAAGCGAGGCCCGTCCGGAGGGGGCTCGAGAGCTCGAACGTCAGGACCCTTCGTCCCCTCTCGGCCAGGGCCTGCGCATCCCCCCGCGCCTGAGCCTTGAACAGGACCCCGAAATCCGGCGCCGGCCGGACAACCCCCGGAACTTCCGGGATCGCCAGTTCCGGAAGGTCGGCCGCCACGAGCATCACGAAGAGTCCCCGGTTCCCGTCGCCCTTGTGGAGCTGGCCGGTCGAATGGAGATAGCGCGGCCCGAACCCGACCGTGACGGGGAGACCGGTCTGGATCCGAAGGCCGGCCGCAAGCCCCGACAGCATCTGTTCGACCGTCGCGCTCCTCGGCAGAAAGGCCAGGAGGGCGATGTAGTCCCCCTCGCGCCGGCCGGACAGGAAGCGCGTCAAGACCGCTCGCGGACTTTCAGGGCCGTCCGGAGCGGAGATCCGCAGCCCTCCCGTGAAGGCCGGCCGGTCTCCGTCCTCCGGAGAGGCGCCCCGCGCGCCGCCGGCCGCGGCCAGGATCTCGCGGGTCTTCCTTTTGGCCGATTCGACGTCGGGCTGATCGAAGGGGTTGATCTTCATGACCTGGCCGGCCACGGCCGTGGCGAACTCCCAGAGAAAGAAATGTCCGGCCAGATCGTAAGGATCGTCGAGCGCGAGATGAACGTGCGGCGACCTGGGACCCTCGGGCGCGCGCGCCCCCGGCTTCACGGCCGCCGGGCCCGGCGCCCCGATCTCGACGAACAGGCGGTCCCGGCCGTAGCCTCCGGCGGGCCCCGGCCTGTCCTCGATGACGGGGATCATGCCTCGACCCTCTTTCCCGGTGCTCTCGGCGATGAGCTGTTCGATCCACTCCGCCAGCGGCCGTAGCCGCTGCGGCAGCAGCAAAGTCAGCTTGTCCCTGCCCTTGGCGGCCGCCGTGCCCAGGACCGCGCCCAAAAGGGCCCCGGGATTCTCCTCGACGCGCTCGAGGCGGCAGGCCTCCGACATGGCCCGGGCCGGCGCGAGAAGCCGGCGGAGGTCGATGCCGTGGAGCGCCGCGGGCAGTAGACCGAAGGCCGAGAGGGCTGAGAACCGTCCGCCGATATCCGGCGTGCCGGAAAAAACGCGCCGGAAGCGACGCTCGCGGGCCAGGGCCTCGAGAGGCGTGCCCGGGTCCGTGATGGCGACGAATCGGCCCCCGGCGTGACTCGTCCCGAGGGCCATGCGAGCCCGGTCGTAGAAGAAAGAGAACAGGGCGAGCATCTCGGCGGTCGTCCCGGACTTCGAGGAGACGATGAAGAGAGTATCGCCGACGGGGAACCTCCCGGCCGCCGCGGCCACGGTCTCGGGCGCGGTCGTGTCGAGAACCTCGAGAGCGAGGAAGTCCGGACGGCCTTCGAACAGGCGGGCATAGACCTCCGGCGCGAGGCTCGAGCCGCCCATGCCCAGAACGACCGCCCGGGTCAGCCCCAGGCCGCGGACCGAGGCGGCGAACGCCTCGAACAGGGGGATCGCCTCCTCGGCCGCCGCCGGAGCCGAAAGCCACCCGAGGCGGTTGGAGATCTCCTGGTCCGCGGGCTTCCAGACGGTCCAATCGTGCTCCCAGATGCGGCGGACGACGGCGGCGCCTTCCAGGCCGCGGAGCCCCCGGGCGAGATCAGGCTCCAAACTCTCGGGATTGACGATGCGGACGTCGCGGGTTTCTCGGGTCATGGCGAAGCCCCTTTCCGGCCTTTGAATTATACCAGCACTCCGGCGATATGGCCAAGCCGCTTGATTATTTTCTCCGGATTCCGGAAGATAGGGGCCTCAAATGACCACATCCCAGCGATCCCGGAGGCTCCGCCCATGACCAACGCCGAAACCGCCGTGCCCGTCGGCTTCTTCCATCCGACCAGGCCCATTTATCGGTTCACCAACCTGCTCTTCATCGCCTCCCTGACATTCGGCAGCTACTTCGCCTACGACATCATCGGGGCCATCGCCCCCTCGCTCATCAAGGGGCTCGATGCGAGCCGGGCCACGGTCGGTGCGTTCAACACGATGTACAGCATCGCGGCGATCCTGGTGCTCCTCTTCGCCGGCGTCCTGATCGACCGGCTGGGGACCCGCAAGGCCAGCATCATCTTCTCGGTCCTCGTCTTCGCCGGTGCGGCCATCGTCTGGCAGGCCAAGTCCATCCCCCTGATGTTCCTCGGAAGGTTCATCTTCGGGGCCGGCTCCGAGCCCCTGGTCGTCGCCCAAAGCGCCATGTTGGCCCGCTGGTTCAAGAACAAGGAGCTGGCGCTGTCGTTCGGCGTCGCTCTGACCGTGAGCCGTCTTGGTTCCTTGTTCGCCCTCAACAATGGAGAGCTCATCACGAAATATTTCGGCAGCTACCGCAATGCCCTGCTGGCGGCGGTCGGCGCGTGCGCCCTGTCCCTCCTCGGGAACCTCTGCTACATCGTCATGGACAAGCGCGGCGAGAAGGCCCTGAACCTCCGGAACGAGAGCGCCGGCGACAAGATCGTCCTCAAGGACATCAAGGAGTTCAAGCCGACGTTCTGGTATGTGACCTTTCTCTGCCTGACCTTCTACGCGGCCGTATTCCCGTTCCAGAGCCTGTCGACGGACTTCTTCCACACGAAGTGGGGCATCGCCCTGAGCGCGCCGTCTTCGGGCGGCTTCCTGGCCCAGGTCTTCAACAACTTCCTTCACATCACCAGCACGGCCGGCGGCATCACCAGCATCATCATCTTCGCCTCGATGGTCCTGGCCCCCTTCGCCGGCCGGCTCGTCGACCGGGTGGGGAAAAGGACGACGTTCATGGTCGCCGGGGCCCTGCTCCTGATCCCCTGTCATCTGGCCATGGGCTTGACCAGGATCTACCCCGTCTACCCGATGATCCTGCTCGGCTTCTCCTTCGTCCTCGTCCCGGCGGCCCTCTGGCCGTCGGTGCCGCTCATCGTCAAGTCGAATCGCGTCGGGACGGCCTTCGGGCTGATGACGGCCATCCAGAATATCGGCCTGGGCCTGTTCCCGCTGCTGAACGGGCTGCTCCGCGACAGGACGGGCGACTATGTCGCGAGCGAGATCATGTTCGCCAGCCTGGGCATCGTCGGCTTCATCTTCGCCATGCTCCTCAAGCGGGCCGACCGACGCGAAGGCCACGTGCTGGATGCGGGGCCGAA
>CAVULT010000032.1:0-16903 GCA_963742235.1 Candidatus Aminicenantota bacterium | reverse complement strand
AGGCTCGACGGCGACGCCGCAATTCTCCAGGAGCTCGAAACGCCGGAGAAATCCAGGCGCCAGACGTCTCCATCACGAGGGGGCTTGCGACTCCCGGCGAGGCGCGTCATGCCGCTCCAGGGGAAAGGCAATGTAGGCCGTCCAGCCCTCATCGATGTCCGACGCGTCGTTGAGCGTTCCCTGGACCCGGGTAACCGCACGAAGGCCGGGAAAATCCCAGTCCATGAAGGCCCAGCGCCGGCCCCGCGGGTGCCGGCCGTAGCGCAGGCCGTCCTGGAAGCCGCCGATGACGTCGACCCGGCGCTCCCGCAGATCGAACTCCGGCAGGTCGAAGCGGCCGCCCTTTTTCAGCGCGTCCTGCCAGATGTAGAAGACCTCGTAGATCGTGCCCCGGGCGTTGATCTGGAACTCGTAATAGCAGTCCTCGCCGCCGATGAAGACCTCGACGTCGTTCTCGGTCCAGACAAGCGAGTCTCGCTCTGCGAGCCGGGCCTGGACATTGGAGTCGCTGACCCAAAACGCGACATAGAGACACTCGTCGTCCCAGAGGCAGGCCAGGCGCGTATCCATAAAACCGGGGACACCGCTCACGAGATCGACGAACCGACGGGATCTCAGCGCTCTCGCCAGGCGGGCCGGTCCAGGCGACCGTCGATCTCGAGCTTGTGGGAGGTCCGAAAACATGTGTAATGGGCGAGCTCGCTCTCGTCGCATCCGTATCGCGTTTTCATCGGTTCCTCCCCGAAATTAAGCACTTTAGCCAGGACGGAGTTTAGCCCGAATCACAAGAAGAGGTCAAACCTGAGACGGCACGACTTGATTTCCCGCGGGAGCGGGCCTATCCTGAGCCTGGGATCAAAGCCCCCGCCTCGAGAGGAGCCCATGCCCGGCATCCGGATCAGCCGATCGCCCGCCGCGATGATCGCGGGTCTTGCGCTCACGCTCCTTTCCCCCGCTTTCGCGCCGGCCGAGGCCGCCTCGTCGCAGGAGCTCTCCCGGAGCGTCGCCCCGCCGGCTTCGCCGCCTCTCGACGTCCTCCTGGCGAAGGCCGCCGAATACTGCCGCAAGCTCGAGAGCTCGGCCTTCGATTTGGCCTGCCGCGAGGAGATCCGCGAGACGATCGACCCGAAGCTCGATACGTCCCAAAAAGCCGTTCGGCCGGCTCCCGGCTCGACGAACGACCTCGGGCCCGGGGCCCCGAGCTACCTCGGGCCGACGCTCGTGATCAGCACCGTGAGGAAGGTCAGGCGCAGCTTCGTCTATGACGACCGGTGCGTCCGGGCCGAGCGGACCATCCGGGAAGTGCGCACTCAGCTCGAAGAGAACGGCAAGAAGAAGATCGTGCCCAACGCGACGCTCCGGACCTCCCTGGCCGCCTTCGGCGCCGCTTTCCTCGGACCGGTCGGATTCTTCGGCGCGCACGTCCAGCCCGGCTACGATTTTGCCCTCGCCGGCCGTGACCGGATCGGCGACGTCCCCGTCGTCATCATCGACGTCAAATCCAAGCCCGGAACGCCGGACACACGGAACCTCAGCGGCAGGGCCTGGGTCGATCCCGCGACGGGCGAGATCCTCAAGATCGAGTGGAGCGAGAGCCCCGCCGGCCGGTTCGACGTCTTCGAGAGACGGGGGGAGCTCTTCAAGCGCGCGCCGCGCCTCGTCAACCTGTCCGAGTTCGGCGCCGGGAAGAACGGCATCCGCTTCCCGAGCCGCCTTTATTTCGAAGAAGCCTACTTCAAGGGATCCGGCAAGGCGTTCATCCGCTCCAAAACAGAGGCCGTCTACAGGGATTTCCAATTTTTCAAGGTCGAATTCGAAGTCCGCGATCGAGATCGATAATCGGCCGGAGACGGAGCGTCGGCGTCCGTCGGGAGGAGGCACACATGGGAATCCGATCTCTGCGCACTCTCGTCATCCTTCTTATCGCCGTCGTCGCTCTGGCCGCCTCGACGGAGGCCGGCGTCCCCGGCCAGGCCTCGACCGGCCAGAAGCCGGCGGCGGCTCGGGCTCCCGTGCCGCCGAGCGAGCTCGCGGCCCATCTTGTCGGCCACGCTCACATCGACCTGAGCTGGCTCTGGCGCTGGGAAGAAACGGTCGCCGACATCGCCCGCTACACCTTCGAGGGCACCCTGGCCCAGATGGACAAGATGCCCGGCCTGACCTTCGCCCAGAGCCAGGCCGCGATCTACGACGCGATCGAAAGAGACCAGCCCGAGCTCTTCGCCGAGATCGCGCGCAAGATCAAAGAAGGGACCTGGGTCCCGGTCGGCGGAATGTGGGTCGAACCCGACGCCAATATGCCCGACGGCGAGGCGCTCGCCCGCCAGCTCCTCTACGGCAAGCGCTATTTCCTCGACAAGTTCGGCGTCGACGTCAGGGTCGGCTGGAACCCCGACACCTTCGGGCACAGCTGGCAGCTGCCCCAGATCCTGCGCCGGGCCGGGATCGACTCCTACGTCTTCGGCCGCTGCGCGCCCGGGCCGGACCCGACCCATTTCTTCTGGTGGGAAGGGATGGACGGCTCGCGCGTCCTCGGGTACGTGCCGGCCGGCTGGTACAACGTCAGTCTCCAGGACGGGACGCGCCAGATCCTCGAGACAGCGCGCAAGAACACCGACATCAAGGACTTCATGATCCTCTACGGCGCCGGGGACCACGGCGGCGGACCGCGCGACGTCGACCTGGCCGCGATCAAGAAGTTCCGCGAGGACCCGAACGAGCCGCGGCTCGTCTTCGACCTCCCCGAGCCCTATCTCAAGGGGATCGCCGCCGCGAATGGCGCCGGGCTCCCCGTCGTCAAGCGCGAGCTCAATTTCACCTTCCCGGCCTGCTATACGACCCAGGCCGCGACCAAGAAGGCCAACCGCCAGCTCGAGAGCCTCCTGGTCACCGCCGAGAAGTTCTCGGCGATCGCCGCGACCTCGGGCTACCGGGACTACTACCCGGAGCGCGACCTCGACGAGGCCTGGAAGATCGTCCTCCGCAACCAGTTCCACGATATCCTGGACGGCTCGAGCATCGGGCCCGTTTACGACGAAGTCGCCGGTTTCTACCGGCAGGCCCGGGCGCGGGGCGAGCGGGCGCTCGACTTCTCGCTCGAGACGATCTCGAACGCGATCGACACGCGCGGCGAGGGCTTCCCGATCGTCGTCTACAATCCGCTCCTCTGGGAGCGCACCGAGCCCGCCATCGCCGACGTGGCCGTGCCGCCGGACGCGAAGACGTCCAAGCCCTGGACCGGCACCGTGCGCCTGACCGACGGCGATGGGAAGGATGTCCCCGTCCAGGTCCTGGAAAAGCGCGCGCAAGGCGACAGCATGATCTTCCGGGTCGTCTTCATGGCCGAGGGCGTGCCCTCGCTCGGCTACAAGCTTTATCGCGTCGTCCCGTCCCCAACGGAATGGGCCGGTGCGACGAGCATCTCGGCCGGGGCGAACGAGATCGAGAACGACTTCCTCAAGGTCCGCCTCGACCCGAAAACGGGCTGGATCGTCAGCCTCTACGACAAGACGGCCAGGCGCGAGGTCCTGGCCGGTCCCGGGAACGTCCTCGAGGCCATTGTCGACGAGCCCAAGGAGATGTCGGCCTGGGAGCTGGGTTTCAAGGGGCTCGCCGGAAAGGCCGGGGAGGACGGCGCGATCCTCGAGCTCGTCGAAAAGGGCCCGGTGCGCGCCATCATCCGCGTCAGGTCGCGCTTCCGGGACTCGACCTTCGAACAGGACCTGACCCTCTACGCCGGGCTGCCGCGGCTCGACTGCCGGATGCGCCTCGACTGGCAGGAGCGGAACATCATGATCAAGGCGGCCTTCCCGCTCGATGTCCAATCGCCGGCGGCCCGGTTCGAGATCCCCTACGGCTCGATCGCCCGCCCGGCCGACGGGACGGAAGTCCCGGCCCTGCGCTGGACCGATGTTTCGGACGGGTCGGGGCGATACGGCCTGGCGCTTCTCAGCGATTCGAAATACGGCTTCGACGTCAAGGGCGGAGTCATGCGCATGTCCGTCGTCCACGGGGCGACCTATCCGGACCCCGAAGCCGACCGCGGCCGTCAGGAATTGCTCTACGCGATCGTGCCTCATCGGGGCGACTGGAAGGCCGCCGGGGTCACGCGGCGCGGCTATGAGCTGAACAACCCGCTCATCACGCGCGTCCCGATGGTCCACGCGGGCACCCTTCCCAAGGTCCATTCGTTCATCAAGGTCAGCCCCGCGAACGTCGTCCTGTCCGCGCTCAAGAAGGAGATGGGCTACGCGGAGCCGGGTCTCATCCTCAGGCTCTACGAGATCCAGGGCGAGAAGACCGAGGCCAAGATCGATCTCCCCTGGGACGTCGAGGCGCAGGAGGTCGACCTGATCGAGCGTCCGACCGGAAAGACCATCGGCTCTGGCCCGTCGGTCACCGTCCCCCTCGCCCCCTTCGAGATCAAGACCATCAGGGTCGTGCGCAAGTAAGAGGGACGAGCCTGCGCCGAAGGGATGGCCTGAAAAAAGGGGGCTGGTCTTCTAACCCGCCGGATTCCATGTTATGATCGCGGCCAAGATTCGCCCGAGGAGGGATCCCATGGCGACACGGCTGCTTCGAGGTTCAATTCCCCTCGCTCTCTTGATCGTTCCCCTAATCCTCTCGTTGACCGCTGCGGCTTCAGCCGGGCAGTTCCAGGAGCGGCGCGACCCCGCGCTCGTCCAGGGAGCCCCGCGGGGCCAGGCCCCCGGCGCTCCGCAGGCGGCGCCCAAAGAATATCCCAAGCTGCCCGAAGAAGACGTCTCGGTGACGAGCCACGTCATCACTCTGGGCGGCAAACCGCTCCCCTACACGGCCGTCGCCGGAACGCTTCTCCTCAAAGCCGATGACGGCCGCCCCCGCGCCAATGTCTATTTCACGGCCTATTTCCGCGACGACGTCAGGGACAAGGTCCAGCGCCCCATCGCCTTCGTCTACAACGGCGGCCCCGGATCGGCGTCGCTCTGGCTGCACATGGGCGCTTTCGGCCCGCGCAGGGTCGTGCTGGCCGAAGACGGCAACGCCCTCCCCGGACCTCCCGGCCGTCTCGTCGACAACGAGTTCACGCTCCTCGATGCGACCGATCTCTGCTTCATCGACCCGGTCGGCACCGGCTACAGCCGGGCCGTGCCCGGCGAGAACCCGGCCCAATTCTACGGCTACGTCGAGGACATCGCGGCCGTGGGCGATTTCATCCGCCTGTTCACGACCCGCTACGAGCGCTGGGCCTCGCCGAAGTTCCTCATCGGCGAAAGCTACGGCACGCCGCGGTCGGCCGGCCTCTCCGGCTATCTCCAGGGCCGTGCGTCGATGTCTCTCAACGGCATCGTTCTCATCTCGGCCATCCTCAACTTCCAGACGGCCCGTTTCGCGCCGATGAACGACTCGGCCTACATGCTCTTCCTGCCCACCTACACGGCCGACGCCTGGTATCATAAGAAGCTTGCGGCGGACCTCCTGGCCAGGAAACTTCCGGACGTCCTCGACGAGGCCCGCGCCTTCGCCCTCGGGGAATACGCCCTGGCCCTGCTCAAGGGGAACACCCTCGAGCCGGCGGCCAAGGAGGCCATGGTTCAGAAGGTCGCGCGCTACACGGGTCTTGACCCGGAGTTCATCGCCAACGCCAACCTGCGCATCTCGCTCAACCGGTTCGTCAAGGAGCTGCTGCGCGGCGAGCGTCGCACCATCGGCCGGCTCGACGGGCGGTTCAAGGGTTTCGATCTCGACGCCGCCGGAGAGTCGTACGAGTTCGATCCGGCCAACGCCGCGATCAGCGGTCCGTTCCCCGCGGCCCTCAACGCCTACGTCCGGGGCGAGCTCAAGTACAAGAACGACACGCCGTACGCCGTCTCCGGCGACGTCCGCCCCTGGAGCTACGAGAACGTCCAGAACCAGTACCTCAACACGGCCGAGACGCTGCGCGCCGCCATGGCCGCCAATCAGTTCCTCAAAGTCTTCGTGGCCAACGGCTACTTCGACGGCGCGACGCCGTTCTTCGCCACCGAGTACACGTTCTTCCAGACCGACCTCGCCGGCGACCTCAAGGGCCGGATCACAATGGGCTATTACGAGGCCGGGCACATGATGTATATCCATAGGCCGTCCCACGCCAAGCTCAAGGCCGATATCGCCGAATTCATCAAGGACGCGGCGGGGACGAAATAGGGCCGAGGCTTCGGCCGGGAGGAAAAAATGAACAAGCTCAGCAAGATCATCGGACTCCTTGGTCTTATGGCGGTCGCGGCCGGCCCGTCACTTCGTGCGGCCGAAAAGCCGCTCCTGGCCCAGCACCCGTCGCTCAGCCTGACCCAGATCGTGTTCGCTTACGCGGGCGACCTCTGGCTCGCGCCGCGCGACGGCGGATCGGCCACCCGGCTGACGGCCGGCGCCGGGATCGAGAACGACCCTTCGTTCTCGCCGGACGGCACGACGATCGCGTTCTCGGGCCAGTACGACGGGAATACCGATGTTTTTGTCGTTCCGGCCTCGGGCGGCGTGCCGCGTCGCCTGACCTACCACCCCAGCCCGGACGAGGTCGTCGGCTGGACGCCCGACGGCAAGCGCATCATCTTCCGCTCGGGCCGGTCGAGCGCCTCCGGCATCCCGACGCTCTTCACGGTCGGGACCGACGGCGGCTTCCCCGAGGAGCTGCCCCTCCCGACAGGGGTCTCCGCGTCCTTCTCCGCCGACGGCTCGCGCCTGGCCTATGTGCCGACGATGCAATGGCAACGGGCCTGGAAACGTTACCGGGGCGGCCAGACGACGCCGATCTGGATCGTCTCGCTCGCCGATCTCAAGGTCGAAAAGATCCCGCGCGACAACTCCAACGACTCGAATCCGCTCTGGGTCGGCGACAAGATCTACTTCCTGTCCGACCGCAAGGGCCCTGTGTCGCTCTTCGTCTACGATCTCGCGACGAAGAAGGTCGACCAGGTCCTGCCGAATGACGGCCTCGACTTCAAATCGGCCTCGGCCGGTCCCGGGGGGATCGTCGTCGAGCAGTTCGGCGCCCTCCATCTCTTCGAACCGGCCACGGGGAAAGCCCATCGGGTCACGGTCTCCCTCGACGGCGACCTGCCCGAGGTCCGGCCCCGCTACGTCAAGGCCGGCCCCCGGATCGCCGCGGCCGCGATCTCGCCGAACGGGGCCCGAGCGGTCTTCGAGGCCCGCGGCGAGATCCTGACCGTCCCGGCCGAAAAGGGCGATGTCCGCGACCTGACCAAGACGACCGGCGTCATGGAGCGCGATCCGTCATGGTCGCCCGACGGCAAGTCGATCGCCTACTTCTCGGACGAATCGGGCGAATACGCCCTGCACATCCGGGACCAGTCCGGCCAGGGGCCGGTGAAGAAGATCGGGCTCGGCCAGCCGCCGTCCTTTTTCTACCGGCCCGTCTGGTCGCCCGACAGCAAGAAGATCGCCTACAACGACAAGCGCCTGACGCTCTGGTACGTCGATATCACCAAGGGCCTGCCGGTCAAGGTCGACGCGACCTATTACTACAACCCGACCTTCAGCTTCGATTTCAGCTGGTCGCCGGACAGCCGCTGGCTGACCTACGCCAAGCAGCTCCCCAGCCACATGGACGTCGTCATGGTCTATTCGACCGAGAGCGGCCGGACTTCGCAGGTCACGGACGGCCTGAGCGACGCCAAGTACCCGGCCTTCGACCGGAGCGGAAAATACCTTTTTTTCACCGCCAGCACCGACGTCGGCCTGACGCCGGGGTGGCTGAATATGACCAGCATGGACCGGCCGGTCACCCGGAGCGTCTATGTCGCCGTCCTGAAGAAGGACCTGCCCTCGCCGCTCGCTCCCGAGAGCGACGACGAGAAACCGAAGGAACCGGAAAAGGCGGATCCCGCGAAGGCCGGCCCCGCGAAGCCCGCGACCGGCGAGGCGAAGGACAAGGATCAAGACAAGGAAGCGGCCAAAGAACCGGAAAGGGTCGTCATCGACCTCGACGGGATCGGTCAGCGCATCCTGGCCCTTCCGGTCCCGGCAAAGAACTATGTCGGGCTCGGCGCGGGGAAGGAGGGCATCGTGTTCCTGCTCGAGGCGCCGCAGGCCTTCACGGCCATGCTCGGCGGCTCAAGCTCGAACACGCTCCAGAAGTTCGACCTGAGCACGCGCAAGGTCGACAAGTTCCTGGACGGCGTCAATGGGTTTTGGATCTCGGCGACGGGCGAAAAGATCATGGTCAGCCAGGGGCCGCAGTGGACGATCGCCGGCACGGCGGGTCCGGTGGAGCCGGGCAAAGGCATCCTGAATACCGGAGGCATGGAGGTCTACGTCGAGCCCCTCGTCGAGTGGAAGCAGATGTATCATGAGACCTGGCGCCTTGAGCGCGATTTCTTCTACGACGCGAACCTCCACGGCCTCGATCTCGCGACCGTGGAAAAGAGATACGCCCCCTACGTCGAAGGGGTGGCCAGCCGTCAGGACCTGAACTATATCTTCGAGGAGATGCTCGGCGAGCTCACCTGCGGCCACGTCTTCGTCGGCGGCGGCGACATGCCCGAGGTGAAGAGGATCGGCGTGGGCCTCCTCGGCGCCGACTACAAGATCGAAAACGGCCGCTATCGCTTCGTCCGCGTTTACAACGGCGAGAACTGGAACCCCCAACTGAAGGCGCCGCTGACCCAGCCCGGAGTCAACGTCGCGGCGGGCGAGTACCTGCTGGCGGTCAACGGGCGTGAAGTCACGGCGGCCGAGGAGGTCTATAAACCTTTCGAAGCCACGGCCGGGAAGCAAACGGTGATCAAGGTCGGTCCGAGTCCCGACGGCAAGGGCGCCCGCGAGGTCACCGTGATCCCGGTCGGCAGCGAGGGCGGCCTGCGCAACCTGGCCTGGGTCGAGGACAACCGACGGAAGGTCGACAAGCTGAGCGGCGGCAAGCTGGCCTACGTCTGGCTCCCGGACACGGCCGAGGGCGGGTACACGAACTTCAACCGCTATTATTTCGCCCAGGTCGGCAAAGAGGGCGCGGTCATCGATGAGCGCTTCAACCAGGGCGGACTGATCGCCGACTACATCATCGATTATATGCGGCGGCCGCTCATGGGCTACTTCGCCGCCCGCGAGGGAGTCGACTACAAAACGCCCGTGGGCTCGATCTATGGGCCTAAAGTCATGATCATCAACGAGTACGCCGGTTCGGGCGGCGACATGATGCCCTGGCTCTTCCGGGCGGCCGGGATAGGACCGCTCGTCGGCCTGCGGACATGGGGCGGCTTGGTCGGCATGAACGGCGCGGCCGCCCTGATGGATGGCGGGTTCACCGGCGCGCCGCAGAGCGGCTTCTGGAACCCGAACGGGACGTGGGACGTCGAGAACCACGGCGTCGACCCCGACTACGAGGTCCAGATGGACCCGGCCGCCGTCAAGGCGGGACATGACCCGCAGCTCGAGAAGGCGGTCGAAGTCGCGTTGGACCTGCTGGCCAAGAACCCGCCCCCGAAGCATAAAAAGCCGGCCTACCCCGACTACCAGAAGAAACGCTGAGGATCACCGCTTGACGAGCTGATCGACGCGGTAGCCGGCGGCCAGGTAGAACCGAAGGTCGAAGGCGACGTCGTCGAGGTCGATCGGCGTCGTACCGGTGAGCCGGAAGAAGGCCTGTTCGATCTCCCTGGCTTTTCCGCGCGGGCGCGGCCCGTCCTCGGGCCCATAGACGCGCCAGAAGGCCTCCCATTCGCGCTTCGCCCCCGGCGGAAGATCCTCCAGGCTGAGGGAAGGCACCCCCGCGGCGTCGAGGCGAACCCAGCTTTCTTTGAGGGCTCGCACCCCGGGATAGAGATGGGGACGTCCGGGGTCGTCGGAAAAGTAATGGAAGGGCACGGAGTCGTCGATATAGGTGTAATAGATGTCCCAGAGGGGCTCCAGGGAGCCCATCCAGGAGGTGCCGAACTTGGCGGCCAGGTCGATCGGCTCCGAAAAGCCGACCAGGGTCAGATCGTTCGGATCGAGCGTCCGGTCGCTGTAGTAGAGCGGCACGTAGCTCTCGGCCAGGGCCCTCAGCGTCGGAAACGCGGCCGGCCGGCCGACGAGCCCCGGGTAGCGCGAGTGGGCGTTCGATCCGTAAAGGCCCGTGTCCCGGTCGCGACAGACGACGAGGTTGTGATCGGCATCCTGGCTGGCCTCGAGCATGACCAGGCGCGGCTCGTGGCCGTGAAGGAAATTCGCGGCGTAGGCGAACATGGCCCCTTCGAAGCAGTGGGCGACACCCGTGCGCAAGACGAGCCGCGGCGGCATGGCCGTCTCCTCCTGGTCGACGGAAGCGTGGTCGTCGTTGTAGTAAAGGCGCGTATCGAGGAATCCCTGGACCTTGGCCGGAGCATCGAGGGCCGCGAGGATGACGATCTCGTCGGCGGCGAACCGAAGCCCGAAGGCCTCGCATCGCGATTCGAACCGGCCGTAAGCCGCCGAGTCCACGTCGCCGCCAGAGAGCTCGGCGAACGACTTGAGCTGTTCTTCTGGCGTCCGGCGGACGACGCCTTCCTTGGGGATCGGCTTGCTCATGAACGCCCCTCGATACGGGGGATGATATAGCACAGGAGGCGGCGCCGAATCAAACGGGATCGATTGCCTGCCGGGACCGGAAGTGCTATCCTACCGCGCTTGCTATGCGTCCACACGAAACGTCTCCAGCGGCCCTCACGTCGGGCCGCATCGCGCACTTCTGGCTGCCGCTCGAGGCCACCTGGCTGATGATGGCCGCCGAGGGGCCGTTCGTGGCGGCTCTCATCGCCCGTCTCGCCGCGCCCGAAGTGAACCTGGCCGCCTTCGCCGTGGCCACAGCCCTGGCCTGGATCGTCGAATCGCCGATCATCATGATGCTCTCGGCCTCGAACGCCCTGGTCAGGGACGGCGTCGCCTATCGCAAGCTGAGGCGCTTCTCGAACCTGCTCAACGCCGCCGTCACGGCGGTCATGATCGTCCTCGTCACTCCGCCCGTTTTCGGCTTCGTCGCCCGGGGGATCATGGGCCTCGAAGCCGACGTCGCGGGGCCCGCCGGGCGGTCGATGATCTTCCTCGTCCTCTGGCCGGGGGCCATCGGCTTCCGCCGGTTCTATCAGGGCATTCTCATCAGCGGCGGCCGGCCCCAGGCCGTGACCTGGGGGACGGTCGTGCGCCTCTCGACCATGGCCGCGACCGGGCTTCTCTTCGCCCTTGTCCTCCGCCTGCCCGGCGCAAGCGTCGGGACGGGCGCGCTCGGCGCCGGAGTGGTCGCCGAGGGCGCCGCGAGCTGGTTCATGGCCCGGTCGACCGTCCGGTGTCTCAGGCGCCAGAACGACGCGGAGTGCGTGTTCGGCCGGGCCTTGACAGCCCGGCGCGTCGCGAGCTTTTACGCGCCTCTCGCCCTGACCTCGTTCCTGTCGTTCTTCATCAATCCGCTGACGACATTCTTCCTGGCCCGCGGCCGCATGCCTCTCGAGTCGCTGGCCGTTCTGCCCGTCGTCCTCGGCCTGGGCTTCGTCTTCCGCACGGCCGGCATCGCCATGCAGGAAGTGGTCATCGCCCTCGTCGGCGACAGCGGCGAAAACAGCCGCATCCTCAACCGGTTCTCGCTCCGGGTCGGAGCGGTATCGACGATCGGCCTGGCCGCCGTCGTGTTCACGCCTCTGGCGACCATCTGGTACGGGGCGGTCTCGGGTCTCTCGCGCGACCTGGCGGCGTTCTCAATTCTGCCGGGCGCCCTTCTCGTCCTTCTCCCCTTCCTCGAGACCGTCCTGTCGTACGAACGGGGCATCCTGGTCAGGGCCCACCGCACGGCCCCGATCAGCGTGGCCGTGGGCGTCCAACTGGCCGTTACGACCGGGGCCTTCGTCCTGATGGTCCTGGTCCTGAAGACCGTGGGCGCCGTTTCCATCGGGCCCGCCCTGACCTTGGGCTATGCCACCGGGGTCGCCATTCTCGTCAGGGGCCGGCGGGGACCCCGGCGAAATAGCGTCGTGCCCCGATTTCGTTGACAGGGCCGCGCCGCCGCCGATATACTCCGGCCGAGGAGTTCCCCGATGAAGAAAGCACCCTTGATCCTGGCCCTGTCCCTCGCTCTCGGCCTGGGGCCGGCTTCCGCCCCCTCCGACGCGGGCGATCCCCAGGCGAAGCCCATCAAGACCAGATCACCTTGGGCCCTCAACGCCGAAGAGTACTTCGAGCGTCCCGGCGTATCGGTCCTCGTCTTCCACGACACCTACCCCGAGGGCAAACAGGGCGGCCTCGAGATCATCCAGCACGGCGAAAGGGTCGCGTCGCTCGGCGACGTCCGGCTCGAGCCGGCGCCGGGCCAGTGGGGAAAGCTCCCCGCGGTCGGCAAGCGGGCCGTCGACCGGACCGCCAACCGCGCCGAAGTGCCACTCCGCTTCGAGAAGGAGGCCATCGCCTACCGCGTCCGGGTCGAACCCGACGGCGAGGCCCTGATCGTGACCGTCGACCTCGAGCGCCCGCTCCCCAAGGAATTCGTCGGCCGGGCCGGGTTCAACCTGGAGCTCTTTCCCCCGGCTTATTTCGGGAAATCCTACCATCTGGGCCGCACCGACGGTGTCTTCCAGCGACAAGGCAATGGCCCCAACGTGTCCGATGCCTCGGCCGTGTGGTCGGTGCCGCTCGCCGAGGGCCCGGTCTTCACGGCCGCGGCCGAGGATCCCTTGAGGCGCCTGAGGATCGAGTCCCTCACCGGGGACATTCGCTTCTTCGATGGGCGCAGCACCGAGACCAACGGCTGGTTCCTGGTTCGCTCTCTCATCCGCGCCGGCGCGACCAGGGGCGCGGTCCGCTGGAGGATCACGCCCAACGCGGTCGCGGGCTGGCGGCGGCCACCGGTCATCGGGATATCTCAGGTCGGCTATCATCCGGCCCAGGAGAAGCGCGCCGTCATCGAGCTCGATCCGCGCACGGAAACGCTCGCCCCCGCGACACTCCTCAAGGTCGATCCCGCGAAGGGTCTCGTCTCCGTACTCGAGAGGCCCGTGACGCGCTGGGGACGCTTTTTGCGCTACGAATACGCGGTCTTCGACTTCTCCACCGTCCGAGAGCCCGGCGCTTACATCGTCCGCTTCGGCGAATCGCAGACCTCCCCCTTCCTCATCTCTCCCGATGTCTATCGCCACGATGTCTGGCAACCGACCCTGGAGACGTTCCTGCCCGTGCAGATGTGCCATGTCAGGGTCATCGACCGCGGCCGGATCTGGCACGGCGCCTGCCACATGGACGACGCCCTGCAGGCCCCGCCGGGCCTCGACCTGACCTTCATCGAAGGCTACAAGCAAGGGCCGGCGACGGAGACGCCGTTCGCCGCGGACCAGCACCTGCCCGGCCTCGACCGCGGCGGCTGGCACGACGCCGCCGATCATGACCTCGCCGGAGGCGCCCAAGCGTGGGCGACCCACCTGCTCGCCCTCACTCGCGAGACCTTCGGCCTCGCGTCCGATCAGACGACGGTCGACATGGCCCGCCTCATTGTCGTCCTTCACGTCCCCGACGGCAAGCCGGACATCCTCCAGCAGGTCGTCCACGGGGTCGAAGCCCTTCTGGGGCCTTTCCGCCTGGCCGGACACAGCTTCACCGGGATCTCCGATCCGTCGCTCGAGCAGTACGGCACGCTCGGCGAACCGGCGTCTCTGACCGATAATCGGGTCTTCGATGGGTCGCTCAAAGTCGACCAGGTCCAGTGCGACCGTTCGGGGCGCCGCGACGATCGCTACGCGTTCACCGGGCGCGACACGGGACTCCAGTACGCCATGGCCGCCGCCCTGGCCGCGTCCAGCCGGGTCCTCCGGGGCTACGACGACTCCTTGGCCAAAGAGTGTCTGGCCACGGCCATCAAGACCTGGGAGTTCGAACGGACCCACCCTGCCGTTCGGACGCCCAATCCCTACGTTCCGGAGCGGGCGGACTCCCAGGAGGTGCTGGCCGCCGCGGAGCTGCTGATCACGACGAAGGAGGTCTCCTATGCGTCGCGCCTCCTTGCGCTCCTGCCGGTCGTCGAAGCCCAGGTCGCGGAGGTCGGCTGGGCCGCCGCACGGGCGCTTCCCTACGTCCGGAACGCGGAGTTCTCGAAACGACTGAGCGCGATCCTCGCGGCCTACGGCTCGAAGCTCAGGACGGATCTGGCCAAGACGCCCTACGGCGTTCCCTGGGAGCCGCGCATCTGGGGCGTCACCTGGGACATCCAGGAGTACGCGGTCCGGCAGTATTTCCTGCACCGGGCTTTCCCTCGGGAATTCGACCGGGAGAACGTCCTCCGCGTCCTTGATTACGTCCTCGGCTGCCACCCGGCTTCGGCCACGTCGCTCGTGTCGGCGGTCGGCGCGCAGTCGATGACGGTCGCCTACGGCATCAACTTGAACGATTGGACCCACATTCCGGGCGGCGGCGTCTCCGGACCCTCGCTCATCCGGCCCGACTTCCCCGAGCTCAAGGAGCCCTTTCCGTACCTCTGGCAGCAGGCGGAATACGTGCTGACCGGCGCCACGACCTATGTCTTCACCGTGCTCGCGGCCGACCGCCTGCTCGCGGGCGGAAGATGATCATGACGAGATATTCGTTGGCGGTCTTCATCGGGACAGCCGTCTTGCTGACGGCCTGGGCCTGCGGTTCCGGAGGCAGGTCTCGGGGCGGCGATCGGTTCCAGGACCTGTTGCGTTCCCCCGATGCCGTGACGGTCGTCACCGAGGCCGGGCCCGTCGAGCTGGCCCGGGAAGTAGGGGCCTGGCGGGCCGGGGGCATCGAAGTGACCACCGCCGTTCGTAACGGACGACTGCGACTCGAGCTATCCGCTCCCGATGCCGCCGTGAAATATGTCCAAGCGCGCTGGACAGGCGACCCGCCGGCCGATTGGAAGTACCTGGGCGACGCGTGGGAACGCTCGTACGGCGATCTCGAATGGCGGCCCCTCGACGCGAACCGGGAGATGCCCTGGTATTTCCTGGCCAGCGACGGCCGGACGACCCACGGCTATGGCGTCATGACCCAGCCGGCGGCCATGTGCGCCTGGAGGGCCGGCGCGGAGGGCGTTGCGCTCGCGGCCGACGTGCGCTGCGGCGGAGCCGGCGTCCGGCTGGGCGCCCGTCGGCTCGTCGTCTGCGACGTGATCAGCCGGCGCGGCCGGCCCGGCGAGACGCCCTTCGAGGCGGCCCGGGCCTTTTGCCGCCGGATGTGCCCCGCCCCGCGGCTTCCCAAGGAGCCCGTCTACGGCTTCAACGATTGGTATTGCGATTACGGAAAGAACAGCGCCGAGAGCGTCCTCTATTATGCCGCCTGGGTCTCCCGGCTCGCCCCGAAGGGCTCGAACCGCCCCTTCATGGTCGTCGACGACGGCTGGCAGGCGACCGGAGGCGGCACGGGCTACGGCGGGCCGTGGGACCGGGGCAACGCGAACTTCCCCTCCATGCCCGATTTGGCCGAAGGCATCCGCAAGGCCGGCGCGAGGCCGGGGATCTGGATCCACTTGATCACGGCCCAGGCCGGCCAACCCGAGGCCTGGCGCCTCGAACACAACCCCCAGATCCTCGATATCTCGGTCCCCGAGGTCCGCCGGTATGTCCGGGAGACCGTGGCCCGTCTCCGCGCCTGGGGCTACGACCTCATCAAGCACGATTATTCCGTGAGCGACCTCGCCGGCTATACGCGGGCCGCGCCCGAGCCGGATGCGGTCTGGGCCTACGCCGATCGAAGCCGGACGGCCGCGGAGATCGTCCTCGACCACTACCGGAGCATCCGCGAGGCGGCCGGGGACGACGGGATCATCATCGGCTGCAACACCATCGGGCATCTGGCCGCGGGCCTCTTCGAGCTCGAACGGATCGGCGACGACACGAGCGGCCGCGACTGGAACCGGGTCCGCAACCGCGGCGTCAACGCGCTCGGCTTCCGGGCCCCGCAGCACGGCGCCTTCTTCGCCGTCGACGCCGACTGCGTCGGGTTGACCGAGGCGGAGGCGATCCCCTGGTCCTGCAACAGCCGCTGGCTGGACCTCCTGGCCCGTTCCGGAACGCCGCTTTTTATCTCGTTCAAGAGGGGCGCCCTCACCGCGGAGCAGGAAAAAGTCGTGGCCGGAGCGCTCGCGATCGCGTCCCGTCCTCAGCCCTTGGCGGAGCCGCTCGACTGGTTTGACGCCGTCAACCCGACCCGCGGCCTCGAGGCGATCTCCCATCTCGAAGGCGGCGCAGCCCCCCGGCGCTGGCGGCTCATGGGCCGGGTCGTCGAATACGATTGGACCTGCGGGAAATCCCGCTGAAGCCCGCCCTCGCTAGCGGAGACGCCATGTCCCGCCGGCGATCTCGGAGTTCTCCATCTTGGGCCAGGTCCGGACGCTGATCAGCCGGTCGTCCCGGAAGACGATGCGGATGGCCGTATAGATCTTGACGGAGTGCGAGGCGTCCTTCATGACGCCTTTCCCGAATTCATCGACGCTGCCGGTCGTCGCCGATTCCGCGCCGACCAGAATTCCGTACACGGCGATCTTGAACTTTCCGAGGGGGTTGAAGATCTCGGCGATCTCCTTCTTGGTGAACTTGGTCTTGCCCTTGTTGAACTTCTTGAAATCCTTCGACTCCGGCGTGTCCGACATCCAGGCGACCATGGCCTCGAACTTCCAGGCGGCGAGCTTGTCCAGGATCTGCCGCGGCGCCTGGCCTTTCATCGTCTCGATCTCGGACTGGTAGACCTTGGCGTCGTCGGAGATCTTGTCGGGAGGGGGGCCGGCCGAGAGGGAAAGAAGGAGCGAAACGCTCGCGGCGATGATGGCCACACTCGCAAAACCGGTTGTCTTCACGATGGATCAGCCTCCCCGATATCAATCTATGCAGGCTGCGGGCCGATGTCAAGGCCCCGGGGGGGCGGTTCGTCCCGGACAATCCTAGCCCAGGAGGTCCTTGAGGCCGAACGAGGCGGCATAAAG
>CAVULT010000031.1:0-147977 GCA_963742235.1 Candidatus Aminicenantota bacterium | reverse complement strand
AGCGTGTTGTATTCGTAGCGTTCAACGAGGCCGCGCAGCTCCCGGGCGATCGGGGCGCACCGTCCGTCGATCTCTTCGGTCAATCCGATCATCAGGTCATAATCGGCTTTGATGACGGCGTCGCGCAGGTCTCGAACGAAGCCGGCGGGCAGAGCCGCCAGAGCATCCGCCGTCAGCGCGCTCCGGCCGGCGGACCGGGTCCGGTCCGGCTCCGCCCCGGTTTTCTCGGAAAGCTCGAACTCGACGCCCAAGAGCCGTTCGATCTTCTCGAAGAGGGCGATTTCCCGGAAGGGCTTGGTCAGGAATTGGTCGGCGCCGGCCTCGATCGCTTCCCGTCGGTTCTCCTCGAAGGCGCTGGCGCTCACGCTGACGATCTTGACGTCCGTGCCGCCTTGGCTCGCCCTGATGCGGCGGGCCGCTTCGCAACCGTCCATCTCGGGCATCCGCATGTCCATGAGGATCAGGTGCGGCCGCCAGGCCTGGAATGCTTCGATGGCCTCTCTGCCGTTGACCACGCACCGGGTTTCGAAGCCGATCTCGCCAAGGAGCTTGGATAAGAACGCGCTGTTGAACTCCTCGTCGTCGGCGATCAGGATCCGGCGCACGGACTGGCCGGGCCGCAGGCGTTTGACCCGATAGGATTCAGGTTTCTTTTCGTCAAAGCCGACTTCCCCTTCCCCCAACGGAACCTGGAACCTGAAAAGACACCCCTTCCCGGCCTGGCTGGTGACGCCGATATTCCCCCCCATGAGTTTGACAAATTCCTTGCAGATGGCCAAACCCAGGCCTGTGCCGGACCTCACCAGGCGCCCGTCCCGGGTTTGCTGGAACGGTTTGAACAGGTCCTTCTGCTCATCCTCGGGAATGCCCGGTCCGGTGTCCTCGACCTCCGCGTCCAACCTGATTCCGCCGGCCTCTTCACGGCCGGTCCGGATCCTCAGGATGATCCCCCCGGTTTTGGTGAATTTCACCGCGTTGCCCAGCAGATTGATGAGGATCTGGCGCAGCTTGCCTTCGTCCCCCTCCACGTACCGCGGAATGCGGTCCAGCCCTTCCACCGCGAAGGTCAGCTTCTTCGCCTCGGTGCGCATGCGGAACATCAGCTCCAGGTCCTCGAACAGGGCCAGCAGGTTGAATGTCGCCGGGTTCAGCGTCGTCCGCCCGGCCTCGATTTTCGACATCTCCAGGATATCCGTGATCAGGGCCAGAAGGTGCTCGCCGCTCCGGTTGATGACGTCCAGATGCTGCCGCTGTTGAGAGCCCAGGGTGTCGTCGCGCTGCATCAATTGGGAAAAGCCCATGATGGCGTTGATCGGCGTCCGGATCTCGTGGGACATATGGGCCAGGAAGGTGCTCTTGGCACTGTTGGCCGCGTCGGCCGCCCGCTTCGCGTCCTCGAGGTCCTTGGTTCGCTCCCGGACGATCTTTTCGAGACCCTCCCGGTTCTTGGCCACCTCTTTTTCCGCGAGCTTGCGGATGGTGATGTCCCGGGCGATCCCCAGAACCACGATCTTCCCTCTGACTTCAGCGGGATAGGTGCTGATCTCCACCGGAACGAGCGTCCCGTCTTTTCGTCTCAGGACGAACTCGTCCGGCCCGGTCGGCTTGCCGGCGGCGTTTTCGGCCAGGACGCCGGCGGCTTTGGCCCCCAGGTCGTCCGGCAAAAGACCCGACGTCAGGAAACTTCTCCCGACGAGCTCATGTTTCGAATATCCGGTCAGGACCTCGGTCATGCGGTTGCCGTCGATGAACTTCCCTTCGAGGTCGTTGAGATAGATGCCGTCGGGCGCGTACTCGAATATGACCCTGAAGATCTCGTCCGGGCTCCCGATCTCCTCCCCGGCCCCGGCGTGCTCCATGGGGCTTTGCCGGGATTTAGTAGTCCAAGCCTTTGGGCCGATTGTGTTGACGCGCATCTTGCTGTTTTCGGGCGCTGCTATCTGGTGCGGCCTCCCTTCCCCCGGGTTCCCATCGCAAAGTCGTTCAGGTTATCATCCTGATGCCGGCGGCCAAACGGGGCAATCGCCTCTAAAGGGGGATTGGGGGGTGTATTCGGGGGTCCCAGGGGTGAGATGATCAGTTCAGGCCCGGTTGACGGGGTCCACCCGCGAGGAAGTCACCTAAGGCACTTGAGGTTAGCTTCCCAAAAGGAAGCAGATCAAGGGAATTCATTTTCCGGAGTCATTAATCTCCCCCAGGAATTCCAACTGAGACTTAATCTTCATCTCGATGTCGGAGTTGCCGAGCAGGCTTATTGTCTTTATGAAATGTTCATTGCTATCAGGGAGGTAATTGCTTAATCCGCTGATTATGCTCCTCCACTTTGGCTCGTTTTTTAGAGCCGAAACGAATACTACCGGATGCTCAAAGAGAACAGCGATAGCAGTATCGGTTAGTTCCTCTCGGTGATAAGGGCTAATACAATGTTTTAACAGGTGGAATAGCACTCGTATTTTCTTTTCAGTTGTTTCCTCTTTAATCCAGTCCTCTAATATTAGCGTCGAATTGTCTTTCTTCTGCAACCATCCTTTCTCGTCGAGATGAAGCATTTCGTACTGATTTAGCGTAGCGCATAAATTATAAATATTCGCGACTCTATCCAGGTTTCCTGATGGATCCTTCATGAATTCCTCGAATCGTCCCAATTCATTCTTTTCTTCATGATCGAGTTCGCTGAAGAAGTCCACAACCTCCCCACCCCTTTTCTTATCCAGATACGCCGGGATATCCTTTAGCCCTTCTCCAGGTCCTGTCGTACTCTCTGCGTCTGCTTCGACCATCAATCTCAATATTACCCTCCAATCTTTCCTATCTAGCAGATTCCGAGAAAACCATTCCGGTTTTGCTGTTGAGATTTCAAGGATTCTGGAAATGATAGGCTTGGGGAATTCATATGAAGCCGGCGATGAATAGGCCTTCAACAAATAAAAGATGATGTCTAATTTGATCTTATCGATGCCGTTTATTGCGAAATGTATTGAAAAGAGCTCACGGAGATAGCTCTTCCCGTAATGCCGATTGTAAATTATTGTCCAGTAGCTCAAATCATCAATGTGCTTCAAAAGAGGGAAACCGGTTGTCGGGTCGGCCATAAATCGGTCTAAATAGTTCGAGATCAGGGCCCAGGTTTCTGATTCGGAATTACGGATATTTGTGGGGTACGAGGGGAGTGATGAAATCGTACAGAGGCAGATGGCCAGCATAATTTGGATAGAGAGGTTTTCCTTAGCCATTTGTCCTCCTCCGAGGCTAAGCCGGCAGGTAGTCGCGAAACGAAATGCGTCGCTCCGCCAACGCGCCCATTAGATTCCCCCCTGCCCTGAAGGTAGTCCGGGCATAGAGGAAAGTCAAGAAATCTGCGCTTGGATCGACCTAAGAATCCGAATGCGCCGGAGGCCTTCGATTGACGCCTCCGGGGGCTTCGCCTATCATGACCCAAGGGACAAGAGACGATGTTCGACCAGCTTTCCGGGCGCCTCGAGAAGATGGTCAGGTTCCTCCGGGGCGAGGTCAAGGTCACCGCCGCTCTGCGGGCGTCCCGGAGGAGCCGGACGGGTAATCCTGGCGGGCGTGACCGCTCGCTTCATGCTCGAGTTCACGACGTTCTTCAGGATCAGCGTTTTCCCAGATATCTTTCGGACTATTCGAGCTTTGCAGGCGCTCTTGCTGCCCTCGGCGCCCTAAACCTGCGTATGACGTCTTTGAGCTATCGTTGCGGGGGATAAACCTTGGTCAATGTCTGTTCTATAGAGTATTTTAGCCCCTGTTCGATGATGACCTTCGTCGCCAACGCACCCGTCTCGTCAGGATGGAATTCCCGCAGATCAGCCTGAAATGTGCTCCCGTACCACTTCGCTTCGTAGCCTGAGGAGTCGGGGAGCTTCCTGAGCCGCGCCTTCAGGAAGCCCGGCTTCCATTCCGGGATATCCGGGTCGAGGATGTAAGCGGCATAGGGGAAATTAGGATCGTCCGCGGCTTTGACAATGGCAATCCGATAGGAGCTCTGTTGTTCGGGCGAAAGCTGCTCCATCGCCTGAATAGCGGTTGGCAGCACCCTCCAGACTCCTGTGCCTAACGGATCCCCCATATTCTGGGAGGCCTCGTAGTGTCCCGCCCAGCCCTCGGCAGCGGCGTCCATTATGACCTCTCTGCGGCCGTGGCTGGCCCATATCCCCTCGATATCATCGAGCGCTCGCCCTCCGGCGTCTGAGTCGCGCCTGATCTCCTCTTCCGTCAGACCGACCCGGGGCCAATCGTTGATGTCGATCATATCCAGCAAGAAAGCCTTAATCGTAAAGCATCTTTCCCACCCGGATGGTTTTTCAACATAGAGAATCGCGATAGCGTCGGCGCCCTGGGTCTGCGCCCTCTTTTTGATAAGCTTGACGATCGGCTTGTAGCTGCAAGGGCCCTTATTAACCCAGCTTCCGGCCAAGAATACTTCTTGCTCAAATCCTGTTGTATCTAAAATGCTGAGTATTCTTGAATTCCGGGGAATCCTCTGGCCGAGCTCGAAGACTTTGACGGGCCCCTCCTTTTCTCTTGTGGATAGCGCCGTCGTCGCGCAGCGGTTGTTGTACAGGAAAGCCGCCAGCAACGCCAGGCCCCACAGCGCTTTGAGGATCCGCGTCGCCTTCATCACGTTCGATGGATTCTGCATGAGTGTCTCCTCGCTGATCGGACCGTGATTCGCTATATATTGTAGTAAAGATGATACATTACGTAGCACGGATTCCAGAAACTTAGGGGATTGTCAGGATCCGTGCTCATCCCGTAATCCGCCAGGTAGGCATCCATGACTGGATCCGAGCCGTATTCATATTTAGCAATATATCCCCACATTTCCTTTTCTAGTCCCTTAGAGATAGTAACAAGCTGCACAAAAAAGGCCGGGTCGGACGTGCGCATCCATAGCCGTGCAGCGTTTTCCGCTTTTTCCCAGTTCTCTCGAAAACTACGCCAATTATGCTCCTCGGCCGGGCGCTTTTCCTCGCTGGACTTGATCTTCTCCGGTTCCGGTTTGGGTGGCTTCGGTGGCATCGGGGGCTTCGGTCGGATGACCGCTTCTGCGCTCGTGGCGGAAGCCATCCAGCCCGCGCTCACATACTCCTCAGCCCAGGGTTGATTGCCGGGATAGGAGTAGGCATTCCAGGCCTGAGAGTTAGGCGCAAAACCCGATCCGGCCGACACGGGGTTCGGGGAGAGGAGTCGGAATTGACTGCGGTCATAATACCTTGCCCCGAAGTAATCGAGCTCCGACTCGGCATCCCGCTCCTTGCCCGAGAACTTGAGTGAAGGTTCATAGGTGCTGGGCCACGTCTTCTGGATCCCGCCATAAGGCTCGTGGGCGGCGGCGTAGACCACGTTTCCGAGATTATCGGTCACGATCCTGGTCGAATTGATTTGGTCCGAGGCGTAGTAGAGGAGCCGGGATTCCTGATTCCGGTACTCGGCGACGAGCATGCCGGAAAAATAGATATACTCCCGGACGAGCTGCCCACTCACGTCGTACTCCGCGAGAAGCCGGCCGTCGAAGGCGTAGATATAGAACGTCCCGGTCGCGGGAGCGCCGGTCATCATCTTGTCGCCCTTGCCGTCTGGCCTGGCCGCTCGCCTGGCGGCCGCAGCACCCTTGTCGTCGTAGGCATAGGTGACCGTCTCCGCCCCCTGTGTGCTCACGAGCTGGCCTGAGGAATTGTACACGTAGCTCTCGGTCGAGCCGCCCCAGCTCTTGAGGGAGAGGCGGTTGGCCGTATCATAGGTGTATTGGATGAGGCCCGTCTCCGGGTGCTCTTCGCTCAGGACGTGGTCGAGCCCGTCGTAGCTATAGCTCTGGGTCCGTCCGAGATAGGAGACCGTCGTCAATCGGCCGGCGGGATCGTAGGTGTACGACGCGGCGTGGCTCTGGGCGTCTGTAAGCGCCGTCGGAAGGCCGGGGAGATCGGCATAGCTATAGATCGTGGCGTGATTCTCGGGGTCCGTGACGGTCCGAGTGTGACCCGAATAGACTATCGTGGTGAAGTGGCTCAGGGGGTCGGTAATGCGCGTGACCCTGCCCGCGGCGTCATACAGATAGGCATACTCGGGGGTGGATGTCGTGTGCCCGCCGTCCGCGAACTTAACCCGGCCCTCCGCGTCAAGGGTCTTTCGATAATAGAGAGTCGTCGCGTCCCCCGCCTCCGTGTAGCCCGTGCCGCGGCCCATGCCGTCCCAGTACTGGATCGTCGTATTGTCCCCGTGAGTGATCTCGACCCGGTTTTCGCCGTTCGGCCTCCAATTGTAGCTGACCATAAGGAAGTATTCGAGTGGTGGAGGTTGTCCCTGCTCCCAACCGTGCCACAGTTTGACTGAGATCGTGCGTCCGAGATCGTCATAGTCGTATGACTTCGTGCCTCTGTATTGGTTCCATTCGGCCTCGATATAGCCGTACTTGGATATGCTTCTGGTGTATTTCAGGAATCCCGGAGCCGAAGCCTCTTGTTCCACTCCGTACCTGTAAAGAACCTGGCTTATCCCTCCGTCGCCCGGCCCGTCGATAGATATGGTGACGTTCTCCGCATCCCTGACGTAGGTGAAATCCCAGGTATAGTAGGTCTGCCCCGTCTTCAACCTTTTCATCTGCTTGAGGGCGCCCCATGTGCCCGTTTCATCGAAATAGGAGCTGATCGTTTCTCTTTGGATGACGCCGGCGACCGACTTGTCCCTCGAGTTCTCAGGGAGGGCCAACATGTACTTGTCTTTGAAGCTCGTGTGGGTCTCGAAATAGTAGCCAAGCTCCGTGTAGCTTTTCGCCGTGGCCGAGCCGTTGATGAAATAGCTGATCTTCGTCGGCAGCCCGTAGCGCATGACCGACGTGCCGCCGTTTCTGAGATAGTAGTAATCGCGCTTGAGCGTCGAATCCCCGGTCGGGCTTTCGGTCACCGAGAGAGGAAGAGGCCCCCTGGCCGTGCCCATGTTGAAGCCAAGGACCATCCATGACGTCGTCGAGATCTCATGGTAGGTCCAGGTCCTGGTCGCCGAGAAGCTCCCGTCGCCGAGCGCGGCGGACGTCTCGAGCCCGATCCTCCAGCGATCGGCCTGAGCGCTCTGATAGGTATAGTGCGTCGATGTGGTGTCGAACTCGGGGCCGTCGACCGTCGCCGTGCCCGAGCTTGCGCCCTGATAAGTCGGGTAGGTATAGTTCCAGGTCGCCTGCTCTCCGGGATTGAACGTGATCTGCTTTTGGCTCACGACCTTCGAGTCAAGCTGTGTCGTACTGAAGTAGAAGTTATGATTCTGATAAGTATATTCGAGCACGCCGCCGTAGCTCGATGTGACGCTCGTCAATTCGTAGTTATAGGAGAGCCCATCATTGTACCCGAAGGTGGCCGCGGACAACCCGGGCGGGGTGAAGCTCGAGAGTTTATAGAAGCCGTTCGAAAAGGAGCCGACCGAATAGCTCAGGATAACATCATGGGTTTCGTCGTGATTCTTAATTCGGATCTCTGCGAGCTTCGCCGGATCGCTTCCCTGATAGGACTTGATGAACCGGACCTCCCGATCCATGCTGTCGGTGATCTTCTGGATCGAGCGGAGGCTGTCGAGCGAATCATAGTCGATATCGATGAAGTTCCCCAGGGGATCCTCGATGTGCGTCACCATATAGACGGTCTCCGTCCCGCCCGAGGCAAGGGGCAGGGCAGCGATGTTGCCGAACGTCCACACGACGCCGTTCGGAAAATAGAGCTTCGGATCGGTCGGGTAGATCCCCTTGTCGAGCTTAAGGAAATCACGCGTCAGCCTATCGTCGCGCCATAGCCGTATTCGGACTTCGCCGGAAAGGCGGTTTCGCGTCTCCCGTCGGGGAATTCGATGATCGGCGTGTTCGAAGTGCAGTTATGGACGACACCCATGTGCATGGACCAGCCGATGCCGACCATCGACTTGGGATAGGCCTGGACGGTGGGATTCTGCTGGCTCATCGGTCGGTCTTGGAGGATCTTCGAGTTGTAGACGCGCCAGACTTCGATATTCAAGCTCTCTGAGACGGGAAGAAAGATGTCCCGGTAAGCGAGCGTCAGATTGCCCGTAAAGAGATCGACGCTCTCCTCGGGGAGCGAAGAATATGCGCCGTGGCCCGGGACGATCCCCGTCCGGTCGAAGATGCCGCTCTGGGCAAAGAGGCGATCGGCGCTCAGAAAAACCATTGCCAACAGGACAGAAACGAGAGACTTGCACAGCTTGTTCATCAGTCCTCCCTTTTCGAGCCCATTTTTCGCATCCACAGATAAAGACAGGAACGGAGCATCGTTTTACACGTCAACAAAAAAAATTTTTCGGCTCGGAAGCCAGATGAGCCCCGGGCGGTTGGGGCACTGTAAAGAGAGGCCAGCGGGTGGAATTGAAGGAGGCTTGCGCTCAGCGATAATGCGATGCAGGCAGGCCGGTAGGTAGGTAGGTAGGTAGGTAGGTAGCGCGCGAATCGATATCGTCGCACCAGAAAAACTCCCGCTAGATTCCCAATTGACCTGAAGATAAATCGTATGAACGAGAATGTCAAGAATATTGGACCTAGGCCAAAATATGGTATCCACCTGAGGGCGGGGACTGGATTAGATTGACGCTCCCGGATGCTTCGCTTATCATGGCCCGAGGGACAACGACCGATGTTCGACCAGCTTTCCGGGCGCCTCGAGAAGATGGTCAAGTTCCTCCGGGGCGAGGTCAAGGTCACGGACAAGAACATGGCCGAGGCCTTGAAAATGATGCGCCTGGCCTTTCTCGAGGCCGACGTCAACTACAAGGTGGTCAAGGACTTCGAGGCCCGGGTCAAGGAGAAGGCCCTGGGCGAGGGGGTCCTGAACGGGCTCAACCCGGCCCAGCAGGTCATCAAGATCGTCCACGACGAGCTGGCAGCGATCCTCGGCGGGGTCCAGAAGCCCCTCCAGTTTTCGAGCAAACCGCCCTCGATCTTCATGCTCGTCGGCCTCCAGGGGAGCGGCAAGACGACGACCTGCGGCAAGCTGGCCCGATGGGTCGCCGGGCTCGGGAAGAGCCCGCTGCTCGTCTCGTTCGATCTGAAAAGGCCGGCGGCCCAGGACCAGCTGCGGACGATCGCCGCGGGCCTCGGCTTTCCCTTCTACGAGATGACCTCCGCCCGCATGGCCTCGCCGCGCGAGGCCCTGAAAGAGCTCTTGGCCTACGCGGCCAACCGCGGCTTCGATCCCCTCATCGTCGACACCGCGGGCCGCCTTCACATCGACGACGAGCTGATGGCCGAGCTGCGGCTGGTCAAGGACATCCTCGACCCCGTCGAAGTGATCTATATCGGCGACGCCATGACAGGCCAGGACGCCGTGCGCAGCGCCCAGGCCTTCGAAGAAAAGATCGGCCTGACCGGGGTCATCCTGACCAAGCTCGACGGCGACGCCCGCGGCGGAGCGGCCCTGTCGATCGTCTCCGCGACCGGCCGGCCCATCAAGTTCGTCGGCCTCGGCGAGAAACCCGACAAGCTCGAGATCTTCCACCCCGAGCGCATGGCCTCGCGCATCCTGGGCCTGGGGGACATCCTGTCGCTCATCGAGAAGGCCCAGGACGAGGCCGACGTCGCCGAGGCCGAGGAGATGGCCCGCAAGCTCCGCAAGCAGGAGTTCACCCTCGACGATTTCCGGAAGCAGATCGTCCAGATGAAGAAGATGGGCTCGCTCACGGACCTCCTGGGCCATCTTCCGCAGGTCGGGCCCTTCAAGGCCCTGGGCAAGGCCCAGATCGACGACCGGAAGATGGTCCATTTCGCGGCCATCATCGACTCCATGACCCCCGAGGAACGGGCCGACCCGAGGCTGCTCAACGGCAGCCGCCGGGCCCGCATCTCCCGCGGCAGCGGCAGGCCGGTCAACGAGATCAATCAGCTGGTCAAGCAATTTCGGGAGATGCAGAAGATGATGAAGCATGGTTCCGTCCAGAAGCTCCTGAACGGCCTGAGATAGGTCTGGCCGTGCTTCAGCGGGCTTCGAGGAGGTGCTCGACGCATTCGAGCCAGAACGCGGCGTAATCCTCCCAGAAGACGAAGTTCAGGCCCCAGTGCGGCGCCGGATCGGACATGTAGGCCAGGACCCGGCCGCGGCCGCAGCTCCGGACCGCCAGGAGCGGATCGCCCGAATCCCGGACCTCGAGCAGGACCCGGCCCTCGGGGATGGCCGTCGTCTTGTTGTAGCCGAGGATCGGGGGCATCGTCCGCAGATTGATCGACTTGAAAAAGCGCTCGCCGGCGGCCGTGAGCTCGGCGTCGAAGCCCTCGGTGCTCTCCACAAGGTCCTCGTGGTCGAGGCAGCGCACGGGGAGGAGCTCCCGGAGGCGGGTGCGGCCCCAGCCGCCCTTGCCCAGCTCGCCGGTGAAGGAGTACCAGCCGCCGAGGAACATGGCCGACTTGCCCTCCTTGACGGCTTCGACGGTCAGGCGGATCCGGTCCGGATAGGTCAGGACCGCCGTCCCGAACTTCTCGCGGTCGAAGAAGTTCGGGGCCAGCTGAAAGAGCTTGGCGTCGACGTCGCTGAAAACGAAGACATCGTAGTCGGCCAGGATGCGCTCGTAATCACCCGGACCGAGCTTGTTGTAGAAATCCCAGGACGGAACGGACTCGACCTGGTGCTGTCCGGTCGATTCGAGGGCCTGCTTGAGCCATTTGCCGTAGTTGAAGATGTCCAGGCCCTTGGGCGAGTGGTAGAAAGGCGTTTCGGCGAAGACGGGTCCGGTCAGGACCGCCCAGTCGCCCACGTAATAGATCTTGGCCATGTCCGGTCTCCTTCCCGGCCCTAGGATAACAGAGAACGACGCTGAGAGGAAGCCCCCGTGGGGCTGTCCTCTCGGGGGGACAGGGCCGGATTTCCAGTTGACTTGGACCCTGAATTCCGCTATTATTCTCGAGCAAATACCTCTATCGCGGAAGTGAAACCACAATGATGAGCATGCGCTTGATGAGATTTGGCACCAAGAAGAAACCGACCTACCGGATCGTGGTGATGGACTCGAAGAGAGCCCGCCAGAGCCAGGCCCTGGACACGCTGGGCACTTATACCCCGCTCGACGACCCCGCCGGGGTCAAGCTGGACCTCGTGAAAGCGAAGAAATGGATCGCCAAGGGCGTCCGCCCGTCGAGCACGGTCCAATCCCTGTTGGACAGGCTTTCCAAGCCCCCGAAGCCCGCTCGTGTCGTGAAAGCATAAAGGAGGTCGCCGTGAAAGAACTCGTTGAGCTCATTGCCAAGGCATTGGTGGACCAACCGGAACGCGTGCAGGTTTCCCAGCTCGAGGGCGAACAGACCACCATCCTCGAGCTCAAAGTCGCCCCGGAAGACCTCGGCAAGGTGATCGGCAAGCAGGGACGGACGGCGCGAGCCATCCGCATCATCCTCGGCGCCGCGGGGATGAAGCTGAAGAGGCGTTTCAATCTCGAGATCATTGAAAAGCCCTGACCTCGTCGCCCTCGGCAAGGTCGTCCGAAGCCAGGGGAGCGCCGGCCGCCTCAAGCTTCGGCTCAACGAAAAAGGGCCCACAGGGTTCGCAGGCACAAAGGTTTATTTCAGGCGCGGGGAGGGATTCCAGGCTTTCGACGTCGAATATCTGACCCTTGACCGCAATGCCTACATCCTGAAGCTCAAGGGCGTCGATTCGCTGGCCGCGGCGGACTCCCTGGCCGGCCGCGATGTTTTCGCCGCCGGATCGGATTTTCGGCGGCTCGACGGGGATCGATTCTACGATTTCCAGGTCATCGGAAGCCGGGTCCTGACCCGGGAAGGGATCGAGGTCGGGACGGTCGAATCGGTCCTGGAGGCCGGCGGGCCGGTCCTGCTCGTCGTGAGAAGGGAGGAGCGGGAGGTGTACATCCCCTTCACCGAGGCCATATGCGTGAAGGTGGACGCGGAGGCGGGAGAGGTCGTCATCGACCCTCCGGACGGTCTTTTGGACTTGAATGAGATTTGATATAATCACGATTTTCCCGGAGATGTTCGCCGGCGTCTTTTCGGGCGGGGTCGTCAAGAGGGCCCTGGACCGGGAGATCCTTCGGATCGAGCTGCACGATCTGCGGGATTTCACCACCGACAAGCACCGCCAGGTCGATGACCGGCCCTTCGGGGGCCTGGAAGGAATGGTCTTGAAGCCCGAGCCGATCTTTCGCGCCGTCGAAGCCGTCCGCGAGGACGGGGGGAGCAAGGTCTATCTGCTCTCGCCCCAGGGCCGGACCCTGGATGCCGGCTTGGCGCGGGAGCTGGCCGCGGAGCGACAAGTCATTCTCATCTGCGGGCGGTACGAAGGCGTCGACGAGCGCGTCGCCGACAACCTCGCCGACGGCGAGATCTCGATCGGCGACTATGTCCTGTCGGGCGGGGAGCTGGCCGCCGCGGTCGTCGTCGACGCGGCCGCGCGCTTCGTCGCCGGCGTCGTCGGCAAGGAGGGGTCCGTGCGGAACGACTCCTTCTGCGGCGGCATCCTGGACTATCCCCAGTATACCCGGCCGCGCGAGTTCCGCGGCCTGAAAGTGCCTGCGGTGCTCTTCTCGGGCGACCATCGGAAGATCGAGCGCTGGAGGCGGGCCAAAGCGCTGGAAAAAACGGCCCGGCGGCGGCCGGACCTTGTCAAACCCGGAGCCCTGTCGCCGGAAGACCGGGAGCTTCTGGAGAAAACCCCGAACGAAAGGAAGAACGAATGAATATCATCAACGCCCTCGAGGATAAACAGCTCAAGAAGGACCTCGTGCCCTTCAACGTCGGCGACACGGTCAAGGTCCACGTCATCATCCGGGAAGGGGACAAGGAGCGCATCCAGATCTTCCGCGGCGACGTCATCGCCAAGCGCGGCGGCGGCATCAAGGCCACCTTCACGGTCCGCAAGGTCTCCTTCGGCGTCGGCGTCGAGCGCGTCTTTCCCCTCCACTCCAAGATGATCAAGACGATCGAGGTCGTGCGCAAGGCCAGCGTCAGGCGGGCCAAGCTCTACTATCTCCGCGACCTCAAAGGCAAGGCCGCCCGGCTCAAAGAGGACCAGGGCTGACGCGAGCCTGGACCTTCATGAAAACGCCGTTTTGCCGTGTCACACCCAAAAAGCCAAGACCGGCGTTTTCACCCTCCGGGCAAGCCGATCCGGCCGCATCTGCTTCGTTGCAAAGGGTTCGCAGTACTCCGAGTACAGCTTCACCCTTTGACGCCTCGCATCTGCAGCCGCCTCGGCTCGTGAATTATCCAGGCTAGGACCGTGGCCAGCTTCAGGCTCGAGAAGGAGCTCGCCCGGGGCGGGGCGCGCCTGATCGCCGGCGTCGACGAGGTCGGACGCGGTTCGCTCTTCGGGCCGGTCGTGGCGGCCGCGGTCATCCTGCCGGCCGAATGGCTCGTCCGTCGCCCGCCCGCCTGGGTCAGCGATATCGATGATTCCAAGATCGTCGCGGCGCCCCGCCGCGTCGAGCTGGCCGCCGCTCTGCTCCGGGAAGCCTCGGGAATCGGCCTGGGACTGGCCTCGGCCACCGAGATCGACGCGGTGAACATCTACCAGGCGGCCTGCCTGGCCATGGTCCGGGCCGTCGAGAGCCTGCCCGAGCCGCCCGACATCCTCTTGGTTGACGGGTTCCGGATAAAAGAGGTAAAGTACCGGCAGATGGGCATCCCGCGGGGGGACCGGACGAGCCGGTCGATCGCCGCGGCCTCCATCGTGGCCAAGGTCTTTCGGGACGGGCTCATGACGACCTTCGATACGCTCTACGAAGGTTACGGCCTGGCCCGGAACAAGGGCTACGGGACGGAGGAGCACCTGCGGGCGCTGAGGGAGAGGGGACCGACGGGTTTGCACCGGACCTCGTTCAAGCTCGGTTGAGGACGGACGCCATGAGCGCGCGCAACGATCGGGTCAAGGTCATCGAACAGGCCGAGAAGTTCGTCCGCTCCGGCCGTGTCCGTGAAGCCATCGCCGAATACGAAAAGCTCGCCCTCAGCGACCCCCAGGACGTCGGCACGCTCAACATCATCGGCGACCTTTACATCCGCGTCGGCCAGAACGACCGGGCCATCCGGGCTTTCCAGCGGGTCGCCGAGGAATACGAGCGGCGGGGCCTCTTCTCCCAGGCCCTGGCCATCTGCAAGAAGATCCACAAGCTCGAGCCGGAGGCCGCGGATCACGCCCTCAAGCTCGGCGACCTCTATGCCCAGCAAGGCTTCGTCGCCGACGCCAAAGCCGTCTATGCGTCCGTCGCGGACCGGCTGGCGGGATCGGCGAAGACGTCCGAGGCCATCGCCATCTTCGACAAGATCGTCAAGCTCGACCGGGAGGACCACGACTTGCGCCGCACCCTGGCTCGCCTCTACCGGGAATCCGGCGACCTCGACGCCGCCCTCCAGCAGCTCAACGAAAGCGCCGACGTGCGCATCGAAAAAGGGCAGCTCGACGAGGCCGTGGTCGTCCTCGACGAGGCTCTGGCGCTGCGGCCGGGGGACGGGCGCAGCATCATCAGCCTGGTCGAGGTCCGCAAGCGGCAGGGCCTGCCGGCCAAGGCCGTCGAGCTCCTGGAGAAGGAGCTGTCGTCGGCGCCCGACAACATCCAGCTGCTCAACCTCCTCGGCAACATCCATTTCGAGGCCGGCGAGACCAAAAAGGCCGAGGAGATCTTCACTCGGATCGTCATGGCCCACCCGCTCAACGTCAACGCTCGGATCAAGCTCGGGCGGATCCAGATCCTCAAGGACAAGCTCGATCAGGCCTACGAGCTGTTCGAGCCCCTGATCACCAATCTCGTCAAGAAGCACCGGGACGAAAAGGCCATCGGGCTCCTGGGCCTCATTCTCGAGAGCCAAAAGCCGCACCTGCCGGCCCTCGAGCGGCTGGCCCTGATCTACCGGTCCAACAAAGAGGTCAAGAGGCTCGAGGTCGTCGACCGGGCCATCCTCGACGAGCTGCGACGGCAGGGCGAGAAAGGGCGGATGATCGGCGTCTACTCGGAGCTGCTCGAGCTCCGGCCCGACGACGCGGACCTCGCCCGCGATCTCCGGGCCCTCCGTCTCGATCTGAAGCTGCCCGTCGAGGAGGTGCGCGAGGAGTCGCCCGACCTTTCGGACAAGGACCGCGAAGCCATCCGCGACGCCATGGGCCAAGCCGATCTCTACCTCCAGCAGGGGCTCGTCAGGATCGCCCGCCGGCTCCTCGAGAACCTCCGCTTCCGCTACCCCGAAGACCCCCAGATCATCCGCAAGATCGCCGTCATCGACGAGGTCCGGACCCATTTCGACGAGGACGAGATCCGCCGGAGGGTCGAGAAGACGACCATCCTCGAAGCCCAGTACAAAGAGCGGACATCCGGCAAGAAGTCCGACGAGAAGAAGACCGAAGAAGGAAAGCCGGAAGGAACAAAGGGCGAAGCCGAGGGGGCCGCAGAGACGAGGGGAGAGGGACGGGAGTCCGAAGACCGGAAGGTCGCGGCCAAGCCGAAAGCGGCCGGCCCCTTCAAGGCCGAGGTCCTCGAAGGGGCGAAGATCAGCACGGCCGATCTCTTCGCCGAAACCGACATCGTTCCCTTCGTCAACGCGGAGACCGGAGAGCGGACCTACTATGATCTCCGGGACGCGGCCGCCGCGGAGCTCCGCTGGGTGGCCGCGGCGCGGCGGGGCCAGCTCAAGGGAGAAGCCTCCCAGCTCGAGAGGGAGCTCTCCGGGATCGTCGCCGATTTTCGCAGGGACCTCCGGACGAAGGCGGCCGTTCCGGACGCGGATACCCACTATCAGCTCGGTCTGGCGTTCATGGGCCAGGGCCTGGTCCCGGAGGCCGTCGAGGAGCTGATCGAAGCGGCCAAGGACAGGACGCTGGCCATCGACAGCTACACCCTCATCAGCCAGGGCTTCCGGCAGACCGGGAATTTCGGCGAGGCCGCAAAATGGTTGAAGACGGCCATGGCCGAAGCCACGGCTGGCTCCGAGCAGTACTACGCGCTCGTCTACGAGCTGGCCGAGGTCATGGAGGCCTCCGGCGACCACGACCAAGCCGTCTCGCTCTTCCGCGAGATCCACGACTGGAACCCCGGCTTCCGTAAATAACGGGGTCGGACCACAGCAATCCCGATATTTATCAATCAGTTATCTGCCAAAAAGGCCCCTAAAAAGGCTTAATTCCGGTGTTTTTGGGGGCAAAAATGAAAAGGGACCGCCCCGGGAAAGTGACGCCGTCACTCTCCCGGCGCGGTCCCTCCACTTCCGTCGCGAGCTAATCGACGATCTTGGCCGAGATGATGAGGATGAGACCCTTGTCGCCGCCGTCGAGCTTGGACACGCCGACGACCGTCCGTTCGCCGGACTTGATATTAAGCGTGCTTTCGATCAGCGTGGTTATATTGGTGATCGGGCTTCTCGGCAGCAAAGCCAAGCTGTTCGAATCCGCCTCAGCCGGACCTCGGTCTTGATGACCGGAGCTTTCGAGTCCCCGGCGACATCCGGCCGCAGGGAGAACTCGAATTCGGCCTTCGGGCCAAGACTTGACCACCGCGTTCTCCCTGTTGACTGCCCGCACAAGAGTCGCATCGAGGAGCGGAGTAGCCCTTGAAGCGGAGCAGCTTGTGGAGCTCCTTGATGACCGAATCGTTCTGGAGCTCCGCATCGGTCGTCGTGTCACTTTCCGAGCCCAAGACGAGCTGGACCGTATAGAGAACGTCGGCCGGCTTGACGTCGAGCTCCCGGATGACGGCCAGGACCTTTTCCATGTTCTCCGCCGGAGCGCTGACCGTAAGGACCATGGGCATATTGTCATTGAACCGGATAAGCCCGAAAGGGCCGAGAAAGGGGTAGATGACCTGTTGGATGTCCTGGGCCCGGACGTACTTGAGCTTGACGATCTCCTGGCGCATGTTTTGCGCCGCGGACTTTTGTTCCTGCGCGGCCGGCCCGGCCGGATCCTCCGCCAATGCGGGCACGACAACGGCCAATGTGAAAGCCAGCGCCAAGAGCGCGATGATTCCTTTTTTCATTCTTGATCTCCTTTCCAATCGAAATTCTTGTCAAAGATCCAGACGACCTGGAGCCCGCTCTCAGGCGAGACCAAGGTCATGGTCAATTGATCCTGTTCGCCCGCCTCGGCCGCAACCGTCTTTTCGCCCGCCGCCCGCATCGTTTCAGGACGGGGCGATGGGCCTCTGAAGAGTATGCCCAGAACGACCAGTCCAAGAAACGCGCCGAGGACCGACGCCGCAGCCCAGCTCGGCCGGAAGACACGCTCCCCGCGTCCGGCCGCCGCCGCCCCGGCTCGGCTCTTTCCCTCGCGCGCCACCCGGGCCATCAGCGCGTCCCACTCGCCCTCGCTCCATTCCGCGCCCGCCGCCGTCTTCGCCGCGGCCCTGATCCCGGCCAACGCTCGCCGGAATCTCTCGAGCTCCTCGCGGCATCCCGGGCAAGAGTCGACGTGGGCGCGGAACGCCGCCGCCGGCCGCGGCCGCAGATCGTCGCCCGCGGCGAGAGGAATGAGCTTACGGACCCTACGGCACGTCATCGTCCCTCCTCGAGATGGGGATAATCCCGGCGGATCGCCTCACGCAGCTTTCTCCGCGCCGACGACAGGTTGACCCGGACCGACAAGTTCGAGCAGCCCAGCACCCGGGACGTCTCCCGGATATCGAGCTCCTCGAGGTCCCGGAGCACGAAGACCTCCCTCTCCCGCGGACTGAGCGAGGCGAGCGAGCGCATGATATCGGTCCGGAGCTCGGTCCGATCGTGCCCGGCTTCGGGATTCGTCCGAGACAACCGGGTTGCGCGCCGCCGACCCGGTCGTCGCGGAGGGCGCCCGATCGACCACCTCCGCAAACGCCGCCCGCTCCCGTGCCGCCCTTCTGTAGCGGTCCCGGGCCTCGTTGGCCGCGATCTGGAAGAGCCAGTTCCTGAACGAGCGGGAGGGGTCGAAGCGGCCGAGCGAGCGGAAGGCCCGGAGCAGGGCCTCTTGGGTGACCTCCAGGGCCTCCTCCCGGTTGCGCGTGAGCCTTGCGGCCAGGGCGAGGAGCGGCCCCCGGTAGGGCGTGACCAGCGGCTCGAAGGCCTCGGTGCGGCCGGCGAGAACCATCGCGATGAGCTCCTTCTCCGTCTCATTCATCCGCATGGTTATACCCGGGCCCGGGCGGAAATGTTAAGGCGTCTGATCAGAAAAGACGATAACACACGGCTCAGCCGCAATCCAGGAGGATCGGGGAACCCTCGCTCCCCCGCTCGCCGCCGGACTCAGCCGCCGACGTGGACGAGGTCCTTGACCTTCTTGAAGACCTCGAGCACGCGGTCGACCTGCGCGTCCGTGTGCGTGGCCATGTAGCTCGTCCGCAGGCACGAGAACTCAGGCGGGACGGACGGCGGCAGGGCGACGTTGGTGTAGATGCCGGCCTCGAAGAAGACCTTCCAGGCCTCCAGGGCCTTCATCATGTCGCCGATGACGATGGGGATGATCGGCGTCTCGGACTCGCCGATGTTGTAGCCCATGGCCCGGAGCTCGTTCCGGACTCGCTCGCCGATCTTGTTGACTCTCTCGATGCGCTCGGGCTCCTTCTCGAGGACATCCAGGCAGGCCAGGACCGTGGCCACGTTGGACGGCGGCAGGCTGGCGCTGAACATGAACGGCCGGGCGAACATCTGGATGAAGTGGACGGCCTCCTTGGGGCCGGCGATGAAGCCGCCGACCGAGGCCAGGGACTTGCTGAACGTCCCCATGACCAGGTCGACCTCCTTCTGGAGGCCGAAGTGCCAGGCCGTGCCGCGGCCGCCGCCGAGGACGCCGATCGCGTGGGCGTCGTCGGACATGAACCGGGCGCCGTATTTCCGGCAGATGGGCAGGAGATCGGGCAGCTTGGCGATGTCGCCGCCCATGCTGAAGACGCCGTCGACGATGACCAGCTTGGCCGGCTCGGCCGGCAGGGACTTCAGGACGCCCTCGAGGTCGGCCGGGTCGTTATGCTTGTAGAAGCGCGCCTGGACGTTCTTGAGGACCTTGGCCATGCGGACGCCGTCGATGATGCTGGCGTGGACCTCTTTATCGGTGATGATGATGTCGTCCTTGTCCATGATCGCCGGGATCGAGCCCAGGTTGACCTGGAAGCCGGTGCTGAAGACGAGGGCCGCCTCCATCCCGACGTACTTGGCCAGGCGCTCCTCGAGCTCGATGTGGAGGTCGAGCGTGCCGTTGAGAAAGCGCGAGCCGGTGCAGCTCGTGCCGTATTTCTTGATGGCCTCGATGGCCGCTTCCTTGACCTTGGGGTGATTGGTCAGCCCGACGTAGTTGTTCGAGCCGATCATGATGTATTTCTTGCCGTGGATGAAGACTTCGGTCCCCTCGGCGTGATCGATGGGGATGAAATAGGGAAAGAGGCCCATGGCCTGGGCCGTCCGGGGATTGAGAGGATAGCCGTATTTCTGGGCGACCGACCGGGTCGGAATAAAAGCCTATGCATTTCTCGAAGAGGTCCATGGTCACGTCCTTTGGGAGGATTTCAGTTCCCCAGTATAAAATTCCCCGCGCCTTTAGTCAATTTCGGGCTCGAGCCTCTACTCGCGATTCAGTCGACCGCCTGAGCGGCCGGGTCAGGCAGGTCGGGCCGCCGGCGCCCTTGACGGAGATCTCCTTCCCCTCGTAGGTCAGGACCTCCACGCCCGCCTTCCCGAGAAGCGCCGCCGTCCGCGGATTGCCGTCCAGGGCCAGGCATTTCCCCGGGGCGAGCGCCAGGACGTTCGTGGCCATGGTCGCGTATTCCTCGTCGGGGACCTCGATGAGCCGGCTCCCCCGGTCGAGCAGGCGCTTGCGGAACGGCACGGGAAGAAGGCGGGAATAGACAAGGAGCTTCGTCTCGTCGACCGGGCTGAGCATCGACATCAGATGAAGAACGTCCCCCGGCCCTTCCCAGTGGGGCAGGGGAACCTCGACGACCTCGACGCCGTCCGGCGCCACGATCGCCGCGAGCTGGCGGATGCCCTCGGCGTTCGTCCGGTAGCCGTGGCCGACGGCGACGGTCTTCGCATCGAGCCAGACGACGTCTCCGCCTTCGAGCGTCCCCGGTTCGCGGATCTCGCCGGCGACCGGCCACCCGGCCCGGAGGCAGAACTTCCTGATCGCCTCAGGCTCCCCCCGCCTGAGCGCTTTCCCCATCCGGCCGAGGACGAGGCCGCGCGGCGCGAGGCACGCCGCGTCGCGGACGTAGATCGAGTCCAGGCCGGTTCCCGTGTCCGCCGGGAGGAAGCGGACATCGGGCGCGAAGCGCCGCAAGATCCCGGCGAAAGCATCGTACTCGGCGCAGGCCCTGTCGAAATCGGGTTCTTCCAAATAGCCCAGGGCCTTCCACTGGCTCCGGATGTGGGACTGGTCGATCCAGGCTTCCCGGGGATGCTTGAGGAGGAGGCCCCGGATCGGGGCGATCTCGGATAGTGTTCCTGAGTCCATGGACCCGCCTTTCGAGCCGGCGCGCATTTCCGCCATCGGGGAATCTTATCCCCTTGGGGCGCGTCAGTAAATAGTCCGAGCGGCCCGGATCACCGGCTCTGGCCTCCGGAGCCGGCTCTCCTGGCCGGCGCGGGGACGTTCAAGATTATGCAAATAAACAGGTTGGCCGAAGTTGATGTTTTTTGTGGATTTTCCGGGCGGGATAGGCTAAAATTTTCCGACACACAGGAGGCAAAAATGAAAACACTCTCTCGGCTGATTCTCATCGCGCTCTTGGCCGTGGGCCTGACGACGGGCCTCTCGGCGAACGGACTGAACCTCAACGGCTTCGGCGCGAGAGCCACGGGCATGGGCGGCGCCTATGTCGGGCTGGCCAACGACTACACGTCGGTCTTCTGGAATCCCGCCGGGCTGGCCGAGCTGACGAAGGCCCAATTCGGGCTGGCCGCCGACGCGCTCATCCCGACGGGCAAGTACGCCATCGGCTCCTTCAGCATGAGTACGGAAAAGAAGTTCTACCCGGCCGGCCTGGTGGGCTATTTCCAGCCGATCGGGAATAACATCGTCGTCGGCCTGGGCGCCTACACGCTTTCGGGTCTGGGCGCGGACTGGGTCAACACCGGGCTCGAAGAGGCCCTTGTCTCTCCCTTGCCCCCGGCCGCATTCACCCCCGCGCTCGGCGCGTACGACTGGAAAAGCTACATCGGCTCGATCACCGTCGCCCCGGCGATCGCGATCAAGATCAACGACATGTTCATGATCGGGGCGACCTTCAACATCAATTACGGTTTCTTCCAGACCGATCAGTGGGGCGGCTTCATGGTCGTCACGCCCACCGCGCCCCCCGCGGGCAACGTCGGTGCGCCTCCCATGATCGTCAACTTCGGCCAGCAGACCCTGAATGTCAAAGGCTGGGGCTACGGCGCGACCTTCGGCGTGAAGATCAAGCCGGCCGAATGGATCAGCATCGGGGCGACCTATCGGATGGAATCCAAGGTGAAGATGACCGGAACGATGGAGATCGAGAATATCACCCTCCTCGGCCTGGCCGAGTCCTCGGGCGCCGAGATGAAGGTTCCGAGCCCCATGTGGCTGGCCGGCGGCGTCGCCCTCAAGCCCGTGGACGGACTGACCTTCTCCTTCGACGCCCATTACACCAACTGGGCCAAGCTTCAGACGTCGCCATCACCCTCGCCGACCCCGTCTGGGCCGTGGCCCTGGCCGATGAGGCTTCCCTGGTCCTCCACTGGAAGAACCAAACCCAGCTCAGGGCCGGCGTGGAATACGATTTCGGCACCCTGGCCATCCGCGGCGGCTATTATTACGACCCGGCCCCCGCCCCGGACACGACCCTGAACATCCTGACGCCGAGCTTCACTTACAACAGCTTCGCCCTCGGCTTCGGGTACAAGGCCGGCGGCCTGAAGATCGACGCGGCCGTGGAATATCTCTGCGGCCAGAAGCGGACCATCACCGACCCGGCCGCTCGCGATGCCCGGAGTCTATCAGGAGCACATCCTCGTCCCGACCCTCGGGCTGAGCTTCAGCTTCTGATCGGATCGAAACGACTTCCGAAAAGGAGGGCCCGCGCCCTCCTTTTTTTTATTCTCCCGGCCTTTTCCTCCTCCGGCCCGCTTCCCGCGCGCGAACCTCTCGCCGCCAATGAATAGGTCCAGATACATGGGAAACACCTGGGGTATGATGGTGGCACCATGTATCTACAGGCGACAACAACCTACGGCTCCCTGATCCCAGGCTCGGAGTTCATTCGTGACCTGATCCGCCGGGGGACGATCTCCCCTGAAGCAGCCAAGAAGCTCCGCTGGATGGACCACTATTTCCAGAACCGGAATGCCAGACTGACCTGCCGCCACTTCGACATCTCCCCCAAGACCTTCTATCGCTGGTTGAACCGATTCGACCCCTATGATCTGACCACCCTGGAGGAAGAGAGCCGGCGACCCCGGCATGTCCGCCACTCCCCAAACGCCAGCCACAGTCGTGGAGGCCATCCTGGAGCTCAGGACCCGATATCCCCGGTGGGGGAAGAAGAAGCTGGTCGTGCTTCTGGCCGAGGAAGGGGATCAAGGTCTCGGCCTCGACCGTGGGCCGAGTCATGAACCGGCTCAAGGCTCGGGGTGTTCTGGTTGAGCCCGTGAACGTGACCCAGGCCAAGCTGGCCAGGAAACGGCGCCGGAAGCCCCGCTATGCCATAAGGAAGCCTAAGGACTATCGGCCTCAGGCGCCCGGAGATCTGGTCGAAGTCGATACCCTCCAGGTCAAGCTCGTGCCCAACGAGATCCGCTATCAGTTCTCGGCCCGGGACGTGGTGAGCCGGTTCGACGCCATCCGGGCCTATAAACACCAGACCAGCCTCAAGGCGGCCCACTTCCTTCATTATCTGAGAAAAAAGTTTCCTTATCCGATCCGAGCCATCCAGATCGACGGTGGCTCTGAGTTCAAAGATCAGTTCGAGGAGCAATGCAAAGCCAAGAAGATCCCTCTGTACGTCCTTCCACCCAAATCGCCCAAGCTCAACGGGCACGTGGAGAGGTCGAATCGAACCCACCGAGAGGAGTTTTACGAAGTCTATGATGTTGACCTCAACCTCGAGGAGCATAATAAGCAGCTGGCCAAGTGGGAATACACCTACAACTACATCCGGCCGCACGAGTCCCTTGATTACCTGACCCCCAACCAATATTATCGGCAATGGAAACGCGACTCCAGGCAAAAAGCGTTGCCCATGTAGTGGACCCGTTCACCAAATTGACCCTGTCCGCGCCTTTGTGATATAAGCCCTCTTGGCCTGGGCCACCCGTCTCCATGAGGACATCGATCTCTTTCGCGTCGCGTCAATATCCCGCCGTTCCCCCTTTTCCCGGCCGGCTGTTCGCCGCCGGGGCCCCGGACCCCGCCAGCCGTCAAATCTGCCGATAAGGAAGGTTTCAACATGGATGAAACGAAAAAGAATCCCTCGCCCGCCGAGCCGGCCTGGAGCCGGCGGAAGTTCCTGGGCGCGGCCTCGACCGCCGCGGCCGGGTTCATGGTCGTTCCCCGCCACGTCGTCGGAGCGACCCCCCAGCGCAAGGCGCCGAGCGACACGGTCAACATCGCCTGCGTCGGCGTCGGCGGCATGGGCTTCTCGGACACCCGAGGCGTCCGTTCGGAGAATGTCGTCGCCCTCTGCGACGTCGATGACGAGATGATCTTCCGGCTCCTTCGCAGCGAGGAGCTCGAGCCGGCCGAGAAGGCCATGTACGAGAAGGCGGCCAAGTACCGCGACTTCCGGCGCATGCTGGAAAAGGAAAAGGGCATCGACGCCCTGACCGTCACGGTGCCCGACCACAACCACGCCGTCATCGCCATGGCCGCCATCAAGCTGGGCAAGCACGTCTATGTCCAGAAGCCGCTGACCCATACGATCAAGGAAGCCCGGCTCCTGGCCAAGGCCGCCAAGGAGGCCAACGTCGTCACCCAGATGGGCAACCAGGGGCACGCCGGCGAGGGCGCCCGCCTTGTCTGCGAGTGGATCTGGGCCGGGGCCATCGGCGACGTCACCGAGGTCCACTGCTGGACCGACCGTCCGATCTGGCCCCAGGGCGTCGACGCCCCGACCGAGATCCCCTCCGTGCCCTCGACGCTCGACTGGGACGTCTGGCTCGGCCCGGCCCCGTTCCGGCCCTATCATCCCGCCTATCACCCCTTCAAGTGGCGCGGGCTCTGGGACTTCGGCACCGGCGCCCTCGGCGACATGGGCGCGCACATCATGGACCAGCCTTTCTGGGCCCTCAAGCTCAAGTACCCGACGAGCGTCCAGGCCTCGTCCACGGTCTTCACGAAGGACTACGCTCCCCGGGCCGAAGTCGTGACCTATGAGTTCGCCGCCCGCGAAGGGATGGGCCCGCTGACCCTGACCTGGTGGGACGGGGGCCTCATGCCTCCTCGCCCGGCCGAGCTCGAGCCCGGGCGGATGATGGGGGACGAGGGCGGCGGCTGCCTCTTCCGCGGCACCAAGGGCCTGCTGATGTGCAGCACGTACGGCGAGAATCCCCGCCTCATCCCCGAGTCGCGCATGCAGGACTACAAGCGGCCGGAGAAGACGATCCCCCGCTCCAAGGGCATCCGCCTGGAATGGATCGAGGCCATCAAGAAGGGCACGAAGTCGACGACCGACTTCGCCTACTCGAGTCTCCTGACCGAGACCATGCTCCTGGCCAACGTCGCCGTCCGCGTCAAGGACAAGAACATGAAGCTCCTCTGGGACGGAAACAAGATGGAGTTCACCAACCTCCCGGAGGCCAACGAGCTCCTGCATTTCCCGTATCGGCCCGGCTGGAGCCTGTAGGATCCCATGGAGCACATCTCGCGCATGGCGAAGAGACGCTTGGCCCTTATGTCCGCGATCGCCCTCTGCCTTGCGGCCGCGGCGGGGGCGGCCCAGGACCAGTGGCCCGTCCATGCCATGGATCGGCCGATGCCTCCGGTCGTGACGCCCGGGCCGGCCGGGCCGCCCGTCGCCCCGCCGTCCGACGCGATCGTTCTTTTCGACGGGACAAGCCTCGGCCAATGGACGGACGCCAAGGGTCAGGCGGCGAAATGGAAGGTCGAGAACGGTTACATGGAGATCGTGCCCAAGACCGGCAGCATCCGCACGGTCAAGGGCTACGGCGACTGCCAGCTCCATGTCGAGTGGATGGCTCCGTCCCCGGCCAAAGGGACGGGCCAGGACCGCGGCAACAGCGGCGTCTTTCTCATGGACCTCTACGAGGTCCAGGTTATCGACTGCTACGGGAACACGACCTACGCCGATGGCATGACCGCGGCCATCTACGGCCAGTACCCGCCGCTCGTCAACGCCTGCCGCCCGCCGGGCGAGTGGCAGACCTACGACATCGTCTTCCACAGACCCCGTTTCGACAAGGACGGCAAGGTCCTCGCGCCGGCCCGGATGACGGTCTTCCATAACGGGCTCCTCGTTCACGAGTGCGCGGCCCTGACGGGCCCGACGGCCCACAAGGCCCGGCCGCCCTATAAGATGCACGCCGATAAGCTTCCGATCTCGCTGCAGGACCACGACCATCCGGTCCGCTACCGGAACATCTGGCTGCGGGAGCTCGAGTGAAGGATCCCGTCATGAAAAGAACGATCCTGAGGGCCGCGCTCCTCCTCGGAGCGGCCGGTCTACTGGTCTGTTCCGGCCCGGCCCAAACGCCCTCGAAGGCGAGGTCCGCCCTCATCGTCTGGGGAGGCTGGGAGGGCCACGAGCCCAAGCAGTGCGTCGACATCTTCGCCCCCTGGCTCGAGAGCCAGGGCTTCAAGGTCGAGATCTCGCATACCCTCGACGCCTACCTCGACCTCGAAAAGCTGAAGTCGCTCGACCTCATCGTCCACGTCTTCACCATGTCCGACATCAAGCCCGAGCAGGAAAAGAACCTCGAGGAGGCGGTGAAGAGCGGCGTCGGCCTGGCCGGATGGCATGGCGGCCTCGGCGACGCCCACCGCTCGGCCGTCGAGTACCAGTTCATGGTCGGCGGACAGTGGGTGGCCCATCCGGGCGGGGTCATCGATTATGACGTCGACATCACCAACCCGGACGACCCGATCACCAAGGGCCTCCAGCGGCGCTTCCACATGAAGTCGGAGCAGTATTTCATGCACGTCGACCCCGGCAACGACGTCCTGGCGACGACGACCTTCACGGGCCGGTACGCCCCCTGGATCGCGGGCGAGGTCATGCCCGTCGTCTGGAAGAAGCTCTACGGCCAGGGCCGCGTCTTCTACACCTCGCTCGGCCACGTCGCGGCGGACTTCGATGTTCCCGAAGCCCGGACCATCGTCGAGCGCGGATTCCTCTGGGCGGCCCGGGTCATGGGCGACGACCCGGCCAAGATGGACATCTACGCGCCGCTGCTGAAAAAGAGATAATTTGCGTTCTCAGCGCGGCCGCGCGCAGACGGCCAGAACATAGACGGCCTTTTCGCCCGGAGCTCCGATGAGCAGGAGCGTCGATTCCGGGACCTCGGCGACCGTCGAGACGACGTTCCGGGTCAGCCCTCCGCCGAGCAATCCGGCCTGCCATCTGGTGCCGGCGAAGAAGTGCAAACGGACCAAGGGCTTCTCCGGACCGCCGGGAAGGCGCTCGACGCGGAGCTCGTAATCGTCGCTCCGTCCCTCGCCGCGGCTTTCCTCGAACCGGGCCTCCTCCGAAGGATGGGTCGCATCGAGAGTGATGTCGAACGATTTGAGCTCCCTGATCTGGACGCGGACGGCCCTGGGATCGGAGCGGCCAAAGATCATGCTCTGGCCAAGCGCCCGACCGATTGCCGATCCGGAGGCGTTCGCCGCCAGCTCGGTCGGGACAAGGACGGTCCCGTGCGGGAAAAGCGCTGCGACATCCCCTCTGACTTGGAGGGTGCACGCTCCGCCCCGTCCGTCGGGCCGCGCGACCTCAAAGCTCTGCTCGGCCGGGATCTGGAAGATCCGCACGGTCAGGCGCCGGAGGCCGTCCTGTCCGCCGGAAGCGGACGCCGATGCGACGACGAGAAGGACCGCGAGCATGCCAGCCAGAACGTTCTTCATGATGCCTCCTTTCCGGGTTCCATGTGTCTCACATGCTGAATACACGGAACGGCGCCGGATATTCCCTCGAAAGATCAAAAAGACGGGAGACGGCCTCGGTGCCCTTGACCGGCCGGTTCCGCCGTGCTAATGATGCTTTTGTGGAGAGAGGCATGCGAAAGATCATTGTCCTTTGCGGCCTCGGTTTGATCCTGGCCCTGGTCACACCGGCCGCCGGGCCGGCCGCGACGGGGGAGGAACGACCCCTCGGATCCGTGCCGGAGTTCTATGCCGACAAGGTCGTCGACCAGGACCTCGTCGTCGATGGGGGTAACGCTCTGGGGGAGCCGGACGGCCGCTACGCCGAGATCATGCCCGGCGGCGAGCTCGTCGTCAGCATGCCCGAGCCGATCCGCTACTCGGATGCCGCCGATGACGGCCGCGTCATCACCAAGGGCGGGGCCCGATACGGCCTGGCCGGACTCTTCCCGATGACCGAAGAGGGCGAGCTGGCCTGGCAGCCTCTTATCCCGGGCGGCACGCCCGGAGGGTTCAAGCTCGGCACGTCCATGTTCCCCGTGGTCCAATCGACCGAGACGATCCGGATCGTGAACGACGACACCCGTTCGGTCTTTCGTCGACGCCGTCTCCGGCTCCGGCAGCGGCAGCGCGGCGCGCTAGGTCCGCGTCACGGGCTGCGTCGGACGAAGAGCGACAGGACGACCTCCGGGCGGAGACCGTAAAAGGTCTGTTCGTAGCCCTCGCCGAGACCGGCCGCGACCTCGTCGGCGAAGGCCGAGGCGGCGACGACCACGTCGGCCTTCCCGTAGGGCAGAGGTCCCTCACGGCCGCTTCCGGGCTCGTCCAATACCCCACTCGTCTGAGCTTCCGCAGATACCAGGGCAAGGGCCAGGTCTCATCCGGCGGGGCGATGACCTCGACCAGGAGATCCCGGTTCTCCGGAGATCGCGCGGCGGCCTGATCGACCTTGGCGACGAGCTTGAGCAGGTCGGGGCCCGTCTGGGCGTAGGCATAGGGGTTGGCCGGGTCCGCCGGGAGCTTGAAATTCGCCCGGTAATCCTGGCGGGCCAGGTCGGCAAACCCCGGGACGAGGATCGCCAGGACGAGGACCTTGACCAGCTTGAAGCGGCTGATCCTCAGAAGGAGGGAGACGCCGTTGCCGGCCAGGATGACGAGGCCGAGATAGAAGGGGAGCAGGTTCCAGGGCGTTTTGTACGGGATGAGGCTGTAGACGGCGGCCGTGATGACCGTGAAGAAGAGGACGAAGCGGAGAAAGCGGGGATTTTCGTCCCGGCCCGCGTCGTGCCCCAGAGCGGCGATGCCGCCGGCCAGGGCCAGGAAGAGCAGGAAGGCCTCGCTCCAAACCGGGCCGCCGGCCGCCTTCGAATAGGCCAGTGTCTGAAAATAGTAATACCAGGGATGGGCGTGGGCGCCGGGGTGGCCGGCCCGGGCGAACCAGGCTCCGACGGCCCGGACCGAATCGGCCAGCCCCTGCGGGTGATGAAAGAACGAGGTGTAAAAGGCGACGACGGTGACGACGCCGGCCGCGAGGAAAAGGGCGACATGGAAGGCCGTCGGGAGCTTCGTGCGGGAATCCCGCCAAACCCCGGCGTCCCCGGTGGCGACGACCCCGCGATGGCGGGACCGAAAGCTCTCGACGAGCGACAGTGCCCCCAAGGCCGCCGCGATCGCGGCGAAGAGGATGACGCTCGTCTCTTTGGTGGCGACCATCATCCCGCCCGAAACGCCGGCGGCGACGGCCCATAAGGCGGAGCGCTGCCGCGCGTACCGCCAGCCTGCGCCGAGGAGAGCCGCGAGAAAGAAGACCAGCAGCGTTTCCTGGATGTAGAAGCGGCTGTAATAGGTCAGCGCCGGCGAGACGGCCGCCAGCGCCGCGGCTGCGAGCGTCGCCTCGCGGGAAAGGCCTCCGGAAAAGAGCAGCAGGCAGAGCAGAAGGGCGGCCCCGAACAGGGCCGGGACGAGCCGGAGGACCCGCTCATCGAGCCCGGCCAGGGTCGTTTCGCGGGCCGCCCAGGCCGCGGGCAGGGTCAGGTAATAGAGCGTCGGGCCGTGATGGTCCAGGGGGTCGAAGCGGTATTCCCCGTGTTCGAGGAGATCGCCGAACTTGACCGCCTGGTTGGCTTCGTCGGCGTGCATGGGCCGGACGTCCAGGCGGACGACCCGGAACGCGAGAGCGCCGACGACGGCGCAGAGGAAGAGACCCTTGAAGGTCTTATTCGTCATTTGGCCGGGAGACCGTAAACCTCGACCTCCACATAATGGTTCATGTCGTTGGACGTGTTGCCGCCGCTGTAGAGGCGGACGTAGCGGGCTCTGACGCCCTTGGGATCGAAGAGCTTGCCGTCGAAAGTCTCGATGTACTCCTTGTCCTTGCCCGCGCCGAGGCCGGAGGTGTTGTCGTGGTCATTGTTGAACACGGTCGTGACGCCGCTGATAAAATCTTTGTCGTCGGACGCCTGGACGATGACGTCCCGGTAAACGCGGGCCTGGCTGTGGTAGTGCCAGGCGACGATGGCCGTGAGCTCCTGGGACTTGCCGAGGTCGATCTGAACCCACTGGAGCATCGGCCCGAGCTCGACGTAGTAACCGTCCTCGCCGGACTTCTTGCCGTCGGTGATGCAGGAGATCTCGCCGATGACGGGCTCCTTGTCGCTCGAGGTGACGGGCTTGCCGGCCGAGAGGAGGATCGTGCCGGCCGGGACCATGAAGGGGCCGCGGGCTCTGCCTGTGACCGTCTCGAGGTTGGGGGTGCGGATATTCCTGGGGGTGCCGACGAACATCGGCTTGGGAAGCTGGATCTTCAGGACCTCTTTCCCCTGGTCCTGGGCCGGAGCGGCCGGGGCCAGGAGGGCCAGGCCGAGGCTGAAGATCGCTATGACACTCAGGCATCTTTTCATCGCTAGGGTCTCCTTGTTCTCGCGGACCGCTTGGCGGCCATCGCGGCCGCATTGAATATTCTACACGTTTTCGGCCCGAGTTTCACGAGGGCCCAGACGAAGGGATGCCGGCCGCAGAACGCGGCCACCTCCGCCGTCGACATGACCATGAACGCCGTCGAAAGGGCGTCCGAGGCGGCGGCCGAGGGGTGCGAGGCCCAGGCGGCGGCATGGCCGGCGGCCGCGCGGCCGGTCCTCGGGTCGACGATATGGGCGCCTTTGACCTCCGTTCCCGACCCGCTCAGAGCTCGGTTGCGGAGGATGACCCGCCCCGGGCCGGATGTGGTCCCGGCCGTCGAACCCGCGCCGACCGGCCAGCCCCGTCCACGCCCGGCGCGCGCCGGGCCGGGTCCCGCGGCCAAGGCCGTGCTCGTCCCCGCGTGAAGGAGGACGTTCCCAGCGTCCCAGATCCGGAGTATGGACAGGGCCGCGTCCAGGGCGTATCCCTTGCCGACGGCCCCGAGATCGAGCTCGACGGCCGCGGCGGACGCCCTGCCCTCGGGGCGGAGCCGGGTCACTTCGAAACCATGACCGTCCGTGCCGACGCCCAGGAGCGCCGCAAGCGGTCCCAGACGGGGTCCGCTCCGGCGCCCGGCCGTCCGGTCCCGACCGAGATAGTTGACGTCAAAGGCGCCGTTCGTCTCCGACTGGATGAAAGCGGCCAGACCCAGGACCTCGGCCGTCTCGATCCCGACCAGCATGGAGCCGCCCGGCTCGAGCCGCCCGATCCGGCTGATCTCGCTCGAAGGGTCGAAGCGGCTGAGGAGCCGCTCGATACGGTCGACCTCGTCGAAGGCCGCCCGGGCCGCCTGCCCGGCATAGGCCTCAGCCTTGCCGGCGACGAAGATCTCGAACGTCGTCGCCATGGCCTCATGGGCGAACCGATGGACGAGGAGCTTCTCGGCAGGCATGCGCGGGATCCTATTCGGAGGTCTTTGGCCCGAGGGGCAGTTCGCGGACGAGATCGAAGCCGAGCTTGAGACGCTCGGCGACGTCCTTTTCCCCGCGGATCTTTTCGTCGGTCAGGAACTGGACCTCGAGCAGGCCCTCGGAGTGGAAGCCCGTCCGGAAGTAATTCATTTCGGCGAGCGACAGGCTCCAGCCCTGAAGCCAGGTCTCGAGCTCCTTGCGCTGGCGGCCGCCGCCCAGGAAATGGATGGCCAGGCGGATGGGGCTGGAAGGCTCGACCTCGTCGCCGTCGCTCGTGTCGACGAGATAGACCCCGCGGACGCCCCATTTCCGGGCCCCGCTGTGGAAGGCCAGCCGTTCGGCCATGCGTGTTCGCCAGTGGTAAGAGTCCTCGTCCTCGCAGATCGCCGTCCCTCCCGCGGCGCGGGCCGTCCGGACCACCGCCTCGGGCGCGGCGAAGTAGCCGACGGCGGCCTCCTGATCGGCGTTCATGACCACGCGGAGGACCTTGCCGCCGGTGGCCTCGACGACGTCGATGACCCGCAGGGCGTCCGAGAGCCCGGCGCACTCGGGGCAATGGTCGGCCAGCTTGTTGGGTGACTCGTGCAGGAACTTCTCGTTGAACTTGACGCCTTCGTCGTCGGGATAAAGCGGCAGATAGCGGATGTCCGACTCGACGAGGTCCTGGAAGAAGTGGGTCCCGAACGATACGTCGGGAACGTAGTTCCCTTTCTTGCGGGCGACCTCGATGAGCATGGCCGAGTTGCTGATCTCGGAGTAGGTGACGCGCACGCCGAGCCGGATGTCGCCGCGGCTGCCCCACCGCCCCGGCCCCATGAGGATGAACTGGCGCCGGGGCAGGATTTTGTTGAGCTTGCCGACGGCCTGGCCCACCGAGACGAGGTCGGCGAACTCGGGCAGATCGCCATAGCGGTCGGGGTCGACGTAGACGATATGGGTGATGTCGGCCACCCGGCCGTTCGAGACGTGCTTCCGGGCCGTGAACAGGACCGCGTCGTCCGGCAGGTTCGACGGGATCTCCATGGCCACGTCCTCGGCCGCCTGGCTCTGGGGCCGGCACTGGAGCAGGTAAAAATCCGCGCCCGTCGACGCGAACTCGATATCGACCGGGACCCCGAGCGCCGCGGACAGGGTCTTCAGGATAGCCTCGAGCCGGAGCATGAACGGGCTCCCGGAGATGAGGCCGTCGAACGTGACCACGGACTCGGCCGTGGACATATCCGTGGCCAGGCCCATGGGCCTCTGGAGCAGGCCGTCCTTGTAGATGGAAAAGACCTTGGTCAGCGCCGGGAAGTCGTGGCCGACCTCCCGCAGGACCTCCTGGATGTCCTTGGTCAGGAAGGTGTTCTCCTCGAGATCGATGACGTCGATCTTCTTGGGCGAATAGCGGACGACCTCGTCGGTCGACACGTTGACCCTCAAGTTCGGCTGGCCGGGGGAAACGAGGACCGGATAATCGTCGCTGACCCGGTCGACAGCCCGTGTCCCCAGGCCGGGAACGAGCCGGAGCAGGCCGTCCTCGCGCCGGATTCGCGGCGACCAGCGGAACTCGTTCCGGCTGAACGCGACCCCGGCGTAGGCCGGGAAGAAATACTTCCCGGCGCGGGTCCCGACGACCTCCTGGATCATGACGGCCATCTCCTCGTAAAAATCGAGCAGGCCGCGCTCGGCCCGGTACTGGATCGGGTCGGGGCTGAAGATCGAGGCGTAGACCTCGGCGACCGCGTCGAGCAGGGCCTCGAGGCGCTGCTGCTTGTCGCCCTGGTTGGCCAGGAACAGGCTCTTGTACTTGCCGGCGAAGGCCGTCCCCAGCCGGTCCTCGAGCAGGCTCGAGCTGCGGACGATGAGGGGCACCTCCCCGAAATCGTCCAGGGCCACGGACAGGCCTTTGAGGATCTCCGGAGGGAAGGTCGAGTTCTTGAAGACCTGGACGAGGTGGGGGTACTCCTGGCGGACGACCTCGATGTCCTTGTACTTCTGCTCGTGAACGTCATCGAGGTTGTTGTAGGTCGTGAAGGAGATGAGCCCGTCCGACGTGACGTACCACGTCTTGGGCTTCTTGACCTCGCCGATGACCTTGGTGCGGCGGGCCGCCTGATCCAGGATGCGGCCGGCCAGGAACAGCCCGGCGCTCTTGCCGCCGAGCTTGCCGTGGCTGCCGGGCGAGAAGACGATCCGCTCCATGAGGTCGAAGAAGTCCTCGATGTCGATGTACTTCTTGGCGATGTTGATGAATTCGAGCTGTTCGGTGAAGAACCGCCGGATGAGGGCGACCCGAACGCTGTTGGCCAGGGACCGCGGCAGCTGGATGCCCTCCGGGGCCACGATCTTGATCCGGCGCATGCTGTCGAGGACCTCGGCCAGGTCGGCGTAGACGTTCTCCAGGGCCTTGACCGACTCGCTCGAGCGGTCCTCGTTTATCCACTTCTGGATGCGGTCGAGGACCTCTTCGTCGGTCAGGTTGGCCGAGGCGATGCGAAAGGTCTCCTCGGTCAGCTCGAAGAAGCGGTCCGCCGATTCCCGGGTCTGGGGGAGATTGGATTCGCCGAAAAGGCCGGCCACCCGGTCGCCGCTGAAGCGCTGCAGCAGGTCCCGGGCCTCGGAGACGCCGCGCCAGCCCAGGTAGTTCATCATCTTGCGCGAGATCCGCGAGAGAAGATTGGGGTTGGTGTTGCGCAGGAGGTCGAGCGCGATCCGCCAGCCCTGCTGCTTCCCTTCGGCCCCGTCCCGGCGCTCGTCGCTGATCTGCTCGTACATCCCCCGCAGGCGCTGGTGGAGGATGAAATGGCCGAGCCGCTCGGCGATCGACTGGATGAGCTTGAGCTCGCCTTTCATGAACGGCCCGCAATCGCTCTCCGGCGTCGGTTTCTTGTACGACACGCAGAGCCGGCCGACCGAGGCGTCCTGAACCCGGATCTCGGCGCAATGGGTATAGGGCGTCTCCTCGAAATCGGGGGATTCGTAGACGTCCGAGCCGTAGGTGATCTGGGCCTGGCAGCAGTCCGGATACTGCCAGCCGGGAGGGATGGCTTCGACGACCTGGCGAAAGACCTCCTCGAGGGCGACGTCGTAGATGCTGAGGATCTCCTCGATCCGGTAAAGGCAGCTCAGCTCCTTGGCCCGCTCGTGCAGGGTGGAGAACAGGGTGTTGACGGCCGTCGGCGTGCGCGGATTCGTCATATCGCGGCGTCCCTCCTCGGCCGCCGCGGACTCCCGTCACGGGGGCGCGGACCGGCGGCCCTGCCCGTTCCGGCCCGAGGCCGGGTCATCGAGAACGCCCGCCCTCCCCGGTTTCAGCCGGAGAGGGCGGGACTGTGGCGTCGCGAAATAGAAAGGCGATCAGACCCAGCCGCGGTCCCTGCAGGCGTTGGCGACGCGGCTGACGGAAATGACGTAGGCGGCGTCGCGCATGTAGAGCTTGCGCGTCCGGGCCAGCTCGCTGACGGCCTTGAAGGCCGCGGTCATCTTGTCATCGAGCTTGCTCAGGACCTCTTCTTTGGTCCAGAAAAAGTTCATGTTGCACTGGACCTGCTCGAAGTAGCTGCAGGTGACCCCGCCGGCGTTGGCCAGGAAGTCGGGGATAACGAAGATGCCGCGGCTCTTGATGACCGCGTCGGCTTCGGGGGTCGTCGGGCCGTTGGCGCCTTCGGCGATGATCTTGACGCGAGGAGCGATCTTTTTGACCGTCTCGGCGTTGATCTGATTCTCGAGGGCGCAGGGGAAGAGGATGTCGACGTCCTGCTCGATCCAGGCGTCGCCCGGGAGGCGCTCGTAATCGAGCGATTCGGCCTTGGCCTTGTCGATGCCGCCGAAGCGGTCGGTGATGGCTAGGAGCTCGTCGAGGTTGATGCCGCTTTTCCTCCGGTAGGTGTAGGAGGCCTGGTCGTTCTGGTCCCAGCACGAGACCGCGACGACCTTGCCGCCGAGCTTGGTGTAGAGCTCGATCGCGTACTGGGCGACGTTGCCGAAGCCCTGGAACGAGGCCGTCGTCGATTCGATCTTGATGCCCATCTCCTTGAGGGCCTCGCGGAGCGTGAAGACGACACCGTGGCCGGTCGCTTCCGTCCGGCCGAGGGAACCGCCCATGCCCACGGGCTTGCCGGTGATGAAGCCGGGGTACTTGGCGCCGTGGATGGTCTCGAACTCGTCGAGCATCCAGAGCATGTGCTGGGGGTTGGTCATGACGTCGGGGGCGGGGACGTCGCGGAGGGGGCCGATGTCCTGGGCCAGGACCCGGATCCAGCCGCGGCAGAGACGTTCCTGCTCGTGCTGGCTGAGGTCGTGCGGGTCGCAGATGACGCCGCCCTTGCCGCCGCCGAGCGGGATGTCGACGACGGAGCACTTCCAGGTCATCCACATCGACAGGGCGCGGACCGTGTCGATCGTCTCCTGGGGGTGGAAGCGGATGCCGCCCTTGCAGGGGCCGCGGGCGTCGTTGTGCTGGCAGCGGAAGCCGTGGAACACGCGCATGCTGCCGTCGTCCATGCGGACGGGGATCGAGAAATGGTACTCCCGCAGCGGCTGCCGCAGGAGGTCCCGGGTGGGTTGGTCAAGCTCGAGGAGGTCCGCGACAGCGTCGAACTGCTTTTGGGCCATCTCGAAGGCATTAAACCCTTTGGTCGCCATGGGAAAACTCCTTGTGAGATGATGAAGATCTATCGGTTCGCTTCAGAGTCAGAACCTATGAAGCCCCGACTGAAAATGATAGCTGAAGAGGGCCCAAATAGCAAGGCCTCCGCCTGGGGAAAACGGGGCTGGGGATCGACGGGCTACATCCACTCCATGGCGTAGCGCTTGACGAGAGGGATGCCCTCCTCGTTCTCGGTGATCAAGACGTAGAGGCGGCCCTTCTGAACGGCCATAGGCATCTCTTCGCGGGGGAGGGAGAAACGGGTGATGCAGCGTCCCTCCGGGTCGAAGACATCGTACAGCAGCCAGCCTTTGGCGTCGGTCTCATAAGTCTGAGCGTAGAGCCGCCCCTCGGGATCGCCGATGAAGAAGAACACCGGCGGGAACGCGTCGGGGAAGACAAGCGCGCTCCTCATTTCGGGGGATTGGCCCTCGAGGATCCTGTCCTTGTCCGCCTTGGCCAGCTTCACCGGAGAATAATCCTTGACGATCCTCCGGACGGGCTTTCCCTCCGGGCTCATGACATGGAACTCGTACTTCGCGTTGGTCATCCAGATCAGCCGGTCGTCCGCAGTGACGTGGCAGAGAAGCAGGATGGGGAAGGGGCTGACGGCGCCGATCTTGAACGGTTCCTCGACCTCCGCCAGCGTAGCCAGCGGGTTCAAGGCCGGATCGTGCTTGATCAGCCGGAGCAGGATTTTCTCGCCGAAATCCATCTGATCGCCGTAGATAAAGCCACGGGAGTCGATCTTGAATCGTAACATCCTCGTCTTGGCCGTTGAGATCTCCTTGAGGCAGGCGCCGTCGAGGGCGTAAAAGGTGAGTTTGTTGGTGTCGAGAATGACTCCCGTGCCGTTGGGCAGGACGATCATCCGGGTGGGACTCTCCCATTCCCTGGGACCCTGCCCTTTCTGACCGAACGTGCTGACAAGCTTCCCCGTCTTGTCGAAGACGCGGACCTTGATGTCCTTCCAGTCCAGCGTCCAAATGTTCTCCCTGCTATCCACGCCGATCGAACGGAGCTCGGCAAAGAGGTCGGGGCCGCCGGCCGGGTCCTTTCCGATGACCAGGTCTTGGGTCAAGATGAGCTTCGACGGGCCGCCCGGACTGGGGACGGGTGCTTTGGGGTTACGAACGACGGTGACGCCGTCCTCGGTCGTGATCTGGACTTTCTGCCCCAAGGCGCCCCCGGATTCGGCCGGCCCGGCGGGGAGGGCCGCACGAAATGCCATCGCGACCAGAGATAAGGCCGCGACTCGAGCCAATGGCTTGATGAGACGCATGATCCCCTCCTTGGACATGAAGCTCGGATCTTGATTTCATATTGGACCGACCGGCCGGACGTGTCAATATCGTCCGACGCTCGTTACGTCCAGGCGCGGCTCGACCGCCCCCGGGGCCTGAGATTGAAAAAACAGGATCCGGCGCATAGGATATGGCTTCGCCGGGAAAAGGAGGCCCCATGACCGAGCGAGACGAGTTCCGCGAGGGCGGGCAAAGGGCCCCATGGGCGAATTCCTGAGAGGACTGAGCAAGTCCTTGGGCCTGAGCTATAACTGGAGGCACTGGAGATGGCTCAATTTCAAAAAACGCTGGGCGGGGTTCTTCTCCACGGACACGAATGCCATCCGCCATCTCAGGTCGGGTCAGAAGATCTGTCGGAAATGCGGGGCCCTGGCGGGCGCGGATGAACGGCGATGTTCCGTCTGCGGCTCCAGACTGCCGACGGCAGCCGGAAATTTCCTCTACAAGGTTTTCGGCCTCATCATGCCCGGCGTCTCACCCGTCACGGCCGCTCTGACGGCGGTCATGGGGGCTGACTTCATCCTCCAGGTCGTATCCTCCGGCGGGGCGGCGCTCCTCTCCCCGGGGCTGGACACGCTCGTCCGTGCCGGTGCGCTGGATTCAAGGCTCGTGGCCTCGGGCGAATGGTGGAGGCTTCTGACCTGCGTCTTCGTCCATATCGGCGTCATCCATTTCCTCTTCAACATCTACGCGTTCCTCAGCGTCTCGAGCTTCCTCGAAGCGGAGATCGGATCCGCCAGGTACCTGACGCTCTTCCTGTTCTCGGGAGTGTTCGGATCGGCGGCCTCCTACCTGCTTCACGCACGAGTCGTTTCGGCCGGCGCCTCGGGGGCCATCTTCGGTCTGATCGGATTCGCCATTCCCTACTTCCGTCGTCTCGGAAGCGACCGGGGACGGGGCATCCGGAGCTTTATGATCCGCTGGGCTCTGTACGCGTTCCTTTTCGGCCTCCTCGTCAGGGCGGACAATTATGCCCATGCCGGGGGGTTCGCGGCAGGCTTCGTCCTGGGCTCGCTCATGGAGGTCCGGGAAGACGAAAAGCGTCGGCGCGAGCCGTTCTGGAAGGCCGTCGCGGGCGTCATGGCCCTGGCCCTGGTCTCGAGCTTCGTGCTTCTCTTGAAATCGCGGTAGCCGCTCAGGAATTGGTGTCACAAGGCTTAAAGTATCTCTATTGACATTGTGAAATGACCAAAATATAATTTGGGTCAGAAGTCACAATGAGACAAATCGCCAGACGGTCAGATATCCGTGATCTGATCCTTGACGCGGTGGATCTGCTCCTCGCCAGGTTCGGCTACGGGAAAATGTCCGTGGACGACGTGGCCAGGCAAGTCGGGATCGGGAAAGGCACGATCTACCTTCATTTTCCGTCAAAAGAAGAGTTGGTCCTGGCCCACATCGACCGAATCGCCGAGACCGTCATTCGTAAGCTCCAGGAGCTGGCCGACGCGTCCGACTCGGCCGACAGGCGACTCCGCCGGATGCTTGTCCTCCGCGTCCTTCAGCGGTTCGACAGCGTCGCTCACTATTCGCAGAGCCTGGGCGACCTCCTGTCATCGGTCCGGGCGCCGCTTCTGCTGCGCCGCCAGGCCCATTTCGAGAAAGAGGCGGCGGTTTTCGAGGGTGTCCTCCGGGAAGGAGCCAGACTTGGGTCGCTCGACTGCCCCGATCCCCAGACGACGTCGCTCGTCCTCATCCAGAGCACGAATTCCCTTCTTCCGTTCAACCTGTCGGCCCGCGAGCTGGGCCGTCGGGAAGAGCTGGAGGATCAGGTCGGCAGAATCGCCGATCTGTTGATCAAAGGGCTTATCCCGTCCTCGTCGCGTCCGGCCAGCTGGACGCGATGAACCGGGGTCCCATTCAATGCTTTTTTTGGAGGTTCAACATGTCCAAGACACCCCGCACGATGCTCGTCATCACCGCGATCATCGTCCTGTGGATCTCCGCGCTTTTCGGCCAGGAGGCCAAGGTGCCGTCGCTCGACAAAGCCCAAAAACAGGCCATCGTCGACGAGATCGCGACACTCTTGAACAAAAATTACATCTTTGCCGAGACGGCCAAGAAGCTTGAGGATGCCCTCCGGACCAAGCTGTCCGCCGGTGATCTCGATAACGTCAATGAAGCTCCGGCCTTCGCCCAGGCCGTCTCCCGGCTCCTGCTCGACGTCGGCAAGGACAGGCACATGGGCTTCGCCTACGACCCGGCCATGGCTGAGGACCTCAGGCGCCTCCAGGGCCGGAGCGAAGAGGAGGCGAAGAATGTCCGCGAGCGGCAGCTCGAAGAATCCCGCCGGGATAACTTCGGCTTCCGCAAGGTCGAGCGGCTCCCGGGGAACATCGGCTACCTCGACTTCCGCGCCTTCACATCGCCGGCCGACGCCGGCGCGACGGCCGTGGCGGCCATGAACTTCCTGGCCTATTGCGACGCCGTCATCGTCGATCTCCGTCAGAACGGCGGCGGCGATCCGGCCCAGATCCAGCTCATCAGCTCCTACTTCTTCGACGAGCCGGTCCATCTCAACGACCTCTATGCCCGGGCCACGGACCGGACCGAGAACTACTGGACCCTGCCCTATGTCCCCGGCGCCAAAGCCGCCGGCGCCGACCTCTACATTCTGACGAGCGCCCGGACGTTCTCCGGGGCCGAGGAATTCACCTACAATATGAAGAATCTCAAGCGGGCGACCATCATCGGCGAGACGACGGGCGGCGGCGCCCATCCGACCCGGCCCATGATCGTCCAGAGGGATTTCATCCTGCGCGTGCCTTTCGCCAGGGCCATCAACCCCGTCTCCAAGACGAATTGGGAGGGCACGGGCGTCACGCCTGACGTCGCGGTTCCGGCCGCCGAAGCCTTCGACAAGGCCTACGCCATGGCCGTCGAAAAGCTCGCCGCCAAGGCGACCGACCCCAGCCGGAAGGCCGAGTACGAGTGGATCCTCACGGGCGAAAAGGCCAAGCAGAACCCGCCTCGCGCCGATGCGAAGGTCATGAAAACCTACGCCGGCGTCTACGGCGAGCGCAAGGTCACCTTCGAGAACGGCGCCCTCTTCTATCAGCGGACCGGCCCGAAGTACCGGCTCATTCCGATGACGGCGACGCTCTTTGCCCTCGACGGACTCGATTACTTCCGGGTCGAGTTCACGATCAAGGAGGGCAAAGCTATCGAGCTCGTCGGGCTCTACGACAACGGGGAGCGCCAGCCCTCGCCGCGGACGAAATGATCGGGGGTCGGCAGGCCCTTTAGGCCCGGCCTCGTTCGAAGAGCTCGAGGCTCACGAAAACCATCGCGGCCATGGCCGAGACGAGCGCGCTGTAGCGATGGCACTCGAACATGAACCTCTGGCCCCCGGTGCGCAGGAGCGGCAACATGGGGAGCAGAGCGGAAAGGGTCAGCAGGAATCCGGCCGCGGCGAAGAGCCAAAAGGCCCAGAGCCTTATCCGGGCCGGGGTGATGTCCATCTTGCGGATATCCAGGAGCGCCAGGCTCAGGCTGGCCGGCTTCGGGACCGAAATGAAATGGCGGCCCTTGAAGAGAACGATGATCGTCAGACAGACGGCGAACAACGCGCCGGCCATGACGTGGCCGACGAGGGGATAGCCGAACAGCCCGCGAGGGATGAAGATCCCGAAGAAAAAACCGCTCGCGGCGAGATACAGGAAGCTCCCGTAAAAGCCGACATCGAGCCACTTTTCGAGGACCGGTTCCCGCCACAGGGGCAATCCCTTGACATAAGCCCACCAGGCCTTCGGCGACGCCCGGCGGGACATCTGCACCGTCCGCAGGGCCAGCCAGGCGAAGAACTTCTTGACGATCTCGGCGTAGAGGATGGTCGACTTGGCCTCCTCGCGGCTCGTCCAGAAGCGGTGGAAGGCGATCCCGAGGAACGTCGCCCCGAGGACGAGGATGGTGACGATCGTGAACACCATGGTCTTACCTCTTCTCCATGAACCCGGCGACGCGGCCGAGCGCGACCAGCCCGGCCAGGAGGAGGAGGGAACCGGCGATGAACGCGCAGATGGCCAGGACGACCTTGAAGACCGGCCGGACGATGAACGACAGGCCGAAGACGCGCTGGAACAGCCCGCCGAGGCCCATGAAGGCCGCGGCCGACCGCTTCTCCACGCTCTTCGTCAGCAACGGGCCCGTGCCCTTGAGCTTGGTGAAGAAAAAGCTCGAGCCGCCGCTGTGGCAATCCGTGCAGGACTTCCAGCCGAGGGACTGCTGGGCCGGCCGGACATTGTGGGCCAGGGGCCAGGTCACGGGTCCGGCCGCTTTGTCCCGGCGGGAAACGAGCTCGCCGCTCTTGTCGAGCTGGAACAGCCGCCCGCCGGAGAGATAGACATACTCGCCTTGGCCGCCGGTCTTCGCCAGCGCCCCGAGGACGAGGGTCACTTGCTCCTCGGTCAGCGTCTGTTCCGTTCCCGCCTTGGCGGTCACGGTCCGGAGGTCGAAGTCCGTGGCCAGGGGAACGAGCTTGCCGTCGACGAGCCAGCCGGGCCCGGGGGTCGCGACCAGCCCGGCCGGAGCCTCGGAGATATCCAGGAATCCTCCGACGAACCTGTAAAGCGTCTTTTTGGCGACGATCGCCGGCTCGCCCGGCTTTGCCGCGATCAGTGCCCAGGGACTGAAGGAATTCCTGGAACCGCGTCTCGATCCCCGGGTCCTTGTCCTCCGCCGCCGGGTCGAAATCGGGCACGAGGGGCGCGATCTCCCCGCCCTTCCGGATGCCCCAGGAGGCCGGCGCGTCCGGCTTTGTCGCGGCCCTCTCCGTCGCGTCGAGGCCGCCGTCGACATTCGGCGCAAAGACGAAACGTCCTGACACGAGAACAGGCGTCTCGTCCTCGGCCGTGACCTGGCTCAGGGCGATGAGGACCTGCGCGAGGCGCTCCTCCGGCCTGAGAAGATCGCCCGCCGCCGTCTCGACCTCGGCCGGCTTCAGCGGGAGGATGTCTCTTGCCCGAGCGCCGGCCCCAGAAAGCCGGCCAGACGAGCCGCTGCGGCGAGATCTTGTCCCGCCCATCCTTCATATAGACGGGCTCGATGATCATGGGGGTGTCCGTCGACCAGGTCGCGACGCCGTAGACGCCGAGCCGGTTCGCCCGCGACGTCCGGACCCGGGTGAAGCCTTCCTTTGGCTTCGGTCCCGAATGACAGACCGTACAGGCGAGCCTCTTGAAGTGGACGAGCGGGATGCCCGTGTGCTTGGGGTAGGGGGCGCCGAGGCGGCCGGGGAGGACCGTTCGTTCCCCGTCTTCATTCTCGCCGAGATGACAGCCGCGGCAGGTGAAGGATGCCGCCGCCCGGTTGCCCGTGTCGGCCGCCTCGCCCTCGTAGCCGCGGACCATGAGGTGGCTGAGGTCGCCCCTGTGGCAGTCCGTGCACTTCAACCCGGCCGCCGTATGGACGTCGGCCTCGGTCGTCCACATGGCCGCATCTTTCGGCGAGACCGAGTGGCAGACGAGGCAACGGTCGTCGGAGGGCTTGTAGTTCAGATCGAAGAAGTAGCGCTGCTTGGAGTCGAAATCGACCGTCCTGTACTTGACGGACGGCGCGACGGCCCATTCATGGTCGTCGAGGTTGGGCCCGTCATAGACGTCCCACGTCTCCTTGAGCCGGGAGGCCATGCCGCCGACCTCCCCGACGCCTCCGGCCGCCGTGGCCGCCCAGCGCAGGTTCTCGCGCAGGACCTGCTTGGCCCACTCGCTGTGGTCCTGACGGCCCGATCGGTTGTGACAGGCCAGGCAGTTGACCTCGGCCTTGCCCGAGACGTTCCAGCGCCCGTCCGGCTCGGCCAGGACCTCCTTTTCGGAGGGCTCCATCGCCCCCCGCCGGGCATGTCCCGGCCGAAAAGCGCCGTGAAATCCCAGGCCGAAAGATCCACGGCCTTCGGATCGTAGCTTCCCGGCCACTTCCTGTAGGACAGAGGCAGGATGGTCCCCGTCTTGGGATCGACCTGGAGCCAGGGTTCGCCGGGCCGGCCGCTCACGGCCGCCGTCATGGCCCCGAAATGCCAGCCGCCCCGGATCGTCTTGTAGTCGTGGCAGGGCCCGCAGGTGAAGCGGGCCGAATACGGAAGGGGATCGGTCTCTGTCGGGACGATGGGCTCGTCGTTCTCGTCGCGCAGCGGAATGAGGTGGGCCGGGATCGTCCGGTTGCCGTCCCAGACGACGAGTTTCTTTCCCGGATCCGCGGTCGGCGCGGCGTTCTGGGCCGGGGCGTCCGCGGCCAGGACGAGGACCAGAGCGAGCCCGGCGACGAGCCCGCCGCCGACGGCCCGGAGGGAGATCCGTCCGGCGGGGCTCATGCTTTGAACTGCTCCGGCCGGAACTCCATGACCCGGCGGGCCTTGACCGCCTCGTTGGTCTTGAGCACGGCGACGCATGATTCGTAGGCCAGGTCCGCGGGGCAGTTGAGCCGCGCGCCGTTCCGGACCGCGTCGAAGAAATTCTCGAGGTGAGGCTGGTGGGCCGGCTTGGCCAGCTCGACCGGCAGGGGCCAGCGTCCCGCTTCGGCCGTCACCCGGACGTCGACGTAGATGTTCTTCGTCGACGACTTCTGGATGGGCACGGTCTCGGACATGAGCAGGCCGGCCTTGGCCAGGGAATCCCACTCCGGCGCGTGGGGCTCGCGCATGGCCCAGTTGCCGCGCTGGGGGATCTCGGACAGGACGAGCGAGCCGTTGTCCCCCATGAAGGTCTCATAGAAGCCGCCGTGCTGGGTCGTCGTCTGGACCTGGTAGAAGGCCCGGGTGATGCCCTCTTCGGTCTCGAACTCGTAGACGGCCATGACGTTGTCGTACCATTCCCAGTCCTTGTAATAGTCGAGCCCGCCGCTGGCCACGACCGTCTTGGGCGGCCGGCCGTGGACCCAGCTGAAGAGGTCGATCTGGTGGGAGCCCAGGTCGACCATCGGGCCCCCGCCGTACTTCTTGTACAGGCGCCAGTTGCGAAACTCGGTCATGGAACCGTAGCCGTACTTGTCGAGCGTGGCCTGGTCGATGACGTACTTTTCCGGCCAGCCGAGGAGGTCGGCCTTGGCCCGGTTCCACTGGGCGTAGTCGACGGTCACGCGCCCGATGAGCTTCTTCTCGCGGATGAGCCGGTCGATGGCGTGGATGTATCGAGGGTTCGAGCGGCGCTGGTGGCCGATCTGGAGGAGCCTGCCGGTCTCGCGGGCGGTGAGGACCATGGACCGGGCCTTGTCGAGCGAGTTCGACATTTCCTTTTCGCAATAGACCGGCAGCCCGGCCCGGAGACAGGCGTTGGCGTGCTCGGCGTGGACCCAGTCGGGGGTGGCGACGACGGCGGCCTGGAGGCCTTTTTCCGAGGCCAGGAGGCTGCGGTAGTCCTCGTAGGCGGCGGCGATGTGGCCGTACTTCTTGAGGTAGTTGCCGGTGTACTGCCGGCTGTAGGACCAGATGTCGCAGATGGCCGCGATGCGGATCCCGGGAATGCGTAGCATCGATTCGATGAGCACCCGGCCCTGGGCGCCGCAGCCGATGACGGCTACGCGGAGCTCATCGGCGCTTCGGGCGGCGGCCGGAGCGGGTGCGGGTACGGCGGCGGCCTGAGGAGCGTCCTGAGCGAAAGCGGCGCCCGCGAGCGCGGCACCGATCCCGGCCGTGGCCGAGGACCTGAGGAAATCCCGGCGGCTGATCCGCGCGGCCGCCGGGGTTTTGATGGCATGGCCCATGATGTCACTCCTGCCTCGGTTGAGGCCGACCTATCATACTATAAAGGGCCGCCCCAAATGAAGAGGCCGGACGGCGCCATTTTCAGCTCGGCTCGCCGAGGAGAGCCCGCGCCTTCTTGAGCTGTCGCCTGACCATGTCGGGGTTCGTCGAGCCCGAAGTCATCTTGCGCCGGACCGAATGATGAGGATCGAACAACTCGGGCGACAGGCCCGAAAGGGCCGGATGAAGGGTCTGAAGCTCGTCCGGGGCCAAGAGGTCGAGGCGCCGGCCCGAGGTCTCGGCCAGGCGGACGGCTTCGGCGGCGATCCCGTGCGCCTCCCGGAAGGCCAGGCCCCGCTCGACGAGGACATCCGCCAGGTCCGTGGCGAAGATCGACGGATCGATGGCCGCCGCCATGCGCTCGGGCACGGGACGGATGCATCGCAAGACGGCCTGAGCGGCCTCCAGCGCCCGGAGGGAGTCCTCGACGCCGCGGCGAAGCGGCTCCTTGTCCTCCTGCAAGTCCTTGTTGTAGGACCAGGGCGATCCCTTGAGGACCATGAACAGCCGGGAGTAGTGGGCGAAGAGCCGCCCGGGAGCCGCCCGCAGGAGCTCGAGCACGTCGGGGTTCCTTTTCTGAGGCATCAGGCTGCTCGAGGTCGCCGCCGCGTCGTCGAGGGCGATGAAGCCGAATTCCGCGGAGGAGAAGATGATGAGATCCTCGGCCAGGCGGGACAGATCGAGCAGGACGAGGCCCATGGCGCCCAGGCTCTCCAGGATGAAGCTCCGGTCGGCCACGGCGTCGAGCGAGTTCTCGGACACGCCGGCGAAGCCCAGCTCGGCCCGGAGGGATTCCCGGTCCAAGGCGACGGTCGATCCGGCCAAGGCACCCGATCCCAGGGGACAGACGTCCATGCGTCTCAAGGCGTCGGCGATCCGGTCCTTGCCCCGCTCAAGCGCCCAGAAGAACGAAAGGGCGTAATGGGCGAAGAGGATCGGCTGGCCGCGCTGGAGATGGGTGTAGCCCGGCATGACCGCGCCGGGGGCGGCTTCGGCCAATGCCAGCAAGGCCTCCTGGACGCCCGAGACGGCCGCAACGACCGCGGGGAGAACGGATTTCAGGAACAGGCGTTCGTCCGTGACGACCTGTTCATTGCGGCTGCGGCCTGTGTGGAGCTTCCGGCCCGGCTCGCCCGCTTCCTCGATGAGCAGGAGCTCAACGGCCGAATGGACGTCCTCGAACCGGCTCAGGTCCTCGCCGGCCGCGACGCGCCGGGCGACGGCGGCCAGGCCCCTCAAGACCGCCGCCGCCTCTCCTCCGTCCAGGACGCCGGCCGACGAAAGCGCCAGGGCGTAGGCCCGCGAGGCGTCCATCTCGGCGCGGAACAGGAAGGCGTCGTCGCCGATCGAGGCATTGAAGCGTTCCAGGGCCGGAACGGACTCCCGTCCGGCAAAGCGCCGCTCCCAAACCCGGCCGCTCATCGGCCGTTCCTCATGAAGTCCGTCACCTTCTTACCGCGGCGGGTCATGATGGCGTTGTGGGCCATGAGACGGATGGCATTGATGGCGATGAAGCCGTGCGAATCCTGCTGATTGAATCCGCCCTCGATGTCCATGCTGGAGAGGTCCTGATCGTAGAGCGAGCTCGGCGATTCCCGGCCCGTGACGGTGACGTTGCCCTTGTAGAGGGTCAGGCTGACGACGCCGTCGATGACCTCCTGGCTCTTGTTCACCGCGGCCATCAGGAAATCCATCTCGGGCGAGAACCAGAAGCCGTTGTAGACGAGCTCGGCGAACTTGGGCGAGAGCATATCGCGCAGGCGCATGACCTCGCGGTCCATGGCGATGCCTTCGATGTCCATGTGGGCGGCCCGGAGGATGGTCATCCCCGGCGATTCATAGATCCCCCGGCTCTTGACGCCCACGAACCTGTTCTCGACCATATCGACGCGTCCGATCCCGTTCTCCGCGCCGACGGTGTTGAGATAGGCGAACAGCGTCGAGGGGCCGGTCTTGGAAACTCCGCGGGTCAGGTCGGATACCCGCACCGGGACTCCGTCCTTGAAGTGGATCTCCAGGCGGGTCTCGGCGTCGGGCGCTTCCCGGGGGCTTCTCGTCCAGGAAAAAACTTCCTCGGCCGGCGCGGCCCGGGGGTCCTCGAGGATCCCCGATTCATGGCTGATATGAATGAGGTTGGCGTCCTCGGAGTAAGGCTTTTCCCGAGAGGCCTTGACCTCGATGCCGCGATCGGCCGCGTAAGCGATCAGGTCCCGGCGGCCGCTGAACGAGGCCAGGAAATCCCTGTCTTTCCACGGGGAGATGATCTTGATGGAGGGATCGATCGCGAGATAGCTCAGCTCGAAGCGGACCTGATCGTTCCCCTTGCCCGTCGCCCCGTGAGCGACGCAGGGCGCTTTCTCTTTGTGGGCGATCTCGATCTGGCGCTTGGCGATGAGGGGCCGGGCGAGGGAGGTCCCCAGGAGATAGCGGCCTTCGTAGACGGCGTTGGCCTTGACCGCGGCGAACACGTAATCGGCCACGAGCTCGTCCTTGAGGTCCTCGACATAGACATCGGAGGCCCCGGTGGCCGTGGCCTTGGCGGCGACGGCGGCCATATCGTCGTCCTGGCCGACGTCGGCCACGTAAGCGACCACGTCGTGGCCCTTTTCGAGGAGCCACTTGAGGATGACCGAGGTATCCAGCCCGCCGGAGTACGCGAGAATGACCTTATCCATGGAACACGTCCTTTCCTTGAATGAATGGGTCTTTGGGACCGGCCGCGGCGGCCGGGGATGGATGGGGTGAGAGCGATCAGCTGTGCCGGGAGCCCCGGCGCCGGAACATCCCCCGTGTATGGAAGAAATCAGAGGAGATCATGGAATTCGCTCCGGAGGGCCCGGCCGTGTTCGTCGCCGTCGGCCACGATGAGGATCGTATCGTCGCCGGCCACCGTGCCCAGGATATGCGGATGACCGATGGCGTCGATAAGGGCGGCGATCCCGGCGGCGTTGCCCGGCGATGTCTTGACCAGTACCAGGGGGCCCGTCCCCTTGACGTCGGAAACGAGAGATCGGAACATCGCCCGCAGCTTCTTCCGGGGAGAGGCCGGCGGGCCGCCGGCCGCCGGGACCTCGTAGCGGAACTCCCCCGACGGCGTCCGGACCCGGACCGCGCCGATCTCCCGGAGATCGCGCGACAGGGTCGACTGGACGGTCCTGAGACCGCGCCGGCGCAGAGCCCGGAGGAGGATGTCCTGGCTTCCGGCCGGCTCCTCGCGGAGGATCCTCGTCAGAAGCCGGCGCCGTTCCTTGACTGAATATTTATCCATAATTATAGAATTATTATCCATATTCCGCCGGGCTTGTCAAGCCCCTGCGCGGGTCGGCCGTGACGCTCCGGGAATTGACTTTGCCGGGGGCCCGGATTACGCTTGCGGGGAATGTGTCCGCCATCCGGGGCATGATCGAACATCCGCATCTCAGGGGAGGGGTTCCCATGACCAAGAAAACCGCGTCCGCGATCCTTGTCGCCGTCTGCGTCCTCGGACTTGCCGGCTGCCGGTCGAAAAAGCCGGCCGCGGCCGAAGCCGGGAAAGAATGGTTCCGCTATATCAGCGCTTATACTTCGGGAACGGTGTTCCGCAAATCCCCCGTGCGCGTCCTCTTCGTCGAAAACGCCGGCGCTCCGGGGAAGGCCGCGGCCGGCCTGCTCGAGTTCTCGCCGTCGATCGACGGGACGGCCGAGTGGGCCAGCCCGCGCGAGCTCGTGTTCACTCCGAAAGGCGAGTGGAAGCCCGGCCAGGACTACAAGGCCGTCCTCAATGTCGGCAAGATCCTCGATCTGCCCAAGGCCTTTGCCCGGTTCGAGTTCCGTTTCGGCATCGTCCGGCCGAACATGGAGGTCGTTCTGGAGGGCCTCTTTGCCGAGGACACGGAGCGGCCCCAAGCCCAGGTCCTTCGCGGCCGCGTCGTCACGGCCGACATCGAGGAGAAGGCCCTGGTCGAGAAGGTTCTCGAGGCCGAACAGGATGGCAAGCGGCTTCCGATCGAGTGGAGCCACTCCCAGGAGGGATGGACGCACTATTTCACGGTCAAGGACGTCATCCGGAAGGAGGAGGCTTCGGCCGTCAACCTGTCATGGGACGGCGCCCCCATCCGGATCGACAACCGGGGGCGCCGTGACGTCGCGGTGCCGGCCCTGGGCGCCTTCGAGGTCGTCGCCGTCGAGCCCGTTCTCGGAGAGACCCGTCATGTCCTGGTGCGTTTTTCCGACAGCCTGGCCCGGGACCAGAAACTCCAGGGGCTCATCCTCATCGAGAAGCGTCCGCTGACCTTCGAGATCGAGGGCAATGTCGTCCGGATCTATTCGACCCAGGAGTTCCTCGGCAGCGTGCCCGTCAGTGTCCTGCCCGGCATCCGCAATTACCTGAACCGCCGCCTGAAGGAAGGCGCCGACCGGACGATCACCTTCGAGTCGATCCGGCCCCAGGTCCGCTTCGTCGGCCGGGGGCTCATCCTGCCGCGCAAGGACCGGCTGACCGTGCCCATCGAGGCCGTCAACCTGAAGAGCGTCCAGGTCGCCGCGTTCCAGATCTACCCCGGCAACATGGCCCAGTTCTTCCAGGTCAACAGCCTCGAGGGATCCGAAGAGCTGGCCCGGGTCGGGCGCTACCTCTGGAGAAAGACGATCGGCCTTTCGGACGATCCCTCTGTGACCAACGGCTGGTCGCGCTACGACCTCGACGTGACGCCCCTGTTCAAAGAGAACCCGGGCAGCCTCTTCCGCATCGTGCTGTCCTTCAACCGCGGCAACTCGACCTATCCCTGCGCGGCCTCGGACAAGCCCGTCGTCGCGGAGCCGCCGCTCAAGAACATGGACGACGCTGGCTACAGCCGGTATTCGAACTGGGATTACTATGACCAGGGTTACGCTTACCAAGAGGGCGACTGGTACAACCGGAACAATCCCTGCTCCGACGCCTATTACATCCCCCGTTACAATCGGGAGGCCGTTGTCGGCCGCAATTTCTACGCCTCCGACATCGGACTCGTGGCCAAGCTCGAGGAGGGCGGCGCCCTTCATGTCGTGACGACCGACATCGGCACGGCCCGGCCCCTTTCCGGGCTGCGCGTCCGGGCCTACAACTACCAGAACCAGCTTCTCGGCGAGACGACGAGCGACGCGAACGGCTTCGCCGTCTTCGCCCTCAGGGACCGCGCCTTTTACGTTTCGGCCGAGGGCGGCGGCGACATCGGCTACCTCCGCATCGCCGGCGAAGGCGCCCTGCCCCTCAGCCATTTCGACGTCGGCGGCGAAGTCAGCGAAAAGGGCGTCAAGGGCATCCTCTACGGCGAGCGCGGCGTCTGGCGCCCGGGCGATACGCTCCACCTGACCTTCGCCCTCTTCGACCGCGAAAAGGTCCTGCCGGCCGACCATCCCGTCATCCTCGAGCTCTCCAACCCGCAGGGGCAGCTCGTCCTGACGGCCAAGCCGGACAAAGTCGTGGCCCCCTTCTACGCCTTCCGCGTCGCGACCGACGAAGCCGCGCCGACGGGAAACTGGCAGGCCCGCGTCCTCGTCGGGGGCTTGACCTTCAGAAAGAGCTTGAAGATCGAGACGGTCGTCCCCAACCGGCTCAAGATCGTTTTCGACGCGGGCCGGGACGTCCTCGTCAGCAAGGACATGCCCTTCTCCGCGGCCGTCACGGCGCAGTGGCTCCACGGCGCGCCGGCGGCCAACCTGAAGTTCGACGTGTCCGTCCGGCTCTCGCGGCGGCCGACCCGGTTCGACCGGTATCCGGACTACAGCTTCGACGATCCGGCCCGGGACTTCGAAGGAGCGACTTCAGAGGTCGCCAAGGGCACGCTCGACGCCGAGGGCCGCGCGACGGCCCGCGTCGAGATCAAGCCGCAGCAGCCCAGCCCGGGCATGCTCGAGGCCGCGTTCACCAGCCGGGTCTTCGAAGAGAGCGGGGATTTCAGCCTCGACACGTTCTCGCTGCCGTTCCATCCTTACGACGAATACGTCGGCGTCCGGGCGCCCAAGGGCGACCAGGCGCGGGGCATGATCCTGACCGACAAGGATCAGGAGGTCTCGATCGTCACCGTCGACACCGCCGGCCGGCCGGTCTCCCGCGACAAGATCCTGGTTTCGCTCTACAAGATCGAATGGAAATGGTGGTGGGACCGGAGCGGGGAATCCCTGGCCCAGTACGTCTCGAACGTCCAGACCCGGCCTCTGCTCAAAGCCGAGGTCTCGACCCGGGACGGCGCCGGCAAGTGGACCTTCCAGATCCATTATCCCGACTGGGGGCGCTATCTCATTCGCGTCGAGGACCCGGTGAGCGGCCACGCCTCGGGCCAGATCGTCTACATCGACTGGCCCGGCTGGGCCGGGCGGTCCCGCGAGGAGGGCGGCGCGGGCGCGACGGCGCTCAGCTTCACCGCCGACAAGCCCGCCTACAAAGTCGGGGAGAAGGCCGTCATCTATCTGCCCGAGGCCGTCCAGGGCCGGGCCCTGGTCTCGATCGAGAGCGGGACCTCGGTCCTCGACAAGTTCTGGGTCTCGACGGTCAAGGGCGAGAACCGCTTCGAGATCCCGCTCACGGCGGCCATGACGCCCAATGTCTACATCCACGTCAGCCTGATCCAGCCGCACCGCGACAAGACGAGCGACACGCCCATCCGGCTCTACGGCGTCATCCCCATCCTGGTCGAGGACCCGGGGACGCGGCTCGAGCCCGCGATCAAGATGGCCGACGAGATCCGGCCCAAGGAGAAATTCCGGGTCGAGGTCCGCGAGAGCGGCGGCCGGCCCATGACCTACACCCTGGCCGTCGTCGACGAGGGGCTCCTGGGCCTGACCCGGTTCGCGACGCCGGACCTGCGCAAGGGCTTTTATGCCCGCGAGGCCCTCGGGGTCTCGACGTGGGACCTGTTCGATATCGTGGCCGAGGCCTACGGCGCCCAGATGGCCCGCATTCTGGCCCTCGGCGGCGACGAAGGCGGCGCATCGAAAGACAAGGCCAAACAGCCGCGGCGCTTCCCGCCGGTCGTGCTGTTCGAAGGCCCGTTCGACCTCAAGGCGGGAGAGAGCGGCCTCCATGAATTGACCATGCCGCAGTACTTCGGGGCCGTCCGGGTCATGGTCGTGGCCGGCCGCGACGGCGCGTTCGGCCTGGCCGAAAAATCCGTCCCCGTCCGGCGCGACCTGATGACCCTGGCGACGCTGCCCCGCGTTGTCCGCCCCGGCGAGGACGTCGTCATGCCCATCGCCGTGTTCGTCACCAAGCCCGAGATCAAGGAGGTCACGGTCAGCGTCGATACGAACGGCCTCTTCGAGGTCGTCGGCGAGCGCACCAAAACCGTCGCCTTTGCCAAGCCCGGCGACGACATCGTTTCATTCGCGCTCAAGACGACGGGCGGGATCGGGCAGGGCGAAGTGCGATTCCGGGCGGCGGGCGGTTCCGAGCGCGTCGAGGACGCGATCTCCATCCCGGTCCTGGCCAGCAACACGGCCATCACGCAAACGACGCGGCTCGAGATCAAGCCGGGCGAAACCGCCAGCCGGGGGGTCGTGCCGTTCGGCCTGCAGAACACGAACAGCGTCATCCTCGAGGCCTCGTTCCTGCCGCCGCTCAACCTCGAGAAGCGGCTCGATTTCCTGATCCAATACCCGCACGGCTGCCTGGAGCAGACGCTCTCTGCGGCCATGCCCCAGCTCTACCTCAAGAGCCTGGCCAAGCTCGACGAGCGGCAGACGCGTGACGTCGAAGAGCATGTCAAAGCGGCCATCCAGAAGATGACCGGATTCCAGATGACCAACGGCGCCTTCTCTTACTGGCCGGGAAGCCGCGAGGGGCACGAATGGACGACCGCCTATGCCGGCTATTTCCTGCTCGAAGCGGCCCGCCTCGGCTATCATGTGCCCCAGGACATGCTCGACGCCTGGAGGTCGAACCAGAAGATGCTGGCCAACGGCTTTGTCACCGGCAGCGCCTCGGCCGAGCTCATCCAGGCCTTCCGCCTGTTCACGCTGGCCTTGGCCCGGGATCCCGACCTCGGGGCCATGAACAGGCTTCGGGAGAGCGCCGACCTGCCCGGATCGGCCGGGCTCATGCTGGCCGCGGCCTTCCATATGACCGGTCAGGCCGACGCGGCGGCCGACCTGGCGGGCCGGGCCAAGCTCGAGTTCCAACCGTATCGGGACGACAGCGAAACCTTCGGCTCCGACTTCCGCGACAAGGCCCTGGCCGTCAGGGCCTTTGTCCAGATGGGCCGGTCGGACAAGGCCCGGCCTCTTCTCGAAGGCATGTCCAAAACCCTGGCCTCGGACCTCTGGCTCTCCACGCAGGAGACCTCGTTCGGCCTGATGGCCCTGGCCGCGTTTTACGGCACGGCGGAGGTCAAGCCGTTCCGTTACCGCTTCGCCTGGGATACGGAGAAGGCGCTCGACGTCGAAGCGACGACGCCCTTCGACCGGCGCGAATTCGCCGACTTTCCGCTGAAGGGACGGACCCTCGCCGTGACCAATACCGAAGCGACGACACTCTATGTCAACGTTTACCGGCGCGGCGTGCCGCCGGCCGGCGTCGAAACGCCGTCGTCGGAGGGCTTGTCGATCGAGGTCCGCACGCGGGACATGAAGATGAACGGCCTCGAGATCGGCAGGATCATGCAAGGGCTCGATCTCGTCGCCGAGGTCCGGGTCAAGAACCTGACCCCGAACCGGCTCAAGAACCTTGTCCTGACGCATCTCGTGGCCGCCGGCTTCCAGATCAAGAACCCTCGGTTCAGCGGGGGGGAGGGGCCGGCCGATGCCGTCGATTACCAGGATATCCGCGACGACCGCGTCTTCACTTACTTCGGGCTCGACGGCGGTCAGGAAAAGGTCTTCCTCGTCGTTCTCAACGCGTCTTATCGCGGCCGGTACTATCAACCGGGCGTCGCCGTCGAAGCGATGTACGACGCCGGGATCCACGCCAACACGAAAGGACAATGGATCGAGATCGTGCAGTGACCTGCAAGGACGTGAGGCCGGTCGTTTCCTCGGGGCGTCCCCGTCCGGCCTCGGCTCCACCCATCCCCCCGTGGGCGGAGGGGGAACAAACTCCCTTCCCCCTCCGGACCACCCTTCTCCGCAACCTCGGGTTGCTCCGACCAAGGGGGAAGCGCCCCTTGGAACCCCCAGCGGTCCAGAGACCGCATCCCCTTCCGCCTCGGGCGGACGGGGACTGGCCCCTCGACGCCCCGCCTCACAAATCTTTTAGGTTCGTTGTCTGGGGCTCCGCGCTTGTCATTCTGCTGCTAGGCTGGCTGGCCGTCCCGGTCGTCCATTTCAATGACCCCGTCTCGCCGGTGCTGTTCAGCGCGGAGGGGCGGCTTCTCGGGGCCAGAACGGCCGCTGACGGCCAATGGCGCTTTCCGCCCGGCGAGCGCGTGCCGGAGCGATTCTCCCGCGTCCTCGTCCGCTTCGAAGACAAGCGCTTCTTCGCCCATCCCGGGATCGACCTCCTGGCCGTGGCCCGGGCCGCCCGGCAGAACCTCCGCACGGGAAAGGTCGCGAGCGGGGCCAGCACGATCACCATGCAGGTTGTCCGGCTGGCCCGGAAGAACCGGCCCCGGACCTATCTCGAAAAGCTGAAGGAAGCCGTCCTGGCGCTGCGGCTCGAGACGCGCCGCTCGAAGAGGGAGATCCTGTCCCTCTTCGCGGCCCACGCGCCCTTCGGCGGCAACGTCGTCGGCATCGACGCCGCGTCCTGGCTCTATTTCGGCCGCGGCCCGGCCGAGCTGAGCTGGGCCGAGGCCGCCTTTCTGGCCGTCCTGCCCAATGACCCGGGACTGCCCGCGACCGGGTCCGGGCGGGCCCGGCTCCTGACCAAGCGGAACAGGCTTCTCGAAAGGCTGCGGGCCAACGGCGCGATGCCGGGGCTCGAGTGCCGCCTGGCCCTGGCCGAGCCCATGCCCGAGGGGCTTCGGGCTGTCCCGCGCGAGGCGCCGCACCTTCTCGACACGCTGGCCGCCCGCCCCGGCGCCGCGTCCCCTTTCCGGACCTTCCTCGCGGCCGACCTGCAGAAAACGGCGAGCCAGATCGCGGAGCAGCACGGCGCACGGCTGGCCGATCGCGGCATCCGCAACCTCGCCGCGATCATCATCGACAATCGCCGGGCCGAGGTCGTCGCCTACGTCGGCAACGCCGGGCTCGACCGGCGCGAGGAGCACGGCCAGAACGTCGACATCCTGCAGAGCCGCCGGAGCACGGGCAGCATCCTCAAGCCGTTCCTCTATGCGGCCCTGCTCAAGGAAGGCGGGCTCACGCCGTTGACCCTCGTCCCGGATACGCCGACGCGGTTCGAGGGATTCCGGCCGGAGAATTTCGACCGCCGCTTCCGCGGCGCCGTCCCGGCGCGGACCGCTCTGGCCTGGTCGCTCAACGTTCCGGCCGTGCGCGAGCTCCGCGAGTACGGCATCCCCCGGTTCGAGAACCGGTTGAGACAGTGGGGCCTGACGACCCTCGACAGGCCGCCCGACGACTACGGCCTGACCCTCGTCCTCGGGGGAGCGGAAGGCAAGCTCGTCGAGGTCGCCGCGCTTTACGCCAAGCTGGCGGAGCTCGCTTCAGGGGCGCCGGGAGGCGGCCGGGAGGTGAGATTGCTGCGGGATGAGCCGGAGGCGCCGTCGAAGATGCGCGACCTCGGGGCGGCTTCCGCCTACCTGACCCTGCAGGCCTTGACCGCGGTCAGCCGGCCTGACGAAGAGGGTTTCTGGCGTAATTTCAGCTCGTCGAAATGGCTGGCCTGGAAGACCGGCACGAGCTTCGGCCTGAGGGACGCCTGGGCGGTCGGCGTCACGCCGAACTATACGATCGGCGTCTGGGCCGGGAACGCCGACGGGCAAGGCATGCCCGGCTTGACGGGACTCGGGGCGGCGGCCCCGGTCCTCTTCGATCTCCTGGGCGCGATCGACGGCGGCGGCGAGATCATCCGGCCGCGGTCGGGCCTCAAGGAGATCCGCGTCTGCCGCGATTCCGGATACCTGGCGACCGATCTCTGCCCCGCGGTCGAAGTCACGGTTCCCGAGGAAAGCCGCTTCGACCGGATGTGCGCCTTCCACCAGGCCGTCCACCTCGACGCGTCAGGGCGATTCCGGGTCGACAGCCGCTGCGAGCCGGTCGATAAGATGCGCCACGAATCGTGGTTCGTCCTGCCGCCCGTCCAGGAATATTATTACCGGGCCGATCACGGCGAGTACCGGCCCCTGCCGCCGTTCCGGGCCGATTGCGGCGGCGGACCGGCGGGCGAGCGGGGGTCGCGGGTCATGAGCCTCGTCTACCCCGAGCCGGACATGTCGGTCTATGTCCCGGTCGGGCTCGACGGGAAAGTCGGCGAGATCGTCTTCGAAGCCGTGCACCGGGAAGGCGGAGCGACCATCCACTGGCACCTCGACGAGCACTACCTCGCGTCGACGCGGGTCTTCCATCAGATCGCGGTCGCTCCCGAACCCGGGCCTCATCGGCTCGTCCTGACGGACGACGAGGGGCGGCGGCTGGTGCGCGATTTTCAGGTCGTCAGTCCGCCTCGGCGCGGCGACCGCTGACAGCCTATTTCTTCATATCCTTGTCGAAGGCGGCCTTGGACGGCGAGAAGTTCATCGCCCGGACGAAGTCCAGGGCTTCCTGAGCCCCGAACTCGCGGTCCATGGCGTTGTCCTCCCACTCGACCGAGAGCGGGCCGTCGTAGTTGGCGGCGTTGAGCTCGCGGATGATCGCGTCGAAGTCGACGTCGCCGTGACCGAGCGAGCGGAAGTTCCAGCCGCGATGGACGTCGCCGAAGGGCAGGAACGAGCCCAGGATGCCGGCCTTGCCGTCGAGGGTCACGGCCACGTCCTTCATGTGGACGTGGTAGATGCGGTCGGCGAATTCGCGGATGAAGAGGTGCGGCTCGACGCCCTGCCAGACGAGGTGGCTCGGATCGAAGTTGAGGCCGAGGGCGAGCCGTCCGTTGAAGGCCTCGAGGAGCCGTCGTGTCGTGTAGACGTCGAAGGCGATCTCGGTCGGGTGGACCTCGAGGGCGAACTTGACGTTCTGCTCATCGAACTCGTCAAGTATCGGCGTCCAGAGGGCCAGGATCTTCTGGAAGCCGGCCTCGACCATTTCCTCGGTCGTCGTCGGGAAGGAGTACCAGGCTTTCCAGATTGGCGAGCCCATGAAGCCGTTGACGACGTAGCAGCCCATGTTGCGGGCGGCCCGGGCGGAGGCCTTCATCTCTTCAACAGCCCATTTGCGCAGGGCCTCGGGCTTTCCCTTGACCGCTTCAGGGGCGAAACCGTCGAGGCGCGGATCATACTCGTCGCCAACGCATTGGCCGGCGAGGTGCGCGCCGAGGGCCCAGCACTTGAGGCCGTGCTTCTCGAGGACGCGCTTCTTTTCTCGGACGTAGGCCGGGTCGGCGGCGGCCTTGCGGACGTCCATGTGGTCGCCCCAGCAGGCGATCTCGAGTCCGTCATAGCCCCAGCTCTTCGCTTTCTTGCAGACCTCTTCGAAAGGCAGGTCGGCCCATTGGCCGGTGAACAGCGTTACGGGTCGCGCCATAATATTCTCCTTTGATTACTCATGAACCTTCTTGGAAATGAGAATGCGGCCGCCTTCGGCCAAAGCAAAGATGATCACGACTGGCAGCAACACCCCGGCCAGGAGCTCAAGAGCGCCGCCTTCGATCCCGGATTCGCTTTTCTTGAAGCCGGGCATGGCGAGCTTTGCCAACAAGAAGAAGAAAATCAGCAAAGATCCCTGAATGCCGATGGCATGGAGAAAGTTCGCCTTCGTGGAATGATGTCTTCCCATGTTCACCAGGACGGTAGCGAAACCAAGGCAGGCCGCGAAAACGATCCCCGGGGGAATGCGCTTCCAGCGATCCAGGCTCGGGACGATGAAGGGCAGATAGATCCCAAAATAGACGATGGGCCAATAAGCGTAGGCCAGGAGAGTTGCGGCCAGCTTGCTCTGATTTGCTCTCATTCTTGCCAAGCCCGATCCTAGTCCATGCTTACCCAGATCGCGCCCCTGGCCGAGCTCTCGACGCATTTTTCGATGAAGCGGACGCCGCGGACGCCGTCGTCGACGGTCGGGAAATCGAGGTCGTCGCCCGAAAGGGCCTCGCCGCGGAGCTTCTTGCCGAGGGCGGTGATGAAGGTCGTGTAGACGTTGGCGAAGCTCTCGAAATAGCCCTCCGGGTGTCCCGACGGGATGCGCGATAGGGATTGGGCTCGGGGCGATAAAGGGTCGCGGCCGCGCGAGATCGTTCCCGACGGCCGGTCGAGGAACGAGACCCGGGCGGTGTTGGGCGTCTCCTGGAACCACTCGACGGCGCCCTTGGTGCCGTAGATGCGCAGGCGCAGGGCGTTGTCGTGGCCGGCCGCGATCTGGGAGCTCCAGTAGACCCCCTTGGCCCCGCCCTTGTAGTTGACCATGATCGTGGCGTTGTCGTCGAGGGGGCGGCCGGGGCCGAAGCGGTCGAGCCGGGCGCAGAGGGCATCGATCTCGAGGCCGGTCATGTACGCGGCCATGAACTCGATGTGACTGCCGATATCGCCGACGCAGTTGGAGATCCCGGCCAGCTTCGGGTCGGTCCGCCAGGCGGCCTGCTTTTGTCCGGTGTCTTCGAGCTTCGTCGCCAGCCACTCCTGGGGATACTCGCCGTTGACGAAGCGGATATCGCCGATCTCGCCGCGGTGGATCATGTCCCGGAGATGCTTGACGATGGGATAGCCGGAATAGGCGTAAGTGACGCAGAAGGACAAGCCCGTTTCGCGCACAAGGCAAGCGAGGCCGAGGGCGTCGCTGGTGCTCGTGGCCAGCGGTTTCTCACAGACAACTGGGAAGCCGTGCTCGAGAGCCGCCTTGGCGGCTGCGAAATGCGTGCTGTTCGGAGTGACGATACTGATGAAGTCCGGACGGTCATGCCGCTGGGCCTCGCCCCGGATCATCTCCTCGAAGCCGCGGTAGAGGCGCTCCCTCGGGATGCCGAGCGAGTCCCCCGTGGCCAGCGTGTTGTCATAGCTCTGCGAGAACGCGCCGCAGACGATCTCGGCCTTGCCGTCCATGGCGATCGCTTTGCGGTGGACGTCGCCGATGAACCCGCCCCGCCCGCCGCCGATCATGCCGTAGCGGAGCTTGGGCGTCTTGCCGCCCGCCGCCTTTCCTTCGATCATCCAGTTCCTCCCAAGATGGGGTCAAACCTACGCGATGCTAGAAACTGGCATCGCGTAGGTTTGACCCCTTCTTATTTCAAAGCTCGGCGGATGCGGTCGGCGGCGACCTTGGCCTCCGCGGCGACGGTCGGGTCGGCCAGGAGCGACTCGGCCGTCTTCAAGCCCGTCACGCAAGGGAATCGACCCAGCATCCCCAGGACGAGCTTCTTCTCTTCCGGCCGCGGCGAGAGGGCCAGGACCTTGAGGAGATCCGCCGCCGCTCCTTCGGGTTCGCGGTAGGGCTCGAGCCCGATCATCCGGATATAGGCCCGCACGGACAGGACGCGGTGGTTGAGGGCCAGGGACGTCTCGGCGATCTCGAGGACATCGTCGCGGGCGGAGACGGTCGGCCAATCGGCCAGGGCCCGGACGGCCGCGTCGACGACCTTCGCGTCGGGATCGTCGAGGGCGGCCCGCACGAGGGAGAGAGACGAATCGTCGCCGATCTTTCCCAGAACGCGCAGCAGGTCGGCCCGCTTTTTCGCGTCCTTTTCGGACGCGAGCCGGGCCTTGACCTCGCCCGCGCGGGCGAGCTCTCTCGGATTCGTCCGGGCGACCGCGGCGATCGTGTCCTCCATCGATTCGCGGGCCGTTTCGTCGTCCAGCCCGCCGAGGAGATCGATGAGCGCCGGGATATCCGCCTGACCGGCGCTCGTCCGCAGCGCGGCCGCCGCCCGAGTCTCGAGGGCCGGCGAGCCGGACTTGACGAGGACTATGAGGGCCGGTTTCGCCGCGGCGATCCGCCGGGTGCTCGCGGCCTGGACGAGCTCGGCCTTGACCGCGTCATCCGATGTCCCGGCGAGATGTTCGAGGACCCCCTCGTCGACATCACTCCCTTTGAGCCGGGCCAGCGCGTCCCTGGCGGCTTCCTGCTCGGAGCCGGCCGCGCGGGCCGCCTTTGTCGCCAGGAAAGCGACCGACTTTCCGTCGCCCGCGGCCGTGATCGAGCGCAGCGCGGCCAGCCTCACGTTGAGGGACGGGCTTTCCGCCGCGGTCAGGAGGTACGTCCTCACGGTCTCGGGGGGATATTTCGCCAGAAGCGCCGTGAGCTGGATCCGGGCGTCCTCGGGCAAACGGCCCATGAGATCGGCGACTCGGCCGATATCCGACGCTCCGAAATAGTCGGGGACCATGGCCAGGGCGGGCGCATAGAGCAAAGGCTCCTTCCCGGCGAGGGAATTGAGGATGGCGACCTGGGGGTCGGACCCGGTGATGATCTTTCCTTTGAACGCGGCCTGCCGCGAGGTCGGGGAGACGTTGGCTGCAAAGACTCTGTCATAAACGGCCGCCGCCCCGGCCTTGTCTCCAGCCGCGATCGCGCCCTCCGCCGCGAGCAACAGCGCCGAGGCGATCTCGGGCTTCAGCGAAGGGCCCGACTTGCCGAGCAGCCCGGTCAACGTCTTCGTCGCCTCCGGGCCGCCCGTCTTCCCCAGGGCCTTTATGGCGTCCGCGGCAATAACGGGGTCCTTTCCTCCAGCCAGGCGCGCGAGCGCCGGGACGGCGGCCGGGGATCTCCGCTCACCGAGCGAGAAGACGATCCCGCGGCGAATGTCACCCTGGGTCTTATCGAGCGCCGCTAGCAAAGCCTGGTCAGCCTCCGTGCCGGGGATCCTCTCGAGCGCGTATCGAGCCGGGTCCGTCGCCTCGGGCTTGACGACGAGCGCCGCGAGAGCCGGGACCGAATCCGGGCCGCCGATGAGCCTGAGGGCCCGGCAGGCCGCCATCAGCCCGCCCGGGGCGGGCGAGCCCTGAACAAACGTGATGAGGGCCGCTTCGGTCTCCTTCCTGTCCTGGGGATTCTGCTTATGCGTGAAAACATAGGCGTGAAGGCGCATCAGCGCGCCGACGCCCGAGGCGAAATCGTAGGTCTGGAGTTCCTTGAGAATGGAGTCCAGGGAATCGAAGACGAGGCCCATGTCCTGCCGGGCCCGCTGGTCGATCTGGCCGGCCGCGGGGACGGCCGCGAGCGTCAGCGAGGCGAGGACGATGAGAACCGCGATCGCGAACGGTTGGCGCATCTTGGTCATGGTCGCTCTCCTCACTCCGGCAGCTGCCAGGGTTTGCGGTAGGAGTGGCCGAGGAGCCTCTCCGCCTCGGGGTCCCCGATGATGGTCTCGGTCGCCGGGTCCCACTTGATCTTCCGGCCGATCTCCATGGCGATGACGCCCAGGTGGCCGACGCTGGCCGAGCGGTGGGCCGTCTCGGCCGGCGCGATCGTCTTGCCTCGGCTGCGGACGCAATCGAGGAAGTTCTGATGATGATCGCGGCTTTTGTAAAGCCGGATCTCCTCCGGCCCGATGACTTCCCGCTTGAGGCCGGCGGGCTCCGTCTCGAACTGGCCGCGGTCGACCCAGATCCAGCCGTATTCGCCGATCCACTTCGTCCCGCTCCAGATCTCGTCATAGCCGCCGGCCAGGACCATGGGCGTCCCGTCGGCGTATTTGGCCTTGACATAATAGCGGGTCGGGCTGTTGTAGATGCCGGAAGTCGGGTACTCGCCCGTGGCCTCGATCTCGACCGGGCCGGTCTCGTCCCAACCCATGCCCCAGTGGGCGATGTCGAGGTGATGCCCGATCCAGTCCATGTACTGGCCGCCGCCGAAGTCCATGTTCCAGCGCCAGTTCATGTGGACGCGGGCCTTGCAGTAGGGCCACCAGGGCGCCGGCCCGACCCAGAATTCGTAATCGAGGTTCGGCGGCGGCGGAACGAGCGCCTCCTGGCCGAACGTTCCGGCGAAGTCATAGTGACCCGACGGCAGCCCGACCTCGATCCTCCTGATCTTGCCGATCCGTCCGTTCCGGACGAGCTCCGCGGCCTGGTGGAAATTCTCGACCGAACGCTGCCACGAGCCCGTCTGCCAGACCCGGCCGTAGCGCTTGACCGCGTCGCAGAGGGCCCGGCCCTCGCGCAGGTTGTGGGTCAGCGGCTTTTCGGCGTAGACGTCAAGCCCGGACCGCAGGGCGGCGATCGACAGAATGGCGTGCCAGTGGTCGGGCACGGCGATCGACACCGCGTCGAGGTCCCTGCGCTGGTAGAGCTCGCGGAAATCGTGGTAGGTCGCGCAGGCCCTGTTGCCGTATTTCTTGTCGGCCATGCCCTTGGCCATGGCCAGCGGCACCGTGTCGAGGTCGCAGACGGCCACCCACTGGACCTCGGGCTTCTCGAGGAAGTTGGCCATGTTGTCCGGGCCCATCATGCCGAAGCCGATGCCGGCCATGACGATCCGGTCCGACGGCGCGACGGCGCCGTCCTTGCCCAAGGCCGAGGCCTTGACGATGGTCGGGAACCCGGCCGCGCCGGCCGCGGCGGCGCCGCCGGCGATGGCGGCCGTCCTGAGAAATTGCCGGCGGTTCATTCTTCCTCGTTGTTCGCTCATCATTCACTCCTGTCCTATCGGGGACGGATCCTGCGATCGTCTCCCGCGTTCGGGCTTTCTTCTCTGCTACTGAGGCATCTTCCAGCCGCCGCCGACATAGATGAGCTGGCCGGTCAGCCAGTGGGCCTGATCGGAGGCCAGAAAGACGATGACGTCGGCGATATCTTCCGGGCGTCCGACCCGGCCGAGAGGGGTTTTGCGGCCGATGGCCGCCTCTTCGTCGGGGCTGAGCCAGCCCGTTTGGACCGGACCCGGGGCGACGATGTTGACCGTAATGCCATATCGGCCGAATTCGATCGCGGCCGAACGGCTGTACGATTCGAGCGCGTGCTTCGAGGCCGCATAGCTGATAGCCCCGGGATGGGAATCGGCCGCGTCCGTGCTGACGTTGACGATCCGTCCTCCCGTCGCGCCGCGCTTCATGCTGCGTCCGGCGTATTCTTTCATCAGCAGCGCCGACGCTCGGGCGATGACGGCGTAGTGGGCATCCATGATCGCCGGATCGGTCAGCCGCATCCCGTAGCCCTCGTCGGTCACACGCGAGGGATCGAACGTTTCCGGGATCCAGTAAGCGTGGTTGTTCACGAGGATATCGACGGGACCGAGGCGCTCCTCGCAGAGATCAAAGAGGATCGGGATGTTGCCGGGATCGGCCAGGTCCGCCTCGTGACAGGCGGCGCGGCCGCCGCGGGCCTCGATGTTGCGGACGATCTTTTCAGGCGGCTCATGGCCCAGGGCCTCGTAGAGGCGAGGGCCCCCGGTGCCGGTCTCCCGGGCCTGCTCCATCTCGGAGCCGCTCAGGACCGACGGCGCGCGGAACGAAGTGATAAAGACGGCCGCCCCCTGCGCGGCCAGTCCCATCGCCGTGGCCGCGCCGATCCCCAGCGGGTTGTTGGCGCCCGTGATCAGGACGACTTTGCCGTGAAGGCCCGGGTCGATCATTTCAGATGAGCGGCGTCACGCCCGGGACGGCGACCGGGTCGACCGGGTTCGGCCCGAACTCGTACTTCGCCGGCGAGAGGTCGAGCTTGGAGGCGTCCATGGCCCAATCCCAGGAGAGGGCCCGTCCGGTGTAGGCGCTCATGCGGCCCATGATGGCGCAGAGCGTGCTCTCGGCGACGCGCTTGCCCTCGTTGAGGGGCTTGCCGGCGCGGATGGCGGCGATGAGGTCGGCGTGCTCGACGACGTAGGGGTTGGGCTCGTCGCCCTCGAACTTCCAGGCGTTCGGGCCGGAGATCTCGCCGTAGCCGAAGGCGTGGCCCTTGGTCCCGACGATCTTCTCTTCGACCCGGTCGGCGCAGCCCTTGATCTGCCGGCACTGGCTGGCGACCCGGGCGCCGTTCGGGTACTCGAACTCGACGGCGAAGTGATCGAAGATGTTGCCGTACTCCGGCCCCGTCCGGACCTGGCGCCCGCCCATGGCCATGACCTTGACCGGCGTCGCGTCGAAGGCCCAGTTCATGACGTCGATGTTGTGGACGTGCTGCTCGACGATATGGTCGCCGGAGGTCCAGGAGAAATAGAGCCAGTTGCGGCACTGCCATTCCATGTCGCTCATCTCGGGCGTCTTCTTGATGACCCAGAGCTCGCCCTGGTTCCAGTAGCACTGACCGCCGACGATCTCTCCGATGGCCCCGTCGCGGATGCGCCGCATCGTCTCGAGGTAGCTTTTCTGATGACGGCGCTGCGTGCCGGAGACGATGGCCAGCCCCTTGGACGCGGCCAGCGCCGAGCTGGCGATGACCGAGCGCACGCCGACCGGGTCGACGGCCACGGGCTTCTCCATGAAGACGTTCTTGCCCGCCTCGACGGCCGCCTTGAGGTGGATGGGCCGGAAGCCGGGCGGGGCGGCCGTGACGATATAATTGATGTCCTTGATCGCCAGGAGCTTCTTGTAGCCGTCGAGTCCGGTGAAACAGGTCTCCGGCTTGACCTTGACCGCGGCCGGGATCTTCTCGCGCAGCGTCTTGAGCGACCGGTCGATGCGGTCCTGGAACGGGTCGAAGAGGGCGACGATCTCGACTCCCGGCGAGGAGTTCACGGCGTCGATGGCCGCCCCCGTGCCGCGCCCGCCGGCGCCGATGACGCCGATGCGGATCGTGTCGGAGCCCGCCGCGAAGAGCCCTCCGGTCCCCGACATGGCCCCGGCCAGCGAGGCCATCGATGCGACCGAGGCCGTCTTGATGAAGTCCCTGCGTGTCAGTCCATTGTCTCTCTTGTCGTTCATCTCTCTTCTCCTTTTTATGAAGAAGGGGTCAAACCTACCTTTTACCCTAAGACGTGCAAAAAGTACGTTTGACCCCCTCTCCCATTAAAAATCGTCGGCGGCCCGGTAGGCCTCGAGGAGGGCCTTCTCGCCTTCGAGCCCTCGCTTGCTCAGGCCGTGTTCGAGGCAAAGGACGCCGGAGTAGCCCTTGCCGTGGATGTGCTTGAAGATATTGCGGTAGTTCATCTCGCCCGTGCCCGGCTCCTTCCGGCCCGGCGAGTCGCCGACGTGGAACGAGGCCAGCTCGTCCCAGCAGGCGTCGATGTTGGGGATGATGTTGCCCTCGGTGATCTGCTGGTGATACATGTCGTCGAGGATCTTGAGCGAGGGGCTCGCGACGGCCTTCGAGATCTGGTAGGCCTGGGCCATCTTGGTCAGGAACAGTCCCGGGTGGTCCTTGGGATTGAGGGGTTCGAGGACGATAACGAGGCCCGAGGGCTCGCACAATGCGGCCATCTTCTTGAGGTTCTCGATGACGTTGGCCGTCTGATAGTCCCAGTCCAGGCTCTGATTGTAGCGGCCGGGGACGGCCAGCGACCACTTGCAGCCGGTCCGCTTCATGGTCTCGATGGCCGCCTTGAAGCGCCCGGCGAGCATGTCGAGGATAGCCGCGTCCTTGCCGACAAAGGATTCGACCTTGAAGTCGGCGTAGACGACGAAGGGGCCGATCGCCAAGCCGAGGCGGTTCGATTCTTTGGCCAGAGACTCCTGCTCGGCCGGCGTCCGGCCCATGAGGCCGTTGTCGAACCAGGCCGTGAAGCCCTGATCCGCCATGAACTTGAGCTGGTCGGCGGCGCTCTTTCCGGCGCTCGCCTCGAACATGCCGATGGCAGGCGCGTACTTGAGCTTGAACCCGGCGCCTTGGCCCGAAACCGGCTTGGCCCGGCCGGCCGCTCCGGCGGCCGGGGCGAACGTCAGCGCGGCCCCCCCGAGCGCGGCCTTCTTCAGGAACTCCCGGCGCGAACTTGAGGTGTTAGTCATGACGGGCCTCCTTCGATCGCAACGGGAATTCTATTAAATATTCCGGCGTCATACAACCGATTATCGGACCCGGCGCCTTCGTGATAAAATCCGTGATGTCGGTGTGCCGGCAGGAGCGCTCGCATGGACAGCATGACGACCGAAGAGAACCTCGTCGATGTCAGGGGCCTGGTCAAGGTCTACAAGCCGGATGTCCGGGCCCTCGACGGCGTCGACCTGGGCATCAGGGCCGGGCAGATCTTCGCCCTCCTCGGCCCCAACGGCGCGGGCAAGACGACCCTGATGCGGATCCTGACGACCCAGCTTCGGCCGACCGCCGGGAGAGCCTCGATCTTCGGCCGGGACGTCGTCAAGAAGTCGGCCGAGGTCCGGACCTTCATCGGCTACGTCCCCCAGGAGATGAGCGTCTGGACGGACATCACGGGCTACGAGAATCTCCTCATCTACGCCAAGATCTACGGCCTCCCCGCGGCCGGCCGCAAGGCCCAGGTCTGGGAGGCCCTGGACAGCATGGGCCTGGCCGGTTTCGCCAAGGCCATGGTCAACACCTATTCCGGCGGCATGATCCGGCGGCTCGAGGTCGCCTGCGCGCTTCTCATCAAGCCCAAGATCATGTTCCTCGACGAGCCGACGATCGGCCTGGACCCCTCGGCCCGCAAGGCCGTCTGGGAGAAGATCCTGACCTTCAAAAAGGAGTTCGGAACGACCGTCTTCTTCAATACCCACTATATGGACGAGGCGGACTTCTATTCCGACGAGATCGCCATCATCGACCGGGGGCGCGTGGTCAAGCGGGGCACGGCCGAGGAACTCAAGCGGTCCATCAAGCGCGATGTCATCCGCGTCGGCCTGGGCGCCGGGGCCCAGGCGGGGGAGAAGGTCCTGGCCCGGTTGCGGGCGCTCCGCTCCGTGACCGAGGCCGTCGCCGCGGGCGCGGAGCTGACCGTCGCCGTCACGGACGCCGAGTCGGCCCTGCCGGCCGTCATCGACGTTCTCAGGGATGAGGCCCTGCCGATCGTCAGGATCTCGGCCACGAAGCCGACCCTCGACGACGTCTTCCTGGCCTACGCCGGGTCATCGCTCCAATCGGGCCCGGACCTGCGGGAGGTCCGGAGCGTCCGCCGCAAGATCGGACAAGGCTAGGCGGCGCCGGACGGAAGAGGACGGCGGCGATCGGGAAAGGACAACGGCCATGAGCTCATTGCGGGAAATGCTGGCGATGATGGAGCTCGAGCTCCGGCGGCTCCGGCACGACCGGACGGAGATCTACACCCGGGCCATCCAGCCCATCCTCTGGCTCGTCGTCTACGGGACGATCATGAGCAGCCTCCGGGCCATCCCGACCGGGGGCATCCCGTACCTCGATTTCATCACCCCGGGCGTGCTTCTCCAGTCGACCGTGTTCGTTTCCGTCTTCTATGGCCTGACCATCGTCTGGGAGAGGGACACGGGCATCCTGAAGAAGCTGCTCGTGGCCCCCGTGCCGCGCTATTCGACCGTCATCGGCAAGACGATCGCCTCGGGCGTCCGGGCCATTTTCCAGGCCCTCATCATCACCCCGGTGGCCCTCCTCCTCGGCGTGAAGTTCATCGCCAGGCCGCTCAATTTCCTGGCCGCCCTGGCCGTCCTCTTCCTCGTCTCCGGCGGCTTCGCGGCCATCTCCATTCTCGTCGCCTCCTTCATGAAGACGCGCGAGCGGTTCATGGGCATCGGGCAGGCCATCATCATGCCGCTGTTCTTCGGCAGCAGCGCCCTCTATCCGGTGAAGATGATGCCGCCGCTCCTGCAGCGCATCGCCGTCCTCAACCCCCTGACCTACTCCGTGGACGCCGTTCGGGGCCTGATGATCAGCGGCGACCTGAGCCACCTCGCCCGCGACACGGGGGCCATCATCGTCTTCGATGCCGTCATGTTCGTCCTCGCCTCCGTGAGCTTCCGCAAGATCATCGAATAGGGCCGATCTTCTCCCATTCCGGATAAAGCCTACAAAAACGGTAGGGAATAGGACAGCCGCTGTCCCCGTTTCCGGACAGTGCGGCTCAGGACTGCCTCTGGAGCCGGCCCGCGCCTTCCCCCGGCCCACATTGGCATGATGCTTGCATAATCACAGGAACGGCAAGCAAATAGCTGGCCGGACAGAAACGGCGGGCCCTTTCCCTTCAGGAGGGCCGCCACAGAAAGGAGATTCTGATGAAGATTTTGAAGATCGCATTTATCGTGCTGTTCCTCGCGGCAGCAGCCTACCCGCAGACGAAGGACCTCGGCATGGGCTCTTTCTCCAACGAAGCGGGCCCCATCCTCATAGCCGTCGACGCCCAGCTGGTCAACGAGTCCATCAACAGACCGTACGCCATGTTCGTTCTCTTCCTGGGAGCCAAGGGAAAGGAAATGCCCATCACGGTCGCCGCCAAGGACGTGGTCATGGTCTACAACGGGCAGGAATACCACATGCCGTCGCTCGAGGACCTCAGAGATCACTACAGCGGCGAGATCCGGGACCTCGATTTCTACCGCCGCATGGGCAAGGAAGGGATCATCTCCTCCTGGGTCAGGTTCTACAACTTCCCCAATGAGGGCAGCTTCTTTCCCCCGCTCACGGCTCGATCCGGTGTCGCCGCGACCGAAGCGCACATGGTCGCCCTGGACGGCTTCATGTCGCCCATCTATTTCAAGAACCCCGGCTTCGCCAAGGGAGACAAGCTGACGATCAAGGTCACGGACATGAAGAACCCCGCCCTCACGGGCGAGTGCGAGGTCGTTCTCAAGTAAGACCCGGAGGCTTTTTCAAGGCGTCCGCGAGCCCGGCCGCCGATGAGACCGGGCGAAGGCAAGCGCCCGCAGACAAACGTAGGCGGCGGCGACCCCGCCGCCTTCGTTCATGTCCCGGGTGAAAGGGGCGAGGCGCGAGATCGTCTCGGCCACGCCGGCTTTGTCCGTCGGCTTGAACAGGCCGGCCGTGTCCCAGGTGCAGGTCGCTCTCAGAGCGCCGAGCATTTCCCCTGTTTCCGCGGCATCCGATCGTCCGACGATCACGACCTCCCGCGACGGTCCGATCGCGTAATCGAGCCCGCACAGGAATTCCGTGTACATGCGGGGGTGTCCCAGGATTTCAGGAGTAAAGGCCGCCGCCAGGCGCGATGCGCGCTCTTCGAGCTCCCGCCGTCCGGTGAGACGGGCCAGGCGGAGGAGGTCCATGAACATGACCGAGTTGCCGGACGGCACGGCCCCGTCGTAGACGTCTTTGCGCCGGCCCCCGGCCTCTTTTTCGGCGCTGAAGAAGAAGCCGTCTTCATCCTTGTCCCAGAAGAGATCGATCGCGATGTCCGCGAGCTCGAGAGCCTTCTCGAGATGACGAGGCTCGTATCCCGCCTCGTACAGGGCCGTCAGACCCTTGACGAGAAAGGCGTAATCACAGAGGAAGGCGGGAACGCGCGCCTCTCCGTCCGTGAGAACGTGGAGGAGCCGACCGTCGGCGCCGCGCATCTTGTCCAGCACGAAGTCGGCCGCCCCGGCGGCGGCCCGCAGGTACCGCTTCTCCCCCGTGACCCGGAATACGGCCGCCAGGGCCGCGATCGTCAGGCCGTTCCAGTCGGCGAGGATCTTCGTATCCTTGAACGGACGCGGCCGCTCGTCGCGGGCGGACAAAAGCTTCCGACGTATCGATTCGATCCGCGCTTCCTCGACCTGGAGGGCGCCCGCCGCCTGGCGGGCCGGCCCGTCCGGAAGCCGGCCTTCGTGGAGGACATGGGAGCCGTTGTCCGTGGCTCCGGACCTGCCCGCGGCTCCGGCCTCGCCGACCCCGAAGGCCAGGGCCGCGATCGGGGCGTCTTCGGGGCCCAACGCCGCGTCGAGCTCCTCCCGCGTCCAGAGATAGAACTTGCCCTCCTCGCCCTCGCTGTCGGCGTCCTCGGCCGTATAGAAACCGCCCGCGGCTGAGGTCAGATCCCGGAGGACGTAGTCCGCGACCTCGGCGGCCGTCCCTCTGAACTCGGTCCGCCCGGTCGCCGCGAACGCCTGGGCGTAGACCTCGGCCAGCAGGGCCTGGTCGTAGAGCATCTTCTCGAAGTGGGGGACGAGCCAATCCGCGTCGTTCGAATAGCGGTGAAAGCCGAAGCCGAGGTGGTCGAAGATGCCGCCGCGGCGCATGGCCTTGAGGGTCTTCCCGGCCATCCCCAGGGCCTCGCCGTTGCCGGTCCTCTGCCAGTATCTCAGCAGAAAGCCGATGTGGTGGGCGATCGGGAATTTGGGCGCGCCGCCGAATCCGCCCCGGGCCCGGTCGAAATCCGCCGCCAGCTCGCGGAAGGCCTCGTCCAGGGTCGCCGCGGTCAGCTTGTCCCCGCGCTGGCGCCGGAGCCTGATCGTGCCGCGTTCGACCGCGGCGGACACCTCCACGGCCGACCGGAGGATCTCCGGCCGCTTCGTCCGCCAGGCTTCGCCGATCGTGGGAAGAAGCTCGAGAAGACCGGGCCGTCCGAAACGGCGGGACTTGGGGTAATAGGTCCCGGCGAAGAAGGGCTGCCGGTCCGGGGTCATCATGATCGTCAGCGGCCAGCCGCCGGTGCCGGTGAGCGATTGGCAGACGGCCATATAGTATTGATCGAGGTCCGGCCGCTCTTCCCGGTCGACCTTGATGGCCACGAATGCGGCGTTGAGAAGGCGGGCCGTCTCCTCGTCGGCGAAGGACTCCTGCTCCATGACGTGGCACCAATGGCAGGTCGAATAGCCGATGGACAGGAAGATGGGCTTGTCCTCGCGCCGGGCCCGGTCAAAGGCCTCCTCGCCCCATGGGTACCAGTCCACCGGATCGTGGGCATGCTGGAGGAGGTAGGGGCTCCTCTCCAGGGCCAACCGATTGGCTTGGATCATATCTTCGCTGAACCTTTCCTCAACCCTCTTCCCATGTTAGCACATGGACGCCGGCTCGTCCTCTTCGCGGCGGCCCGGGATCATCCACCGGCAGCGGGCCTTGTCCCTGCCCGCCCGGGAATTCGCTATTTGACGGGAACGAGAACGATCTGTTCCAGGTTCATGGCGTGGTTGTTGGTTAGCGACGTGATCCTGACCCGAAGCTTGTGCTCTCCCGGCTTCAAAGCGATCTTGCCCACGGGGAACGTCGCCGGGAAATATCCGCTTGGGGATGCCTCGGTCTGAGCGGCGAGCTTCTGGCCGTCGACCTCGACCTCGTATCCGGCCTTTCCGCCCCAGGCATAGGAGGCCCGGACGTCGTAGGTCCCGGCCTTGTCCGTCCTGAAGACCCACTCGGGGTAGTCGGCAACGCTCTGCCAGTTGGTCAACATCGTCGTTCTGTAGAAATAATCGAGGTAGGCGCGCTGGCCCATGTCCGACTGGATGTCGGCGAGATAAGCGGGCAGGTCGATCCGGCCGTCCGCGCCGGCGCCGATCATCCAGGGCTCGACGACCGGCGGGCCGTCGAGCTCGAGGGCGACCACCGTCGCGTCGGGGTCGACCGCCCGGGCGGGCAGGGTCACGACGACGTCCTTGGCCGCGGGGCGGACGGCCAGGCTCTTCCCCCTGTCGGCCAGGAGGTAGGCTTTTTTGACCTTTGTCCGAAGCCCGGGCAGCACGATCTTCGCGTCATGCGGCCAGCCCATGACATGGATGTAGAGGGTCGAACCCTTGACCGTGGCCCGGCCGAAAAACGGCAGCCGCTCGAACGGGCTGGCCGTCGTGCCGTAGATGGCCTCGCCGTTCGTCCTGAGCCACTCGCCGATGCGGCGGAGCCTGGCCGCGAAATCGGCCTGGATGCGGCCGTCGGGCTGGGGCCCGACGTTGAGGAGCAGGTTCCCGCCTTTGCTGACGATCTCGACGAGCTGGCGGATGAGCTGGCTCGCGCTGTGGAATTCCGTCTCGTACCGGTTGTAGCCCCAGCCGTTCCAGTTCATGGTATAGCAGGCCTCCCAGAGGCGGGGCGTCCCGTCCGGGTTGCGGAGGCCCGTCGCCGGGACATAATTTTCGGGGGTCCCGAAATCGCCGTAGCCCGGCTCCCGCTTGAACAGCCGGTCGTTGATGAGGAGCGACGGCTTCATCCCGAGCAGCATCTTGCCGATGGCGAAGGCCCGCTGCTCCTCGTTCGAATGCTCCCATTCGCCGTCGAACCACATCACGGCCGGGTCGTATTTCGTCACCAGCTCCTTGATCTGGTTCGTGGCGAAATCCATGTAACGGCCGAAGTCGGCGCCCTTCGTCGTCCGGTCCTTCTCCCAGGCCCGGCGGGGCAGGTAGTCGGGGTGATGCCAGTCCATGATCGAGTAATAGAACCCGAGAGGGATGCCGGCCTTCTTCATCGAGGCCGCGAGAGGGCCCAGAATATCTTTGCCGTACTTGGCGTGCATGACGTCGTAGTCGGTGTAGGCGCTGTCGAAGATTGAGAAGCCGTCGTGGTGCTTCGAGGTGATGACGACGTACTTCACCCCCGCGTCCTTGGCCAGGGCGGCCCATTCATCCGGATTGAAATCGACCGGGTTGAAGTTGTCGGCGTAGTATTGGTATTCCTTGAGCGGGATCTGGAGGATCTGCCGGGCCCACTCCTCGCGGCCGATCATGGAATAGACGCCCCAGTGGATGAACAGGCCGAACTTGGCCTCGCGGAACCATTGGAGACGGTCGGGCGCCTGGGCCTGGGCCGGCCCGGGGGCCGGGGCGGGCGCGGCGGCGATGCCAAGGGCAAGAAGACACAGGATCATGATGGCAAGCCTGCGGGTTCTCATGGCTGGACCTCTCTTCGACGGATGGCCCAAGGTTATCGCCGCCGACGGGGGCTGTCAATCCCGGGAAGGACTTGATTTTTGCGCGCTTTTTTTGGCCGCGAGAACGGTCACGGTCAACGTCCATCACATCCGGGACGTGAGTCCCAAGGAGATGCCGCCGGCCGATCTGTACCTGTTCAGCTCTCCGGGGCGCATGGGCAAGCCCATCGGACGAGCGCGCCCTTTCCTGAAGACGGCCCAGCTGCCGGCGGGAGCGAAGTACGCCATCCTGACGACCGAGGGCGCGCCTCGGCCGGACAAGAAGACCGGGCGGATGCCCACCGAGGGGGAGCTGGCCAAGTGGCAGCGCGTCACCCCGATCATGAACGAGATCCTGCAAGGGAAGGGTCTGGTCAAGGTCGCCGAGGGCAAGATCCTCGTGACCGGTCTCAGGGGACCGCTCGAAGAGGGCTGGCAGAAGAAAGCGGAGACCTTCGCATCCCAGATCCCCATCAACCTCACTTAAGGGCCATCAGGACGATCCCGGCCAGGCCGGCCAGGATCCCCAAGTAGCCCAGAGGCTTGATCTTCTCCCGGAAATAAAAGACCGATAGCACGACCGCGGCCAGGATCGGCCCGGCCGTGGAGACCGGGAAGACGACAGGCTCCCGCAGCCTGCCCAGGGCCCGAAGGATGAAGAAGTTGCCGGCGACGCTGCCCACCGCCGCCAGCGCGCCGTACCGGGAAAGGCCCCGGACGGGCCTTTCTCCCTTGAACAGGAGAAAGAGCCAGAGCGCCGCAGCGCCGGCGAAGAAGGTCAGAAAGAGGAAGACCCAGAGGTTGATCGCGCCGAGCCGGGCCGCGGCGGCCTGGGCGATCTGAGGGATGCCCGTGAGAACGAACGCCGTCCCGATCAGGACCAGCCATTTCAGCCAGGGCGCCTTGGCCTCGGCCTTCGCGCCGGCCGCCGAGATCGAGATCAGAGCGACGCCGGAGACGATCAGCACTATGGCCGCCGCGGTCGACCGGTCGAACGGCGAGGACCAGACGATGGTCGAAAAAACGACCGGGATGAGAAAGGACATCGTGTAGATCGAGATGGTCAAGGCGTAGGGCCCCGCCTTGAGGGCGCTCAGGAAAAAGAAATAGGCGATGGCGCCGCCGACGCCGCCGCAGACGGCGAGAATGATGACGGGCGCCGAGACGAAGAGAGGCTGTCCGGAAACGACGACGACGGCCAGGCAGAGGACGGCCGCGGCCGCGAAAAGAGCGGCCGTCAGGGCGGGGGAGGAGTGGCCTTTGAGACTGCCGAGCTTCATGACGAAATTCATGGCCACGAAGCCGGCCACGACCAGGCCGAGATAGATCCATCCCATGGGCCTCTCCTCTCTTCCTTAGATCGACCGGATGACCTTGCGGGCGGCCTTCAGGAAGGTCCGCTCGACGCCCCTCTCGAACGGGAAAAGCTCGTAGAACATCGGCGCGCAATAGCAGGCATAATCGGCCGCGTCCCGGAAATCCTTGTCGGTCGGGACGTAGCCGATATCGCCGTTGGCGTAACCGACCGGCATGAGCGGCGCGTCCGTCTTCTGGAGCTTCAAGCCGATCCCGCCGAATATCTCTCCGGGCAGGGCGACGAGCTTCAATCCGCCGATGGCCAGCGCCTGGACGGGAACTCCGCGGATGGCCGGCGACTTGCGCATGACCGGAGCGGCAGCCAGGGCCCGCTTGCGCCAATCCTGAGCGAAGCGCCCGGCCCCGGGGAACTGCGAGTAATTTTTTTCGAACGACGCGGCTTCATGCTCGATCGTCCGCTTATCGTAGATGCTCAGAGGAACGTCGATCCGGCGCTCGGCCGCGGCCAGGCGCGGCTCCGGCTGCGGGACGGCGTAGCCTTCCGCCCGGACCAGGCGCCGCCGGATGAGATCGGCGATATCGAGAATATCCCCGGCCGTCCCTTCACCCCAGCGGTTCATCTGCAGGACCGGGTCGACGTCGCCGCAGAACCCCTGCAAGAAGACGGCCCGGTCGCCCGCCTTCTCGATCTCGCGCACGACCGCCCCTGGCCAATCGGCGGAGATGTGGCTCCTGCGGCCGAAGACGACCGCATGACACGCGTAGCTCAGGAGATAGAGCTTTCGGTCAGGCGTCTTGAAGATCGCGGCCTTCAGGACCGGGTCGATATCGCTGAAATCGTTCTTCCGCCGGTTATAGCCCAAGGGCTCGATAGCTTCCAGGGCGTAGGAGAATTGCGCCGGGCGGCGGGCGGAGACGGCCTCGGCGGCCGCTTCGAGGATGAGCCCGCGCAGGCGGTCCATGTAGACCGGGTCGATATCGCCGAGACCGGGCATCGGCTGCGTGGCCGGTCCGCTGTGCGTGTGAGTCGCGGCCAGGAGGACGCTTTCCCGGGGAAGGCCATGGGCGGCGGCCATCCGGCCGCGGATCGCGTCGGCGTCGCGGACCGTAAAGCCGATGACGTCGCAGCTGACGAGAAGGAGGGAGCGGTCGCCCGACTTGAGATGGACGGCCCGGCACTTGAGATCGTCGAGGACGGACGCGGCCTGGCGATCGAGATAGAACCCGTAGCCGGCCAGATCGACGCCGAGGGGCGGGGTGATGACGCGTTCCCCATAGCCGACGGTGAGCCCGCTCATGGCAGCCTCCCTTCGTTCAAATGCGACGGCCGGCTCAACGGTATTTCATGTACACCCGGGGGTCAAGGCCCGTTCCCGAGGGCATGCGCCACATGAAATCGGGGTCGATGCGCGGCTCGTCGTTCCGGTGTTCTTCCATCAGGGAGATCTTTTTTCGGATGAGCTCGGCCAGGTTCGTCCCGTACATATTGAAAGTCTCGCCCGAAGGGTCGACCGGCATGAAGCGCGTCTTCGACGACTCGAAGAGCGAGGCAAAGTCTTTGGCGTTGGCGATCTCGTCGTCGACCATGGCCCTGACAGCGGCCAGGCGCCGGCCCTTCTCCGCGGGGTCCTTGGCCTCGATGAAGCCGTGGACTCCGGCCACCCAGGCGGCGGTGTTGCGCAGGGTCCGGAAGTACGAGCGCAGGGCCCGAAGCCGGTCGAGCTGGTCGGCGAAGACCGCGCGCGCCCCGCCCTTCGCCGGGCCGGCGGCGCCGTCCAGAACGCCGATCGCCTCGTCGAGAGGCTTCCACGTCGCCCGGTCGGCCTGGGCCTCGGCCGCGTCGGCCTGCTCGCGGGTCATGAGGGTCCAGAGGATGTCCGTCCCCAGGTCGACGAGGTTGGGGTTGTTGAAGGTCACGGTCATGTACTTTTCGTAATAGGACCGCTCGGCTTCGGGGATCTTCTCGATGTCGGGGGCGAACGGCCGGACCAGGAGCCGGTACCACGGGAAGCCCCAGTTGTTGTCGCCGTAGAGCATGATCGAAGGGAAGCCGCGGACGGCGGCGTCGCAGAGCCGCCAGGCCTTGATGAGGGCCGGAGCGCCGTCGTTCCCGACGAGCCGGGCGGCCGCCGCCGCGACCACGCCGTCGACGTCGGCCTCCGGGTCGAAGTTGAGCGCCCGCAGGATCTCCCTGTTGACGTCGTAGGGAGCGAGCGGGGCCGGGTCGACCGTGACCTGGGCCTTGTCGAAGCCGGCCGCCTGAAGTCCGCGCACTTCTTCGGCGGCCAGCCAGGGCGAGGGGATGCCCAGGAGGTAGTTGTTCTGCAGACGCGTCGTCGTGAAGATCTCGCTCCCACGCTGCGGCAGCGCCTTCAATCGCCTTCCCCGCGGTGAGTCGTCGAGCTCTGTCGGCGCGACCCAGAGGTCGAGCCCCTCGGTCAGGCCGTCGAGGATGAACTCCTCCTCGTTCGAGAAGGAGAAGAGATTGAAGAGGAGTCGAAAATCGGGCCGGGTCTCGGCGGCCGCGTCGCGCAGCGTCCGGAAGTAGCGCAGGACGTTCTCCGCGGCGGCCTTGGCGACGGCCTCGTGGGATTTCCATTCCCTGACGAGATAGGCCCCGCCGTTGCGCCCGGCGTAGAGGCTGGCCGTGTATTCGAAGCCCGAGCCGCTGTCGTTCGTCCAGAGATAGATGTAGCCGAGCTCGGGCACCTCGCGCATCAGCCGCCGCATAAGCTCGGCGTAATGCCAGCGCACGGCCGGGTGGGACAGGGTCAGCGTGAACCGGGGACGATAGCTCCGGAAAGGATGGTCGACCCGGGCCCCGCGGAGATAGGGGTATTTCTCGAGGATGGCGTCGGGGACCGAGCGCGGTGAGCTGATGTTGAGGCCGGGCGTCAGGCCATATTTTACCGCCAGGCGGGCGTTCTCCTTGAGCAGGGCCAGGTTGGCCGCGAGATATTCCGGCGAGTACGCCCCGGCGTTGAGCGGCGTTTCGACGAACTGGTCGAGGTCGGGGCTGAAATAGTAGAAGCGGTAATAGATCTCTCCGGGCGGGCCCTGCTCGGCCGGCATGTCCTTGGCCAGGGCGTTGACGGGGACGTGGCTGAAGCCGAGGCGGGCCAGCTCGCGGACGGAAGCCTCCGGATCGTAGCCGGCGGCGACCCGCTTCGGATTGGCCAGGTAGTTATCGCCGCCCTCGAGGCGGGACAGGCGCGGGACGATCAGCCGGCCGGTCTCGAATCCGGCCGCTTCGAGGGCCAGCCAGTCGTCCTTGAGCAGGGAATAGAGCGCGTAGAGGAGGTGCGGGGCGGAGGTCGAAAGCTCGCCCGAGCCGTCCGGGCCGAGCTTCAGGAACATCCAGCTTTTTCCGCCGGCCTTCCGCAGCGCGTCGGACCGGGGCCCGGCCGCGAGCTTTTCGTCGGCCACGGCGATGCGGAATACGCCGCCCCCTTCGGCCCCGCTCCGTCCGAGGGCCTTGATCTCCGCCTGCGGGACGAGGTTGCGACGCATCTCCTCGGCCACGGTCCGGTCGACCGGGCGGCCGGTTTCGGGGATGGCCAGGACGCGGACCTTTTTCAGCGCTTCGGCCATCGTCGGTCCCCCCTGGGCGGCCGGGCTTTGACCCAGGAGGACGCCCCCGACGCCCAAGACTCCCAGGATCGCGAGGATTTTTGGCATGAACGCCTCCTTTGCGGGTATCCGTCGGGGCCGGGACGGCCGAGAAGATCATTCTAGGAGATTCATCCAAGGCGACGCAATGAGAAAATCCGGCGGCTTCGATCGTCGCTTAGATGAGAGCATGGAGCCGGCTCGGACGAAACCGCATGACCCATCATTTCCTGTCCCGGATCGCCGAGGTCATCTTCGACCACGTCGCCGCGGACCAGGGCATCCTTCGCGCCTACGATGTCAAAGGAAAGCCTGTTTTCGAGGCGGCGATGGGCGGCGACGAGGCGCCGGGGACCGCCGCGGCCAGGAGAGAGATCGGAGAGATCCTGGCCGGCCGCGCCCTCGAGATCGGCCGGCCGGTCCTCGTCCGGGACCTCCGGCAGGACCCGCTCTTCGCCGACCTCGAGATCGACGGGAACGGGCTTCGTCCCCGGAGCGTCCTGTCCTATCCCTGGGCCCTCGGCGGCCGCCCGGCGGGCCTCGTGCTTCTCGCCAGGAACGGCGAGGGCAAGCCCTTCGACGCGGACAACATGGAGTTCCTGACCCTGGCCCTGGCGCCGGTCATCTACCTCTTGAGGAAGAACGGCGGCGGGAGCCCGCCGGAGCCGGAGCCGCGACTCGCGGGCGCCTCCGGACCCGGCGCTTTCATGGGCGAAGCGCCCTCGGTCCGGCGCGTCCGGGCCATGATCGAGAGGGTCCGCGACACGGATGCCCCGGTCTTCATCGCCGGGGAGAGCGGCACCGGCAAGGAGCTGGCCGCGAAAACCATCCACGAAACCGGCCGCCGCTGCGGCGGACCGTTCGTCGCCGTCAATTGCGCCGCCATCCCGGAAGCGCTCCTCGAAAGCGAGCTCTTCGGCCACGCCCGGGGCTCCTTTACGGGGGCCTTCCGGGACAAGATCGGTCTTGTCGAGGAGGCTTCGGGAGGCACTTTCTTTCTTGACGAGATCGGCGACCTGCCGCTCGCCCTCCAGTCGAAGCTCCTCCGCGTCCTCGAAGAGAAAAAGATCCGCCGCGTCGGCGAGACGCGCCCGCGGACCGTCGATGTCCGTTTCGTCAGCGCCACGAACAAGGATCTCGACCACGAGGTCGAGCGGGGACGCTTCCGCCAGGACCTCTACTACCGGCTGAAGATCATCGCCATCGACCTGCCGCCCCTCCGCGACCGGCCGGACGACGCGCTCCTCCTCCTCAACCATTTCCTGGACGAGTTCTCGCGCACCATGAGCCGGCCGCGGCCGTTCGTCTCGCCGGTCGCGCTGGAGATGCTGCTCCATTATCCCTGGCCCGGCAACGTCCGCGAGCTCCAGAACGAGATCCAGAGATGCCTGGTCATGGCCGGCGGCGGTCCGCTCATCCTCGAAGACCATCTCTCCCCGAAGATCAACCCCGCCGGAGAGACCTACTCTCTCGCCTCGCACCGGTTCGCCGAAGCCAAGGCCGATTTCGAGAAACGCTTCCTGAGGGAGGCCCTGGCCCGGTGCCGCTACCACCGCACCCGGACGGCGGCCGAGGTCGGCCTGACCCGGCAGGGCCTGTTCAAGCTGCTGAAGAAGCACGGCATCGAGGCCAGGGATGGATCGGCCGGTTGAAGGGCGGGCGGCGTGTATGCTACATTCGAGGCATGGCCGAGACAAAAGAGGATAGCCGCGTCTTTTCGATCGTCTGCCCCTGCTGCGAAGCGACCCTCTGGGTCGACGGCGAGACCAAAACGGTCTTGAGGTCGGAGAAGGCCAAAAAGAAGAAGGGTTCGCTCGACGAGCTCATGGTCAAGGAGCACAAGCGGCAGAGCGAGTTCGACCGTAAGTTCGACGCCACCTTCGAGCTCCAGAAAGAGAAGCACTCCAAGGCCGACGATCTTTTCAAGAAGGCGCTCGAAAAGGCCGAAAAGGGCGGGGGGGACGAGGAGACCTAGCTCCCAGCTTGGGTTTCGTCCTCCCGCACGCGCGGCGACATCGTCCATTTCGTGAAACCGAACAGGACCAGCATGCCGACCGAGAGATAATTCATGAAGGCCCAGGGCAGGTAGGCGAAGGTCGACACGCCCAGCGTTCCCGTGATGTAGACGCCGGCCATGCTCCAGGGGATGAGCGGGACGATGATGCCGCCGCTTTCCTCGATGATGCGGGACAGGTTCTTGGCCGCCAGATCCTTCTTCCTGAAGACTGGCGCCAGGAGGTCCGCGGGGAGGATCATCGAGAGATAGGAGCTGCCGGTGATCAGGGCCGAGAGGACGGCCGCCCCGATCGTCGTCAGGACGAGGCTCCAGACCTGCCGGGTGAAGCGCATGACCTTGTCCAGGATGACGGCCAGGCACCCCGTGCTCTGCATGATGCCGCCGTAGGCGAAGGCGGTGAAGGCGATGAGCTGGGTCTCCATCATGCTCATCATGCCCCCCTTGGCCAGGAGCCGGTCGACGAGATCGACGCCCGTCCGCGCCGGGAGGCCGGAGTTCATGGCCGTGGCCACGTCCGTGAGCGGGATCTTCTGGACGACGACGGCCAGGACGGCGGCCACGAGCGATGACAGGATCATGGCCGGGATGGTCGGCTTCTTGGCCGCGGCGAAATAGAAGATCACGGCCATGGGCAGGAGCAGGAGCAGGTTGAAGCGGAAATTCGCCTTGAGCGTGCCCAGGATGAGGTCGAGGGTCTCCGACCGGACGGCCGTCGTGTCATATCTCAGCCCGACGAAGACGTAGAAGACAAGCCCCGCGAGCCAGGCCGGCACGGCCGACCACATCATGTGCTTGATGTGGTCGAAGAGGTTCGAGCCGGAGATGACCGTGGCCAGGTTGGGGATGTCCGAGAGCGGCGACATCTTGTCGCCGAAATAGGCGCCGGCGACGATGGCCCCGGCCGCGGGCCCGAGGGGAAGGCCGAGGCCCGTGGCGATGCCGATGAAGGCGACGCCGACCGTGCCGATCGTCCCCCACGACGTCCCCGAGGCGATGGAGACGACCGAGCAGACGAGACAGGCCGTGGCCAGGAAGAACTTCGGCGAGATGAGCTTCAACCCGTAGTAGATGACCATGGGGATGGTGCCGCTGGCCATCCAGGAGCCGACCAGGATGCCGACCGAGAGCATGATCAGGATGGCCGGCATGGCCTTGTGGATGCTGTCGACGATGCCCCGCTCCATGTCCCGCCACTTGAAGCCGAGGGCCAGGCCGAGCACGGCCGTGATCGTGGCCGCGGCGACGAGCAGGACCTGGGCCTTGATCTTGTAGACGCCGTAGCCGACGCCGAGGAGCAGGGCCATGGCCACGAGGGGGATGAGGGCGACGCCGAAGCTCGGCCTGCGGCCGGGGGCCGGAACGGGCGCTCCGCCCGCCGGGCTGGGTGAGGTCGCCGCCGCCATCGTTCTTTTTCCTAGGCGCTGAACGTGCCCCGGGCGAGGAGCCGTCCCGAGGCCATCAAGCGCCGGCCGCGGGCGAAGACGTCGACGAGCCCGAGGTCCCCGTCGAGGACGAGGAGGTCCGCGTCCCGGCCCGGCTCGATCCGGCCCTTGCGCCCGAGCTTGTAGAAGTCGGCCGCGTTGGTCGCGAAGATCCGGACGGCCGTTTCGAGCGGCAGAAGGCCCTTGCTCACGGCCTCCCGGAACTTCCGCAGCAGGTCCCTCTCCGTGGCGATGGTCAGCCGCTGCAACCGGCCCGCCGCGTCGAAGACGGGCATGCTGCCGTTGCCGTCCGAGCTGGCCGTCATCCGGGTGAGCGGCAGGCCCCGCCGCCCGAAGGCGGCCACGGCGTCCTCGAACGTGACGTCGGGTTCGGACGGGAGGGGATCGGGGCCGACGGTGATGTCGACCGAGCCGCCGGCCGCCACCCAGTCGAGGGCCTGGTCGAAAAGCCCCGGATTGCGGCTGACGTGGGTGGGGATGACCTGGGTCACGGGGATCTCCGTCTCGCGGATGAGGCGGAAGAGGAGCTCGAGCCCGCGCGGTCCGTCGCCGAGGTGCAGGTGGAGCACTCCCGCCTTGCCGCCGAGCATCCCGCCGACCCGGCACTCCGCCGCCAGGCGGGCGATCTCGTCGAAGGCCGGCTGGGAGGAGCGATGGTCGCTCACGGCGATCTCGCCGGCGCCGATGACCTTGTCGATCAGGATGAGGTCCGAGCGGACGCTGCCGGTCAGGGTCCGGACCGGGACATCGTAGGAGCCCGCGAAGACGAACGTCGAGACGCCCTCGATATCGAGAGCCCGGGCCTTGGCCAGAAGGGAGGTCATATGGCGGGTGACGCCGTCGGTCCCCAGACAGCCGATGACCGTCGTGACGCCGCTCGCGACGATGTCCTCGACCCGGATCTCCGGGGCGCGCGTCGCCGGCCCTCCTTCGCCGCCGCCTCCGAGGATGTGGACGTGCGGATCGATGAGCCCGGGCAGGACGCTCTTGCCGGCCGCGTCCACGACCTCCGTCTCGAGGCCGCCGATCTTCAAACGCCCCGGGTCGGCCACGGCCTCGATGACGCCGCCCGCGAGGAGGACGTCCTTTGGGCCGAGCGGCTCGGGAGCGAAGACCTGTCCGCCGCGGATGAGGGTGATCATGGGCGCCTCCTGGAATCGGTGACGGGCCCTAAATTAGCACGCCTGTCCGGCCTTCGCAAGCGCCGGTCCCGGCCGGCCGGCGAGTTTTGATATTCGGCCGATGTTTGGGTAGAATAGCCCCGCGGCCATGGGCACCTACGAGCAGGAATTTCAGTCCATCAGGTGGTTCGTCAGCCACTTGACCAAGTTCTTTCTTTTTCCCAAAAAGATCGATCTCCGCGGCGGCGAGAATTTCGTCCGGGAGGGGCCGAACATCATCATCGGGAACCATATCGGAGCCTACAAGGACGTGTCCATCCTCCTCCGGACCGTGCCCCGGATGATCTATTTCACCGCCAACAAGATGTTCTTCAACAGGCAGGAGGCGAGCGAGCTGGTCCTCCGCCACCTCCACCGCCACATGGGGAATTTCGGCGGTTTTGTCCACCTCATCCTCAACCCGTTCTATTCCTACATGGTCGACTTCGTCTCCGGTCACATCGCCAGGATCGGAACCATCCCCGTCGACATCTACGGCAGCAAGCGCGAGTCCATCCTCAAGTGCCAGGACTATCTGAAGGAGGGACGGGCCGTCATCGCCCTGCAGGGGCGAGGCCGCGTCCTGCCCAAGGACCCGAACCCTTACGTCCAGGAATTCCGGCGCGGCGTGTCCATCATGGCCTACAACCTTTACAGGGAGAGCGGCCTCTCCGTCCCGGTGACGCCCCTGTCCATCTTCGGAACGCACATCATGTGGAGCGTGCCGGCGACGATCAAGGTCAATGTCGGCCCGCCCCTGTACGTGAAGGATTACTGGACGGGAGAAGAGGTCTCGACCGTCGAGGCCTTCCGGACCGCGCTGCAGCGGACCGTCACCGGCCTGTTCCGCGACAGCCTGAGCTGGTAGAGCTCCCCCGGGGGATTGCATCAAAGGAGGGAACGATGGCACTCGAAGGCCTGCTGATCGCCAAAGGCGAGAAAGACCTGTTTCTTCTTCCGAGGATGGCCAACCGCCACGGCCTCGTGGCCGGCGCGACGGGAACGGGCAAGACGGTCACGCTCCAGGTCATGGCCGAGCGCCTGAGCCGCATCGGCGTGCCCGTCTTCATGGCCGACGTCAAGGGCGATCTGGCCGGCGTCAGCCAGCCGGGCGAGGCGTCGCCGAAGATCGAGGAGCGCATCGCCAAGCTGAAGCTCGGCGATTACGCCTTCGAAGGAAGCCCCGTGACCTTCTGGGACATCTTCGGCGAGCAGGGCCACCCGGTGCGGACGACCGTGTCGGACATGGGGCCGCTCCTCCTTTCCCGCCTTCTCAACCTCAACGACGTCCAGAGCGGGGTTCTGTCCATCGTCTTCCGCATCGCCGACGACACCGGGCTTCACCTCCTCGATTTCAAAGACCTCCGGGCCCTGACCCAGTATGCCGGGGACCATCGCCGAGGAGTTCGAGACGGAATACGGCCGCATCTCGCCGGCGAGCATCGGGACCATCCAGCGAAACCTCCTGACGCTCGAGGACCAGAGCGGCGACAAGTTCTTCGGCGAGCCGGACCTCGATCTCGACGACCTCATGCAGACCGACGGCCAGGGCCGAGGCCTCATCAACATCCTGGCCGCCGACAAGCTGATGCTGTCGCCGCGGGCCTATTCGACCTTCCTGCTGTGGCTGATGTCCGAGCTCTTCGAGCGCCTGCCCGAGGTCGGCGACGTCGACAAGCCGCGGCTCGTCTTCTTCTTCGACGAGGCCCATCTTCTGTTCACCGACGCCCCGCAGGTCCTGCTCGAGAAGATCGAGCAGGTCGTCCGGCTCATCCGGTCCAAGGGCGTCGGCGTCTACTTCGTTACCCAGAACCCGATCGATATCCCCGACGTCATCCTCGGCCAGCTCGGCAACCGGGTCCAGCACGCCCTGCGGGCCTTCACGCCGCGGGACCAGAAGGCGGTCCGGTCGGCGGCCGAGACCTTCCGGCAGAACCCCAAGGTCGACGTCGAGACGGAGATCACCCAGCTCGGCACCGGCGAAGCCCTGGTCTCCTTCCTCGACGAGAAGGGCCAGCCCGGGATCGTGGAGCGGGCCTTCGTCCTGCCGCCCTGGAGCCGCATCGGACCGGTGACGCCGGCTGAGCGGCAGGCGACGATCCAAGGGTCGGTCCTCTATGGCCACTACGAAAAGCTCGTCGACCGCGAGTCGGCCTACGAGATGCTGAAGGCACGGGCGGAGAAGGCGGCCGCGGAGGCCCAGGCCCAGGCGCAAGCGGAGGCCCGGGCCCGGCAGGCGCCTTACCAATATCCGCCGCCCCCGGGAGGGGGCCGGGACGCTTACCCCCAGGCGCCCAGGCGTCCCGCCGGCCGTCCCAGAGACACCCTGATCGAGGCCATGGCCAAGAGCGCCGCCAGGTCGGTCGGCAGCAGCCTCGGCCGCCAGATCCTGCGCGGCGTCCTCGGATCGATCCTCGGCGGCAAGCGTTAAGAGGGGGTCAAACCTACGCGATGCCAGCAAAAACTGGCATCGCGTAGGTTTGACCCCCTCTTTTTTAACATAGACCCGGGCCCTTCTTTTTTGCTACAATTCCCGCACCTTGAGAGCCGTCTTGCTCTTCCCGAATCCCCCCCAAGGACGGTGAACCATGTTCAAAGGACACCCCAAAGGTCTGTACGTCGCCTTCTTCGCCAACATGGGCGAACGATTCGGCTTCTATACCATGATCAGCATCTTTGTCCTGTTCATGCAGGCGAAGTACGGCATGTCCCCGGGCGCCGCGGGCTTCATGTACTCGACCTTCATGGTCGGTGTCTACATCTTTCCTCTGCTCGGCGGCTTCCTGGCCGACCGCTTCCTCGGCTATGGCCGGACGATCAGCCTGGGCATCATCGTCATGTTCATTGGCTACGTCATGCTGACCCTGCCGACAACCATGAATACCGGTTTTCCCCTGATCATCGCCGCCCTGGCCGTCATCGCCCTGGGCACGGGCCTGTTCAAAGGCAATCTCCAGGCCCTCGTCGGCAACCTCTACGACGACCCGAAATACTCGGCGATGCGCGACCGGGCCTTCAATATCTTCTATATGGGCATCAATATCGGGGCCATGTTCGCGCCCTCGGCGTCCGAGGCCGTCTCGAATTTCATCCTGCACAAGGCCCATCTCGTCTACGACGCCCGCATTCCCGCCCTGGCCAACGACCTGCTCAAGGGCAAGCTCGCCGACGCCTCCGCCTACCTGGCCATCGCTCAGGGCCAGGACCCGGCCGTGACCGCCAGCACCCTCCGCACCTTCTCGGAAACCTACATCAACGCTCTGAGCAAGTCCTACCACTTCGGCTTCGGCGTCGCCTGCTTGAGCTTGATCCTGTCGATGGTCATCTTCTGGGCCTTCCGCAGGTACTACAAGCTGGCCGATCTGACCGAACGCCAGAAGGCCAAGTCCGAGGCCCTCAAGTCCCAGGTCGTCGAGCTCTCCCGCGAGCAGACGCGCGAGCGCCTCGTCGCTCTCGGCCTGGTCTTCTTCGTCGTCATCTTCTTCTGGATGGCTTTCAACCAGAGCGCCGTGACCATGACCTTTTTCGCCCGCGACTACACCGTCCACCAGGTCGGCAAAGTCACGAACCTCTGGTTCGACCTGATCGGCCTGCTACCCCTCTTCCTGGCCGTCGTGGGGCTCGTCGTCCTGCTGAAGAAATCCTCGGGGAAGCTGACCCGCATCCTGGGAGGGGCCGCGTTCGTCGTTTTCGCCGTCCTGGGCTTCCTCCGCTACAGCGGCTACCCGGCCTCGAACCCTTTCATGCCCCAGCGGTTCCAGCACTTCAACCCGTTCTTCATCGTCGCGCTGACGCCCCTGGTCGTCGGCATCTTCGGCTGGCTGAACCGGAAGGGCAAAGAACCATCGGCGCCGCGCAAGATCGGCATCGGCATGCTCATCACCGCCGCGGCCTACACGGTTCTCGTCGTGGCTTCGCTCCGGCTGCCCAGCCCCCGCGCCCTCGGCGGACTCGTCGCTCCCGCCGGCTCCCAAGTGTCCGTCTACTGGCTGATCTCGACGTATTTCCTGGTGACGATCGCCGAGCTCTTCCTCAGTCCGATCGGCATCTCCTTCGTCTCCAAGGTCGCTCCGCCCAAGTATAAGGGCCTGATGCAGGGCGGCTGGTTCGCGGCCACGGCCATCGGCAGCAACCTCGTCGGCGTGGTCGCCTTGTTCTGGATGCGCGTGCCGCTCTGGTCGGTCTGGGCCATCCTCGTCGGGGCCTGTCTTCTGTCGGCGGTCTTCATGTTTGCCGTCATGAAGCGGCTGGAGCGCGCGGCCGGGGCCTAGCGGCGGAGCGGCGTCCGGAATGCGGATTCGCAAGGAGATGGCGATGAGCCCTTCGAAGGCATCCCTGACGATCCTTTTCTCGGCGGGCTTGTTCCTGGCCTCCGCCGGACTCGCGGGCCAAGCCCTTCCTATGACCGTCCGCGTCCCCGAAGGGAACCGGCCCATCCTGACCGACGGCATCTTCTCCCCGGGCGAATGGGACGACGCCATGAAGATCCAGATCGATCCGAATCTTCAGCTCCTTTTAAAAAAGAGCTCGGGCTTCGTCTTCATCGGTCTCAAGTACTCCCCCTTCACCCTCTCCGTCGTCGACCTCTTCATCTCGCCGGACGGGAAGGCGATCCGCCAGCTCCACGTCTCCGCCCAACTCGGCGAGCGCCTTCTCGGCGTCGGCGCGGCGAGCGCGGGCGATGACCCGCCGTTCATCTGGGGCGACACGACGGACTGGTACGCCAATGAGATCCGCTGGGACGCCGGCAAAGCCCAGGCCCTGACGAAAGAGGGGAAAAACGCCGGCGAGGCCCAACGGGCCGCCCTCTTCCGATATGACGGATTCGAGTTCCAGATCCGGCAGTCGAAGTTCGACGCGGAGGAGTGGCTCATGCGGCTCGAATCGCCCTCGGCCCCGGACTGGTCGAAACCGGTCGTTTTCCCCGAAGGCACGAGCCTGGCCTCCACCCAAGGCTGGCTGAAGCTGGTCCTTTAGAGGATCCTCTTTTTCTTCTCGAGATAATAGAGGTAATTCTCGTAGGTGACGTCCGGCGGGACGCGGTGATCGACGCAGGGCAGGTAGCCGCCGCGCTCGACCAGGGGGTGGAGCTTCTCGAGCTCGCGGTCGATGGCGTCCTTCCCGGCGATCAGGGCCAGCTTGTCGACCCCGCCGAGCAGGAGCACATCCTCGCCGTAATCGTTCCTCAGCTTCCAGGGGTCGGTGTGCGCGGCCTCGATCGGGAACATACAGTTGATGCCGCCCCGCAGCCACCCCGGCACGAGGTCATAGATGCGTCCGTCGCAGTCGAGGACGTTGACGAAGATGCCCCGCGCCTTGAGGGCCCCGGTGATGCGCGCGTAGCGGGGCACCATGAGCTCCTCGAAGAGCTTCGGCGACATGAGCGGGCCGTGGTTGTAGCACATGTCCTCCCACCACCAGGCCACGTCGACCTCGCCGCCGCCGGGGATGTGACGCTCGATGAGATCGAGGTCCATCCGGGTGATATGTTCCATCATCTCCTCGATCCAGTCCCGGTCGGTCATCAGGGCGATGGACAGGTTCTCGAGGCCCATCCAGTCTCTCAGCCAGCCGTAGAGCGAGCCGCAATGAAAGAGGATGGGCAGGCCCGCCGCGTGGGCGGCGTCGACGGCCGCCTTGACGTCGCCGACCCGGCCCGGGCGCCGCGGATCGAGCCGCTCGTCGCGCAGCCTCTCCCAATCCGCCCGCGTCTCGACGGCGAACTTGAGGAACTTGGGCATCGAGGAGTCGTAGTCGAGCATCTCGGTGAGCGCCCCCTCCTTCGTCCGGACGATGCGCCGCTCGCCCCGGCGCTCGATGGTCTCTTCTTCGAACTCCGGGAAGAGGCCCTTGCGGATGGGAACCTCGGGAATGATCGAGATCCCCTCGAGCCCCAGGTGCCTCTCGACATCCTCGTTCGTCCGGCACGCGGCCGGCAAGCCCTGGTCATGCCAGACGGCGATCGTTTTGTCCCAGTAGCCGAACTCCATGTCGGGGACGCGGTCCGGCTTCTCCCGGCGGAAAACCCTGTTGAATCGTTCCCGGGTGGTCATCGGTAGGCCGATGATATCCCCGGGACCCTTTCCGCGTCAACCCGGCGGACGCGCCGGACTTCCGGCGCGTTGAAAAGAGCCCTTGCCTGTAATAGAATGGAATTCACCGGGAATGGTGTGGCCACAATGAGCACGCGATCGAAGAATCGGGTCTTTCTTGTCTTCTTGAGCCTCGCCTTCCTTCTCGCCTCGGGCTGCGCCCCGAAAAGAACCGTCCCCGACGTCGTCGTCGCCGCCGACGCCGGCTGGCACGAACGGACCGCGGCCGCCGAGATCCGCCGCTACATCTACTTGAGGACGGGAGTTCTTCCCGCCCTTCGGGAAGCCCGGTCCTTCGCCGGCATTCCCGACGGCGCCGTGGCCGTTATCGCCAAAGGCGGATCGCTCGTCCGGGGCCTCAAAGACGCCAACGCGGCCGCCCGGATCGCCGCCCTCGGGCCGGAGGACTATTGGCTCAAGACCGTCGCCGGACGCTCCGGCCGGATCGTCCTCGTCGCCGGCGGCGGAGGCCCGGGCGTTCTTTACGGCGCCTATCAGCTGGCGGAACAGCTGGGTGTCCGCTTCGGCCTCGAGGGCGACGTCGTCCCCGACGGGACCGTCCCGATGCCCCGGCTCGACCTCGACGAGACGGGCCGCCCCCTCTTCGCCGTCCGCGGCATCCAGCCTTTCCACGACTTCCCCGAGGGCCCGGACTGGTGGACGCTCGAGAACTACAAGGCCGTCATCGGCCAGCTCCCCAAGCTGCGGATGAACTTCTTCGGCCTCCACACTTATCCGGAGAACCCGAGCAAAGAACACGGCGCGACGCCCAACGCCGAACCCACGGTCTGGATCGGCCGCGAGGGCGATTTCCGTCCCGACGGTACGGTCACGGCGGGCTACCCGGCGAGCTACCAGAACACGGCCCGGGGCAACTGGGGCTACGAGTCCAAGAAGACCGGCGATTTCCATTTCGGCGCCTCCCAGCTCTTCGAGCGCGACGATTTCGGCAACGATGTCATGGACGGCTTCAGCCCCGATCCGGCCACACCCGAGGCTTTGACCGAGGTTTTCAACCGCGCGGCGGCCGTCTTCCGCAACGCCTTCAGCCTGGCCCGGCGCCTCGGCGTCAGGACCTGCGTCGGGACCGAGACGGCCCTGACCATCCCCGACCTCGTCAAGAAGCGCCTGACCGATTCCGGCCTCGACCCGAAGGACCCGGCGGTCGTGAAGGGCCTCTACAAGGCCGTCTTCGGGCGGATCGCCGCCGCCTATCCCGTCGATTATTACTGGCTCTGGACGAACGAGGGCTGGACCTGGGATGATGCCTCCGCCGAGGCGATCAAGGCGGTGACGACCGATCTGGACATGGCCGTCCAGGCCTGGAAAGAGGCCGCGCCGCCGTTCCGGCTGGCCACCTGCGGCTGGGTGCTCGGACCGCCTTCGAACAGGACCTTATTCGATCAGGTCCTGCCCAAGGATGTGGCCATGAGCACGATCAACCGCGAGGTCGGCAAGGCGCCGGTCGACCCCGGGTTCGCCCGCGTCCAGGGCCGGTCGCTCTGGGCCATCCCCTGGATGGAAGACGATCCCGCCCTGACCTCGCCTCAGCTGTGGGCCGGTCGGATGCGCCGGGACGCCGCCGACGCCCTTCGCTACGGCTGTGACGGACTTCTCGGCATCCACTGGCGGACTCGCGTTCTCTCGGCCAATGTTCTCTCCCTGGCCCGGGCGGCCTGGGATCAGGGCTGGAACACCCTGCCTCGCCGGGTCGCCGACGATATCGGCCCCATCACCGGGCAGTACGTCAGCTTCAAAGGCCAGGCGATCGCCGGCGCCGGGGGCCGTGCTGCCGTCTACCAGGATATCCGCGACCGCGTCTTCGGCTATCACTTGAAAGTCCCGAACGGCGTCTACACCGTGACCCTCCAGTTCGTCGAAGGCTCGATCGACCGGCCCCGCGGCCGGGTCTTCGACGTCATCATCCAGGGGCGCAAGGTCGCCGACAACCTCGACATCTTCGCCCGGGCCGGTCCATTCAAGGCCCTCGACCTCGAGTTCGGCGACATCGAGGTGGCCGACGGGAATCTGGTCATCGATCTCGCCGACCGCGTCCACTATCCGGCGCTGGCCGGCCTTGTCGTCGCCGGGAAAGGCTTCGTCAAGAAGATCAACTGCGGCGGCCCGGCCGTCCTCGATTACGATGCCGATTGGCCGGAGACCGAACGGAACCTCGACGCCCGTGATCTCTACAGGGATTGGGCCCGGGCCCAGTTCGGTCCGGAGGCGGCCGAGGAGATCGCGGCCATTTTCGCCCGCATCGACGGCCGCCATCCCGTCCCGGTGACCTGGATCGGGGGACCCGGCAATATCCAGCCCGACCCCAGGCCTTGGGACGAAGTCGGTCCGGCCTACGCCTTCGCGGACGATCTGGCCGCTCTCGAATCCCGGATCGCGGGCGCGGGGAACAAGGAGCGGTTCGGCTACTGGCTCACGAGCTTCCGTTACATGCGAGACGTCGCCCGCTTCAACGGCCTCTGGGCCGTGTACGACAAGGCCGTCGAAAAAGCCAAGGCGGCCGCGACCGGCGACGCGAGGAGGGACATCCTCGAGGCGCAAGCTCTTCCCGTACGGACTGAGATGGCGGCCGCCCTGAAGAGGATCTTCGGCGCGCTCCTGGCTACCGTCAGCACGACCGGCGAGCTGGGCACGATCGCCAACTGGGAGCAGCATCTGCTGCCGGGCGCCTGGGAGCGGCCCGGGGCGGAGCTGGCCCGGATGCTCGGCCGGGATCTGCCGGCCGATCTCGTCCTCTCACAGAGCTATGACGGACCGCCGCGGGTCATCCTTCCGGCCGTGCGGACCTCCGTCGAGCCCGGCGAGCCGCTCGCCCTTAAGGTCCTCGTCCTGGCCAAGGATAAGCCGGCATCCGCTGATCTCTTCTGGCGGAAGATGGGGCGGGGCGCCTTCCGGGCGGTTCCCCTGGTGCACAAAACCCGGGGCGTTTATACGGTGGCCCTGCCGGCCCCTACGGAGGTGATCGAGTACTATGTCGAGGTCAAGGCGGGCGGCGACACGGCCCGCTTCCCGGTCACGGCTCCGGCGCTTTGCCAGTCGGTGATCGTCCTGCCGGAGGCGAGATGAGCGAGATCCCGTCGGCCCTGGCTTCCCCCGAGGTCGTGGTCCTGCCGAAGCGGTTCCGGGCGGCCGAGGTGGCCGCCCTGCTCGACGAGATCCGCCAGCGGACCGGAGACGAACCCGTGACCCTCGATTTTCGCGAGGTCCGGGATTTCGACATCGCGACCCTGGCACTCCTGACCCACCTCGCGAATTGCCTGCCGGGGGCCGTCGCCGCCAACATCCCGGACGGACTGGCCCGGGCCGAGGAGGGCTTCGTCCGGCAACTTCCGAGCCCCGGGCCCGGAAAGCCGTCCGCCCCTTCGGCCGGCGACCGGCCCGGGAAGTTCTTCCGCAACGTCGCCGACCGCTTTCTCGTTCGGATCCGGGCCATGGGCCGATTCATGGCCATGCTCGGTGACGAAGTCTTCCATCTCAGCGGCTACCTGAGGAAGCGCCGCGGCGTCTATCCCGGCGAGACTTGGAACCAGATGTTCTTCATGGGCTACCAGTCGTTCCCCATCGTCTGCCTGCTCCTGTTCCTCGTTGGCGTGACCATCTCCATCACCTCGGCCAAACAGCTCGAGCTCTTCGGCGCCGACATCTACCTCGCCGACCTTGTCGGGTACGCCATGCTCCGGGAGCTCGTCCCCCTTATGACCGGCGTCATCCTGGCCGGCAAGGTGGGGGCCGCGATCACCGCCGAGCTGGCCAGCATGAGCGTCCTCGAGGAGGTCGACGCCCTGAAGACGATGGGGCTCGTCCCGGAGAAGTTCCTGATGGTCCCGCGGCTCATCGCCATCACCCTGGTCGTACCGCTTCTCGTGGCCATGGCCGACGTCTCAGGCATCCTCGGCGGCATGGTCGTCGCGCGGATTCGCTTCGACATGACCTTCCCGGCCTTCATTACCGAGATGGTCACCAGCGTCGATTGGGTCGACTTTGCCTGGGGGCTCGTCAAGACCGTCGTCTTCGGCTGGGCCGTCGTCGTCGGCGCGGGCTACAAGGGGCTGACCGTCGGCCGGAGCGCCGAGGAGGTCGGCCGGGCGACGACGGAATGCGTCGTCCTGTCGATCACTCTCATCATCGTCATCGACTGCATTTTCGCCTTTTTGATCTACTGACCATGGATATCATCAGCGCGCGCGATCTTGCCGTCGGCTACGAACACGAGGCGGTTCTCCGCGACATGACCTTCGGCATCCCCGAGGGCCGGATCACGGTCGTCCTGGGCATCAGCGGGTCGGGCAAATCGACCCTGCTGAAGACCCTGGCCGGTCTCCTCCCGCCGCTCGGCGGCGGATTCGATTTCGCCGGATGCGCCGTCGATTACGGCTCTGAGGAGTCCCTTCACCGCCTCTACGGCAAGATCGGCGTCCTCTACCAGGGCGGGGCGCTCCTCAACGGTCTGACCTTGTTCGAGAACGTCGCTCTGCCGATCCGGATGCACTACCCGGAGATGCCCGCCGACATGGTCCGAGACATGGTTCACGCCGGCCTGGCCCAGGTCGAGATGGCCGAAGCCGCCGACAAATATCCCTCCGAGCTCTCCGGCGGCATGCGCAAGCGGGGGGCCCTGGCCCGGGCCGTGGCCCTCGATCCGGACCTCGTCTTCTGCGATGAGCCCTCGTCGGGCCTCGATCCCATCACCTCCTCGCGGCTCGACGACCTCCTCCTCCGGCTCAAAGGGACCTTCGGCATGACCTTGGTCGTCGTCACCCACGAGCTGCGCTCGATCGAGCGGGTGGCCGACCGGGTCCTGGTCCTCAACGAAGGCCGCCTCCATTTTGCGGGCGAGGCCGCCGGCCTGGCCGATTCCGCGGACCCCTTCATCCGGACATTCTTCCTCAAGAAGGACAGCCATCATGACACATGAACAAAGGACCCGGTTGGGCATCTTCCTGTCGATCGCCACGGTGATCTTCGTCGCCGCGGCCGGATTCTTCATCGTCCCCAAGCTGCGCGACCCCGGCACCCTCTACAGGATCGAGTTCCGTGATACCTCGATCCAGGGGCTCATCGTCGGTTCGCTCGTCAAGTACCGGGGCGTCCAGGTCGGCCGGGTCACTCGGATCGAGGTGAGCCCCACGAACCTCGACGCCGTCGACGTCGAGGTCAAGATCCGGCCGACGCTGACCATGAAGACCGACATGTCGGTCACCCTGGTCTATGTCGGTTTGACGGGGCAGAAGTACGTCGAGATCAGCGGCGGCACCCTCGGATCCCCGGACCTGGCGGCCCACGGGGTGATCCCCGCGTCCAAAGGCCTGGGGGAGCGCGCCGACGACATCGTCAACAACCTCGAGACGACGGCCAAGCGGATCACCGAGCTCCTCTCCGCCGAGAACGTGGCCCGGGTGACCGCCTTCCTGGACAACACCGAAAAGAGCTCGGCCACCCTCTCCGGGATCCTCCAATCCCGGCGGACGTCGCTCGAGAACACCCTGTCCAGCTTCGAGACGGCCTCGGCCGAGTTCGCCCGGGCGACGGAGAAGTTCGTGCCCATGACGGAAGACCTCGACCGTCTCGTCCGGACGATCGAGACGAGCTCCCAGCAAACGCTGGGCAACATCTCGCAGCGCTTTTCGGCCGAGGAGCTGGGCCAGGTCATCAAGGACGTCCGCGACTTCCTGGCGTCGGCCTCCGTCAGCATGAAGAAGGTCGAAAGCGTCCTCCTCCAGCAGCAGTCGGATCTGACGCGGACGTTCGCCAACCTCGGCGTCGCCGTCGAGAACCTGGCCCGCTTCTCCCGCGAGATCGCCGAGGAGCCGTCGGCCATCCTGAGGACACGAAAGGACAAGAAATGATGAGGAAACTCGCCCTCCCGCTGGCAGCGATCCTGCTTCTCGCCGGCTGCTTCTCCACCCCGAACAAGAGGTACTTCCAGATCACGGCCATGGACACGGGCGCGGAGTTCCATCCCAAGATCGGCAAGGCCCTCTATATCGAGCCGACCCGCATCGACCCTCTTTACGACGATTTCCGGGTCATCTATCGGGTCTCTCCCTATGAGATCAAGTACTACTCGTCCGCCTACTGGGCCGAGAAGCCCGACGGTCTCATCCGCGAGGCCATGCGGGATTACCTCGTCCGGAAAGAGGGCTTTTCCCTGGTCACGGTCGACGTCCTCCAGGGCGACCCGGCCATCGCTCTGCGCTCGAACATTCGGCTGGTCGAGGAGATCGACAATCCGACCGTCTGGTTCGGGCGTCTGGCCATGGACCTCGAGTTCCTGGACTTCAAGTCCGGCGCGGTCCTCGCCGTCCACTCTTTCGACAAGCGGCTTCCGCTCGCCGCCCGCGACTCCAAATTCCTGCCGTCGATCATCTCGAAGATCCTGGCCGAAGAGCTCGACGTCGCCGTCCGCAAGCTCGCCGCCGCCACGACCGCGAAGTAGCCCGGGGCCCGGCCTCAGCCCGCTCCGAGCCAGCCGCGCTCGATCTCCTCCAGGGTCCGGCCCTTTGTTTCCGGCAGGAAGAACCACATGAACGCCAGATCGAAGGCGCACATCGCCGCGTAGAGCCAGAAGGCCGTGGCCGGGTGGAACCGGTCGGAGATGATCGGAAAAGTCAGGGTGACCACGAAATCGGCGAACCAGAGGATGAGGGTGGCCAGGCCCATGGCGCTGCCGCGGACCTTGATGGGGAAGATCTCGGCCATGACCACCCAGACGAGCGGCCCCATGGCCGAAGCGAAGAAGGCGATGTAGAGAAGGATGATGAAGAGAAGCGCCGACGCCGGAAGGAGAGAGGACTTGAAGGCGGCGCCGAGAAGAACGAGCGAGACGCCCATGCCGCCCGTGGCGACGAGGAGGAGCGGACGCCGTCCGACCCTGTCGGCGAGGACGATGGCCACGATCGTGAAGAGCATGTTGACCAGACCGACGATCGTCGACTGGCCGATGGCCGACATCCGGGCGAACCCGGCGCCCTCGAAGATCCGCGGGGCGTAATAGAGGATGGCGTTGATGCCCGTGATCTGCTGGAAGACGGCCAGCACGATGGCGATGAGGAGCGGCCGGCGGAAGGCGGGGCGGAAGAGCTCGCGGAACGAACCCTCCTCGAGGGCCAGGGTCTCCTTGATCTCGCGGATCCCCGCGGCCGCGGCCTCGGCCGTGTCGGCCTTGGTGAGGACGGCCCGGGCCTCGTCCTCGCGCCCGTTCTTGACCAGCCAGCGCGGGCTTTCGGGGACGCGCAGGAGCAGCAGGAAGAAGAAGACCGACGGGATGGCCCCGCAGCCGTACATCCAGCGCCAGTTCGAGGGGCCCGTCCCGGCCAATATCCAGTTGACGAAGTAGGCCAGGAGGATGCCGGTGACGATGGCCAGCTGATTGACCGAGACGAGGGCGCCCCGGACGCGGGCCGGCGCGATCTCGGCGATGTAGAGCGGCGAGAGGACGGCCGCGGAGCCGATGCCCAGGCCGCCGATGAACCGGAAGATGACGAACGCCGTGATCGTCCGCGGCAGGGCGCAGCCGACGGCCGAGACGAGAAACAGGACGGCCGAGACGAGCATGAGCCGCCGCCGTCCGATCCGGTCGCTGATCGGCCCGGCCAGACCGGCCCCGAACATGCAGCCGATGAGGACGACGCTCACGGCCCAGCCCTCCTGGAGGGAGTTGAGCGAGAACTGCTCCTTCATGTAGCGCGTCGCGCCGGCGACGATGGCCGTGTCGAAGCCGAAGATCAGCCCGCCGATGGCCGCCGCGAGCGTGATGGCGATGACGTAGAGCCCCGCCCGTCTCAAGCGTTGAACTCCTGCACGGCCTCGAACATGGCCACGATGTTGGCGACGGGCACGTTGGCCTGGATGTTGTGGACGGCGTTGAAGACGAAGCCGCCGCCGGGGCCGAAGATCCGGCAGCGCTCGAGGACCTCGGCCCGGACGTCCCCGGGGGTGCCGAAGGCCAGGGTCTTCTGGGTGTCGACGCCCCCGCCCCAGAAGACGATGTCGCGGCCGAACTCCTCCTTGAGTTTCCGGGGGTCCATGCCGGCGGCCGAGACCTGGACGGGGTTGAGGATGTCGAAGCCGCTCTCGATGAAGGCCGGGATGAGGCCGCGGACGGCGCCGCAGGAATGCTTGAACGTCTTCCAGCCGGTGTGGGCGTGGATCCAATCGTTGATGCGCCGGTAGTAAGGGAGATAGAGCTCGCGGAAGGCGGCGACGGAGCAGAAGGTCGACTGCTGGGTGCCGAAGTCCGTGCCGCAGATGAAAGCCGCCTGGACCTGGTCGCCGACACGGGCCCGGATCTTTTCGAGGTTGCCCAGGGCGATCCCGGTCTGACGCTCGAAGACCTGGTGGACGTAGGGGCGCCGGACGAGCGTCGAGACGTACCATTCCTCGATATCGCGGATGCCCTTGGGATGCTTGAGGTTCGGAGCGGGGACGAGGGCGATGTCGCCGAGGGCGGTGCCGCCGAAGGTGGCGATGACGCCGCGTCCGGTCGCCGCGGCCCTGCCGCTCTCGGTCTCGAAGTGGTCGAGCGCCGCCTCGGAGATCGGGCCGAACTCCTGGAGGTTGTCCTCGGGATCGAGCCTGGCGTCGTCGACGGGCTCCTGGCGGATGATGGTGTCGAAGAAGAAGCCGTTCTTGGGCAGTCGTCCGGAAGGCGGGGCGGTGCGGTCCCCTCCGGGGTAGACGAGCGTATCGCCGTTCGCGTCCTTGGTCGTCTGGAAGTTCCCGGACATGAAGACCTCGGTCCCGTCGTCCATCCGCCAGGGCGTCCAGTTCTCGTTGCGGTAGCCGAACATCGTCTCCGGCCCGTACACCCCCTCGACGTCGATGCCGAGGGCCTGCTGGAGGTCGTCGTCGATCCAGCCCAGCATCTGGTAGGGCTCGTGGACCTTGACCAGGCGCTTCTCGAGGCCGTAGTGCTCGCGGAGGCCGATGACGCACTTGACGTGCATGCCGGTGACGGCCGTGCCGTTGAAGTCGACGGGGATGCGGTCGGGTTGGCGGTGGTTGAGGGCGGCGTCCAGGCGCTCGCGGCTGGTCATCGTCATGGCGGCCTCCTCGGTCCCCCAAGAGTACCGATTTCGCCGCGGCTTTGCAAGAAATCGGGGCCGGCGGAATGGGGCCGGCGGAGCGGCTCGTGCCGGACTCAGCCTGGCCGAGCGTGCTTGACGAACGTCCCCGCGCGGTACTCGCGGAAGGCCGTGCGGAGCTCTTCCTGGGTATTCATGACGATCGGGCCCTGCCAGGCCACGGGCTCTCCGAGGGGGCGGCCGGCCATCAGCAGGAATCGGACGGGAGAATCGGTCGTCTTGACCTCGATCCGGCCGCCGTTTCCGAAAAGGATGATCGCGTGGTCTCCTTGGACCGGTTTTCTTTCGAGCTCGAAATAGCTGGCCGGCTGGACGTCGTAGGACGACGGCGCGGCTTCGCCCGAGAAGCAGCCCTCGCCCTCGAAGACGTAGGCGATGACGGTGTGCCCGGGCTTGGTCGGATGGACGAACCCGGCCTGGCGCGGCATCGAGACGTCGAGGTACTCGGGGTCGGTGACGATGTCCCGGACCGGTCCGCGCGCCTTCCCGACCGTGCCGCAGATGACGCGGGCCACGACGCCTCCGGGGAGGTCGACCTCGGGGATGTCCGCCTTCTTCACGTCGCGATAGCGCGGGTCCATCATCTTCCGCGAGGCCGGCAGATTGGCCCAGAGCTGGAAGCCGCCCATGCGGCCGTCCTCGGCGCCCTTGGGCATTTCCTGGTGGATGATGCCGCTGCCGGCCGTCATCCACTGGACGTCGCCGGGACCGATGACCCCGCTGTTGCCCAGGCTGTCGCCGTGCTCGGCCGTGCCGCGGATCATGTACGTGATCGTCTCGATGCCGCGGTGCGGATGCCAGGGAAAGCCCGGCAGATACTTGGCCGGGTCGTCCTGGCGGAAGTCGTCGAACATGAGGAAGGGGTCGAACAGCGGCACCTCGCGGAAGCCGAAGCCGCGGCGGAGGTGGACGCCGGCCCCCTCGAGCGTGGGTTGGCTGATGAGGACCTTCCTGACCGCCCGGGTCTTGTCCATGCGTCGCTCCTTTTTCCCCCGTCCGTCCTCCATTCTACCACGAGGCGGATGACGGCTATTGGAAAGCTCTCGGGATCGTCTCCTGCCATTTTCGCTCGCGCAGAAGCCGGCCGTTCTCGAGGATCCGGCGGGCGAACGTGACCTGGAAGCTCCCCGCGTCGGAACGGATCTCGACCGACGTCAGGACGTCGATCGACCTCCCCGGGAGCTCGATCCGGTCGCTGTCTTCCCCAAGGAACCGGGAGCTCGCGGGATCGGACTCGCTTGTTTCGTAAACGTTCTTTTCGGTCGCCTCGAAGCGGCGGTCTCGGATCTCGTAGCGGCTCTTGCCGCTCCACGTGTAGGTGACCAGGCCGCGGGCGGTATCGCGCTTCCATTCGTTCGTGCCCTGGGGCCAGACGTCGCTCCCGAGATCCCGGGCGTCCGTCCGGATTTCGCGTGTTTCGGCCGGCCTGAAGGCCGGCGCGCCGAGCGGCCCGGGCGGGAGGACGGGCAACTCGATCCGGCTGGCCTCGACCCCCGTGACGAGAGTGGTCGTCATGGGATCGGGCGTCGGCCAGATCATCGGGAACTGGGAGTTGGAGACGGAGAGTCGGACGCGGTGGCCGGGCTCGAACGTCCACGTCGTCAAGTGGAGCTCGAACTCGAGGTCGGCGGATCTTCCGGGGAGGAGCGGCTCTGGCTGGAGGCGCGAGCGCCGCTGGGCGCCGTTGACAAGGCCGCCGGTCACGAGCGCGACCCGGCCGTCCGGGAGGACATCTTCGAGTCGCGCGATCCAATGGGCCAGCGCGGCGCTGGCTTTCACCCGGAGCCGGACGCGGGGCAGCCCGGCGATCTCGATCCTTTCCCGCAGGACGTCGCTGTCATAGACCAGGCTGCCGGCATCGTCAGGCCGCATGTCGCCGGTCGGCTCGCCCCACCAGAGTCCGGCGCTGATGCCGTAGCTCGGGACATAGAACAGGGCGTCCTCGGCGGCCGGCCCGGGCTTTTCCCGGAGGCGTCCGTCGGCGGCCGGGAAGAGCTTTTTCCAGGTCGTCCCGGGGATGGGCCAGTCTCCGGCGAGCCAGCGGCCGGGCGTCATGGTCAATCCGGCATCGGGCCCGTGCCCGGCCCGGAGGTAGATGACCAACCGGGGATCGCCGCGGACGCCGGTCTCTTTCCCCTTCAGCCATTGGTCCCACCAGCGGACGGCTTCGCGCCGCCACTCGTAGTTCGGGCCCGGTATCCCGTCGTCGGGCCAGGCATGGTTCCAGGGGCCGACCTCGGCCTTGATCGGAACGTCCATGTTCTCGAGCATCCGCGGGATGCTGTCCCGGTAGCCGTCGAGAAGCCCGCCGATGAGATAACAGGGCACCCGGATCTTGCCGTACTGGCCGCGGAGCGAATTCCGGCTCCAGAATTCGCCGTCTCTCTGCTGCTTGAGATAGGTCAGGAGCCCCGGATAGGATTCGAACCGCTGGCGATAATAGGCCTCGTCGATCGGATAGTCGGGCGACCGGGGGATGGCCTTGGAATGATCGAACCAGGAGGCCCATTCATCCACATGGAACGCGCCGTCGATGTAATGAATGTCGTCGTGGTAGAGATCGTCCGTGGCCATCGCGGCCAGGATCGCCTTGAGGGCCGGCGGCCGGCGCATGGCGACCTGGATGGCGTTGAAGCCGCCCCACGAGATCCCCCACATGCCGACGTTGCCGTTGGACGCCGGCAGCCGCGAGAGCTGGTCGATCGTCTCGACGGCGTCGTCGAGCTCCTGATCGGAATATTCCCGCAGGGGGAACGTGCCTTCCGACGAACCCGTGCCCCGGATATCCACCCGGGCCAGGATGTAGCCGCGGCGGGCGAAATAGGCGTAAAGCGAATAGACGCCGATATAGCCGCCGTCATCTTTCCGGTAGGGCAGGAACTCGAAGAGCACGGGGAAGCGTTCGCCGGGCGACCGCGGCACCGGCGTGTAGACGGTCGCCGCCAGCCGGACGCCGTCCTTCATTTTGAGCCAACCGTCGTCGGTCCTGAAGTCATAGCTCGGCCGGGAAACTTCGTCTTTCGGTCCCGGTTGCAGGCCGGGTCCGCCCGAAAGCTGAAGAAGGCAGACGGCGACGGCCGGAAGCGCGAGAATGCGACGGATGGCGAAGCGGGGCATTCGGCCCTCCTTATCTCCGACGGGATCGCTAAGCGCGATCCGATTCCCGCTCGTTGCCTGTCGTCGGCGGCCGGTTCTTCCCGCTGACGCGCCGCATGATGAGGAACACGGGGAAGCCGACGGCGAAGAAGACCGCGCCGTAGAGGGCTTCGCGAGTCTGGGTCGCGAGCACGTTCGCCGCGATGGCCAGCATGAAGACGACGAAGACGGCCGGCAGGACGGGGTAGAGCGGGATGCGATAGCCGGTGTAGGCCTGGCCGGACAGCCGCGCCTTGCGCCGCAGGAAAAAGATCGAAGACGAGACGACGGCCAGGGTGATCGTGTCGAGGAACATGACGTAGTTGACGATGTTCTCGAAGGTCCGCAGGAGGAAGATCGAGACGAGGATGATCGCCCCGAGGAAGAGCAGGCCGAACTCCTGGGCCTGGGTCTTCGGGTTGACCTTTTGGAAGACGGCCGGCAGCGTCCGGTCCTCGGCCATGGAGTAATAGACCCGCGGGATCTGCATCAGGGTGACGTTGAGGAAACCCATGGCCGAGAGGAAGATGGCCAGGGAGACGACGAGCTTGCCGGCCTCGCCCAGGGTGACGCGGGCCGTCTCGGCGGCGACGAGCTTGGCTCCGGCGATGCCCGGAACGCCGAGCACCTTGACGTAGGCGGCGTTGATGGTCAGGTAGCAGGCGAGGACGATGAGGATGCCGAAGAAGATGGCCCGGGGCACGTTGCGGCGGGCGTCGTGGACGTCGGCCCCGAAGTTGATGGTGTTCTGATAGCCGCCGTAGGCGTAGAAGACATAGATGAAGGCGACGCCGAGGGCCAGGAACCAGGGTTTGTCGAGGGGAAGCGCGGCCGGACCTTCGGGGACCTTCTTGGACAGGAAGGCCGCCGCCGCGAGGACGCCGATCATGACGACCTTGAGAACGCTCAGGACGTTCTGGGCCCAGGCCCCGGTCTTGATGCCGAGAAAATTGATGGCCAGGAGGCCGGCGATGAGAACGACGGCCGTGATCTGGACGGTCGCGGTCGTAGGGGCCGCGCCGGGAAAGACGATCGGCGTCAAGTACTCGGCGCCGATCAGCGCCACCGCGGCCGCGCCGGCCCCGTTGAGGATGACGACGTTGGTCCAGTTGAGCATGAAGGCCAGGCCGGAGGAGTAGCTCTCGGCGACGACCTTGTAGTAGCCGCCCGGCTTGGCGAAGCGGCCGCCGATCTCGGCGAAGGTCAGGGCGCCGATGAAGCTGATCAGCCCGCCGAGGGCCCAGGCGGCGTAGAAGAGCGCGGGCGTTTTGGCCGCGGCGGCGACCATGGCCGGGGTCCGGAAGATGCCGATGCCGATGATCAGGCTGACGACGATCATCGTCGCGTCGAAGGTGGTCAGCTTGGCCTTGATGGTCATGCGGGCTCCTTATCGGGCCTTCCGTTCTCCACCGGCCTCTCTCATCGGCCCAAGTTCTGGACGGCCCGCTCGATGCGCTCCAACGCTTCCAGAAGCACCGCCCGCGGGCAGCCGAAGTTGATGCGGATGAAACCCTCGAGCTCGGCACCGAACATCGCCCCGTCGCTGAAATAGACGCGGCACTGGTGCAGGAAGAAATCGGCCAGCTTGGCCGGCTCGATCCGGAGCTGCCGGCAGTCGAGAAGGCCCAGATACGTTCCTTCCGGACGGATGAAGCGGATGCCGCCGAGCCGCCGGGCGACGAACGTCTCGATGAGATCGACGTTCCCCTCGAGGTACGGCAGAAGGTCCTCGAGCCAGGCCTCGCCGTGGCGGTAGGCCGCTTCGAAGCCGACGATGCCGAAGACCTGGCCGAGGTCGAAGCCGCAGCGCTCAGCCTCGTCCTCGAAGGCCTTGAGGAGGTCCGGGCTTGAGGCCACGACGGCGGCCGTCGACAGACCGGGGATGTTGAAGGTCTTGCTCGGGGCGATGCAGGTAACCGTCCGAGAGGCGAAGGCCGGGTCGACCGCGGCGAAAACCTGATGGGTGGCGCCGCTGAACACGAGGTCGTGGTGGATCTCGTCGGAGACGACGAACAGGTCGTGTGCGACGGCGATCCGCCCGACGGCCTCGAGCTCGTTCCGGGTCCAGACGCGGCCGACCGGGTTGTGGGGGCTGCAGAGGATGATCAGACGCGCCTCCGCGGCCTTGCGCTCGAGGTCCTCGATGTCCATCGTGAAGCGGCGGCCGTCGAACCGGAGGGGGTTGCGGACGAGCCGGCGGCCGTGGTTCTCGATGGCGTAATAGAACGGGTGATAGACCGGGGTCTGGATGATGATGCCGTCGCCCGGCTTGGTCAGGGCGCGGACGAGGTAGTTCAGGGCGGCGACGACGCCCGGGGTCATGGACATCCAGCCCCTCTCGACCGTCCAGCCGTGCCGCCGCCGCAGCCAATCGATCGCCGCCTCGTAGAACGACGGCGGAACGAGGGGATAGCCGAAGACGCCGTGCTCGGCCCGTCGGCGCAGAGCCTCGACCACGGCCGGCGGCGCCTCGAAGTCCATGTCGGCCACCCACATCGGGATGGCGTCCCCGACGCCCAGGACCTGGCGGGGATAGACCCACTTCATGGATTCCGTCCCACACCGGTCAATGACCTTGTCGAAATCGTATTTCAAATCAGGAACTTGCCGTCCTTGGCGATGGTCCGGCCCTTGGCCCTGATGGTCACCTTGTCGACCAGGGCGTCGAAATGGAATTTGCTCTTGTTCTTGCCGATGCCATAGGAGTCTCCGATGGCGAAATGGACCGTGCCGAAGGCCTTCTCGGCCTCGAGCATGTTGGGGCAGATCCGCGCCCCCTTGTTCGTGCCGATGCCGAACTCGCCGATGATGCGGGCCGTCGGGTCGTCGCCGACCGTCTTGATGACCTCGGCGATGCCGGCGCCCGTGAAATCGACGAGCCGGCCCGCCTTGAACGTCATCGTGCCGCGGCCGAGCTTGTCGTCGATCAGGCCGATCACGATCTTCCCGGTGAACGTCTCCTCGACCGGGGCGGTGAAGCACTCGCCGGCCGGCAGGTTGCCGTGCACGCCCTTCCTGGAGATGTCCCCGATGTCCGCGTCGAAGCGTCGGCCCTTGACGCTGAACGAGATCCTCGTCCCGGCCGCGTTCTCGATGACGACGTCGTCCGCGTCCTTCATCGCCCGCATCACCTTCTTCGTGAACTTGGCCATCTCCGAGAAGTCGATGGCCACCAGCCTCTCCATCATGTCCCGGGTGATGCCCGGCATCATGCAGATGCGGCCGTGCTTGGCCCCTTCGGCGACCATGAAGCCCCGGAAGGGCTTCTCGGGGAAGCGGCCCTCGAGCAGGTAGGTCGTGACCGAGGCGCCGCGGATGAGCTCCTTGAACTGCCGGGTCGGCCCGGTGATGGGCCGCAGCGTTTCGGTCATGAGATAGGTCGTCGTCTCGGCCCCGGCCTGCTTCGCGTAGAAAGCCAAAGCCTCGGCGATCTCCAGCTTCTGGACATCGGTGACGAGCAGGTACTTTTCCCCCTTCCGGAGCCGGAGGGCCTGGTTGATGGCCCGGTCGGCCGCCGCGTAGAGCTTAGTCGCTTTCATGGTTGACCTCCGTTCTCGACGTTCCATTATTTCTGCCGCCGCGCGTCCCAGTAGACGAAGCTGCACAGGAGGACGAACGCGACGAGGCTGATGATCTGACCGTAGCTCCCGAACCAGGGCCAGGGCGTGCCGTCGACCCAGCGCCCGCCTTCGAGCACCATGGGGATGCCCAGGCTTATGACGTGGTCGACCTTGAGGAGCTTGAGGACGGCCAGGACGATGCCCATGAGGGCGCCCCCGGCGATGAACCCGGACGAGATGAGCGTCCCCCGGTTGTTGCGCCGCTCGGCCAGCGCCTTGTCCTTGGTCGACGACTTGACCAGATGGGAGATGAACCCGCCGACGAGGAGCGGGGTCGTCAGCGGCAGGGGCAGGTACATGCCCAGGGCGAAAGCGAGCGGCGGCACCTTGGCCAGCTCGGCCATGAGGGCCACCGAGGCGCCCATGGCGTAGAGCAGCCAGGTCACGGGCTCCCGCGACATCATCGACTTGATGACCGTGGCCATGAGGTTGGCCTGCGGCGCGGCCAGGGCTCCGCTCTGGAAGGAGAAGGCCTTGTCGAGGATGTAGATGGCCACACCGACGGTCAGGGCGGAGACGAGGATGCCGGCGAACTTGAACCGCTCCTGATTGCGCGGCGTCGCCCCGAGCCAGTAGCCGATCTTGAGGTCGGTGACGAAGCTGCCGGAGATCGACAGGGCGGTGCAGACGACCGCCCCGATGAGCAGGGCCACGGCCATGCCCTTCTCCCCCGACAACCCCGCGCCGAGCAGCACGACGCTCGACAGGATGATCGTGATCAGGGTCATGCCCGAGACCGGGTTCGTCCCGACGATGGCGATGGCGTAGGCCGCGACCGTCGTGAACAGGAAGGCCAGGAGGATGCAGATGAGGACGCCGATGATGGCCAGCTTCAGGTTCGAGATCCAGAGGAAATAAAAGAACAGGCCCACGGCCGTGGCCAGGAGGCCGAGGATGATCGTCTTCATGTTCAGGTCGCGGTTGGTCCGCAGCGTCTGCGCCGCCCCGGCCTTTTTCCCCTTGAAGATCTCGCGGAAGCCGAGCGAGAACGACTTGATCATGACCGGCATCGATTTGATGATGCCCAGGATGCCGGCCATGAAGATGGCCCCGATCCCGATGTTGCGGACGTACGTGGTGAAGATCTGGGTCTCGCTCATCCCGGCGATCGGGACGGTGCCCGGGTAGACGGCCCCCGGAACATGCTGGCCGAGGAACCAGATGGCCGGGATGAAGGCGAAGTGGGACAGGAGACCGCCGGCGACGATGACGGCGTTGTAGCGCAGGCCGATGACGTAGCCGAGGCCGAGGAAGGCCGACAGGGCGTCGATCTTGAGGACCATCTTCGTCTTGACGGCCAGGCTGTCCATGAACGGCAGGAAGCGGAAGGTGATCATCTCGTCCCAGAGGCGGACGCCGATGGCCAGGAACTCGAAGACGCCGCTGACCGCGACGCCCAGGATGAGGGCCCAGGCCTGCTTGCCGCCCGATTCGCCGGAGACCAGGATCTCGGTCGTGGCCGTGGCCTCGGGGAAGGGGAGCTTGCCGTGCTGCTCGACGCAGAAGTAGCGGCGGAGAGGGGTGAGGAAGAGCACGCCCAGGCAGCCGCCGAGGAACGTCGAGAGGAAGATCTTGACGATGTCCGTGGGCAGGCCCAGGATGTAGAGGGCCGGGATGGTGAAGATGGCCCCGGCCACGAGCGCCCCGGAGGCCGCCCCGATCGACTGGATGATGACATTCTCCAGGATCGTGCTTTTCCTCTTATAGACATAGCCGATGCCGACGGCCAGGATGGCCACGGGTATGGCCGCCTCGGGGACCGTGCCCACCTTGAGCCCGAGGTAGGCGATCGAGAAGGTGAAAAAGAGGGACATGAACAGGCCCCAGATGACCGAGCGCGCGGTGATCTCGGGGACGACGGCCTCGGCCGGGACGTAGGGCTTGTAGGACTGCCCGGGAGGAAGCTCCTGATACGCTTCAGGCGGGAGCGATTTGGGGGACGTCTCCATCGTGGTCTCCTTTCTCAGCGCGTCGTTTATGGACGAAGCTTGGGCTGCGAGACTCAGGACGTTTTCGTGTACCTCGACAGGACGTCTTCGCTGAGGCGCTGGAACGCCTCGGCATTGATCTTGACCTTCTTCTCTTCGCGGGCCATGGCCAGGTAGGACTGGAGGAACTTGTTCTTCTTCTCCCCGAGGAGCGTGTCGCGCTCGGTGGCCTTGACCTTATCGAACTCCTCCCGCGTCGCTTCCTTCCTCTCGAGGACGCGGACGAGGGCGTAGCCTTCGTCGACGGGCATCGGCTCGCTCACCTGCTTGAGCGGCAGGCTGAAGATGAGGCGGTCGATCTCGGGCCGGTCGCCGACGAGGCCCAGGTACTGCTCTCTCTTGTGGGCCTCGACGAACTTGTATTCCAGCTTGAGCTTCGGGGCCTCACCGCTCCAGTCGTCCTTGAGCGACGCCCGGAGCTCGCGGAGCCTGGCCAGGGCCTGGCCCTTTTTGAGCTCGTCGAGAATGTCCTTGGCGACCTGGCCCCGCACTTCCTCGAACGTGGCCGGGCGCTCCGGCTCGATCGACTTGAGCTCGGCCAGGGCCTCGCCCGCGTAGGTCAGGATGGGCCCGGAGATCTCCTTTTCCTTGAGGCCGAACAGCGCCTCGCTGACCGCCCCGGACGTGTCGAAATCGCCCAGGGGATCGCCCCTCTTCAGGGCGCCGGTCGAAGCCGGCTTGAGGCCTTCCTTCTGCGCCGCGACGTCGAGGCTCTTGTCCTGGCGGGCCAGGTTCTCGAGCCGCTGGATGCGCTCCGTGACCAAGGCCCGGGCTTTCTCCTCCTCCAGCATGCCCTTGATCGTGGCTTGGACCTCCGCCAGCGGCTTGGTGACGCCCGGCGTCTTTTCCGTGGCCTTCAGGATGGCCGCTCCGGTCCCGGTCTCGACGACCTCGGAGACGCCGCCCTTGTCGAGCTTGGCCGCGGCCTCGGTTTCCGCGGGGGTCAGGGATCTCCAGTCATAGAGCCCCCAGTCGCCGCCCGCGGCCGCCTTGTCGTCCTTGGAGAACGAGCGGGCCAGGGCGGCGAAATCCTCGCCGCCGGCGGCCCGATTCCGGAGGTCCCGGGCCTGGGCCAGCACGGCATCCTTGTCCGCGGCGGTGAAGGGGAGCCAGATCCGGCTGACCTGGATCTTCTCGGGCTCCTGGAACTGGGGCGTATTGTCCCGGTAGTACTTGGCGATCTCATCGTCCTTGACCGAGGCCTCCTTCTTGAGGTCGGCCGTCCTCAGGACCACGTAGTCGGCGGTCCTCTTCTCGGGGATCCTGTAGATCGCCGTATTGCGGTCGAAATGGGCCCGGAGCTCCGCTTCGGCGGGCGTCTCCGTGACCTCGGCCTTGGCCGTTTCGGCGACGAGATACTCGATCTTGGCCGAATCGTTCTGCTTCCGGTAGGCCTCCCAGACCTCCTCGTCGGTGACGAAAATGCCGGCGGTCAGGACCTCGACGACCTTGCCCATGAGGACATCCTGGCGAAGCCCGGCCTCGAACTCGGCCAGGGGGATATGGTTGTATTCGAGGATGCGCCGGTAGGACTCGAAGCCGACGAATTTGCCGTCCTGCTGCAGCGCGGGGTAGGCGATGATCTTGTCCCGCACCTCGGCGTCGGTCGCCCGCAGGCCCATGTCCGCGGCGATCTCGAGCAGGAGCTGTTGCTGGACGAGCTGCTGCAGGGTCTGCTGAGGCAGGCCGAGCTGCTGGATGAGCTGGGCGTTCAGCTCCCCGCCGAACTGCTTGCCGATGGCCTCGAGCCTCGAGCGCAGGGCCTGGTAGAAGGCATCGGACGAGATCTTGGAGCCGCCGACGCTGGCCAGGGTGTCCGATCGGTTGGTCTCGCCCAGGCGGCCCGCGCCGCCCCAGATGGCGAAGATCGCGATGATGAACGTGGCCACGATGAGCCAGAGGATGGGCTTGAGCGACTTGACGTTGCGTCTCATGGTTTTCAGCATAGGTTCACCTCGAAGGGGCCGGTGTCCGGCGCCGGGCCGGGCCCGTGCGCCCGCGGCGTCGCCGCTCTTCGTCGAACAGGGGACGCAGCTTCTGATAGGTCGTGTCCAGGTCCTCGATGAAGACCCGCGTGCCCCCGACGAGGGGCATGAAATTGGAGTCTCCCGTCCAGCGGGGGACGACATGGAGATGGTAATGCCCGGTGACGCCGGCGCCGGCGCTGGCGCCCAGGTTCATTCCGGCGTTGAAGCCCTGGGGCGCGCAGGCCCGGCGCAGGATCCGGAGCGCGGTCCCCAGGAGCTCGGCCAGCTCGGCCCGCTCGTCCGGCCCGGCCTCGGTGAAATCCGCGAGGTGCCGCTTGGGCGCGATCATGAGATGGCCGGGCGTGTAGGGGAACCTGTTGAGCAGGATGAAATTGCGGCGGCCGCGCAGAAGCACCGCCGCGGCCCGGTCGTCGCGGCCCTTCAGGGCCTGGCAGAAGATGCAGCCCTTCACGGCGGACGACCGGCGGACGTAGTCGGCCCTCCAGGGGGCGGAGATGTAGCGCATTACTTGTTGATCAGCTCCTTGAGGAGCTTGCTCGGCTTGAAATAGAGGACCTTCTTCGGCGGGACCTTGACCGGCTCGCCCGTCCGGGGGTTGCGCCCGGCCCGCGACGTGCGCCTCCGGAAGCGGAAGCTGCCGAAGCCGCGGATCTCGATCTCCTCGCCGCGGAGGATCGCCTCGCGGATGGTCTCGAAGAACAGGTTCACGCCTTCCTCGGCTTCCTGCTTCGGGATGTTCAGTTCCTGGGAGATCTTGTTGGTCAGGTCCGCCTTAATCATGGGGGTCCTCCTTTTTGACTCTCTTCTTAGGGGCTTTGAAGCCCTTCAGCTGGTCTTTCATGATGTCGCCGAGGGTCATCCGGTCGTTCTGGGTCTCCATGAACCGCTGGAAGTCCTGCTTCTCCATGTCGTAAACGGCCTGCTTGAAGCTCAGGGAGATCTTCTTGGCCTTGGGGTTCATCTTGATGATCTTGGCGTTGCGCTCGTCGCCGACGGCGAAGGCGTCGGACGGCTTCTCGAGCTTCTTCTCGTCGAGCTCGGCGGTGAAGACGACGCCCTCGATGCCCGGGACGATCTCGACGAAGGCGCCGAAATCCGTCAGGCGGACGATCTTGACCTTGACGACGTCGCCGGGCTTCTGGCGGGTGAAAAAATCCTCCCAGATGTCCCCCTCGAGCTGCTTGATGCCCAGGGAGACCTTCTGCTTGTCGACGTCGATGTTGAGGACGATGGCCTCGACCTCCTCCCCGACCTTGAGCTTCTCGGAGGGGTGCTTGATCTTCTCCCAGCTGATGTCGGAGATGTGGACCAGGCCTTCGATGCCCTTTTCGACCTCGACGAAGGCGCCGAAATCGGTCAAGCTGGTGACCGCCCCCTTGATCCGGGAGCCGATGCCGTGCTGCTGCCGGAAGGTCTCGAGAGGGTGGGGGGAGGCCTGTTTGAGGCCGAGGGAGATGCGCTTGGTCGTCGGGTTGACGTCGAGGATGGTGACGACGACCTCCTGGCCCGGGCTGAGGACCTTCTTGGGATGGATGAGCTTGCGGGACCAGGTCAGGTCGGAGATGTGGACCAGGCCTTCGACGCCCTTCTCGAGCTCGACGAAGGCGCCGAAATCGGTCAGGCTGGAGACTTTGCCGGTGATCTTCTGCCCGGCCTTGTACTTTTCGGCGATGTTGGCCCAGGGGTCGGGCGTCAGCTGCTTGAGACCCAGGGAGATCTTCTCGTCCTTCTCGCTGAAATCGAGGACGACGACCTCGATCTCCTGGCCGACCTCCAGGTGTTCGGAGGGATGGATGCTCTTGCCCCAGGAGATGTCCGAGACGTGGAGCAGGCCCTCGATGCCGCCGATGTCGACGAAGGCGCCGAAGTTGGTCAGGGACTTGACCCGGCCCAGGATCTTTTGACCCTTGACCAGGGTGCCGAAGATGCGTTTCTTGTTCTTCTCGCGCTCGCCCTGGAGGACGAGCTTGCGCGACAAAACGGCGTTCTCGGTCTTGCGGTCGAACTTGATGACCCGGAACTTGAACGTCTGACCGACGAGGGACGACGGATCCCTGACCGGCCGGATGTCGACGTGCGACTCCGGCAGGAACGCCGAGACGCCGACATCGACGTTGTAGCCGCCCCGGGTCCTCTCGACGATCGTGCCGGTGACGGTCTGGCCGCGCTCGAAGGCCCGGTCCAGGTCCTCGATCGCCCGGACGGCGTCGGCGCGCTTCTTGGACAGGACGAGGTAGCCGTCCTTGACGTCGGTCGTCTCGAGCATCGTGTCGATCTCGTCCCCGGGCTGGAGCGCTTCCAGGGCCGCGGGGTCGGTGAAGTCCTCGCTGGGGATGAGGCCTTCGGTCTTGAAGCCGACGTCGACCAGGACGTGGGTCGGGGTGACCTTGATGACCCGGCCCTTGAGGACCTTCCCCATGGTGATCTCTTTGGTGCTGTACTCGTAGCGGTCGAGCAGGTGCTCGTAGTCTTCCGACGACATGCGGTCGTCGCGGTCGGGCTGCTTGGTCGGCTCGGTCATGGCAAAAAGCTCCTGAAATGAAGATACGGCGGCGTCCCTCTTCGGGGGGACCGGAAATAACGATTCATCCTATCGAAGAAACCTGGTGTTGTCAACTCTAAGTCCTGATGCGGCCAACACTTAGGGGCTAGGCCTCGACGGCTTTCTCCTCTTCGAGGATCTTGGCGATCTCGGTCTCCGACGGCAGCCCCTCGAGGCTGTCGAGTCCGAGGTAGAGCAGGAATTCGTCCGAGGTCCGGTAGACGAGGGGATTGCCCGGGGCCTTCTTCCGGCCGACGATCTTGACGAGCTTCTTATCGAGCAGGGTCTTCAGCGCGCCCGTCGAATCGACGCCGCGGATGGCCGAGACCTCCGACTGGGTCACCGGCTGACGGTAGGCGATGGCCGCCAGCGTCTCCAGGCCGGCCGACGAGAGCCGGTTCTTGCGCTCGATCTGCAGCAGCCGGCGGACCTCGCGGTCGTGGGCCGGCTTGGTCGAGAAGAGCCAGCCGCCCCCGGCGCGGATGATGTGGATGCCCCGGCCTTCGGCCTCGTGATCCCGGACGAGCTCTTCGATCGCGGCCTCGATCTCGGCCGGCGGGACGCCTTCGACGATCGTCCCCAGCCGGTCCAGGGTCAGCGGCTCCTGGGAGACGAAGATGAGGGATTCGATGAGGGCCTTCAGGGAATTATTCATGGGCGGCCGTCCTGTGCGGATCCTTGCGGAGCCAGACGCGGATCGTCTGGAAGAGCTCGTCCTGGACGGCCACGGCCACCCGGGACTTGACCAGCTCGAGAATGCAGAAGAAGGAGACCAGGGCCTCCTCGAGCGAGGCGTGGGACTCGAAATATTCGAGAAAATCGAGCACGTGCCGCTCCTGGAGGAGCGTCACCAGCTCCTTCATTTTGACCTCGATGGGCACGTCCCGGCCGCGGATGACGCGCGTGTCGTCCGCCTCCCGGCGCTTCATCATCAGGAAGAACGATTCGGCCAGGTCGAACAGGGCGAGCTCCACCGGCTCGAGCTCGCTCTCGCCGTGCAGCGGCGGGATGAAGTCCCGCTTCCACTGGAGGATCTGGACGTCCTCCCGCTCGCGGAGGAGGGAGCAGGCGGCCTTGATCTTCTCGTATTCGACGAGGCGGTCGACCAGCACCCGGCGCGGGTCCTCGTGCTCGGCCAGGTCGGTCTCCCGCGGCAGCAGCATCTGCGACTTGATGTAGATGAGCAGCGCGGCGATGAACACGAACTCGGCCTCGCGGTCGAGGTTGATCTCCGTCTTCCGCTCGAGGTAGCCCAGATAGTCGCGGGTGATCGCGGCGATGGGGATGTCGTGGATGTCGATCTTCTTTTTGCGGATGAGGAAGAGGAGAAGGTCGAGCGGCCCCTCGAAGACGTCCAGCCGGACCTGGTAGCCGTCGCCGGCCTCGGCCGCGGGCGGCGCGATGGGCGCGTCCTCGACGGGCAGGGTCTCGGCGGGGATCTCGGACATGTCAGGAGAAAAGCAGGCCGATGAGATTCCGGATGGGCGAAAAAACGAAGGTCAGGGCATTGGTGTACATCAGGGCGATGAGAATGAAGAAGCCGTAGGGCCTGAGCCGCTCGAACTTCGCGGCCGCGCTGTCGGACAGGAGTCCGGCCAGGATGCCGCTGCCGTCGAGAGGCGGGATGGGGATGAGGTTGAACACGGCCAGGGAGGTGTTGATCATGGCCGTGGCGTACAGGACCACGACCAGCCCGCCCAGGGGCTTGCTGAAGAGCGACGTCACGGGGATGCGGGCGCCGGCGAGCTTGAGGAGCTGAAAGATGACGACCGCGGCGCCGGCGGTGGCGATGTTGGCGATCGGGCCGGCGAAGGAGATCCAGAGCGCGTCCTGGCGCGGATGCCGGAGGTTGTGGGGGTTGTACGGAACGGGCTTGGCCCAGCCGAACACGGGCTGCTTGAAGAGGATGAGGAGGAGCGGGAAGATGATCGTGCCGAAGATGTCGATGTGAACCAGGGGATTGAGGGAGGCCCGCCCCAGGGCGGCCGCGGTCGGGTCGCCGAGCCTGTTGGCCATCCAGGCATGGGCCGCCTCATGGACGGTGATGGCGAAGAAGATGACGAAGGCCTGAACGAATACGAGTCGGATGTCCATGGGATTAAAAGAGGTTATTTATAGCACAGAATCCGAGGTTCGTAAACCACCCGAGATCGCTACTCGAGAGCGGGATCGCGGAAGACCTCCCGGCCGTCGAGGAGCGTCAGGAGGACCTTGGCCCGGCCGATCTCGGCGGCGGGGATCCGGAAGAGGTCGCGATCGAGAACGATGAGGTCGGCCGCCTTGCCGGCCTCGAGCGAGCCGCGCGTCCTCTCGTCGTGGCTGAGCCAGGCGCCGTTCACGGTGTAGGCCCGGAGCATGGTCGCGAGGTCGACCCTCTCCTCGGGGATCCAGGCCTCGCCGGGCGGATCGTCGGGCCCCCGGCGCGTCAGGGCGACCTGGATGGCCAGGAGCGGGTTCATCGACGAGACCGACCAGTCGCTCCCCCCGACGATCCGGGCTCCGGTCCGGGCGACGCTGCCGATCGGGTAGAGCCAGCGCGACCTCCGGGGGCCGAGGATGGGCAGGGTCAGGTCGGTGATGTAGGTGTCGGCGTAGGCCCAGAGAGCCTGGAAGTTGGCCGCGGCGCCCAGGCGCGCGAAGCGGGGGATATCGGCGGGATCGATGAGCTCGAGGTGGGCGATGTGGTGACGGAGGTCGCGGAAGCCGTTGGCCCGGCCGGCGGCCTCGAAGGCGTCGAGGGCCATGCGCACGGCCCGGTCGCCGATCGCATGGACATGGATCTGGAAGCCGGCGAGGTCGAGCGCCCGGGCCAGCGCGTCGAACGCCTCGGGTTCGAGCAGGGGCGTTCCCCGGTCCCCGGGACGATCGGTGTAAGGCTCGAGGAGGGCGGCCGTGTGCGGCTCCATGACCCCGTCGGCGAAGATCTTGGCCGCGGTGGCCTTGAGCCGCGATCCCGCATACTGCCGGCGCAGGCGGGCCAGGCGCGGGACCTCGGCGAGGCCGCGGTCCGTGTCTACAACGAGCGAGGCCAGGACCCGGACCGTGAGCTGGCCGCTCTTGTCGAGGGCCGCGTAGGCGTCGAGGTTCTCTGGTCCGGCGCTGGCCTCGATGATCGAGGCGATGCCGAAGCTGTTGGCCAGGGCGAGCCCGGCCCTCAGTCCTTTAAGAGTGTCCGCCGGACTCGTCTCGGGGACGAGCCTTTGGACGAGGTCCGCGGCGCTTTCGCGAAGCGTCCCGGACGGGGTCCCCGTCTTGGGATCGCGCTCGATGCGGCCGCCGGCCGGGTCCGGCGTGTCCCGTGTGACGCCGGCCAGGGCCAGGGCCCGCGAATTCACCCAGGCGGAATGGCCGTCGGCCGAATCCAGCACGACCGGCCGGCCGGGGACCACGGCGTCGAGGGCCTCTTTGCGCGGATTCGCCTGCGGAAAGAGCGGCAGGTCCCAGCCCCCTCCGATGATCCAGGCGGCGTCCGGATGGGCCGCGGCGTAAGCCCGGACCTTCGCCAGGACCTCCTCGGCCGTGCGAAGTCCGTTCAGGTCGCAGAGACCGAGCTCGACGCCGCCGGAAACGAGATGGATATGGGAGTCCTGAAAGGCCGGCAGGACCATGCGGCCTCCGAGATCGACGATCCGGGTCGACGGGCCTCGCCGTTGCAGGGCCTTGCGGCCGTCGCCGACGTAGACGATCTTTCCGGCCGTGACCGCCAGAGCTTCGGCGCGCGGCCGGCCCGGGGCCATGGTCGTGATCGCGGCGTTCGTCAGGATGAGGTCGGCCCGCTCGACCGGAGGGCCGCCGCAGAACGCGGCCAGGGCGGCGGCGGCGGCGAGGAAGACGAGGGCGGTGGAACGGATCTTCGGCATGGCTTTGACCTCCTGTCGGGCGGCGCTCAACCGGCCGGGCCTTGCCTGAGGCGCCGGTCCATGGCCGCCGCGGCGGTCCGGGCGTCGCCCATGGCCAGGATGACGGTCGCGCCGCCCCTGGCGATGTCCCCTCCGGCATAGACCCCCGGGAGCGACGTCGCCATGGTCTCCCAATCGACGTCGATCGTCCCCCACGGGCCGACTTTAAGACCCGGCGTCGCTTGGGGGATGAGCGGATTCGGGCTCTGCCCGATGGCCACGACGACGAGATCGACCTCCGCCGTGAACTCGGAGCCGGGCACGGGCACGGGCCGGCGGCGGCCCGACGCGTCCGGCTCGCCCAGCTCCATGCGCAGGCATTCCATCGCCTTGACGCGGCCGCGCTCGTCGCCGATGTAGCGCGTCGGCACGGTCAGGAAGTGGAATTCGACGCCTTCCTCTTCGGCGTGGAGGATCTCCTCCGCGCGGGCCGGCATCTCGGCCCTCGAGCGGCGATAGATGATGAGGGCCTGTTCGGCGCCGAGCCGCCTGGCCGTCCTGACCGAGTCCATGGCCACGTTGCCGCCGCCGATGACGGCGGCCCGTCGGCCGGGGAAGACGGGCGTGTCGTAGCGGGGAAAGTCATAGGCCCGCATCAGGTTGACGCGGGTCAGATATTCGTTGGCGGAATAGACGCCGACCAGATTCTCGCCCGGGATCTTCATGAAATTGGGCAGACCCGCTCCGCTGCCGATGAAGAAGACCTCGTACCCGTCGGCCCGCAGGTCGTCGATGGTCGCGGTCTTCCCGACGATGAAGTTCATCCGGAACTCGACGCCGAGCCGTTCGAGGTAGGAGACCTCGGCGACGAGGATGCTCTTGGGCAGGCGGAACTCGGGGATGCCATAGACGAGGACGCCGCCCGCGTCGTGCAGGGCCTCGAAGATCGTCACCCGGTGTCCGGCCCGGGCCAGCTCCCCGGCCACGGTCAGGCCGGCCGGACCGGCCCCGACGACGGCCACCCTGCGGCCGGTCGGGGGCGGGAGATCGGGAACGACGCCGCCGCCGTTGCGGCGCTCGGCATCGGAGACGAAGCGCTCCAGGTTGCCGATGCCGACGGCCACGCCCGAGGCCTTCCGCAGGTGGCATTTCTCTTCGCACTGGCCTTCCTGCGGGCAGACCCGGCCGCAAACGGCCGGCAGGCTGTTGGCCTCACGGACCTTCGCGGCGGCGGCGGCGAACTCGCCTTTCTCGACCAGCTTGACGAACGAGGGGATGTCGATGCGCACCGGACATCCGGCGATGCAGGCGGGCCTGGCGCAGTCGAGGCAGCGGCGGGCCTCGGCCACGGCCTCCTCGGCGGACAGCCCCAGGTTGACCTCGGAGAAGTCCTTGTTCCGCTCGGCGGCCGCGCGCTGAGGCATCGGCCGGCGGCCGATCGCCAGGCGCTCCTTGACCGGCATGGAGCGGCGAAGCTCCTTCCGCCAGTCCTTCTCGAACTCGGCCAGGACCTCGGCCGCGAGGGACGGGCTGATCTTGTCCCGGTCGATCACGGGAACCGCTCCTCTTCCCAGGCGCAAAGGGACCGGACCTCATCGTCGAAGTAAGACCTCCGCCGCGCGTACAGCTCGGTCCAGTCGACGAGGTGGCCGTCGAATTCCGGTCCGTCGACGCAGGCGAACTTCGTCTGGCCGTCCACGGTGACGCGGCAGGCCCCGCACATGCCCGTGCCGTCGACCATGATGGGGTTCAGGCTGACCATCGTTTTGACGCCCGAGGGCCGCGTGGCCTCCGCGATGCTCGACATGAGATAGGTGCAGCCGACCGCGACGACACGGTCGATCTTCTCGCGTTCGAGGACCTCGCGGACGCGGCGGGGGACGTAGTCCGTCCCGCCGTAAAGCCCGTCGCGCGAGGAGATGACGAACTCGTCGGCGAGGGCCTCGAGCCGGTCCCTCCAATACAGGAGGTAATCGGCCTTGACGTCGACGAGGATGACGACCCGGCTGCCGGCGGCCTTGAAGGCGCGGGCGAGGGGATGGATGGCGGCGATGCCGAAACAGCCACCGGCGCACAGGACCGTTCCGGCCGGCGCGATCTCCGAAGGCCGCCCCAGAGGCCCGGCGAAAATAGGCACCGTATCGCCGCTTTGGAGCAAGGCCAGCTTGCGCGTCGTCGTCCCGACGGCCATGAACACGGACGTGACCGTGCCGCGCTCCGGGTCCCAATCGGCGATCGTCAGGGGGATCCTCTCGCCGTGCGCGTCGGGCATGATGATGGCGAACTGGCCCGGCCGGCATTTGCGGGCGATCTCGGGCGCTTCGACCTCGAGCAGGTGGATGTTGGGAACCAGGCGTTCGCGGCGGACGACGCGGGGCATCAGCGGACCCTCCTCGTTCTGGCGTAGCCGCGGTTCCCGGCGACGAGGTCGAAGCCGCGGAGAGCGTCCCGGCCGCGTTCGGCGCCGGACTTCGCGGCCGGCCGGCCGGCCCGACGGCCGGCCGGAAGGGCGACGGGCACGAACCGGGCCGCGCCGGCCCGCGCCCCGGCGAGGAAGCGCCCTTCTCCGGTTCCGCCGTCCCCGCAGCCGTTCAAGGCGGGGACGCGGTCGCAGATCTCGCGAAGGATCGCTGCGCGGCCGCGCCCGGAGAATTCCGGGTGGCCCAGCCTCCCGGCCAGCGCGGCCAGGATGGCCGCGTCGGGACGGGCCGAGCCGGGACAGGGCAAGGCCGGCGCATAGGTCCTGACCCGTCCCTCGGCGTTCACCCACGTTCCTCCGGCTTCGGCGAACGCGGCGGCCGGCAGGACGACATCGGCCTGCTCGGCGTTGCGGCTCCAGTGCGTGTCCTGGCAGACGACGAACGGAGGCTTCCGGTCCCCGAGCTCCGGGAACGGCCCGCCGAGATAAAGAGCTTCGAACGCGCCCGTGTCGAGTCCGGCCCGGACCGCCTCGAAGCCGAACCTGGTAGAGGGCTGACGGAGCGCGCGGGCCAGCTCGTGGACGCCGCGCTCGTTCGCGCTTCGCGCCAGCGGGAAGAGCCGGGCCCCGATGAGCAGGGCGATGTTCCAAAACCAGGCCAGCGTTTCGGGGCCCGAGGGTCCGGTGACGGCGGCGGCGTCGAAGAGGATGGCCGCCGGCCTGCCGGAGGCCAGGATGCGGGCGGCGTCGTCGAACGGCTTTCGGACCCGGCGGGATGCCGGGGCTCCCTCCGCGATGGCCCTCCTGAAGTCATCGAATCCCGCGCCGCCGACGGAGGCCGCCCCGGAGACATCGAGGACAGCCGCGGCGAGACGCGCGGCGGAGGCCGGCGAGCCGGACCCCAAGTCGAGCATCGCGGCCGCCATTCCGGCGGGACTCGCAGGGGCCGCGCCGGCGGCGACGAATCCCGCGCCGCGGCGCACGGCCTGGACGACCTTGAGCCAGACGATCGGATGCGCTTCCCGGAGGTCGACGTCCCAGGCCAGGATGGAGCCGCAGGCTTCGATCTCCCGGAAGGGTCTTTCCGCCGGCCACGTCTGACCGTGTTCGGACGCGAAGGCTTCGAGGGCCTCGTCGAGGTCCGGGGCGGGCTCGGCCGCGACGGCGGCCGCTCTGAGAACCCGCTGGCCGAACTCGAGAAAGACGAAGGCGTCCTCGAGGGGGACCTGCGATGGATAGATGAGCGCCGTGCGGCCGTCAGCGGCCGTCCGCAGACCGGAAGCCGCCCGGTCGAGGGCCTCATCGGTCGACGCCGGCCGGAGTTCGCCCTCTCTGCGGACGCGGGCTTCGAGGATCCGCCCGGTCCCGGAAAGGGCCCCGCGGACGAGGAAGCGGCCCTTGACGCACGCCTGCCCGCCGTTGGGGGCGGCGTGGAGGGGCCTGGCGTCCACAACCTTATCCTCGCCGATGCCGAGCGCAAGGGCGCAGCCCTGGCCGCAGAAAGGGCAGACGACGCCGGCCGCGCGCGTCGCCCGGGTCCGCGGCCGGACGGCCCTTTCCACGAGGGCCCCGGTCGGGCAGACATCGACGCAGGCGCCGCAGAATTGGCAGCCGGAATCGAGAAGCGTCCGGTCGAGCGCCGTGCCCACCTCGGTCCGGCCGCCTCGATGGATGAATGACAGGACGGCGGCGCCGCGGACCTCTTCGCAGACGCGGATGCACCGGCCGCAGAGAATGCACAGGTTGTAATCCCGGTCGAAGAACGGGTCGTCGCGGCGCACCTCCACGTTCCGGTAGGACGCCGGCATCTCGACTCTCTCCAGCCCGACGTCGCCCGCGACCTTCTGGAGCTCGCAGCCGCCGTTCTCCGGACAGAGGACGCATCCGGTGACCTCTCCGGTCTTGCGGATCGTGGCCTTGAGGTCGTCGCAGGTCTTCTTCTCCGGGCAGACGAGGCAGGCGTACGGATGCTGAGCCAGGATGAGCTCGAGGATCTCCTTGCGCAGGGCCGTGATCTCCGGCGTCCGGGTCCGGACGACCAGGCCCTCCTCGGCGGACGTGGCGCAGGCCGGCGCGTAGTCCCTGCGGCCTTCGACCTCGACCAGACAGATCCGGCATCCGGCGAAAGGCTCGAGGTCCGGATGGTTGCAGAGGGAAGGGATCGGGATGCCGGCGCCCCGGGCGGCCTCGAGAATGGTCGCCCCGCTCCTGCAGAAGACCTCGCGGCCGTCGATCGCGAGCTTCATCGGGATCCTCCGGTTTTCGCCGGCGGGGCCGTCCGGGTTGAGGCCGTCGGCGGCCCGGTAGCCCCGGCAGATGCCGGGGGTGTCGTCTTGCGGACGGCGCCGATACTGGCCGGACAGACGCGGAGACAGATGCCGCACTTGATGCAGGCCTGTTGATCGATGGTGTGGACCTTCTTCATCTCTCCGGCGATGGCGCCGGACGGGCAGGCCCTCTTGCAGAGCAGGCAGCCGACGCAGGCGTCCGGGTCGATGGTGAAGGCGATGAGGGCCTTGCAAACGAGAGCCGGGCAGCGCTTGTCGAGGATATGGGCTTCGTATTCGTCGCGGAAATAGCGGAGCGTCGTCAGGATGGGGTTCGGGGCGGTCTGGCCGAGTCCGCAAAGAGAGCCTCTCTTCACGGTCGCGGCCAGGGCCTCGAGACGGGCCAGGTCGGCCGCCTCTCCGTGGCCGGCCGTGATCCGGGCCAGGATCCGGGCCATCGCGCCGGTCCCGACGCGGCAGGGGGCGCACTTGCCGCAGGACTCGTCTTCGGCGAACCTCTCGAAATAAAGGGCGATGTCCACGATGCAGGTGTCCTCGTCCATGACGATCATCCCGCCGGAGCCCATCATGCTCCCGGCGGCCTTCAGACTTTCGTAATCGACGGGCAGGTCGAGCATCGATTTGGGGAGGCAGCCGCCCGAAGGCCCGCCGATCTGGACGGCCTTGAATTCGCGGCCGCCGGGGATGCCGCCGCCGATGCCGTAGACGATCTCCCGGAGCGGGATGCCCATCGGCACTTCGACCAGGCCGGTGTTGGCGATCTTGCCGACGAGCGAGAAGATCTTCGTGCCCTTGCTCGTCGCCGTCCCGAGCGCCGCGAACCAGGCCGCCCCGCGGCGGATGATCGGCGGGACGTTGGCCCAGGTCTCGACGTTGTTGATGACCGTCGGCCTGCCCCAGAGCCCCCGCTCGGCCGGGTAGGGCGGGCGTTGGCGCGGGTAGGCCCGGCCGCCCTCGATCGAGGCCATGAGAGCGGTCTCCTCGCCCGAGACGAAGGCGCCGGCGCCGCGGATGACCTCGAGGTCGAAGTCGAATCCCGTGCCCAGGATGTCCCGGCCGAGGAGCCCGTACCGCCGGGCCTGGTCCAGGGCCTTGCCGATGACGGCGACGGCCAGCGGGTATTCGTTGCGGATGTAGAGGAATCCCCGCGACGCGCCGATGGCCCTGGCCCCGATGATCATCCCCTCGATGACGGCGTGCGGGTCGGCCTCGAGGACGGACCTGTCCATGAACGCGCCCGGGTCGCCCTCGTCGCCGTTGCACACGACGTAGCGCGTCTCGCCGGAGGCCCGGCGGGCCGCGTCCCACTTGCGGCCGGTCGGGAAGCCCGCGCCGCCGCGGCCGCGCAGGCCCGCGGCCGTGATCTCGGCGATGATCCCTTCGGGCGTCATCGCGGCGAGCGCCTTGGCCGCCGCCTCGTAGCCGTCGGTGGCGATGTATTCGTCGATCTTCTCCGGGTCGATGAGGCCGCGCCTGCGGAGGACGATCAGCCGCTGGTGTTTGAAGAACTCGACGTCCTCGATGCGGGGGACCGGTCCCGATCCGTCCGGGCGAGCGGACTTCGTCCGGGCTCCGCTGTCGCTCACCGGGCGTCGTCCTTTTCGGCTTCGGCCAGCACGGCCTCGACCTTGGCCTCGCTCATCTGTCCGTGGTAGCGGCCGTCGACGACGGCCAGGGGGGCCAGGGCGCACGCGCCCAGGCAGTCCACCCGCTCGAGGGTATAGGCCCGATCGGCCGTCGTCTCGCCCGCGGAGATGCCGAGCTTGCGCTCGAACTGTTCCAGGACGGCCTCGGCGCCGCGGACGTGACAGGCGGTCCCCAGGCAGACGGTGCAGATATGACGGCCGCGCGGCTTGAGGCTGAAAGACTTATAGAAGGTCGCGACGCCATAAACCTGGACGAGCGGGATCCCGAGCGCCTCTGCGACCTGTTCGAGGGCCTCGGGAGGAAGCCAGTGGAAGCGGTCCTGGATGTTCTGGAGAACCTGGATCAAAGCCCGCTTGCCCCCGGCGGCCTTCGCCGTCAGGCTCGCGAGCTCGCTCTTCGAAAGGCGCATGCGGGCATTATAGTAGCCGCGGCGGCGCAAGGCAAAGGCGCGGCCTCAGAGCACGGGGAGGTAACGGCCGATCTCGTACTCGCTGACCTGCTTGTCGAACTCGCTGGAGACGTTCCGGCCATAGTCCCCAACCTCCTTGAGCTTGTTGGCGACGAGTGTCCGGGAGATGTGCTCGCCCAATGCGTCCTTGACCACGGCGCTCTTTTCCATGATCCGGACGGCCTCCTCGAGGTTGCGGGGCAGGACCCGGATCTCGAACTTCTTCTGGCGCGCGCCGCTCATGTGGTAGATGTTCTCCTCGACCGGGTCGACGAGTTCGTACTTCTTGCGGATCCCCTCGGCGCCGGCGGCCAGCATGACCGCGAAGGCGAGATAGATGTTGCAGGCCGGGTCGGCGGCCCGGAGCTCGATCCGCGTCGACAGCTCCTTGCCGGGCTGATATTCGGGGACGCGGATGTAGGCGGACCTGTTCCTCTGCCCCCAGGCGATGTAGACCGGGGCCTCGTAGCCCTCGATGAGGCGTTTGTAGGAGTTGACCCACTGGCTGAGGACGGCCGAGATCTCCCGGGCGTGGGTCATCAGCCCGGCCATGTAGCGCTGGGCGAGAAGGGACAGATGATAGGGCCCGTTCTTGTCGAAGAAGAGGTTCCGGCCGTCGCGCCAGAGCGACTGATGGACATGCATGCCGCTGCCGTTCTGGCCGTTGACCGGCTTGGGCATGAAGGTGGCGTACAGGCCGTGCATGCGGCAAACCTTCTTGACCATGTAGCGGAAGATCATGGCCGTATCGGCCATGTCCACGGCGTTGAGGTAGCGGAGGTCGATCTCGTGCTGGCTGTGGGCGGCCTCGTGGTGGTCGTATTCCGTGGCGATCCCCATGCGCTGGAGGAGGAGCTGGATCTCCTTGCGGATCTCGCCGTGCCGCCCGCTGAAGAAATAGCCCCCCACGTCGGTGAGCACGGGCGCGTCGCTCGACGGGAAGATGAAGAACTCGAGCTCGGGCCCGCATTTGAAATCCTCGATCCCCAGGTCCTTCCGGGTCCGGGCCAGGACGCGTTTCAGGGCCGCCCGGCTGTCGCCTTCAAAGACGGAGCCGTCGGGCGTCAGGATATCGCCGAACATGACCGCCTCGCGCCAGCTGATGCCCTCGGCGAAGCCCTCGTAGGTCCAGGGGAGGATCCGGAAGGTTTTCGGATCGGGCTTGATGACGAGATCGGATTCCTCGATGCGGACGAACCCGGCGATCGACGAGCCGTCGAACCCTTTGCCCTCCTTGAACGCCGCGGCCAGCTCCGACGCCGGGATGGCGAAATCCATCTGCCGGCCGAGGATGTCGGGGAAGATCAGCCGGATGAACCGGATGTCGCTCGCGGGGTCCCGGAGGACCGCGAGGACGTCCTTCTCGTCCCGCGTTCCGAACGCCTTGAACGCCGTGCCGCGCGCCGCTCGGGCCATGTGTCGCCTCCTTTTCCGCCCGTCCGCCGGGCAGGATCTAATGTCAATTAATAAAGAACAAAACAAGACGAATGTCAATATATAATTGATAATATATTTACAAATGATTTTATTGATGTTACATTATCGGATAATTGGAGGTTCCGCCCATGATCGACGAGCTGGACAGGAAGATCATCCGCGTCCTCAACGCCAACGCCCGCAAGAGCTTCCGGGAGATCGCCAAGGAGGTCGGGACCTCGGTCACGGCGGTCATCCACACCGTGAAGAAGCTCGAAGCGGCCGGCGCGATCAAGGGCTACGTCCCCGTCGTCGACCCGGAGTATTTTGGCATCGGTCTCGCGGCCGTCATCGCCGTCCGCATCTCCAAGGGCAAGCTCATCGAGACGCAGAAACGGATCGCTCAGGACCCCCATGTGGCCGCCGTGTACGATGTCACCGGGGATTGGGACTGTTTCATCGTCGGGCGCTTCACGGAGCGCGAGGACCTCAACGGCTTCGTCAAGGGGCTCCTGGCCATTCCCCACGTCGACCGGACCGTGACCCATCTCGTCCTCAACGTCGTCAAGGACGAGCCCCGGGTTCCCGTTTCGACAGATCCCCCAGTTGTGCCATAATCGATCTTTTAAGGCCTAAGGAGAAGACGATGGTCAAGACGGCTCATTCCCCGATCGGGCATCACTACATCGTCGAGGTCTCGGGCTGCGACCCGAAGATCATCGGCAGCGTCGAGAAGGTCCAGCAGATCCTCGTCCGGGCGGCCGAGATCGCCGGAGCTCATGTCTGGTCGATCTCGTTCAGCAAGTTCCCGCCTTCGGGCGTCAGCGGGGTCGTCGTCATCTCCGAATCCCATATCTCCACCCACACCTGGCCCGAGATGCGCTATGCCGCCCTGGACATCTATACGTGCGGGGCCAACACCAAGCCCGACAAGGCCGTCATCTATGCCGTCGAGGAGTTCGGCGCCGAGACCTCCCATATCACCGAGATCACCCGGGGGATCGACGAGGGCGACAGCGTCTTCTATCACAGCTTCATCACCTGGGAGGAGCGGCTGAAGAAGGGCGGTCCGAAGAAGGACCGCGACAAGGACAAGGACTGAAACGCGGCAGCGGGAGGCGCAGGATGATCATCGAGTTCAGCGTCGTGCCGATCGGCCGGGGCGAGACTCTCGCCGGACCTGTCGCCCGCATCCTGGATCTCGTGGACACGAGCGGCCTGCCCTACCAGCTGACGGCCATGGGGACGATCGTCGAAGGCGAATGGGACGACGTCATCGGGCTCGTCCGCCGCTGCCACGAGGCCATGCGCGGGGAAGCGGGCCGGGTCTACACCCACATCACCATCGACGACCGTCCGCAGGCCTCGGGACGGATCGCCGGCAAGGTCCGGGAGGTCGAAGAATCACTGGGGCGGCCTCTCAAGAAATAGCCCCGCGTAAAGTCCTTTGACGTTTTCCAAGCCCCGCCGGTCTTCTTTCCTTTCCTCCGGCCCGCTCCGACCCGCCTCTCAGGGGGATCCAGGCTTTCCACCCTTGGCACAAAACCTGCTCCTTCAAACGTCGGTGTTACGGCCAAGATGATATAATAATGAGGATCACCGTGAGAATAGCGGTCTTCTTCGTCCTGCTCCTGTCTCTCTTTCTCCTCCCTGGTCCGGCATCCGTGCAAGCCGTCTCGCCCGCCGGGCCTGCGGAAGCCCCCGCCGCCCTCGTGCAGCGCCTCGAGAGACTCCTTCAGAACCGGGACATGGCCGCCTATCTCGAGGCCTTCAGGCCCGACATCCGGGCCGCCGAGGAAGCCCGGTTGAAGGCGTTTTTCGACGACCTCAAGATGACCACGGTGTCCCTTCGCACGGCCGGCGTCAAGACCGCGGCGGACGGGCCCAGCCGTGTTTTCGTCCAGGCCTTCTTCGAGAACGATGATTCGGCCATCGTCGAATCCTGGACGCTCACCTTGGAGAAACGCGAGGCCGCCTGGTCCGTCGCCGGCCTGGACGTCACCGGGAACATGACCCGGCTGTACAAGATCCGCATCCCGTCGAGGCGCGCGGTCCGGGCCCGCCGGGTGGAGATCCGCCACATCGACGTCCGGATGACTTTCGCCGACGCGGCCGTCTTCTACGACAATCTCCAGGACGTCGAAACGGCGCTGGTCGTCGTCGGCCGGGGCCGGATCGTTTTCACGCCCAGCGATGCCAACGAAAAACACCAGCTGGACCTGCTCTACAAGAAGGACCGGGTCGAGGACGACATCTCGTCCGCGTTCATCCGCTGCTCCCCGAGCGGGTTCGACTCCCTCATTGAGATCGAAACGGACGGGGGAGGGGCTCCCGTCTCCGACGCGGAGCGGGACAAGGCGGCGGCCGTGTTCGGCCGGAACTATCCCCGCTCGTTCACGATCGAGAGCTCGATCGACGGGAACCGGCTGTCGTTCCTGCCCCAGGGCGACGAGGCCGTCTTCGAATTCCAGGGCCGCAAGGTCGGGGAGATGGCCTACATCTATTCCCCCTTCTCCGACGACGAAATCAATCTCTACGACCATGGCAAGGATCGGACGGTCTGCCTCTACAGCCCGGAGGCACAGAGCCCGCCGCTCAAGAGAATGTTCCTGTCGTTCGCGGAGAAGTTCGACATCAGCTCCTATGACCTCGATCTCAGCCTCGTCCCGGCCTCGTCGCATCTCTCGGCCAAGGCCCGTATCGAGGTCGTCCCCAATGTGGACCTCCTCGACAGCCTCAAGTTCCGCTTCAATCCGGACCTCGAGATCCTCAAGATCACGGACGACGAAGGCCGGGAGCTCTTCTACACCCAGGACAAGATCCGCAAGATCCTTTACGTCTATTTCGTGTCCCCCGCGGCGTTGGGGGCTCGGACGTCGATCGAGGTCTTCTACCGCGGCCGGATGGTGCCGGCGGCCCCGACGACCGACGTCATCTCCCAGATGGGGCTCAACGACAAGATCCGCGCCCGGCCGCGCTACGAAACCTCCTTCTACACCCAGGCCGGATTCTGGTACCCGGGCCCGGCGGAGGAGGACTACTTCACCGCCCGGCTGACCCTCATGGTCCCGCCGGAGTTCAAGTGCGTGGCCAACGGAGAGCTGGTGGCCCAGGGCCGGCAGGAGGACATGGAAATGTCGCCGCCCTCGATCACGCGGGCAACGCCGTCTACACGTTCGTCTCGCGCTCGCCGGTGAAATACCTGTCCTTCATCGTCGGCAAGTTCGACAAGGGGAGGGACAGGCCCGGACCGGTTCCCGTCTCGACTTACGTTTCGTCCGAGATCATGGATTCGCAGCCGGCCCTGGTCGATCAGGCGGCCGAAATCCTCGATTTCTACGCCGGGGCTTTCGGCCCTTATCCCTACGAAAAGCTGGGCATCGTCCTTCGGCTCTGGCCGGTCTTCGGCGGACACAGCCCGGCCTCCTTCATCGTCCTCAACGAGGTCCCCTGGCTCGGCGAAGGATTCCCGGTGCCGGTCGACACGCCCGTCGATCTGTCGAATTGGGAGGAGTATTTCCTGGCCCACGAGATCGCCCACCAGTGGTGGGGTCAGGGCGTGTCCTTTGATTCCTACAAGGACCAGTGGTTGAGCGAGGGCCTGGCCCAGTTCGCCGCCGCCTCCTACCTGCGGCGCAAGTACGGCGAAGGCGCCTACGCCGCCATCCTGAAGAAGTTCTCCCGCTGGACGGAGAAGAAATCCTTCCGCGGCCCCGTGACCATGGGCTCGCGACTGAGCTACTTCGATTTCGCGGCCTACCAGGCCATCGTCTACAACAAGGCCGCGCTGGCCATGTTCATGCTCCAGGACCTCCTCGGGCGGGAGGCGTTCGAAGCCGGTCTCCGGTCGTTCTTCGAGACCTACAAGTTCCAGGCGGCCCGGACCTCCGGGTTCATGGCCGCCATGGAGGCCGCGTCCGGCCGGGATCTCAAGGCGTTCTTCCGGGGCTGGCTGTACTCCTGGGAGCTGCCCGATGTCCGGACGACGTGGACAGAGACCCCGGTCGCGGAAGGCGTCCGCATCGATTTCCAGGTGACCCAGGTCAAGGGCCGGTTCGTCTTCCCGCTCTGGGTCGAGTGGAGCCTCAAGGGCGAAAGCGGCCGGACGCTCATCGTCGTCGACGGGGCGAGCGCAACCGCTTCGCTGACCCTGCCCGGCAAGCCCGACCGGATCCGTGTCAATCCGGACAAGGCCGTCCCCGGGAAGTTCGATTAGGCCGGGAAGCTCGAAGTATCGATCCCCAGCCGTTTGATCATCTCGTTGAGCGTCGTCGGCTTGACCCCGAGGAGCGTCGCGGCCTTGTTCTGGACGCCCTTCGTCTTCCTGAGCGCGGCCAGGATGATCTTCTTCTGGAAGGCCTGGGTCCGGTCGCGCAGGTCGAGCGACTCTTCCGCGGCGATCAGGGCCTCGTCGTCGACGCCGTCCCGGCGCAGCAGGAACGGCGGCAGCGAGGCCCGGGTGATGGCTTTGGAGTTGGACAGGACGACGGCCCGCTCGACGAGGTTCTCGAGCTCGCGGACGTTGCCCGGCCAGCTGTGGGCGTCGAGGATCTCGAAGACGTCCTCGCTCACGCTTTCGACCTCCTTCTGGTTCTCGCGGGCATAGATCTCGAGGAAGTGCTTGACCAGGAGCGGGATGTCCTCCTTCCGGGTCCGCAGGGGCGGAAGCTCGATCTTGATCACGTTCAGACGGTAGAAGAGGTCCTTGCGGAAGGCTTTCAGCTCGATCAGCTCCTCGATGTCGGTGTTCGTGGCCGCGAGGATGCGGACGTCGACCTTGATCGTCTGGGTCCCCCCGAGGCGCATGAATTCCTTCTCCTGCATGACCCGCAGGAGCTTGGCCTGGGTCTCGAGGCTGATGGAGGAGATCTCGTCGAAGAAGATGGTCCCCTTGTCGGCCGCCTCGAACAGACCCTTCTTCAGGGCCACGGCGCCGGTGAAGGCGCCTTTGACGTGACCGAACAGGTGGCTTTCGAGGAGGTCCGGCGGGAGGGACCCGCTGTTGACCGTGATGAACGGGGCGTCGGCCCGGTTCGAATTCAAGTGGATGGCCTTGGCGACCAGTTCCTTGCCGGTCCCGCTCTCGCCCTGGAGGAGGATCGTGCTCCGGGTCGGGGCGGCCGCCTTGACCAGCTCGAAGACGGCCTTCATAGCCTGGCTCTTGCCGATGATGTTGGCGAAGCCGAAGCGCTGGCGAAGCTCGTCCTTGAGGCGGATGTTCTCGTCCTGGAGGCGCTTGCGCTCGAGGGCCTTCTCGAGCACGAGCAGGAGATCGTCGTGCTTGAAGGGCTTCTGGACGTAGTCCAGGGCGCCGATCTTCATGGCCGATATGGCCGACTCGACCGAGCCGTAGGCCGTGATGATGATGACGGCCGCCAGCGGGTCGATCCGCTTGATCCTCCGCAGGACCTCGATCCCGTCCATGCCCGGCATGAGGAGGTCGAGCAGGATGACGTCGAAGGACTGGGATGGGAACTTCTCGAGCGCTTCCTCACCCGAGCTCGAGGACTCGACCTCGTAGCCCTCCGAGGTCAGGAGCTGGGCCAGGACGTCGTGGATGACCGGCTCGTCATCGATGATGTGGATGATACCCTTGCTGCTCATGGCTTATGTCCTCGGGACCGGAACGGCCGCCTTCCGGGGCCCCTCCCGGCCGGCCGGCAGGGTGATGCTGAACGTCGAGCCGCGGCCGACCTCGCTCTGGACGTCGATGCGGCCGTCGTGCTCCTTGACGATGGCGTAGCTGATGGACAGGCCGAGGCCGGTCCCCTTGCCGACGCCCTTGGTCGTGAAGAACGGATCGAAGATGCGGGAGCGGTGCTCCGGCTTGATGCCCGTCCCCGTGTCGGAGATGCGGACGACCTCGGCCCCGTCCTCGAGCGCGAGGCGGATCCCGAGATCGCCGCCCCCCGGCATGGCGTCGAGGGCGTTGAGGATGATGTTGATGAACACCTGCTGGAGCCGCTCGCCCTGGGCATAGATGGGCGGGACGTTCGCGAGATCGAGGACCAGACGGATGTTCATGTTCTTGAGCTTGTAGTCGATGAGCGACAGGATCTCCTCGAGGCTCTGTTTGAGGTCGACGCGCTGGAACGCGGCGTCCGAGGGGCTGCGGGCGAAGGTCAGGAGGTTCTTGACGATCTTGGCGACCCGGTCGGTCTGGGCCTCCACCTTCTCCAGGATCTGGGCATAGTGGGTGTCGGAGAGCTTCTTCTGGAGCATCTGGACGTAGCTGGAGATGCCCGTCAGGGGCGTGTTGATCTCGTGGGCGACGCCGGCCGAGAGCAGGCCGATCGAGGCCAGCTTCTCCGAGGTCAGCAGCTGCTGCTGGAGGCGGATCTTGTCGGTGATGTCCTCGAAGACGATGAGCGTCCCGTAGGGCTGGAGGGCATTGTCGAGAAGAGGCGTCCGGGCGATGTCGAAAACCTTCTTTCCGCCGGCCGTCTCCAGCGTGATCTCGCTCAGCAGGCGAAAGTCCGCCTGGCCTTCCTCCGGGAAGAGCGCGCCGTAGGTCGAGGGACCGAGGACGTCGTGAAGCATGCCGCCGAGCGCCGCTTCCTTGCGGATGCCGATCTGGTCCTCGAGAACCCGGTTCCAGCCGATGACGAGGCCGGCCTCGTCGATGACCGAGACGCCCACCGTCAGGCTTTCGATGATATTCTCGCTGTAGTCCTTGAGCCGCCGCATCTCCAAGGCCCGAACCGATTCGCGCCCGTAGAGATCGGCGTTCTCCAGGGCCAGGGCGGCCGGCCCGGAGATCGTCGTCAGAAGCTCCCAGTCCTCCCGGGAGAAGAAGGACCCGTCCTGCTTCTTTCCCATGACCAGGCAGCCGACGACCTTGTCCTCGACACGGAGCGGCAGGACGTGGTAGTAGCCGGCGGCCGAGAGCTTCTCCATGGCCGCCCGCGCCGGCTCCGATTCGGAGGCCGAGATGAATCCGAGCCAGTCCCGGTCCCGGAGCGCCCCGGCCAGCCAGTCATCGACGACGATCCGCCCGGCCGGGCCGGAATCCCCGCCCCGGGTGTTGAGGACCTTGAACGCGTGCCGGTCGTTTTCGTCGGCCAGGAACAGGGCCAGCCGCTTCAGGTTGAGAGCATTGGCGATGGCATCCAGGAGTGATTGGGCGAGCTTCCCGAGGTCCCGCTCGCGGTTGAGGTCGCGGGTGATCGAGAGCAGGGTCTTGCGGTACTCGTAGCTCCTTTTATAAATGGCCCGGTCGAGCAGGGTCTGGAACATCCGCTTGAGGGGCGTGAACAGGGTCGCCCCGAGGACGATGGCCAGGGCGCCGAAGAGGACGGCGTTGAGCCTGTTTTCGGGAAAAAGACGGGTCCGGGAGCTGACGAAGAAGTAGAGAAAGGCGATGACGAAAAAGGAGAAGGTCAGGGTGGCCGCCTTCTTGAGAAAGACCTCGATGTCGACCAGGCGGTAGCGCGAGATGGAATAGGAAAAGACAAGAGGAATGAGGGCCATGAGAAGGACCGTCAGCTCGGCGCCCATGGACGGCCGGCCGCCGGCCAGGAAGGGGACGATGTAGAAGATCGTCGCCGGCAGGACGCCGAACCCCAGTCCGTAGACGATGATGCGGAGCTGCTTCTTGAGCAGGATGTTCGGGGCCCGGCGGGTGCTGTGGATCAGGATGGCCAGGGTGACGAGGGCGAACACGGCGAAATGGAGGAGTTCGAGGTGTTCCAGGGCGTTCTGGGTGCGGACCGCTCCCGCCTCGCTCAAGGGAGACGGGAAGGGGAGGTGCATCCGGACGCGGGTCACGAGGAGGATCGCCGCAGGCGCATAGAGGCCCAGACGGAGGCTGGGGTGCGTCTTGAGGAAGCGCTTTCGCAACGGGAAGATCATGAAGAAATGGAGCAGGAGGGGCGGGAAGGCCAGGAAGCCCAGCTTGTCCAGCCCGTAGAAGACCATATCGAGGGCCGTTATCTCCCCGGTCGGCGAGAAGATCATGAACCCGGCGAAGGTCAAGGCCAGCAGATAGAAGAAGACGTAAGGGAGGGACATCATGCCCCGCGAATTGAAATAGACGATGAGGGCGATGGCCAGGGTCAGGAGGCCGACGAGGACGAGGTAATAATAGATCGGGTTGGGCGCCTTCTTCTGGGGATAGAAGGTCGGGTAGATCTGCATACCCTCCTTGTTGATTTCGTAGGTCACGCTCTGGTCCGTCGCCTCGGCCTGCCAGAGGCTCTTGAGGACGTCGCTCTGGGTCCTCACGGGGACCTTGTTGATGGCGGTGAGGACGTCCCCCTTTTTGATGCCGGCCCGCAAGAAAGCCTCGCTGTCGGGATCGACGCGGACGGCCCGCAGGCCGCTCTTGTCGATCCTCCATGTCACCCCGTCCGTGACGTCGCGCCAATGGGCCTTCCGGACGACGTTCATCGTGCCCAGGGTCAGGACGGCGACGAGAGGGGCGATAATGAAGAAGAGCGATTTCTTCATCGGCATCCAAAAAATTGAATCCGCATCATAAAAAAAATTACCTAGTCGAGAACATGACGGGAACAGGCACGGATGGCCCAGGCCACCGGGCCCTGCCCCAACATCCGCCGGGCCGCGGGGTCGTCCTTGAGCCCCAAGGGGTGCGTGCTTCGGGACAGAAAGCCGTTCATGTAGTCATGGCTCGGCCTCTGGACCTCCCGTGGAGGCGGCTCTTGGGGCGTTGTCTGCGGGCCGGGGCTCCCGACCTGAGGGCCAAGAAGAAGGGAGAATGCGATCGCGGTCAGGGCCGCCGAGGAAACCCTTTTGGCTTTGGTCACGGCGCCTTATAGTTAACCCTTATCCCCGGCTTTGTCAATGCCCGCCCGCAAGGCGGGCCGAGGCCATGACCCGGATTGACAATAATTGTGCCCTGGATTAGATTAAGAAGGACGCCAAAGAGCGGAAATTTGCCATAATGCCGTACTTTCTTTGCCGGATAGCCGGCGAGGACGGACGTATCGAAAGGCGGTCCGTGCTCGCCACCGAAGCCCTGGAGTGCCGCAAAGCGTTCGAGGCCCAGGGTTTGTTCGTGCTCTCGGTCCGCCGCGACTGGAACAAGCTCGGCAACCTCGGCCTCGGGCTGCGTCGCAAGGTCAAAGACAGGGATATCATCCTGTTCAACCAGGAACTCGTCGCCATGGTCAAGGCGGGCTATCCCATCCTCAAGAGTCTCGAGTCCATCTCCGGACGGATCAAGAACGTCCACCTCAGGGAGATCCTGATCGAAGTCGCCGGGGAGGTCAAGAAGGGCAAGGCCCTGTCCGAGGCGTTCCTGCCGTATGAGAAGGTCTTCACGCCCATCTATACGGCCAGCCTGATGGCCGGTGAAAAGGGAGGCAACCTGCCGGCCTCGATCGGGCGGTATATCCAGTACGCCAAGATGGTCAATCAGACCCGGGCCCGGATCAAGTCGGCCATGACCTATCCGACCATCCTCATCGTCTTCTCCTTCATCCTCATGGGCCTCCTGATGAACTTCGTCATCCCCCGCTTCGCCGATTTCTACAAGAGCTACGAGGCCGAGCTGCCCGCGATCACCCGGTTCGTCATGGGCCTCGCGACGACCCTGAGCCGGCGCTGGTATCTGATCGCCGCCGTGATCGTCGCGGCCGTCGTCGCCGTCCTCCGGCTGCGGCGCCGGCCGGATTTTCGCTACCAGCTGGACCGGCTCAAGCTCCGCGTGCCTTTCGGCCGGATGATCTGGCTCGAATCCGGCGTCAGCCTCTTCAGCCGGACCCTGGGCCTGCTCCTCGAGGCCGGCATCTCGCTCTTGGCGGCGATCGGCATCGCCATCCAGGCCGTACCCAACGCCTGGATCGTCCGGCGCATGGAGGAGGTCCCCAACCACATCCGGAACGGCGAGGGACTGTCCGACTCCCTGACCCAGGCGGGGGCCTTTCCCCCCCTGGCCCTGGACATGGTCCGCATCGGCGAGAACTCGGCCAACCTGCAGGGGATGCTCGGCGACATGGCCGATTTCTATGATGAGCGCGTTCGTGCTAGAATCGAAACGCTGGTCACGCTGGTCGAGCCCGTGGTCATCATTTTGATGGGACTCGTGGTGGCGGCGATGCTTCTGTCGGTGTACATTCCGATCTTCAATATCATCCGGATCGCCCGGTGAGCGGGCGGGGAGGCGAGGACGGTGAGCAAGGATAGGACCGACGACGGCGGCGAACGGGACGTCCGGGCCCTGGCCGAGCGCTATCGCGTCCCCTACATCGACCTCGAAGACGAGCACCTCGACCGGAACCTCATCCAGTCCTTCCCCGTCGAGTTCATCCACCGGCTTTCCTTCGTCCCGCTCGGCGAAGAGAACGGGGTCATGAAGATCGCCGTCGCCGATCCGTCCGACATCTCGTCGATCGACGCCATCGAGGCTTTCCTCGGCAAGAAGGTCAAGGTCTTCGCGGCCTCGAAAAGGGCCATCCTCGAAGCCCTGCGCAAGAGCGAAACGGCCATGCAGGTCCTCCGCGACGCGACGGAGGGGTTCGTCACCCAGATCGTCGAGCGCGAGAGCGGCGAGGAAGAGGACGTCATCTCCATCGAAAAGCTGGCCGACCAGGACGGGTCGATCATCAAGCTCGTCAACACCATCATCTTCACCGCCGTCCAGAAGCGGGCGAGCGACGTCCACATCGAGTCCAAGGACGAGGACGTCAAGATCAAGTTCCGCATCGACGGCGTCCTCGGCGAGGCCATGGAGGCCATCGACAAGAAGTTCCAGTCGCCGATCATCTCCCGCATCAAGGTCATGTCCGAGCTCGACATCGCGGAGCGCCGGGTTCCCCAGGACGGCCGCTTCCGGCTCAAGATCAAGGACAAGACCATCGATTTCCGGGTCTCGATCATGCCCTGCATCTACGGCGAAGACGCGGTCATCCGCATCCTGGACAAGGAGATGATCACCCAGGCCATCCGCGAGCTGCGCCTCGATGTCCTCGGCTTCTCCGACGAGCTCCTGAAGAAGTTCCGCAAGTACATCGCCCAGCCCTACGGCATGGTCCTGGTCACCGGGCCGACGGGCAGCGGCAAGACGACGACCCTCTACGCCGCGGTGACCGAGATCAGGTCGCCGGAGGACAAGATCATCACCATCGAGGACCCGGTCGAGTATCAGGTCGACGGCATCACCCAGATCCCGGTCAACGAGAAGAAAGGCCTGACGTTCGCCCGGGGACTGCGGTCCATCCTCCGTCACGATCCGGACAAGATCATGGTCGGCGAGATCCGCGACCCGGAGACCGCCCAGATCGCCATCCAGTCCGCCCTGACCGGGCATCTCGTCTTCACGACCGTCCACGCCAACAACGTCTTCGACGTCATCGGGCGGTTCCTGCACATGCAGGTCGACCCGTACAGCTTCATCTCGGCCCTCAACTGCATCCTGGCCCAGCGCCTGGTCCGGCTCCTCTGCCCGAGCTGCAAGGTGCCCGTCCGCTACGGCGCCGACCAGCTCGCCGAGTCCGGTCTCGACCCCGTCCGTGACGCCGGGACGGCCTTTTACGAGCCGAAGGGCTGTCCCGAATGCAACTTCACCGGCTATCAGGGCCGGACGGCCATCGCCGAGATCCTCGAGCTCTCCGATCCCATCCGGGAGCTCATCCTCGAGAAGCGCCCTCTGTCCGAGGTCAAGAAACGAGCCAAAGCGGAAGGCATGGTGTTCCTTCGGGAAGTGGGCATGGACAAGGTCCAGGCCGGGCTGACCGGCATCAAGGACCTGAACAAAGTGACGTTTATGGAGTGACGGCGTGAAACTCGAAGACCGGCTCAGGAAGCACTTCTCCGAACGGCTCCTGACCGACTCTGTCTTTCAGATCGCCTCCGGCTACCTGAGCGGCATCCGCGTCGGCCGGAGCGACGGGTCGATCAAGGGCGGCTTCGTCCGGCCCTTCGCGGGGCGCCCGGTCGTGCCGTCGTTCGACCGGCCCAACGTCACCGACGCGGCCGCCCTGGAAGAGGCCATCGACCAGGGGAAGAGAAACCTGCGCCTGACCTCCGGGTCGGCCGCCCTCCTCATTCCCGAGTCGTCCGTGCGCGTCTTCGTCATGAGCGTCGATTCCTTCCCCGGGTCCGGCAAGGAGCGGGACGCCTTCATCCGCTGGCGCATCGGCAAGCAGATGCCCCTCATCCCCGAGGACGCCCGGATCGACTACGCCGTGACGCCCGGCAAAGGCGCGCGCAAGGTCATCGTGGTCATGGCCCGCCAGGTGGTCGTCTGGGAATACGAGGCGGCCTTCGATAAGGCCGGCCTGAAGCCCGTCGTGGTGACGGCGCCGTCGCTGGCGCTGGTCAACCTCGTCCGCCGCGACGGCCGGGCGAAAGGCGTCCTGCTCAATATCGAGGATGAGACGCTGACGGTCCTCGCCCTGGCCGATCCCGGCTGGTCCCTCTACCGGCAGAAGGACATCGGCCTTCCCGGCGGGGCCGCGGCCGAAGAGCGCCGCGACAATATCGTCCGGGAAGCCGAGAACACGATCCGCTTCCTCGAAGACAGGGACAAGACCAGGGTCGATGGACTGTGGCTGCGCTGCGCCGACGCCGCGGAGTTCGCGGAGATCCTGGCCCGGCTGAGAGAGCGGATCTCCCTGCCCATCGAACCCGTCGACTACACGGCTCCCGACGGCTGGACGGACGCCCACAAAGCCGTCCTCGCGCCTTTGATCGGTCAGGTGCTCGGATGAACGGCCCCGTGCTCAACCTGAATCTGGCCACCCGGCCCCTCCGCAACCGCAGGCTCTATGCGGCCGCCTCGAGGGCCTCGGTCGCGCTGTTCTTCGTTCTGGCCGGCCTGGCCGCGTTCGCCGTCCTCAAATACGGCGGTGAAACGTCGCGGCTCAAGGCGGCGATGGCCGAGGCGAGCCGGGTCCAGGCCGCGGCCGCCCGTGAGGAGAAGCGCCTGACGGCCGACATCGACAGGGAAGAGAAGCTCAGCCACGCCCGGGTGGACCTGGTCAACAGCATCATCCTGAAGAAGATGTTCTCCTGGACCGGGCTTCTTTCGGACCTCGAGAAATCCCTCCCGGACCCGAGCTATATCACCGCGCTCAGCCCGAGCTTCACCCCGGCGGGCGCGGTCGCCCTCGAGATGCGGGTGACCTCGCGCAGCCTGGACGACCTCATGGCCTTCATCACCGCGCTGACCGCCCACGGTTTCAGGAACATCAAGGTCGGCGGAGAACAGCGCAGCGATGACGGCCGGCTTCTTTCGGAGATCTCGACAACCTATGAACGCCCTCTTTGACCTTCTCAACGACAAGGAGCGGCGGACGCTCGGCCGGCTCGGTCTGGCCGCTCTCGTCGCCCTGGTCGTCTGCCTGGCCCTGTTCGCCCGGTTCCGGGGCGGCCTCGAAAAGGAACGAACGGCGTCGTTCCGCCTCCACGAGGCCACCCAGAAGACCGTCCAGGCGCGCGACAAGACCAAGGCCGAATGGCAGCGCTGGGAAGACGCGGGACGGGACCTGGCCGACCTCCGCACGGGCTTTTTTTACGAGGAAGGGGCCGGAACCCCGACGCTGCGCCAGGACCTCCAAAAGATCTTCGCCCAGGCCGGGACGATCGTCACCGACCTCGACTACGGCTATTCCGACATGGAGAAGGAGAGGGTCCGCAAGACGGTCGTCAACTTCACCTACACGGGCACGTACGCGGGGCTGAAGAAGCTCCTGGCCGTCCTCGAGGACTTCCCCAAGTTCCTGGTCATCGAGAAAGTCGAGTTTCCCCGAACGGGTTCGGGCGGCGAGCGCCTGAACGCCAAACTGACACTGGCGGGGTATTATGGCATCTAGACGAGCGAGAACCGCCGCGGCGCTCTTCGCCCTCGCCGGGACCTTGGCTCTCACCGCGGCCCAGGAAGGCGGGGCCGTCAAGCCCCTGGTCCGCAAAGACCTCCTCGTCTTCGGCAAGGGAGAGGTCGCTCCGCCCCTCCGCGACATCTTCCGGCCCAAGGCGGCCGGGGCCGGGACGGTCGTCCGCGGTCCCGCCGGGCCCGCGTTCAAACCGACGCCGGGAGCCCTCGCTCCCGAGGCGCCCCCGTCCTTCAACCTGAATATCAGCTACATCGGCTCGGTCAAGTCCGGCGGCCGGACGATCGCCCTCGTCCTCCGCGGCGGCCAAACCCTGTCGGTGAGAGAGGGCGATGAGGTCGCGCCGGGATATAAGGTCATCAGCGTGACCGCCGAGTCCATCGTCGTCCAAGGTCCCTCCGGCGAGACCAAAACGTTTCCCAGACAAGGAGACCGGCCATGAAGAGAACCGCCCTGATCCTGATCCTGGTCTTGGCCGCCGCGGGCTGCACCACACTCAGCCCGGGCTACCGGCAGGGCGTCAAGGCCGAGATGAACCAGAACTATGAAGAAGCCGTGAGACAATATCAGAAGGCGGCCCTGGAACATCCGAACGAGCCGGTCTACCGCATGGCCCTGGTGCGGGCCCGGACCATGGCCGGCCTCTTCTATCTCCATGAAGCCCGGACCTTCGTCGCCCAGAACAAGAGGAAAGAGGCCGAGCTCAGCTTCAGGAAATGCCTGATGTTCGACCCTTCGAACGTCATGGCGGTCACCGAGCTCAAGGCCCTCCTCGCTCCGCCCGAGAAGGCCGCCAAGAACGGCGAGAAGCTCGAAGGTCCGGTCCGGCTCAAGGGGGCCGGGGAGCCGCTCGACCTGAGCTTCCGCAACGAGGTCTCCCTGCGCTCGATCTTCCAGACGCTCGGGCGCGTCGCCGGCGTGAACTTCCTTTACGACGACACCTTTCGCGACACGAACCTGGCCATCGACCTGACCGGCAAGGACCTCCAGCAGGCCATCGCCTTCCTCTGCGTGGCCAGCAAGAACTTTTCCCGGGTCATCGACGAGCGGACCGTCATCATCGTTCCCGACAACGTCCAGAAGCGGATGCAGTACGAGCTCAACGCCATCAAGACCTTCTACCTCTCCAACATCGACGTCAGCGACGTCCAGATGCGCCTGACCCAGATGGTCAAGACGATGTACAAGGTCCCGTCGATCCAGGTCGACAAGAACCTCAACTCGGTCACCATCCGGGACACGCCGCAGGCCGTGGCCCTGGCCGAAAAGCTCCTCCGCTCCTGGGACAAGCCCAAGGGCGAGGTCCTCATCGAGATCGAGATCATGGAGGTCAGCCGGCTCCGGGAAAAGAACCTCGGCATCGACCTCAGCAACGGGGCCCTGGGGGCGTCGTTCATCCCCGCGGACGGCTCCATGGACGCGGACGGCTTCTTCCCGATCAAGGGGATCGATTTCGGCGACCTGGCCAACTACCAGGTCACCATTCCCACGGCCCTGGCCACGATCCTGTCCGCCGACTCCGACACCAAGATCATCGCCCAGCCCAAGATCCGCGGCCTCGCCGGGGAGAAGATCGAATACATCGTCGGCCAGAAGGTGCCCATCGTCAATTCGCAGTTCGCGGCCGTCGCCGCGGGCGGCCTCAATACGCAGCCCATCGTCAACTATACCCTGCAGGACATCGGCATCACCATCAAGATGACGCCGCGCATCCACCTCGAGCGCGAGGTGACCTTGGAGATCGAGCTCACGGTCTCCTCGATCGCCGGCACCGGGACCGCCGACATCCCGATCATCGCCAACCGCGAGATCAAGAACACGGTCCGGCTCAAGGACGGCGAGACGAACCTGCTGGCCGGGCTCCTCCGCGACGAAGAGCGCAGGTCCGCCGGCGGCGTCACCGGGCTCAAGGACATCCCGCTCCTCGGATACCTGTTCTCCTCGACCAAGAAGACCATCGACCAGTCCGACGTCGTTCTGACCATCACGCCCCACATCCTCCGGGCGATCGATGTCACCGAGGACGACCTCAAGCCGCTCTGGGTCGATCCCGACAACCTGTCCGGCGTGACCGGCGCGGGCGCGGTCTCGGCCCCCGCCCGCGGCGCCGTGACCGCCGCCGACCAGGCTGAAGAGCCGCCGGCCGAACCCGAACAGACCGGAGAGAGCGGCGTCTACCTCTCGCCGGCCAGCTTCGAAGCCCCGCGGGACCGCGAATTCCGGATGAATGTCGAGCTTTCGAGCGACCAGGAGATCGGCAACGCGTCGCTCGTGCTGACCTTCGACTCCCAGGTTCTCAAGCTCAAGGACGTCCTCGAAGGGGGCGGGCTGCGTCAGCTCGGCGAGAAGGTGCCATTCATCAAGAGCATCAGCAACGGGACCTGCACGATCGGCTTCTCCAGCCCGCCGAGCGGCCCCGGATTCAAGGGTCGCGGGGTCCTGGCCGTCCTTGTCTTCACCTCCGTCGGCCCGGGCCAGGCGTCCGTGGCCTTTGCCAGCGCGACGGCCGGAAGCCCGATGGGGCAAGCCGTCGTCCTGGAGACGGGTGAAGCCACGGTCAACATCCGCTAGGGCCCGATGGTCCTCGTCCTCTCCGGGCCCGTCCACGCGGGCAAGACGACCTTCCTCGAACGCGCCCTGCCGCTTTGGGCGGCGCGGGGCCTGGCCTGCGCCGGGTTCGTCAGCCCCGCCGTGACCGACGAGGCCGGCCGGACCGGTTACGACCTCGTCGAGATCGCGACCGGCCGCCGTCAGCCCTATCTCCGGCGGCACGGCGGGCCCGGGGCGGAGCGGATCGGCCCCTACGTCTTCGTTCCGGAAACGCTCGAGCGGGCCCGGACGATCATCCGCGAGGCCGGGCCTTCCGGGCTCCTCGTCGTCGACGAGGTCGGGCCGCTCGAGCTTCGCGGCGGCGGCCTCTGGCCGGCCCTCCGGGATGCGCTCGGAGCGCCGGGGCGAACGCTCCTGTGCGTCGTCCGCGAGGACATCGTCGAGGAATTCGCCGCTCGCCTCGCGCCCCTCGTCCCCGTCGTTTTCGACGTCGGCGCTGCGGACGCCCGCGCCCTCCTGGAAGAACGCCTCTTCGAAACGAGCCGGTCCCATGACGGTCAAAGCTAAGTTCTTCGCCTATTTCCGCGACCTCTTCGGCGGCCGCGAACGCGACGTCGATGTCAGCGAAGAGGCCACGGTCGGCGAGGCGCTGGCCGTCCTCTGCGACACGCCCGAGCGTCTGGCCGAGATCTTCGTCTGCGGCGAGCTCAAGCCCCACCTCGCCGTCATGCTCAACGGCGTCCCCATTCAATCTCTCAAGGGCTTGTCCACGCCGCTTTCTCCCGGCGACACCCTGGCCATCTTCCCCATGGTAGGCGGGGGATAACGGAAGAACCACAGATTCTCTCCCGCAAAGCCGGCAGGGGCTGAGGTGTGTCGTCCGAGGGGATCCGGCCCGCGCAGGGGTGTTCCCGGAGAAGGCCGTGGGAGGGCGGAGCGGGCACGGATGGCAGAAAGGGACTGTCCCTTTCTGCCAGAGCGGAGCCCGGACCCGAAGCGTCCCGGCTCGCCGGGCCGGGACGCGGCCGACGGAGGGAATACCCCGAGCGTAGCAGGGCGGATTCCCCGACGACGATTGCCGAAGCCCCGGCGGACATTGCGGGTCCGTCGTTGTTCTGATATCTTAGGCGCTGAAGATGTCCGATTTTCCCATCTCCGGATACCACGGCCGCGTGCTCGTCGCCGATCTCACCCGCGGCGAGATCCGGACCGTCCCGCTCGACCCCGACACGGCCCTGGACTACCTCGGCGGACGCGGCCTGGCGACCCGGCTCCTCTATGACACGATCGACCCGGCCTGCGACCCGCTCGGCCCGGACAATGCCTTCGTCATCGCCTCGTCGCCGCTCGTCGGCGCCAACGCGCCGACCGCCGGCCGGGGGCACATGGTCTTCAAATCGCCGCTGACGGGCGTCATCGGGACGTCCAACTCGGGCGGGACGTGGGGCGCCGCCTTCAAGTCGGCCGGCTATGACGCCCTCGTCGTCAAGGGCGCCGCCCCGTCCCCGGTGATGATCGACCTCGCGCCCGGCCGGGCCGAGATCCTGCCGGCGGACGAGGTCTGGGGCCGGACGACCCACGAGACCGACGACATCCTGGCCGCGGCCTCGGAGCCGGGACGTCCCGTCCGCGTCCTGTGCATCGGGCCCGCCGGCGAGAACCTGGTCCGCTTCGCCGCCGTGGCCAACGACCGGAACCGCGTCTACGGCCGCTGCGGCCCCGGCGCCGTGTGGGGCAGCAAGAAGCTCAAGGCCGTCCGCGTCCAGGGACGCGAGAAGATCACCATCGCCGACCCGGAGAGATACCGGTCCGGCCTCGACCAGGCCGTTTATCTGATGAAACAGGCGCCGGTCACCAAGCGGCTCATGCGCGACCTCGGCACGGCCGGTCTCGTCGAGCTGATCAACCTCATCGCCATGCTGCCGCACAAGAACTTCCGGGATTGCCTCCACCGCGATGAGGACGTCGAGCGCATTTCGGGGGAGACCCTGGCCAGGACCCTGCTCGACAAGGCGGGTTCCTGCTATCTCTGCCCCATCGGCTGCCAGCGTCACACCCGCGTCGCCGGGCGCGACGGCGGGGAGGAGCGCGGCGAGGGCCCGGAGTACGAGACCATGGTCCTCATGGGCCCGCTCTGCGGCATCTACGACATGGCCGCCATCACCCGGGCCAACTATCGCGCCAACGAGCTGGGCCTGGACACGATGAGCTACGGCGGCACGCTCGCCTGCGCCATGGAGCTCGCCGAACGGGGGCTCATCGGCCGCGAAGAGACCGGGGGCCTCGACCTCTCCTTCGGCGCGGCCGATGCCCTCGAAGCTCTGGTCGGGATGACGGCCCGGCGCGAGGGCCTCGGCGCTTCCCTCGCCGAGGGCTCTTATCGCCTGGCCGCCGGACGCGGCCGCCCGGAATTCGCCATGACCGTGAAGAAGCTCGAGATCCCGGCCTACGACCCGCGGGCCTCCTTGACCCAGGCGCTCGGCTACATGACCTCGCCCTCGGGGGCCTGCCACCTCCGCGGCGGCTATGCCGTGTCCCTGGCCTTTTTCGGCGGGGCCAGGGAGATCCCCCGCTTCAGCCTGCTCCAATCTCCGATCGCCATCCGCAACATGCAGAACACCGGCATTCTCCAGGACAGCCTCGGCGTCTGCCGCTTCACCGGCTACGCCTTCGCCGCCGACCCCTGGGCCCGGATGGTGAGCGGCGTCACCGGCCGCGACTTCTCCGTCGCCCGGCTCGAGGAGATCGAGAACCGGGTGGCCACGCTCGAACGGCTGTTCAACGTCGAGGCCGGGGCCACGGCGGAGGACGACGCGCTGCCGGCGCGCTTCGCCGACACCCCCGTCATCGTCGAGGGCAAGGAACGCCGGGTCAGCCGCGAGGACCAGGAGCGCATGAAAAGGGATTATTACGCGGTCAGGGGCTGGGACGCGGCGGGCCGGCCGACGCCCGAGCTTCTCCGCTTTTTGCGGATCGAGGGGAGGCGGCCATGAGCGGACCCAAGTGGCAGGCGACCGGCGAGCTCTTCCGCGAGTTCCAGGCCCTCGGCCGGGCCTCGCTCCTCTATGACGTCCAGGACAGCCACAGCGGAAACATGGCCCTTCGCCGGACAAACGAGCGCGGCGAGGCGGAGATCGTCATCACGGCTACGGGGTCCCAGAAAGGCGATCTCGAGCCGAACCAGATCTGCTTCCTCTCCGCCACGGAGACGGATTTCGGCTATTACAAGGCCTCCTCCGAAACCGATATCCACGCCCGGATCCTGGCTCTGCCCGGCGTCCGGGCCTCGATGCACGCCCACCTCAAGGACCTCATCCTGGCCACGCTCGACGACGCGCCCAAGCCGGCCCAGCCTCCGGACTTCATCCCGGTCGACCCGCTCGCCCGCCGCCACCTCGGCGCGGCCGTCCCGGTCGACTGGTTCGCCGTGCCCAGCGGCTCCCCCGAGCTGGCCCGCGTCATTCCCGAGCGGCTGGCCGGTCACCCGCTGACCATCATCTTCGGCCACGGGGCCATGGCCAAGGGCCGGAGCCTGCGCGAAGCGTTCTTCCGGCTGTGCGTGGGCAACTACGCCGGGGCGGTCGTCCGGGCGATGGAGAAGCTCCGCATCGACGTGGCCGCCGTCCGCCGGGCCATCGCGGCCGATCCGGCTCGCGCTTTCGCCGCCCCCCCGCCCGCCTACGAGGTCGACGGCGACGACCGCTCGGACTTCCGGGACGAAGAGGAGATCCTGAGGGAATTCGTCAAAGCCGGCCACCGCATCTTCGAGTCGCGCCTGTCGCCCTTCCATACCGGCTCGATGTCGGTCCGCGGCGTCGCGACCATGCTCTACGCGCCCAAGGCCTCGATGCCGCGCGACGTGGGCGGACCCCTGCTCAGCGTCCCACTCGCCGCCGGCCCGGCCGACGACGCGGAGACGACGCTGCACAAGGCGATCTACGCGGGGAGCGATTTCCAGTCGGTCATGCATTGCCACGTCGCCGAGGCCGAGGCCTCGGCCCACTTCGTTTACCCGGGCGAAGAGGCGCCGGCCGACCGCATCATCCCCATCGACGCCGAGGGCTCGTTCCTTTACCTCGTCATCCCCGTCCTGCCTCCCGAGGTCACCGCCGCCGAGCTCATCCGCGCCCTCCATGAATACAAGGTCGCCGTCGTCAGGGGCGGGGGAGTCTGGGCCGTCGGGGCGCAGTCGCTGTCCGAGGTCCTCCACCACCCGTCGTCGCTCCGCGAGATCTGCTTCTACAGGATCGGCGCGGTCGAGCGCGGCCTGGACCTCAGGCGCATGGAGCCCGCGAAAGCCAAGCGCTGGTGACGGCCGCGCCGCCCGGCGCCACCCCTCACCCCTCCCCCCCTTTGGGGGTGAGGGACCACCCCACAAAATCACCCTCAAAGGGTATTGTCTCCCAAGAGGGTTGAGATATTCTGGTCGTGACGATCCCAGAGGACCGGACAGGATGAGCCGCAACACATTCGACAGCCCCAGCCTCCCCGGCGCCGCCCCCGGCCTTCTCCGCGGCATCGGGCCGCGCAAGCTTCGCACCAAGATGCTCCTCCTGTTCGGCGTGCTGATGGGCGGCTACGTCGGCCTGGCCCATATCCTCCTCGGCCGCCACCCGGCCCTCCTCGTCGTGAGCGGCGCGTTTTTCGTCCTCGGCGTGTTGTGCGTCATCCTTCTCAGCGGCATGATCACGCGCCCCCTCGTCCAGCTGACGAGGACCGCCGAACGGCTGGCCGGCGGCGACTTCAAACAGCGGGCCCGCGTTTTCTCCCGGGATGAAGCCGGCCTTCTGGCCCGGACGTTCAACGGCATGCTCGACGGGCTGGAGAAGTCCTTCCGCGACCTCGAAGCCCGCAACCGCATCCTTGAAGAGGAAGGCTTGAAGCGCGCCGCCGATATCGATAAGGACGCCGTCGAGCGCGTCCGCATCGAACGGGAGCTGCGGCTGGCCCGGATCGAGATCGACCATCTCGTCGACAAGCGGACCGAGGAGCTGGCCCGGGCCAACGACGAGCTCCACGGCAAGGTCCTCGAAACGCGCCGCTCGGAGGACTACCTCCAGAGCACGCTCGACCGCCTGGAACGGTCGCTCGAGGGGACCTTCCGGGCCATGGCCATGACCCTCGAACTGAGGGACCCGTACATGGCCGGGCACCAGAACCGCGTTTCCGGCCTGGCCGTGGCCATCGCCCAGGACATGAACCTTCCCTGGGAGAAGATCGAGGGGCTCCGCTTCGCCGCCATCATCCACGACATCGGCAAGATCTCCGCCCCGGCCGAGATCATGACCAAGCCCTGCCGCCTGTCGAAGTCGGAATTCCAGCTTGTCAAAGACCATCCCCGGATCGGCTACGAGATGATCAAGGATATCGCCTTTCCCTGGCCCGTGGCCCACATCATCCTCCAGCACCACGAGCGGCTCGACGGGTCGGGCTATCCCGAAGGGCTGGTCGGCGACGCCATCCTGCAGGAAGCCCGGATCCTGGCCGTGGCCGACGTCGTCGAGGCCGTCTGCTCGCTCAGGCCGTACCGTCCCGCCCTCGGGATCGAGAAGGCCCTCGAGGAGATCCGCAAGGGCCGCGGCATCCGCTACGACACCCGCGTCGTCGACGCCTGCGTCAAGCTCTTCCGCGAGGGCCGATTCACCTTCCGGAAAGATACCGAAGCCCCCATCTTCCAATAGCGTCTACGGACAGCTCTCGCTTCAAGGACTTCTCGGCTCGGGGCGTGCCGCTCCGTCGGGTCGCGGGTTTGGCCCGGCGAGCCAAACCCGCTCGGATCCGGGCCTTGCTCTGAAGATTGGGGACATGTGCCTGAGGTACGTGTCCCCAATCTTCATCCGTGCCCGCTTCGGCCCTCCTACGCCCTCCTCCGGGCATCGCCCCTGCGCCACTGTCCTTACCGCTCGAGCTGCCCTTCGGGTCGCTATCGGGAGCGGCTCCCCCAGCGCGTTGACTTGGGGGGTCGATTCGGCTAGAATTTCTGAACCCTGGCGGCGTAGCTCAGTTGGTCAGAGCATGCGGCTCATATCCGCAGTGTCGGGGGTTCAAATCCCTCCGCCGCCATTTCTCCAGGCCCTCGCCCTCATGATCCGAGCGAGACGATGACAGCCAAGAAACCCACGGATCGCGTTTTCGCCGCCTTCAGGACGGCCGCCGTCGCCGGCCGGCTCCTTGTCCCCGGCGACCGCGTCCTGGCCGCCCTGTCCGGGGGGCCCGATTCCGTCGCCCTGGTCGCTCTTCTTCTGAAGCTCCGCGAGGAGATGCCTCTGGAGATCCGCCTGGCCCATTTCAATCACCGGCTCCGGGACGAAGCGGGGGAGGATGTGCGCTTCGTCCGCGGCCTCGCCCGCCGCTGGGTCCTCCCGCTGGACGTGGAGGCGGCCGACGTCCGGTCGTTCGCGTCGGGACGGAAGCTGAACCTCGAAGAGGCCGGGCGTGAGCTGCGCTACCGATTCCTCCGGCGGGCCGCGGCGGCGGCCGGCGCGACCAAGATCGCCACCGGCCACACGATGACCGACCAGGCCGAAACCGTCCTCATGCGACTGATGAGAGGGACGGGCCTCGCCGGGCTGGCCGGCATCGCGCCCGTCGTCGTCGGCGAGCCCTGCCCGGTCGTCCGGCCGCTTCTCGAGATCTCCGGCCCGGACCTCCGCGCCTGGCTCGGCGCCCAAGGCCTTCCCTTCCGCGAGGACGCCTCGAACCGCGACCTCCGATACCTCCGCAACCGCATCCGGGCCGGGCTCTTGCCGGAGCTGGCCCGTCATTATGAGCCCCGGATCGTCGCCCACCTGGCGCGGCTGGCGGGCATCGCGCGCGAGGACGACGAGCTGCTCCACGGTTTCGTCCGCGAGCTCGCCGACGAGTTCATCCTCCGCGACGGACGGGACGTCCTTCTGGACCTGAAGACCCTGCCCCTCGTTATCCCGGCCCTGGCCCGCCGCGTCGCCCGGGAATTCCTCCGCGAGATCGCCGGCAGCCTCAGGGACGTCTCCTATGATGACGTGGCCTCTCTGCTCGCGCTCGGCGAAGGCAAGGAGCTGACGCTCCGCAAAGGGCTCGTCCTGCGGCGCGAAGCCGGGCGGGTCGGCCTCAAGAAGCGCACGGCTCCCTCCCGTCCCTATGAGACAAGCTGGGACGGCCGTCGCGTCCTGGTTCTCGACGCCGCGGGGTTGACGCTCGAGGGGAGCCGGCGGAAGACGAGCGCGTCGGGCCGGTCCTTCAAGGCCGATGACCGGGCCGGCGCCGACCTCGACGCGGCCACGCTCGTCTTCCCGTTGACGGTCAGGAGCCGCAAGCCGGGCGATCTCTACAGACCTCTCGGCGCCCCCGGCCGGAAGAAGCTCAAGGAGATCCTCAGGGCCAAAGGCGTCCCGGCGCGCGCCCGCGCCCGCCTTCCCGTCATCCTCTCGGAGGGCGAGATCGTCTGGGTCCCGGGGCTGCCGGCGAGCGAGAAGCACAAGATCTCCCAAGCCACGACGTCGGTCTTTTCGATCAGGGTCGGGAAAGACGCGGGACGAAGGCCCTCGCCCCGCCGCGCCGGGACCTAGCGCTTGTACAGGCTCAGGTAGGCCCGGACGATCCTCTCTCCCCACAGCATGGCCACGAAGGCCGCCGGGGCGATGAACGTCCCGAAGGGCAGGGCGAACTGGACGTCCTTGCCCTTGCGCGCGATCAGGTAGATCCCGAAGAGGGCCCCTGTGAACGACGCCAGGATGAGGACAAAGAGCGTCCGGGCCGGGCCGAGATAGGCCCCGACCATGAGCATCATGGTGACGTCGCCCATGCCCAAGCCTTCCTTCTTGCGGATTAACCGGTAGGCGCCGTAGACCAGGAGCAGGAACCCGGCCCCGCCGACCGCCCCGAGGAGGGCGCCGCGGAAGTTCAAGTCGTCGCGGAAGAACGAGTAGGCCAGCGCCAGCCCGAGCCCGGGCATGGTGACGGCGTCGGGCAGGACCTGGTGACGGGCGTCGATGAAGCCGAGCACGATGAGGGCGCTCGTGAACAGGCAGCCGGCGATGAACTCGAGGCCGATCGTCCGGCCGGCGTTGAGATAGACGAGGACGAAGCCGGCCGCGGTCAGGGCCTCGACGGCCGGGTAGACCGGCGAGATCCTACGGCCGCACCTGCGGCACTTGCCGCGAAGGATGAGGTAGGACAGGACCGGGATATTGTCGTACGGCTTGATACGGGCGCCGCAGCCCGGGCAGGCGGACGGCGGCCGCGACAGGTTCAGCCCCCGCGGCAGGCGGTAGATGACGACATTGAAGAAGCTGCCGAAGATGAGTCCGGCGGCCGCGACGTAAATGAGCGTCAGCGTCTCCATGGGCTGATGGCCGTTTCCACCTTTCCCGTCGCCGGGTCGTAGACGTAATCCTTGCCGTCGAGATCTTTCGGGACTTCGCGGAGAAGGCCCGCGCCGACCAGGACCCCGAGGTCGGCCGGCAGGCGCCCGAAGCGCTGGCGATACTTCGCCGCGGCCTCCTCGAGCGCGGTCTGATCGATCGTCGCCTTGATATTGTAGAGGTGGTTCGAGGCGATCTTCTTTGTCCGCTCGTCGGGCGCCCTCCGATAGATGTCGAGCCAAGTCTCCCAGGAGGTCTTCAAGTCTCCCTTTCTGAAGATGGCGTTGGCCCTGAGCCTCTCGACGAATTCCGGGGCGCCGGGGATCCGCATGCACTGCTCGAAATACTTCTCGGCCAGGGGATAGTCCCTGAGGGTCATCAGGGCGATGTGCCCGGCGTCGAAGGAGTAGACCCACTGGTCGGGATTGTTGGCCGCGCCCCGGTCGAGGATGGCGAAGGCGGACCGGACGAGAGCGCTCCGGGCCGCGCCTTCGACGTTGCGGGCCTCCTCGACGGCGATCAGGGACCCGACCTCATAGGGGTCCTGGTAGCGGGGGTCGAGCTCGTTGATGATGGCGAAGATGTGATCGAGGTGGTCGAACCTGTCGTCGATCGTCGGCGTCGAGTAGTACTGGATGGCCCAGAGGTAGATGACGTCGGCGGCCAGGGACCGGTAGCCGAAGGCGGCGTACTTCAGGAATTTCCCTGAGGGGATATAGATGATGGACGACCCGGGGATCTTTTTCCGGACGACCCTGTCCGTCGCGGCCTTGAGGACGACGACGGCGGACGCGGACGCCAGGAGGAAGAGGACGAGGAGGATCGTCGCCGAGCCTTTTTTTGCCGCCGCGCTCTTCCGCATGCTGCCGCCGCCGGGCCCTCCGGTCAGATGAAGTCCCGCCGCCGGAAAATGAGCACGGCCAGGCCGAGGATGAAGGCCGTGTAGCAGACGCCGTAGAGGAACGACGAGAGATAGATCCCCGGCGGGATGGGCAGACCGTGGACGACCTCCGTTTTGAAGTTGAAGTTCTCGAGGTCGGGCAGGATCAAGGCCAGGCCCCTGACGAGGGCTTTCCCCGCTCCGGGCCGCATCTTCTTGATGAGAAGCTCGAGCCCCCACGAA
>CAVULT010000030.1:0-295433 GCA_963742235.1 Candidatus Aminicenantota bacterium | reverse complement strand
AGCCATGAAGAGATTCGGGCAGCTCATCGGGCTCAAGCCGGATAAGGTCGATGAATACAAGGCCTATCACGCCAGGGGGCGGATCGTCGGCCTCCAGAACGTCATGCTCTGGATCGGGCTCTGTCCAGATGATGTCGGCCGCTTCGTCGAGCGGCTGGGCGAGTTCGATCTCCCGGATCTGGCCTGACCGGCCGGCCCTCCCCACGCCTTTCAGAAGGCCGTTGACCGTCCGCCCGTTCGGTGCTATCTTTCCTCCAACCATCGAGAGGGAGAAAGGGCCATGAAATGTCCCCAGTGTGATTCCGAGAATAACGACAGCTCCCGTTTCTGCAGCAATTGCGCGTCCCCTCTCCGCCCCACCGGGCCGGAGGCGCCGTCTCTGACCAAGACTCTCGAAACCCCCGTCCTGGTCATGCGACCTGGGACCGTCATCGCCGGCAAGTACAGGATCCTCGAGGAGGTCGGTCACGGCGGGATGGGCGTCGTCTACAAGGCCGAGGACGTCAAGCTCAAACGGTGCGTGGCCCTGAAATTCCTGCCGCCGCACCTGATGGACTCGCCCGAGCTCAAAGAGCGCTTCCTCGTCGAGGCCCAGGCCGCCGCGGCCTTGAATCACCCGAATATCTGCACCATCCACGAGGTCGGAGAAGACGAGGACCGGCCCTATATCGCGATGGAGTACGTGGAGGGCGAGACGCTCAAGGACAGGCTCCGCAAGGGGCCGCTTAAACCGGAAGAAGCAGTGGATATTATCTTGCAGGTCGCTTCCGGCCTGGCAGAGGCCCACCGCAAGGGGATCATCCACCGGGACGTCAAGAGCGCCAACATCATGGTCACGGCCAAGGGCCGGGCCAAGGTCATGGATTTCGGACTGGCCAAGCTCCGGGGCGGATCGTCGATGACCAAGAGCCAGACGACACTGGGCACTGTGGCCTACATGTCGCCGGAGCAGGCCCGGGGCGATGACCTCGACCAGCGCACGGACATCTGGTCGCTGGGCGTTGTCCTCTACGAACTGCTTGGCGGAAAGCTCCCTTTCCACGGGGACCGCGACCAGACGGTCATCTATTCGATCCTCCATAAGGAACCTGAATCCCTGATCAAGGTCCGCCCCGGCCTGGCCCCCGAACTGGGCCATGTCGTCGGCCAGGCCCTGACCAAGAAAGCGTCCGAGCGCTACCAGACCATGGAGGAGCTCCGGGCGGATCTGGCGGCCGTCGCCGAAGGCCTCAAACCCCTCAAAGCCAGGGCCCGGCCTGTCCAGCCCGAAAAGTCCATCGCCGTGCTTCCCTTCATCAACGACAGCCCCGACCAGGAGAACACCTATTTCATCAACGGGGTGATGGAGGAGATCCTGGGCAACCTCCAGAAGATCAAGGCGCTCCGGGTCATCTCCCGCACCTCGGTCGAACGATACCGGGACCGGAAGAAGTCCGTCCGCGAGATCGCCGAAGAGCTGGGCGTGAATTACATCGTGGAGGGCAGCGCGCAGAAATTCGGCAGCGCCTTCCGCCTGCGGGCCCAGCTGATTAAGGCCGAGCAGGAAACCCACATCTGGGGCGATTCCTTCCAACAGAAGATCGCCAACGTGGAAGACATCTTCGACATCCAGATCAGCATCGCCAAATCCATCGCGGAAGAGCTCCGGGCGGTCATATCCCCTGAAGAGAAAAGGCTCATCGAGAAGATCCCGGTCGCGGACCTCGCCGTTTATGACGAATATCTGAAGGCCCGCTCTTATTGGGCCGATTTTACGAGGGAATCGTTGGCCAAAGCCATAGAATATCTGACCAGCGCCATTGAGAAGAACCCTGACTGGGCCCCTCTCTATGCGGGTCTGGCCGAGGTCTGGATATGGATCCAACAAGCGGGGTGGGAACCCCCTGCTGTTGCGGGTCCGAAGATCTTCGAGAACCTCGCCAAAGCGATGGCCTTGGATCCGGATCTCGCGGAAGTCCATTATCAGAGTGCCGTGATCGCTCAATTGGGGGAATGGGACTGGGACAAGAGCGAAAGAGAGTTCTTGAAGTCCCTGGCCATCAATCCCAACAACGCCCTTTCGCGACTCATGTATGCCCAGTTGTTATTGATCCTGAACAGGGGTGACGAATCACTGGCCCAGAGAGAGCTGGCCCTCAGCCTCGATCCGCTGAATTTCCTCACGAAGCTCCTATATATAGGAACGCTGGTCCAGGCCGGTGATTGCCAAGCCAGCATCCCTCTCATGGAAGACGCTCTGGCCGCCAATCCGGCGGATTTCAACATCAACGGGATGCTGGAGCTCGCCGCTTACAAGTGCCGGGATCACGACAGGGTCATCAGGGCGTTGAAGTACTCGCTCCCGTTCCCCTTCGAAGAAGATCGATACAAAGAGATCGAGAGGATCTACAGAGAACGCGGGATCGTTCCGGCCTATGAAGAATTGATGAAACACATGGAGGGATATGCCGAGAACAATTACATCGGTTTTTTTGACATGGCCTTTCGATACATGATCGCGGATCGACCCGATAAAGCCATGGACTGGATCGAAAAGGGCCTTGAATTACATGACCCGCTGATGACATACATAACCAAATCGGCCCGAATACTCGAACCATTGTTCGGGGATCCCCGGTTCGTCGCCATTTGTGAGAAAATGAAGCTTCCGCTTCCGGAATTGGGCATGAAATAGGCCTTCAGGAGAAGAGCGTGACAGCCGAGTGCCCGAAGTGCCATGCGGAGAACAGGGAGGACTCGAGGTTCTGTGGCAACTGTGCGTCCCCGCTCCGGGCGTTGGGGCCGGAAGCGCCGTCTCTGACCAAGACCCTCGAGACGCCCGTTCACGTCATAAGGCCCGGGACCGTCGTCGCCGGCAAATATCGCATCATCGAGGAACTCGGCCACGGCGGGATGGGGATCGTCTATAAAGCCGAGGATATCAAGCTCAAGCGGTTCGTGGCCCTGAAGTTCCTGCCGCCGCACCTCCTGGACTCGCCCGACCTCAAGGAACGGTTCCTCATCGAGGCCCAGGCGGCCGCGGCCCTGAACCACCCGAACATTTGCGTCATCCATGAGGTCGGCGAGGACGAGTCTTGTCCCTATATCGCCATGGAATTCGTTGACGGCGAGACGCTCAAGGACAGGCTCCGCAAGGGGCCGCTCACCGCCTCTGAGGCCTTAACGATCGCGGGCCAGGTGGCCGCGGGCCTAGGCGAAGCCCATCACAAGGACATCATCCACCGGGACGTCAAGAGCGCCAACATCATGATCACGGCTAAGGGCCAGACCAAGGTCATGGACTTCGGGCTGGCCAAGCTCCGCGGCGGCTCGTCGCTGACCCGGACCCAGACGACGATCGGGACCGTGGCCTACATGTCGCCGGAGCAGGCCCGGGGCCAGGACCTCGACCCGCGCACCGACATCTGGTCGCTCGGGGTCGTCCTCTACGAGATGCTCTCTGGGAAGCTGCCGTTCCGCGGGGACCACGATCAGGCGGTCATCCATCAGATCGTCCATGCCGAACCGGATCCGCTCAAGAAGGCCCGGCCGGACACGCCGCCGGGGGTGGAGGAGATCGTCGGTCAGGCGCTGGCCAAGAAGCCTGCCGACCGCTATCGGACCATGGAGGAGCTCCATGAGGATCTCGAGGCCGTCGCTGAAGGCCTCAAGCCGCTCAAGGCTAGGCCGCGGCGGGCGGCGCGGAAGATCCTGGGGATTAAAGCGGCCTATCTCTACGCCGCCGTGCCGATCGTGCTGGCGCTCCTGCTTGGACTCAATGTCGGCGGCATTCGGAACCGGATCCTCGGCAAAGCGGCCGCGGCGCCCGCGGCCATTCGACTCGCCGTGCTCCCCTTCGAGAACCTGTCGGGCGACCCGCAACAGGACTATTTCAGCGACGGGATGACCCAGGAAATGATTGCTCAGCTCGGCCGTCTGCATCCTGAGACTCTCAACGTCATCGCCCGATCTTCGGTCATGCGCTACAAGGACAGCAAGACGCCCGTCGACCAGATCGGCCGCGAGCTCAATGTGGAGTATGTGCTCGAGGGGAGCGCCCAACGGGAGGGAACGAGGGTCCGGATCACGGCCGAGCTGATCAAGGTTCGGGACCAGTCGCAATTATGGTCCGACAGCTATGAGCGGGAGATGTCGGACATCTTGGCCCTGCAGAACGACGTGGCGAAGAACGTGGCCAAGGCCCTGGCGCTCAAGCTCCTGCCGTCCGAGCAGGCCAGCCTGGCCAAGGCCCGCCCCGTCAATCCGGAGGCGTACGTGGCGTGCCTCAACGGCATGTCCCACTGGTACAAGCTGACCCCGGCGGACCTCGACACGGCCCGGAAGTACTTCGAATCGGCTCTGGAGAAAGACCCGGATTACGCCCTGGCCCATACCGGCATGTTCTTGGCCCTTCTCGCGCGTGCCCAGATGGGGTTGGCCCCGCCGCGTGACGTCGTGCGTGAAGCCAAGCCCCACCTTCTAAGGGCCCTGGAATTGGATGACACCCTGCCGGAGGCTCAGTTCGCCATGGCGGGCCTGAAGGTATGGTACGAATGGGATTGGCAAGGCGGGGAGGCCTCATTCCGTCGGGCCATCGAGCTCAATCCCAACGACGCCATGGCCCGGGTGTATTATTCTAATCTGCTGTTCTACGTCGATCGTCCCGAAGAGGCCCTGGCGCAGGGCCAGCGGGCCTTGGAGCTCGATCCCCTGAATTCGCTGTTCATGGGGATGTATTCTGTGACCCTCCTGTCCCTGGGCCGATACGACGAGGCCATCGCCCTGGACCGGAAGGTGCTCAGGACATCGCCCAACGATCCCATCGCCCATTCCACCCTCTGGGAGGCCTTCCATTTGGAGGGAAAGCTCGACGAGGCGCTGGAAGAGGCGAAAGCCTATTATGCCGGATTGGATCTGGCCCCGGTCGTCGAAGCCATGTCGGCCGGGTCTAAAACGGGCGGCTACTCGGGAGCGATGCGCGCCGCAGCGGAAACCCTTGTCGCCATCTCGCAACAGGTCTATTTCGGCCCCTGGATGATCGCTTATCCTTATGCCGCTGCCGGGGACAAGGACAAGGCGCTCGAATGGCTGGAGAAGGGCATCGAGGTTAGAGATCTCATGATGCCTTATCTCGGACAGCCTCATTCGATCTTAAAAGACCTGTTCGGCACCGATCCTCGCTTCGAGGACCTGTTGCGAAAGATGAACCTACCGCTGACGGCGGGGAAAACGCGATGATCGAATGCCCGAAATGCCATTCCGAGAATAATGAGGGCTCTCGGTTTTGCAGCAGTTGTGCAACTCCTCTGAGCTCCCCGGGGCTGGAAGCCCCGTCCCTGACAAGAACCCTCGAGACGCCAGTCCGCGTTCTGAACGCGGGGACCGTCATTGCCGGCAAGTACAAGATCCTTGACGAGGTCGGACACGGCGGCATGGGCATCGTCTATAAAGCCGAGGATATCAAGCTCAAGCGGTTTGTGGCCCTGAAGTTCCTGCCGCCGCACCTGATGGACTCGCCCGAGCTGAAGGAGCGCTTCCTGGTCGAGGCCCAGGCCGCTGCGGCCCTCAATCATCCCAACATCTGCGTCATCCACGAGGTCGGAGAAGACGAGGGCCGGCCCTACATCGCCATGGAGTTCGTGGACGGGGAGACGCTTCGGGACAAGCTGCGGAGGGGGCCTCTTAAAGTCGATGACGCCCTGGCCATCGCCGTCCAGATCACGGCCGGTCTTGGCGAGGCCCATCGGAAGGCCATCGTCCACCGGGACGTCAAGAGCGCCAATATCATGATCACAAGGAGCGGGCAGGCCAAGGTGATGGACTTCGGGCTGGCCAAGGTCCGAGGCGGCTCCTCCCTGACCAAGAGCCAGACGACGATAGGCACCGTGGCCTACATGTCGCCCGAGCAGGCCCAGGGGGAGGACCTCGACCCACGAACGGACCTTTGGTCACTCGGCGTCGTTCTCTATGAGATGCTCACCGGCGAGCTGCCGTTCAAAGGCGACCGCGACCTCTCGGTCATCTATTCGATCGTCCACGCCGAGCCCCGATCCCTCAAGGTCCGCAAACCGCCCGTTCCGGAAGAGATGCAGCAGGTCGTCGCCAAGGCCCTCAAGAAAAAGCGGGACGCCCGCTATGGCTCCGCCGACGAGATGCTGAAGGACCTGAGGGCCTACCAGGCCTCACTCCAGATGGACGCCTCCGGCCTCATGACCTTAAGGACGCTCGGGCGGCGCCTCCGCAGGCCGCGGGTCGCCGTGCCGACCGTCGCCGCGCTCGCGCTTCTGGTCTTTGCCGGCGTCCGGTTTTCCGAGCACCAAGCCAAGGTCCGCTGGGCCCGTGACGTCGCCATCCCCGAAGCCCAGAAGCTCCTCGAGCTCAACGACTGCTGGCGCAATCTCGTCCCGGTCTACCGTCTGGCCGAAAAGGTCGAGGCCGTCACCCCGAAGGACCGCCGGCTTGCCGGGATCTTCGCCCAGTGCGCCCGGAACGTGAGCGTCACGACGGAGCCTGCCGGCGCCAAGGTCTTTTTCAAGGAGTATGCCTCCCCGGAGAGCGAGTGGACCTTGCTGGGGGTCGCGCCGGTTGAAAAGGCCAGAATGCCCGTCGGCATCTTCCGCTGGAAGATCGAGAAGGACGGCTATGAAACGGTCCTCGCCGCGGCCTCGACGTGGGGCATTTCCTCCGACCCGAACGAGCTCATCGGCCACAATGACCTGACCAGGGTCTTGGACAAGAAGGGCACGCTCCCGCCGGGAATGGTCCGGGTCAAGGGGGAGGAAACGGCGAGCGGGAAACTCCCGGATTTCTTCATTGACTGGTGCGAGGTCACGAACCGGCAATTCAAGGAATTCGTGGCCGCCGGCGGCTACCGGACGAGGAAGTTCTGGACCCAGAAGTTCGTCAAGGACGGCCGGGAGCTCGGCTGGGACGAGGCCGCCGGGAGCTTTGTCGACCAGACCGGACTGCCCGGGCCCTCGACCTGGCAGGCGGGCGACTATCCCGAAGGCCGGGCCGACTATCCGGTCTCGGGGGTCAGCTGGTACGAGGCGGCGGCCTATGCGGAATTCGCCGGCAAGAGCCTGCCGACCAGCGAGCATTGGGGGATCGCCAGGGGGGAATACACGACCCTCATCCAGGTTCCCCAGCTCGGCGGGTTCGCCATCCTAGCCCCGTTCAGCAACTTCCAAGGCTCGGGCCCGGTCGCCGCGGGGAGCCTCCCCGGCCTGACCGCGTACGGAGCCCTGGATATGGCTGGGAACGTCCGGGAGTGGTGCTGGAACGAAACGAAGAGCGGGCGCATGATCCGAGGCGGAGCATGGGGTGACAACACCTACATGTTCGGCAACCTGAGCGAGGCCCCGGCCATGGAGCGCTCCTCCAAGGACGGCTTCCGTTGCGCGGTCTATCCCGACTTGAAGAGCGTCCCGCCAGCCGCGTTCGGAGTGGTGCGGCCACCCGCAATCGAGGATCTTTACAAAGAGAAGCCCGTTCCCGATGACGTCTTCCAAGTCTACAAGGAACAGTTTTCCTACGACCGAGCGGACCTCCAAGCCCGCGTCGAGTCGCCCCAGGAGCGGCTGGACTGGATCCACGAGACCGTGAGCTTCGCCGCCGCCTATGGCAGCGAACGCGTCCTGGCCCATCTTTTCCTGCCCAGGAATGCCAAGCCGCCTTTCCAGGCCGTGGTCTATTTTCCCGGCTCGGCCTCGATCGATCAAAGGTCCAGCAAGGAGATCGAGACCTACTACGAATTTCCCATGTTTCTGTCATTCGTCGTCAAGAACGGCCGGGCCGTGCTCTTTCCCGTCTATAAAGGAACCTTCGAGCGCGGCAACGACGTCCTGACCAAGCTCCTCTATGATTCCCTCGACGGTCATGAATCTCATCAATACACCGACCTTTTCGTCCAGGAGATCAAGGACCTGCGGCGAAGCGTGGATTATCTCCAAACGCGTTCCGATATCGATGGAAAAAGGATCGCCTATTACGGAATGAGCTGGGGCGGGTGGCTCGGCATCCATGCCACCGCGGTCGAGGACAGGTTCAAGGCCAGCATCCTGACCGGGGGGGCCATGGACGGCTACGGCCGGCCAGAGACCAAGGACGTCAACTATGTCCGGAGGGTCGAGGTTCCGACGCTCATGTTGAACGGCAAGTACGATACCATCAATCCGGTCGAGACCCATATCCAGCCGATGTTCGACCTCCTGGGGACCCCGGCCGCCGACAAGCGGCTCGAGCTCTTCGAGACCGACCACATCCCGCCTTACAACGAGTACGTCAAAGAGACCCTGGCCTGGTTGGACAAGTACCTGGGGCCGGTGAAGCGCTAGGCCCGCGCTTCCAGGACCTGAGGCGTAAAACGGAACTCTATGGCAAACCTTCGAGGACCGGCCCCCCCGGGTCAGGAAAGATCAGGACGTCAAGACGTCAGGGCTTCTTGGCGAGCTCGGCTTTGCTCTTGCGCCTCATGTCGGCCGCATGGGCGCGCTTGTATGTCTGGATATCCACGAAGCGTCCCCTGCTGTCGCGCACCGCATAGAGCTTGGTCCCTTTGGAGCTGCGATGGGTCGTCCGTCTCATAGGCATGCGTCCCTCCTTCTATTTGAAAGACCGGATAAAGACGTCCCTCGGAAGAGTCTTTGGCTCCGAATGACGGCCGCGGCGTGGGTTGAGGAAACCATTTGCTGATCGACTAACTCAACAATAGTCCCCCGTAACGGCGATGTCAACGGCTCCGGGATGTTTGCCGATGGCGGGGCTTTCTGCTATAAAAGCCCTTCGGCTCGCTGCCTGAAGGGAGATTCCGAGACCATGATCCGGACGGTGATTTCCGACCTGGGCCGCGTCGTCCTCTGGTTCGACAACGACATCTTCCTGCGCAAGCTGGCCGAAAGGTCCCGGAGACCCCTGGCCGCGGTCAAAGCGGCCGTCCACGGCGACCTCGAGCTCCTCCGCCGCTTCGATGGAGGGGCCGTCACGCCGGCCGGCTTCCACGCCCGGGTCATGGAGATCGTCGGCGCGGACATGGCCTACGGCGATTTCTACGCGATCTACAACGACATCTTCACCCCGAACCCCGCTGTCATCGGCGTGCTGGAACGGGCCAAGGCGGCGGGCTCAAAGCTCCTGTTGCTCTCGAACACGGACCCCGAGCGTTTCGGCTTCGTCCTCCGCCGCTTTCCCGCGATCGCCCTTTTCGACGGCTTTGTCCTGTCCTACGAGCTCAAGCTGCTGAAGCCCGACCCGGCGATCTATTTGGCCGCGGCGCGCGCGGCGGCCAGCCGGCCCCGGGAGTGCGTCTTCATCGACGACATGGAAGAAAACGTCAGGGGCGCGGTCGAGGCCGGCTTGGCGGGCATTCACTACCGGCCGGAGACCGACTTGGCCGCGGAGCTCCGGAAGATAGGGTTGAAGCTCTAGCCGAGGACCTGGACCCAGGCCCGGCGCGCGCGCGGGCCGTCGAACTCACAGAAGTAGATCGCCTGCCACGTCCCGAGCCGGAGCCTGCCGCCTTCGACGATCAGAGTCACGGACGAGCCGGTGAGCGACGCCTTGACGTGGGCCGGCGCGTTGCCTTCGCCGTGCGCGTAAGGGAGCGCGTCGGGCACCATCCGCAGCAACGTCATGGCGATGTCGGCCCGGACATCGGGATCGGCGTTCTCGTTGACCGTGACGCCGGCCGTGGTGTGCGGCACCGTGACGACGCAAATCCCGCTCGTGATCCCGGAAGAGGCCACGAGCCGCTCCACCTCCGGCGTCATGTCGATAAATTCCTGCCGCGACTTGGTCCGGATCTCAATCGTATTCATTGCCGCCTCAGCAACTTAAAAATATCTCGGAAAAAGCCCTTGACAAGGCATTTCGCGCGGTGTACATTCTCCTCGGAAAATACAACATTTAGTATTTTCCATGCAAGAGCTCCACAAGATATGGGATAAGAGCCGTAAGGCATTTGGGTATTGCCATGGTTTCAGGAAGGGTCCATTTTATCACCTCGGCGGCGGAAAGCCCAGGCTTTTGAGCCGGTCGTAGGAGCCGGAAGAGAGGGAGGAGGCGCCCGATGGTCAGCACGGTCGGCAGGATCAAGAAGCGGGACGGGACGGTCGCGGATTTCAACCAGGACAAGATCACCAACGCCATCTTCAAAGCGATGCAGTCGGAGGGCGTCACGGACAAGTCCATCGCCAAGACCGCATCCGACATCGTCTGCTTCATGATCGAAGAGAAGTTCGGCGGCTACACCATCCCGTCCGTCGAGCAGATCCAGGACGTCGTCGAGATGGTCCTCATGAAGCAGGGCTACCACGACGTGGCCAAATCCTACATCCTCTACCGCGAGAAGCACAAGGGCATCCGTGAGGCCAAGAGGATCGGGATCAACCTCGAACGGCTGGTCAAGGACTACCTCAGCAACGCCGACTGGAAGATCCGCGAGAACTCGAACGAGGGCGTCCAGAGCTTCTCCGGCCTCAACGCCCGCGTCTCCGGCGAGGTCCTTTCGAACTTCGCCCTCAACCAGATCTACACCGAGCGGGCCAAGAGGGCCCACGAGGAGGGCGAGTTCCACATCCACGACCTGAGCTACCCGATCGTCGGCTACTGCGCCGGGTGGTCCCTCGAGAACCTCATCCGCAAAGGCTTCGGCCACGTTCCCAACCAGGTCCACTCCAATCCGGCCAAGCACCTCGACACGCTGACCCTGCACATGGTCAACTACATCGGCACCATGCAGGCCGAATTCGCCGGCGCCCAGGCCTTCTCCAGCGTCGACACCTTCCTGGCCCCGTTCGTCCGCCACGACCACCTCAGCTACGAGGCCGTCAAGCAGGACATGCAGAAGCTCATCTTCGGGCTCAACGTGCCCTGCCGCTGGGGCTGGCAGACGCCCTTCTCCAACCTGACCTTCGACTGGACCATCCCCGAGGACATGAGGAACAAGCACGTCGTCGTCGGCGGCGAGGAGCTCGACTCGTGCTACGGCGACTATCAGCAGGAAGTCGACTGGATCAACCGGGCCTTCCTCGAGATCATGATCGAAGGCGATCTCAAGGGCCGGGTCTTCACCTTCCCCATCCCGACCTACAACCTCAGCCGCGATTTCGACTGGGATTCGCCCAAGGCCAAGCTGCTCTTCGACGCCACGGCCAAGTACGGCATCCCGTACTTCCAGAACTATATCGGCACGAACCTGAACCCGGGCGACATCCGGGCCATGTGCTGCCGGCTCAACCTCGACCAGCGCGAGCTCATGCGCCGGCCGGGGAGCATGTGGGGGCCCGGCGATTCCACCGGCTCCATCGGCGTCGTCACCATCAACCTCAACCGGCTCGGCTTCGAGGCCTCCTCGAAGGAGGATTTCTTCGCCAAGCTCAAGGAGCTCATGACCGTCGCCAAGGGCACTCTCGAGGCCAAGCGCGAGATCGTCAACAACATGCTGGCCAAGGGCATGATGCCCTACACCCAGGTCTACCTCGGCCACTTCGACAATCACTTCTCGACGATCGGCATCTGCGGCATGCACGAGGCCTGCATGAACTTCCTCAAGAAGGGCATCGGCACCCCCGAGGGCCGCGAGTTCTCCGTCGAGACCCTTGAATTCATGCGCGGCGTCCTGCGGGAGTTCCAGGAAGAGACGGGCAACCTCTACAACCTCGAGGCCACCCCGGCCGAATCCACGGCCTACCGGCTGGCCCGGTTGGACCGCCAGAAATACCCCCGGATCTACACCTCGGGTACCGAGAAATATCCCTACCTCACCAATTCGACCCAGCTCAACGTCGACGCCACCCGGGATATCTTCGAGGCCATCCAGCACCAGGGCGAGATCCAGCCCCTCTACACGGGCGGGACGATCTTCCACGCCTTTCTGCCCGAAGCCATCGACGGCGAAACCTGCAAGAAGCTCGTCCGGCGGATCGCCCAGACGAAGCTGCCGTACTTCTCCATCACGCCGACGTTCAGCGTCTGCATGAACCACGGCTACATCCGCGGCCGGCACCACCAGTGCCCGGACTGCGGCGACGAGACCGAAGTCTACAGCCGCATCGTCGGCTACATGCGGCCCATCCGGACCTGGAACGACGGCAAGCAGCAGGAGTTCAAGGACCGGACGACTTACGACAAGATCGGCTGAGCCGGGCGCACTTTCGATGAGGCGGTGAAGGCATGGATTATTTGCTTTTTTCCTATCCCAACTGCGGCAAGTGCGAGGCCTTGAAGAAGAAGCTGGCCGAGACCGGCACGCCTTATACGGAATACGGCCTGACCCAGCCTCCGGGCAAGGCCAAGATCCGCGAGTTCATCAACGTCATCAAGCGGGACGACAAGGGCGCCATCATCCTGCCGACCCTCGTCGCCCACACCCAGGGCATCGTCCGGGCCGTCCTCAACTCGGCCGAGGAGTTCGACGGGTGGTCGAAATCAAGGGCATAGAGAAGTTCTCCAGCCGCGACTTCCCCGGCCACATCTCGTCGACCGTCTTCCTCGGCGGCTGCACCTTCCGCTGCCCGTATTGCCATAACGCCGACCTGGTCCTGCGTCCCGAGACGATCCCGAGCCTGGCCGCCGACTACTTTCTGTCTTATCTCGACGGCCGCCAGGGCTGGCTCGAAGGCATCTGTTTCACCGGCGGCGAGCCGTTGCTCCACGAGGACATCGAGGAGCTCATCCGCGTCGTCCGGGAGCGGAGTCTCCTCGTCAAGCTCGACACGAACGGCTCGTTCCCGGACCGCCTCGAAGCGCTCCTGGCGCTCGGCCTCGTCGACTGGGTGGCCATGGACGTCAAGGCGCCGCTCGAGCGCTATCGCGACGTGACCCGGTCGGCGATCGACGTGGAGAAGATCGTCCGCAGCGCCGACCTCCTCCGGACTTCGGGCGTCAGGCACACCTTCCGGACGACCGTCGTCCCGGGGCTCGTCGGCAAGGGCGACGTGATCAAGATCGGGGAATGGCTCGGCGGCGCCGAACACTATCTCATCCAGCAGTTCGTCCCCCAGACGACGATCGACCCCGCCTTTCTCGAGGTCAAGCCGTACGGGCGGCTCGAGCTCGAGGAGATCGTGGCCGCGGCCAAGCCGTATTTCGCCGAAGTCGGCATCGAAGGGCCTGCGGCCGGTCACGGGTGCTGCCCCCAAGAAGGGGCTGGGACCGTGAGAAAGGTGACGCCATGAAGCTCGAGGTCAAGCGCATCCACTCCGAGGCCAGGCTCCCGGTCTACGGCCACCCCGGCGACGCCGGCCTGGATCTCTTCTCCGTCGTCGACCGCGACCTCAGGCCGGGCGAGGTCTTCGCCGTGCCGACCGGCATCCAGATCGCCGTCCCGGCCGGCCATGTCGGTCTCGTCTGGGACAAGAGCGGCATCTCGCTCAAGGGCGTTCATCGCCTGGCCGGCGTCATCGACGCCGGCTACCGGGGCGAGGTCCAGGTCGTCCTGATCAATCTCGGCGCCGCGCCTTTTGCCCTGCGGCCGGGCATGAAGATCGCCCAGCTGCTCGTCCAGCCCGTCGCCGCGGTCGAAGTCGTCGAGTGCGAAGCGCTCGACGATACGACGCGCGGCCAGGGCGGCTTCGGCTCGACCGGCCTCTATTAGGCCTCCGGCCGCCCCAGGCCGAGCTGACGGACGCCGTCCGCGGCGGTTTCCCCCCGGCCCGGCCGTTGTGCTAAGATGACCCGGACGATTTTCCGAGGACCACGGACATGAGACGCAGCTTGTTCATAGCGACCGCCGGCGCCGCGATCCTGGCGGCCTTCCTGAGCTCGATCCCGGCATCCGCCCAGAGCGCTCCGGCGCCGCGCCTGAAGCTCATCTTCGTCGAGCGCTTCCGCTTCGAGGCCTGGGACAATGCCGTCGATCTCGACGAAGCGGCCAATGACGCCTTCGCCTACACGCGCAACCGGACGACCCTCGGCCTGGGCTGGAACGCCGCGAAGAACCTCGAGGTCCTGGGCAAGGTCACCGACGAGTTCCGGGTCTACCTGGCTCCCAAGGACCGGGCCTTCAGCTGGAACGAGGTCTTTTTCGACAACCTCTATGTCAAGTGGAGGATCCCCGGCCGGGTGCCCTTCGTCCTCACCGCCGGGCGGCAGGACATCAATTTCGGCGAAGGCTTCGTCATCGCCGACGGGACGCCCGGCGACGGCTCCCGCTCGTATTACTTCAACGCCCTGCGGCTCGACGCCGAGATCGGCCCGGGCCATACGCTCACCGCCTTCGCTCACGCCACGAAGCCGACCGACCGGTTCCTCCCGGTGATCCATCCGACGCCGCAGGGCCTGGCCGAACAGACGGAAAAGGCCCTGGCGTTTTATTATGCCGGGACCTTCGGCCGGACGAAGCTCGACGCCTACGCCGTCCGCAAGACGACGGACGCGAATCCCTCCTGGCCCGTCCCGACGCGGACCGACACGTTCGGGCTCAGGGCCGTGGCCCTCCTTTCGAGACCGCTGACCTTCACGGCCGAGGCCGCGCTCCAGACGGGCCGCTTTGGGGACGCCGGCCGCTCCGCCTACGGCGCCATCGCCCACTTCGACTACGACCTCGCCGGCAGGCTGCCGCTCCTCAAAGGCTTCGTCCTCGGCGGCGTCCTGCTCAGCGGCGACGACCCCGCGACGGCCCGGATGGAAGGCTGGGACCCCATCTTCAGCCGCTGGCCGAAGTGGAGCGAGAGCTACATCTACACGCTCACCCGGGAGAGCCGCCCATCCTATTGGAGCAACCTGTCATCGGTCTACGCCTCGTTCATCCTCGACTTCGGCCCCCGGTCGGACGGTTCCATCGCTGTCCAGCCGATGGGAGCGGAAAAGGCCGTGCCGGGAACATTCCCCGGCGGGGCGGGCCGCGACCGCGGCACCCTGATCAAGGGCCGCCTGAACTACAAGATCAGCAAGTTCCTCGCCGGCCGTTTCATCTGGGAGCACTTCGACCCCGGGAGCTTCTACTTCCCCGGGGCTTCGAGCTACAACTGGATCCAGTTCGAACTCATTTTTCGCTATTAAGAAGCCATCTCCCTGTCACGGGAGGACCCTCTCTCCGGCTGTGCTCGGGAATCGCTTCTCGATGTCCCTCGCCGCCTCGAGAGTGAAACCCGGACGGGGTAGATGTCCCTTAAAGAGCGGGCTTTTCCGTCTAAGAAATCAGGCTCAGCAGCGGGGTCGATCCGAAGGACACGAACATCCCGATCGTCCCGGCCTCGGCCGGCGCCAGGCCCGCGAGAGACAGACCCAGGCAGGTCCCAAGGCCGAGGACGGCCGAAGAAATCGCGCCGAATTTCGTCGCCCGCCGGCTGATGAGTCCCCAGACGAACGGCCCCAGGAAGAACGATCCGATGGCCCCCCAGGAGACCGACAGGATGGCCACGATGGTGGCCGGCCGGAGGTAGGCCAGGACGACGGAGAGGAGGACGAAGACCGCCGACATGATGCGCATGAGCCGGGTCAGGGTCCTGTCCTCCACGGCCGGATTGACGAAGCCGGCATAGAGGTCCTTGACGACCGAGGAGCTGGAGATGAGGACCAGCGCGGCCAGGGTCGACATGGACGCCGAGAGGATGAGCAGCATCATCAGTACGGCGAGGGACGGCGGAACGACCTTGGCCAGGAACTCGGGCATCAGCACGTCGAAGACCGGCTTGCCCCCGGCGAAGGCCGCCGGGGCGCTCTCGGGCGTGAGGAAGAGCCTGGCCGCGGCTCCCGTGAAGTAGGCCGCTCCGGCGATCAGAAGGGCGAAGGCCGTCGAGGCGACCATGCCCCGGCGGATCGAGCGCCGGTCCTTGATGGCATAGAACTTCTGGACGAGCTGGGGCATGGCGAACGGCGCGAAGCTCGTCAGGACGACGAGGGCGATAAGGGGCCAGGCGCCGCCGGGACCGACGGCCGCGGTGAGCCTGGGATCGACGGCCGCGAGACCCGCGTTCAAGGCCCGGAGCCCGCCGCTTTTCTGGATCGTGCTGCCGACGAGGACGGCGGAGCCGAGGCACATGATCATCCCGAAGATGACGTCGATCATGGTCATGGACTTGTAGCCGCCGAGGACGAGGTAAAAGGCCGTGAACAGGCCCATGACGACGAGCGCCAGGGAGTAGTCCAGGCCGAAGTTGGCCTTGAAGAGATAGGACAGGCCGATGAACACGGCCGCCGAATAGGGGACGAGGAAGAGAAATACGGCCAGCGACGCGATGAGCTTCAGGAACGGACTCGCGTAGCGCTTTTCCAGGAACTCGGGCATGGTCGAGACCTGGAGCTCGACGGACATGCGCCGGATGCGGTTCCCGAGCAGGCCCCAGACGCCGAGGACACCGATGAGGGCGTTGCCGAGGGCGATCCACAATCCCGAGAGGCCGAAGCCCCAGCCGACCTTGCCGGCGAAGCCGATGAAGAGGACGGCCGAAAAATAGGCCGCGGCGTAGGTAAAGGCCGACATCCACGGCCCGACCGTCCGCCCTCCCAGGAAATAGTCGTTGAAGGTCCGGGCCTTCTTCAGCCCGAGGTAGCCGATGACGAGGGTCATGACGGCATAGACGCCGATGACGACAGCCTTGATGAGCATCGCTCACTTATATCCGCGCCGGCGCGGCTTGTCAACGCGGCCGGGCTTTGAGGCCGCCGGCCGATTTGCTATGATTGCGTCCGGGCAGACATGGACGGAGCGAGACCCCCTATCTACGACATCGTCGTCATCGGCGGCGGCGTGGTCGGCTGCGCCGCGCTCAGGGAGCTCTCGCGCTATGACCTGAAGCTCCTGCTCCTCGAGAAGGAAGCGGACCTGGCCGAGGGCATCAGCAAGGGCAACAGCGGGGTCATCCACGCCGGGTTCAATGTCCCGTCGGGCTCGCTCAAGGCCAAGACGAACGTCGCCGGCCTGGCCCTCATCTACCCTCTCGCCGCCGAGCTCGGCGTTCCCCATCGGAAGACCGGCAAGCTCGTCGTCGCCCTGTCCGATGAAGACAGGCCCCGGCTCGAGGAGCTCAAAGCCGAGGGGGACCGGAGCGGCGTTCCCGACCTCGAGATCGTCGACGAAGCCGCCATCCGCCGTCTCGAGCCCCTGGCCAGGGGCCGCTGGGCCCTGTATTCACCCCATACGGGCATCATCTCGCCCTATGAGCTGACCATCGCCTTGGCCGAATGCGCCTGGCAGAACGGCGCGGAGGTGCGGCTCGAGACGCCGGTCGAGGCGGTCGCGGCCGGCGACGGCCTGTTCCGATTGGCGACGCCGAAGGGGATTATCGCGGCCCGCGCGGTCGTCAACAGCGCCGGCCTTTTCGCCGACGAAGTGGCCCGCCTCGCCGGGATCGAGGACTACCGGATCTTTCCGTATCGCGGCGAATACCTCATCGCCGACAAGGATTGCGGACTCCGCATCGGCCTGCCCGTCTATCCCGTTCCGCCGAAGGACGACCCCGGCCTGGGGATCCACATCACCCCGACCATCGAAGGGAACATCATCCTCGGGCCGAGCGCCGAGCCGGTCGAGGACAAGCGCGAGGCCGCCTCGACCGGCGGGGTCATGTCGCGTCTCAAGGCCGAGGCCGGGCGTCTGATGCCCGAGCTCGGCGCCGTCCCCTTCATCCACAGCTATACCGGGATCCGGCCCAAGCTCGTCGATCCTTCGGGCCGGGACAGGTTCAGGGATTTCGTCGTCGAGGAAAGCCGGCTGCGTCCGGGTTGGATCAACCTCGTCGGCATCGAATCGCCCGGCCTGACCGCGGCCCCGGCCATCGCCAAGATGGTCGCCGCGATGATCGGCGCCCGCCTGGACCTGCGCGAAAAGCCCGGCTTCGCCGCCGAGCGGCCCCGCCGGGTCCGGTTCGCTCACGCCGAGGACGCCGAGCGGGCGGCGCGGGTGGCCCGGGACCCTGATTGGGGCGAAATGGTCTGCCGCTGCGAGCACGTCACCCGGGCCGAGGTCGTCGCCGCGCTCCGGAATCCTTTCGGGGCCCGGACGATGGACGCCGTCAAGCGGCGGACGCGCTGCGGCATGGGCCGCTGCCAGGGCGGCTTCTGCACGCCGCGGATCGTCGAGATCCTCCAGGACGAGGGGGTTCCGATCGACGGGATCACCAAGCGGGGTGGCGGGTCACGTCTCTTCTACGGACGGATCAAGGGCTGAGCCATGACCGGGCCGAGAGAAACCTGCGACGTCGCCGTCATCGGCGGCGGCCCGGCCGGCCTGGCCGCGGCCCTCGGGGCCCGGCGGGCCGGGGCGGGGAGTGTTCTCCTCCTCGAGCGGGACAGGACCCTCGGCGGCATCCTCAACCAGTGCGTCCACGACGGCTTCGGGCTCTTCCTTTATAAAGAGTCGATCAGCGGGCCGGAGTACGCCGAGCGGCTCGCCGAGGATGTCCTGCGCGAGCCGATCGGGGTCGAGACCGGGGCCATGGTCCTCGACCTGACTCCGGACCGCCTCCTCCGGGTCAACTCGCGGCGGGGATACAGGCTCGTCGAGGCCCGGGCGGTCGTTCTGGCCATGGGCTGCCGCGAGCGGACGCGGGAGATGATCGAGATCCCCGGAACGCGTCCGGCCGGGATCTTCACTGCCGGCTCGGCCCAGAACCTGGTCAACCTCCAGAACCTCCGCATCGGGAACGAGGCCGTCATCCTCGGCTCGGGCGATATCGGCCTGATCATGGCCCGGCGCCTCGTCTTCGAGGGTCTGGCGGTCAGGGGCGTCTTCGAGATCCTGCCCTGGACGAGCGGCCTCGAGCGCAACGTCCGGCAGTGCCTGATGGATTATGGGATCCCGCTCGAGCTCGGATCGACGGTGGTCGAGATCCGCGGCCGCGACCGCGTCGAGAGCGTCGTCGTGGCCAGAGTCGACGACAGGCTCGCCCCTGTCCCGGGCACCGAAACCGTCATCCCCTGCGACACCCTTCTCCTCTCGGTCGGTCTCATCCCCGAGAACGAGCTGGCGAAACGGGCCGGGGTGGCGCTCTCTCCTCTCACGGGCGGAGCGGTCGTCGACGAGACGCTCATGACCTCGGTCCCCGGCATCTTCTCCTGCGGCAACGTCCTCCACATCCACGATGTCGCCGATTGGGCCTCGTTCGAGGGCTTCGCGGCCGGCGAGCGCGCGGCCCGCTTCGCGGCGGGGGAGAGACCGGCCGGGGCCGCGATCAGGGTCTCGTCCGGCCCGAACATCCGCTATGCCCTGCCGCAGCTCGTGACGCGCGGCCAGGCGGGCGTCGAGTGGAGCTTCCGGGTCAAGCGTCCGCTGCGGGATGTCGCGGTCGAGATCAAGGGCCTTGCCTCGGGCCGGATCTACGCCCGAAGAAAATTCGCCCGGCTTCTTCCCTCCGAGCTCCAGAAGATCAAGGTCCGGGCGGCTGTCGGCGAGGACCTCGAGGTGGACTGCCGATGAGCGAACCCGCCGTCGTCGACCGCCTGACCTGCGTCCTCTGTCCCGTCGGCTGCGAGCTCGAGGTCGGGACGGGCCCGGACGGCTGCTTCCAAGTCATCGGGAATCAATGCGATCGGGGCATTCCCTTCGCCGAGGAGGAGGTCCTGCGGCCGAAGAGGAACCTGGCCACCTCGGTCCCCGTCCGGGGCACGGCCTCGCGGATGGTCTCCGTCCGGTTGAGCGGGATGGTGCCGCGGGAGATGATCTTCCCCATCCTGGCCGAGATCGCCAAGCTCCGTCCCGACGCTCCCGTCCGGCGCGGCCAAGTCCTCATCGCCGACGTCCTCGGCACGGGCGTCGACGTCGTCGCCACCCGGACCGTCCTTGCGGGAGCGGATTCCCGCTAGCGACCGTCGAGATCACCCCGACTTGACGAGAATGGCCAGAGTCTCGAGGTGCGGCGTGTGCGGGAAGAAATCGAAGGGGGACAGGGACGCGATCTTGTAGCCCGCGTCGAGGAATCCTCCGAGGTCCCGGCCGAGCGACCTGGGGTTGCAGGACACGTAGGCGACGGCCGGCGCGCCGAGGGCGATCGTCCGGCTCAGGGCTTTGCCCGTCAGGCCGACGCGCGGCGGGTCGACGACGACGAGATCGACCGGCTCGCGGAGCGGATCGGCGAGCAGGGCCTCGACCGTTCCCGGCAGGAAGTCGACGTTGTCGATCCGGTTGACCAGGGCGTTCTCCACGGCGTTGGCGATATTGGCCGCCGACGAGTCGATGCCCGTCACTCTCCCCGCCGCCGCGGCGAGCGAGAGCTCGATCGCGCCGCTGCCGCAATAGAGCCCCAGGACGCGGCTCGCCTTCGTGACCGGCGCTTCTTTCCCGATCCGTTCGTAGAGGAGCTCCGCGCCGGCCGTGTTCGTCTGAAAGAAGCTCGGGGGATAGATGCGGAAGGCGAGCCGGGCCAGCCTCTCCTCGATGAACGGGACGCCGGCGACGAGGCGCGTCTTTTCGAACTCGACCAGGTCGGTGCCGCGGCCGTTGGTGACGTGGACGAAGCTCCGTAGCCCGGGCTCGGCCGCGGCCAGCCGCTCGGCCAGCGGCGCGAGATCGAGCTCCGGCAGGTCGGCCGTTACGAGAAGGACCATGAGCTCGCCCGTCCGCTTCCCCTCCCGGAGAACGAGATGGCGAAGCTGGCCCTCTCGGGTGGCCGGCTCGAAGCCCTCGAGTCCGCTCGCCCGGGCGAAATCGAGGAAGATGGGGAAAATGCGCTCGACGGACGGGCCGAAGATCGGACATTCCCCGACCGGCAGCGTCCGGCGGTAGGTTTGACGGCTCGTCGTGACCCTTTCCCTGAGGCCGAGGGCGAGCTCCCCGAACTTCTCGCCGAAGGCGAATTCCATCTTGTTCCGGAAGCCGTAGAGGTCCGGCGAGGCGGTGATCGGCTTGACGGCGGCCGACGCGTCAGGAAGCCCCGCTTCCTCGAGGGTCCTCCTCAGATATCTTTCCTTGAGCTCGAGCTGGGTCCCGTAATCGAGGTGCTGGAAAAGACAGCCGCCGCAGGCCCCGAAATGAGGGCAGCGCGGTTCCGCCCGCCGCGGCGACGGGGATTCGACGCGGATGACCTCGGCGATCCGGGCCGCCCCGCGCTCGGCGACGATCTGGACCCGGAGGGTCTCGCCCGTGACCGCGCCCGGGACGAGGAGCCTGCGGCCGCCGGCTTCGGCCTGGCCGTCGCTCCCCGGGAAATCGATGTCCTCGATGGCGACGGAGAGTGACGGCGCCACGAAGCGCCGCAGGAGCCGGCGGACCTTCTCCACCGGAAAGCCGACGACGTTGTCGTAATCGCCCTTCATCCGGGCGACGAAGGCATCGCCGATCTCCTGGACGGCGTAGGCGCCGGCCTTGTCGAGGAACGTCCCCTGATCGAGGTAGCCCTCGATCATCTCGTCCGAGAGCTTCCGGAAGGTGACGTAGGTCAGGTCGTAGCCGGTGAGAAGGCGGTCCTCGGCTTTCGTATAAAAGGCCAGACCCGTGATGACCCGATGCCTGCGGCCGGAGAGCGCCCGCAACATGTCCCGGGCCTCTTGCCGGTCGGCGGGCTTGCCCAGGATTCGCAGCCCGAGGGCGACCACGGTGTCGGCGCCGATGACGATGGCCTCCGGGAACGTTTCGGCCGCGGTCTTGGCCTTGGCCACGGCCGCGGCGATGGCGAACACGAGCGGGTCCTTTTCGGGGATGGCGGACTCGTCGACGTCCGTCGGGAAAACGCGGAAGTCCGGCGAGACCCGGGCCATGAGCTCCCGGCGGCGGGGCGAGGCCGAGGCCAGGACGATGTCCGCCGTTTTCGTCTGTTCCATGAGCTCAGGCGAAGAGCCTCGTCCCCCAACCCACCTGGACGGCGAAGTCCATCGACCGGGCGAACATCTCGTAGTCGAACTCCGGGCAGACGAGGCCCCGCCTCTTCAGGATCGGCGCCGCGTGAGCGGCCTCGAAGGTCCGCAGGTCCTGCATGTAGGGCCGGAAGACCTCGAGGTAGGTGTCGTAAAGGAGCTCCAGGGTGTTCTTCGGCCGGCCGGCGAAGTCCGCCGGTCCGCAGGTCACAAGCCCTTCCAGCCGGAAATGCCTCTTGCCGAAGGCGACCAGGTCCTCGATCTTTGTCTTCCGCGGGTTGGCGATGTGATAGATGCCGCCGTCGAGGCCGTCTTCGAGGATGGCCATGAAAGCACGGACGCAGTGATCGATCGGGACGAGGTTGATGCCGCCCTCGTTCGCGACCTCGAAGCGGATGGGCATGACCAGCCCACCGCTCTCCGTCATCCGGATCCCCAGCTCGGCGGCCTTGCGGCCGCCCTTCTCGCGGATGTCGGCGAGATAGATGTCCCGGAGATAGACGGCCGCCTTGACGGGAAAGTAGAGCGCATTGAAGCGCAGGGTCCGTCCCGTCCGGGAATCGCCGTAGACGATGGTCGGCCTGTAGACGTTGAGCCGGAGGCCTTCCCGCCCGCAGATGTCCCGGGCCATGATCTCGCCGCGCGCCTTGGTCTCTTCATAGACGTTCGTGAACGGGCCCGCCTCGACCCAGTCCTCGGGGCAGGCGCCGGTCCGGCGGCCGGCGACGTAGGCGGTGCTGACATGATGGAAGAAGGCGCAGCCGCCGCGGACGGCGAAATCGAGGACATTCGCGAGTCCGGCCACATTGGCCGCTTCGACCTCGGCCCGCTTGCGCTCGGCGAAGGACGTGTTCGAAGCGCAGTGGACGATCTCGTCGATGCCGTCCAGGGCCCCGGGTCGGCCGGACGTCTCCGCGGCCAGGCCAGGGCGGCCGATGTCGCCCTCGACGACCTCGAGCGTCCGGCGGCACTCTTCCTCCAGGCCGAACCAGTCCATCAGGCGCGCCATCCTCGCCCCCGCGGACAGGCCCTTCGCCGGCCGAACGAGGGCCACGACCGGGAATCCGGCCCTGAGCAAAGCCACGGTGATGTGACTGCCGAGGAACCCGGCCCCGCCGGTGAGCAGGATCCGGCTCGAGCGCGCCGCCCTTTTCTCCCGAAGCCGGTCCGCCTCGATCCTCATGCCCCGCCTCCCAGTCTCCGACCCTCCGCGGCCCTGTCGCCGGGCCCTTTCGTCCCGAGTAGATCGTGGCGATCCCCATCGAAAGGGGCCGCGCGGCGATCCCGGTGAACCCGGCCCGCTCGAGCCGGCCGGCCATCTCTCCGGACTGGTCAAAAACGCGGATGGATTCGGCGAGATAGCGGTATGGCGCGTCCGTCCCGGTGATGAGCCGGGCGGCCGGGAGCATGAGCCTGAAGGAGTAGAACGCATAGAGGGATCTCTGCCAGCGGCGTCGCGGCAGCGAGAATTCGAGGGCGGCCAAATGCCCTCCGGGCTTGAGGACGCGGGCCATCTCCCGAAGCCCCCGGTCGAGATCGACGAGATTGCGCAGTCCGAATCCGACCGAGACCGCGTCGAATGAATGATCGGGGAAAGGAAGTGATTCCGCGTCGCCCTGGACGAAGGCGAGGATCTCCCCGTTCCGGACCCGCCCGCTCTTCCTGCGGCCGGCCGCCATCATGGACCGGTTGAAATCGCAGACGACCGCCCGCCCCGACGCGCCGAGACGGCGGACGGCGCGCACGGCCAGATCCGCCGTCCCCCCGCAGACGTCGAGGAGCCGGTCGCTGGGCTCGAGCCGGAGGCGCCCGACGGTCGCCCGCTTCCAAAGGAAGTGAAGGCCCAGGCTGAGCACGGCATCGGCCCGGTCGTAGGTCGCGGCGATGGGCGTGAACTGGTCGTGGACGAGCCGCTTTTTTTCCCCTGCGCCGACCGTCCTGTAGCCGAAGGGAACCTTTTCCGCCGGAACGTTCATAGCAATGACATTCTGATGAATCCCAATATAGCAGAGGCAAGGGGAAAGACAAAACGCCGGCGGGCCGCACACGGGTCGATATTCCCCGGCCGTTTTTTTATATAATGTCCGGCAGGAGGCCGGCCCATGAGAAAAACCCTGCTGTCCACGACAACCGGGGCGGTCCTGGCCGCCGCCGTCCTGTTCTTGACCGCCTGCGCTCCTTCGCGGGGGCGAACATCAGCCGGCGAAGCCTTTTGGACTCCCAAGGACCCTCCGCCGGCGGCCTACGCCCTCGATGTGACGGTCAAAGCCGAAGGGGAGAACATGTCTCTGGCCGCGTCCGGAACGATCTCCTTCACCAATACCTCCGGCCGGCCGCTGAACGTCCTTGCCTTCGAATGGACGGTTACGCCGTCCAGGGAATTCACCGCGACCGTCTCCGGCCGGCCCTTGAGCGTCCTCAATCGGGACAGGAATATGCCGTTGAAGACGCCGCTGCTGCTGGAGCTGCCTGAGCCGGTGGGCCCTTATGAACGCGCGACCATCGACATCCGTTTCACCGGCGGGACGGTCCTCGCCGCCGGCCAGGCTCATTTCGGCGTCTGGTATCCACGGCTGTGGTGGGAGGGTCGCCCCTCCCGGGATTCGTTCAGGGTCAAGCTGACCGCGCCTCCGGGCTTCTTGGCGGCGGCGGGCGGACGTCTCGACGCAGCCTCCGGCGCCTATATCAACGACAGCGTCACGACCTTCTTCGGTCTTTTTTTGACGAACACCTTGCATATGGAAAAACGCCAGGCCGGAGACGTCGAACTCACGGCCTTTTTCACGGAGAAAGGGCGGGCCTGCGCCCTGTATTGCCTGAACGCCGCGGCCGACATCATCTCTTTTTATCGAGAATGGCTCGGCTTCTACCCCCACGAATCCCTGGTCATTCTGCCCGGCGGCGCGCTCCCCGCCGGCGGCTACCCCTATTCCTCCGGCATCGTCGTCATCCACGGTCTGGAAACGTTCGACCCCGCCAAGGGGGATCAATATAAAGCGTGGTGGACGTGGATCACCGCCCATGAGATCGGCCACCAGTACTGGGGCGAGTCGGCCATGTCGGGGGACGTCCTCGGGGACTACACGGCTTCCTGGCTGATGATCGGCCTGGGGATCTGCGCCGACAAAGAATACATGCTGCGCAAGGGATACGGCTGGGACAGGCACCGGGGATTCATCGACGGCTATCTCGAGGGGGTCCGGGCCGGGAACGACACGACCATGGACGCCCCGGCCTCTCTCGTCAAAGCGCAAAAGTTCGACCGGAACAACATCCTCATCCACGGCAAAGGATTCGCCGTCCTCAGCGCCCTCGAGACGGTCCTCGGCGCGGAGGCGTTCGACAAGGTCTATCGCCGGACGGTCCGGGAATACGCCGGCAGGCGTCTCGAGTGGCGGGAGTTCCGGAGGATCGCCGAGGCCGAGGCCGGAGAAAGCCTGGCCTGGTTCTTCGAGGACTGGGTCAGATCCAACAAGATCCTTGAATGCCGGGTCGTGGCCAAAACCTCCGTCCCCGCCGAAGGGGGATATTCTTCCGAGGCCCGGATCGAGTACGGGTGGAACTCCGTCCGCATGCCCGTGCCTGTCCAGGCCGTCTTCGAGGACGGGACGGTCCAAACGGGGAGGACCGACAGGCTGGTCCGGACGAATCTGCTGCGCTTTGCCAGCCGCTCTCCGCTGAAGGAGGTCATCCTCGACCCCGACCGGCGCCTGGGGCTCGTCCAGGAGGGGATCCGCCTGACCGCCGCCGAGATCGCGGAGGCCGTCGAAGACCTGGATTGGACCGGGACGAGCGAAGCGGCCCTCGAGTTCTTCGGGAATCCTGGAACCGCGGCCGTCAAGACGCCCCATGTCTGGTTCAAGCTGGGACTGCTTCTCTTTGATGGAGGATTCTATCCGGAATCCCTGGAAGCCTTCAGGGCGTCCCGTGAGCGTTCCACCTCCAAGGGCGAGCTTTTCGACGCCTTGGTCTGGATGGGCAATATCAACGACCTCCTGGGGAACAGGGCCGCGGCCGTCGCGTCCTACTCCGAAGCGCTCGAAAACGATACCGGCCGGACCCTCCAGCATGACCAGTACGGCCTGCGGATCGACAAAGCCTGGGTCGCGGAACGCCTCAAGAGCCCATTCGAGTGGTCGAGATGAGCGCGGCTCCTCGCTTTAACCCTGATGGGGTTGCAGCGGCGGCGTCCTGTGCATAGAATGGCGGCGGAGATCAGAGAGTGAGCCGATTCGCAATTGGCATCGATCTGGGAGGGACCAAGGTCGAAGCCTGCCTCGTCGACGAAACCCGGACGATCCTGGCCCGCAAGCGCCGTCCGTCCGAGCCCGGTCTCGGCCGCGATAAGGTCGTCGGGAACATCCTCGAGCTCGTCGGGGAAACGGCCGGAACCGCCCTCTACGAGGCCGTGGGCATGGGGACTCCCGGCACGTACAGCGCGGCCGATGACATCATGTACGGCGCCCCCCATACGCCGCTCTACGAACAACCGGGGCTCGTCAGCCTCCTCCGGTCGAAGCTCCCCGTGCCGCTCATCGTCGAAAACGATGCCAACTGCCTGGCCCTGGCCGAGTTCTTCGCCCAATGCTACGGGCGTTTCTCGACGGTCATGGCCGTCATCCTGGGCACCGGGATGGGCTCGGGGCTCATCCTGGGGAACAGGCTCTACCGGGGACCCCATGGCAACGCGGGCGAGATCGGCCATACCTCGATCGCGATCGACGGCCGGCTATGCGAGTGCGGGCGGAGGGGCTGCGGCGAGGCCTACTTGTCCGGGCCAAGTCTTGGGCGCCGCTACGCCGAGCTGGCCGGGGAAGTGCTCTCTCCGGACAAGATCCTGGCTCGTTCTGAAGCGGGCGATCCCCGGGCCCGCCAGGTCTTCGACGAGTCCGTCCGGATCATGGGCGAGTTCTTCGCGAACTGCGTCAACGCCCTCGACCTCGAAGCCATCGTCCTCGGCGGCGGCGTCTCGAACATCCCCCTCTGGTACGAACGCGTGCCGCCGGTCATGGCCAAGTCTCTCTTCGGCCTCCCGGGCCGGACGATCCCCATCCTGAAAGCGGTCTTGGGCGATTCGGCCGGGGTTCTCGGCGCGGCCTATCTGGCTTTGCGCGAGATGGGCCTCATGGAGTTCTAATCTGGTCAAGCCTCGGCCCCATTCCCAAGGCCGGATTGGCATCATGCCTGCCATGAAGAAAGACGTGGTCGTTATCGGTGCGGGAGCGGCGGGCCTTTTTTGCGCCGTCGAGTGCGGCAAGCGGGGCCGGTCGGTCGTCCTCCTCGAACACACCGGGACCATCGGGAACAAGATCCGGATCTCGGGGGGCGGCGCCTGCAACTTCACGAACCTTTATTTGGACCAGACCCATTTTCTCTCGTCAAACCCGCACTTTGCGAAATCCGCTCTTTCACGTTTCACACCGCAAGACATGATTGCGCTCCTCGAGCGCCACAAGATCCGGATCGCTGAAAGAAAATGGGGCCAGCTCTTCACCCGGGACGGCGCATCGGGGATCGTGAAGATGTTTCAGGATGAATGCGCCCGGGCGAAAGTCGCGATCCGGCTCGATTGCCGGATCGTGGCGGTCTCAAAAAGAGAGTTGTTTGAAGTTGTGTCCAGCCAAGGCCGTTTTGAGTCTGAATCGCTCGTGATCGCGACCGGAGGCCTGGCGATGCCAAAGATCGGAGCCTCGCCCTTAGGTTACCAAATCGCCCGGCAATTCGGGATCAATGTCATCGAACCTGTTCCCGCTCTGGTCCCGCTGTTGTGGAGCGAAAACGATCTCAAAAAATTCAAGGACTTGTCGGGACTTGCTTTCGATACGATCGTGACCTGCGGAGGCCATCGCTACCGGGAAAATATTCTCTTCACTCACCGAGGATTGAGCGGGCCTGCCGTTCTGCAGATCTCTTCACATTGGAAAGAAGGCCAGGCGATCTCCATCGACCTGTTTCCCGAAAGAGATATCTTTCAGGAATTGATGACTCATCGGAAAGACCGAACGGAGCTGAGCACGTTTCTCTCCTCGTATTTGCCGAAACGGTTCGTTAAAAGATGGTGCGAGCTCTATTCCCCTGCTAAACCCTTGAGCCGGACCTCTGAGAAGGAACTCAGATCGGCCGCGGAACGATTGCACGATTGGCAGGTGACGCCTCGAAAAAGGGACGGTTACGGCGCCGCCGAAGTGACGGGCGGGGGCGTGGACACGGACGAGATCTCTTCCAAGACAATGGAATCAAAAAAAGTTCCCGGCTTGTTTGTCGCGGGGGAAGTGCTGGACGTGACGGGCGAGCTGGGAGGATACAATTTGCAGTGGGCGTGGTCTTCGGGCTGGGCCGCCGGCCAATTTGCCTGAAATTGGCGTTATCAGGGACGGCCCCCTCGGGGAACAGTCCCTATTGATACTTCCCCATAATGTAGTTCTCGAGGTTCTCGATCGTCACCTTCTGCTGGGTGATGACGGCCTTGACCACGTCGCCGATGGAGATGATGCCGGCGAGCTTCCCGTCCTTGCACACGGGCAGGTGGCGGATGTGTTTGTCGGTCATGAGGGCCATGCACTCCTCGGCGGTCGTGTCGTAATGGACCCCGTAGACTTCCTTGGTCATGATGTCGTTGACCGGCGTGTCCTGGGACTGGCGGCCCATGAGGATGATCTTCCGGGCATAGTCGCGCTCGGACAGGATGCCGATGATGTCTTCGCCTTTATCGACGACGACCAGGGCGCCGATGCCTTTCTTGGCCATGAGACCGAGAGCCTCGAAGACCTTGGCCTCCGGCCCGATCGTCCAGGCGGTGTGGCCTTTCTGGTCGAGAATGTCCTTGACCGTGATCATGATCCTCCCTCCTCTGTCAATCGAAGTAGCCGGTCAGGTCGTCCCGGTTGAGCCCCTGGGCCAGGGCCACGCGGGCCACCGCCCGGGCGACCGCCTTGTGCAGCGCCTTGTCGAGCGGATTGGGGACGATCTCGCCCGGATTGGCGAAGGCCGCGATCGTTTCGGCCGCGGCGATGAGCATCTCCCGCGTGATGCGCGGGACATTGGCGTCCACGGCGCCGCGGAAGATCCCTGGGAAGCCGAGGACGTTGTTGACCGATTTCCCGTCCGCCGCGAAGGCCGCGCCGGCGAGAAGCGCCCGCTCGGGCTCGATCTCGGGGGTGGGGTTGGACAGGGCCAGGATGATCTGGCCCCGGCGCACCTGGCGCTCCTCGATCAGCCCTGGCGCCCCGGTCGTGGCGATGACGACGTCGCAGCCGGCCATGATCCCCTTGAGATCGGAGGCGATGCCTCCTTCTTTCGTCAGCCGCCCGACGGCCTCGGGGGCGATGTCCGCGCCGAGCACGGGATGCCCGAAGCGGAACATCAGCATCTTGGCCAGGGCCAGACCCGCGGCGCCGAGGCCGATGACGCCGATCGAGCTCCCGGCCAGGTCCCGTCCGGTCGCCTTGGCCGCGTTGAGCAGCGTCGCGGTGACGACGACCGCCGTGCCGTGCTGGTCGTCGTGCATGACGGGGATGTCGAGCCGGGCCTGGATCCTCTCCTCGATGGCGAAGCACCGCGGGGCGGAGATGTCCTCGAGCTGGATCGCGGCGAAGGTCGGCGCCATGTGGACCACCGTCTCGACGATCTCGTCGGGGTCCTTCGTGTCGAGGAGGATGGGCATGCCGGAGAGGCCGGTCAGGGTCTCGAGGAGGCTGGCCTTGCCCTCCATGACCGGCATGGCCGCCTTGGGTCCGATGTCGCCGAGTCCGAGGACGGCCGTGCCGTCCGTGACGATGGCCACGAGGTGACGGATCGAGGTGTAGCGCCGGGCGAGCGAGGGATCGTCCCGGATCTTCAGGCTGACTTCGGCGACGCCGGGCGTGTAGACCCGGCGAAGCGTGCTCAGGTCGCAGATGTCGTAGCGGCTGCGGATGGCGATCTTGCCGCCCTGGTGCATCTCCAGGACCTCGTCGCGGACCTCCAGCAACCGGACCCCCTCGGTCGCCTCGACGACCCCGATGAGCCGCTCGACATGGTCGAGGTCGTCGGCGTAGATCGTGACATCACGGTCGACCGACGACCCGCCCTGGTGGATGGTGCGGATCTCCCCGATCAGGCCGCCCTGGTCGCCGACCGCCGTGAGCAGGCGGCCGAGACTGCCGGGCTTCTGCTGCAGCCGGCAGCGGAAAGTCCTCTGGATCTTTCCGTCCCACCACATGACCGGATATTCCTCCCTAAAGGACTTTGAGGACCCGCGCTTATTATAGGGGCATTCCCGCCGCTAGTCTATGAGCAGGAAGGCGTATCGGTTCATCTCCTGGCCGTAGTCCGACAGGACCTCGATGGGGTAGCCGATCTTCCGCACCGTGGCGTAGACGTCCATGGCCAGGGCATCGGGGGAGGGCCGGGCGAGCTTGGGCTCCTTGCACGCCGCCCGGGCGGACGCGCATTCGAGGCAGATGCCGCAGCTGTCGAAGAAGAGCAGGAACGCCTTGACGAAGCCGCCCTTGAAGACCTCCGCTTCGAGCTTGAGGAGCTCCAGGTTGAGCTTGCGGCCCCAGGCGTGACGGTCCTCGGGCCGGTCGACCTTTTTTCCGAAATGGAAGACGGCGACCCTCTTGTACTCCCGGAAGAAGCGCGCGCACGCCTCGACCGGCGGGGCGTTGGGCGGGCAAGCGGCGTTCTTGCCGTAGTCCACGCAGCCGTAGAGGCATTTCATCCGGACCCACTCGGCGACGACGATCTCGCGGGGATCGATCCAGCGGAAATCGGAGAAGCCGCGCTCCACGAACAAGCGCTCGAGCTCCTTTGTTCCGCCCCCGCCTCGCGGCTTTCGCAGGGACGTCGTCTTTCTTGCGGCCAATCTTTTCAGGGGCATCTTCCAACCTCCTCGCCGGCCTGCCGCCCGGCTGTTCGGACCGGTTTATAGCACCGGCGTCGGGCCGCTGTCAACGCGCCGGGGCTACCGCGCCGGAGCGACCTCGGCTATAATCCCTCTCATGACCGCCCCAGCCCGCCTGGCCGTCGTTCTCGTCCGGCCCGACAGTCCGGAGAATATCGGCCTGGCCGCGCGCGGCATGGCCAACACGGGCTTCACCGACCTACGCATCGTCGGCCTCGACAGGCTCGAGCCTCCGGCTTGGCGCACGGCCATCCACGCCGAGTCCATCATTGAAGGGACGCGGTTCTTTTCCTCCCTCGCCGAGGCCGTGGCCGACCGCGAGCTCGTCCTCGGCTCGACGGCCCGGGTCCGGCACGATTTTCCCCTGGTCCCTCTGACCGAGGCCGTCGCCCGGATCGGGGAATATCCCCAAGCGGCGCGCGTCGGTCTCGTCTTCGGCAACGAGCGCACGGGACTGACCCAGGAGGAGCTGGGGCTGGCCAACGTCCGCTTCCACATCCCCCAGGTCTCGCGGCAGCCGTCTTACAATCTCGGCGTCGCCGTCACCTTGACTCTGCACGCCGTCGCTTTTCGCCAGGCCCCCCCTCCGGCCCTCCGGCGGGACCTGCCCCTCGACCACCACGCCCAGGCCGAGGCCGGCCGGCGCTTCGCCGCCATGCTCGACAGCCTGGGCTTCATGCACGACACCAACCGGGCCTTCATCGTCGAAAAGGTCGGGGACATCTTTTTCCGCATGGCCCTGACGGCCAAGGACCGGGACATCATCCTGGCCATGTTCCGCAAGTCCCTGGAAGGCCCCCGTGAGCGGAGGGCGCCGGCGAAAAAAAAGGGAAAGGAGCTGCCATGAGCCCGAAAGAGCTGAAGGTCGTCTTCGGACCGAACTACAGGGTCGACGTCGAGTACAAGGGCTTCACCGTCAAGACCGGCCAGCCTGTCCGCGATGGGGGCGACGGGACGGCCCCGTCCCCGTTCGATCTCTTTCTCGTCTCCCTCGCCGCCTGCGCCGGCTACTATGCCCTGGCCTTCTGCAGGGAGCGCAAGATCCCGACCGAAGGGCTCGACGTGACCATGACCACCGAACGGGGAGAGGTCTCCAAGATGATCGACAAGATCTCGGTCGAAGTCACGCCGCCGGCCGGGTTCCCGGAGAAGTACCGGGCCGCGCTGGTCAAGTCGGTCGACCACTGCACGGTCAAGGGCCACATTCTGAGGCCGCCCCGGTTCGAGATCGTCCTGCGGCCCTAGCGGGCAGGGACGTCATGGCGTCTGGGGCAGCCAGAGATAATAGAAGCCGGCCTTGAGGGCGCTCCGCATCGACTCGACGACCTTCGCTTCGAGCGGGGCGAAATCGTCCGGCCGTCCGGCGTAGATGTTCGTCTGGGTCTTCGGGAAATACGTGTAGGAGACGAGCTTGGCCCTCTCGATCGAAGCGAGGTCCCGGGCCTTGCCGAAGGCGTCGTCGAAGTAGCCGACGCCGTCGATCAGGCCGAGCTTCAGGGCTTGCTGGGCCGTGTAGACCCGGCCGTCGGCGATCGTCCGGAGGTCGGCTGCCGCGATCTTGCCCTTGCGTCCCTTGGCCACGACCGCGAGGAAACCCTCGTAGTATTCGTCGATGATCCCCTGGAACATCTTCTTCTCGTCCTCCGTCATGTCCCGGAACGGGGAGCCCGAGTCCTTGGCCGGACCGGACTTGATGACATTCACCTTGACCCCGATCTTGCTCATCAGCGATTCGACGCTGGGGAAGATGGAGATGACGCCGATCGATCCGGTCAGGGTGGAGGGATGGGCCACGATGAGGTCGCAGGCCGAGGCGATGTAGTAGCCTCCCGACGCGGCGACGCTCATCATCAGCCCGATCACGGGCCGGCCCGTCCGCTCCTTGAACCGCAGGATCTCGTTGTAGATGATGTCGCTCGCCGTGACTTCGCCGCCCGGCGTGTCGAGCCTGAGGATGACCGCCTTGACCCGGGGATCGGCGGCGGCCCGCTCGAGACGCTCGGAGACGCGGGCGACGACGCTTTTCTCGCGGGACAGGAACCCGGTCTCGAGGGCGGACGAGATCGTCCCGTCGATGTCGATCATCAGGACCTTGTTCCTGGCCGGGCTCGGCCGCAGGACGACCTCCTGGAGCTTGTCCTCGCCGAGCAGGTCGAACCGGATCTGCGGCGAGCAGGCGGCCAGCGCGGCCGCAAGGACGGACACCAATAGAACGGCTCTTGGGGTGGACATGGGGGCCTCCTTAGGCGGATTTTTTGGCGAAGTGCTTCCCGGCGCGGCGGGTGGCCGGGGTGACCATGCGGATGGCTTGCGGCAGGATGCGGAACTCGAGATGGTCCCGGTTGCCCAGGAACTCGCCGTTGAACTGCATCGGCAGGTCCCGGCCGTCGATGACGACGCGCCGGGCCTTGAAATGCCGCATGCGGCGCTGGTAAAAGCCAAAGTAGATGAGCGGGAAGAGGAGGGAGTACTTGAACGGCCCCATCTCGAACAGGGTGACATCCAGATAGCCGTCGTCGACGACGGCCTCCGGCGCGATGTTCCAGCTGTAGCCGAAATAGTTCGTCTTGGCGACGATGCAGTCGAAGAACTTCGAGTGGACGATCTTCTTCTTGAACGGGCCGGATTTGTCGCGGCCGTCGTAGAGCTCGAGGACCTTTTCGTCCATGGGAGCGTCGAAGAGGCGCCGCCCGGCCAGGACGTGGCCCCAGATCCCTCCGATCTTGCCGCGGAGCTTCTCTCCGGTCACGAGGGCCGTGGCCCCGATGCTGGAGAACGCGGCGACGCGGCCCTCGACCTCCATGAGGTCGATCGGCCTGGGGATGCCCTCGGACAGCCGGTCGATGGCCAGGAGCGGGTTCTTGGGGATGTCGAAGGCCTTGCGGAAGGCGTTGCCGCTGCCGAAGGGGATGACGCCGAAGAGGACTTCGCCCTGCCGGCCGGCGTCGAAGATCCCCTGGAGGGTGTCCGCGATCGTGCCGTCCCCGCCCATGGCCACGATGATATCGGCGCTCCGGCAGGCCAGAGTGGCCTTTTCCACCGCCGTCTTCGTGTCGCCGAGATGGTCGTAGACGTCGCCGGGGAGCTTCTTTTGGAGATAGGCGCGAAGGAACTTCCGCCTCATCCACTTGGAATTGGCCGCCCGGGGATTGATGAGGCAGGCGGTCTTGAGGTCCTTGATCGCGTCGGTCATGATTGCGGGGGTCCCTTTGTCGCTCCGAAAAATCCCTCTCATTGTAGCGCATGTCCGGAGGGCCGTCAAAATACGAAACGTCCCTCCTTTTAGGTCCGGGACGTTGAACGGAGCCCGGTCGATGGGTTAGAATGTCCGGCGGGATCCCCATGAGACCTCTAGAAAAGACGATCGCCGTCCGGGACAAGCGCTTCCTCCTGCGCGTCGAGACATCCGCACGAATCCGCGGATTACAGCAAGTATGAGGACCTCCGCGAGGAGATCTGGGGCTTTCCCGACGATCATCTGTCCAGCACCCGGAACATGATGTGCGAGAACGTCTTCCACGAGGGGGGCAGCCTCTTTATCGGCGCCTTCGCCGAAGCGGAGGCCGGCCGCTTCGAGATCGACGGGCCGCACCTCGTCGGCTTCTGCTACGGCTTCGTCGGCGTCCGCGACAAGTCGATCGGCTTCCGCGACGCGGGGAATCTCCGCTTCTACGCCCAGTACGCCGGCGTCCGGACGGCCTACCAGAGCTACGGGCTCGGCATCCTGCTCAAGGAGTATCAGCGCGAGATAGTCCTCGACCTCCTCGGCGTCTCGACGATCATCTGCACCTACGACCCGCTCACCGGCGTCAATGCCAACCGCAACGTCCATCACTTCGGCATGGACGTCCTCGAATACCGGGTGGCCACGTACGGCGAGTACGGCGGCCTGCTCAACCGGCCGGACGTGCCCACGGATCGCTTCCTCATGTCCTGGAACCTCACAAGGACGGGCGGACGGACGGCCTACGATCTCGAGGCGGCCCTGGCCGCGCCGGCGACGATCCGGGCCGTCTCGCGGCGAGTGCCGGGATTGAGCGGGGAGATCGCGCTCGAAGTCGTCGAAGGAACGGATCCCGGAGCCGCGGGCGAAGTCCTTCTCGTCCGCATCCCCCTCGATTTCTACCGGATGCTCCAGGAGACGGAAGTCGCCGACCCCGACGTGAGCCGTATCCCCGTCGACTGGAGGATGGCCACGCGGGAGGTCTTCCTGGCCCTTTTCGCCAGGGGTTACCGGGTCGTCGATTTCCTGAAGGCGACGGCGGGCGTGCCGGCCAATCACTACGTTCTGGCGCGGATCGCTTCCCCCGACCGATGAGCGCGCCGGTCCCTCCCCTCATCGAGACCCGGGCCCTCTCCAAGACCTATCTCGTCGGCGACGTCCGGGTCGCGGCCCTCGCGGACGTCACCTTGTCCGTCCCCGAAGGGAGCTTTCTCGCCGTCACGGGCGCGTCGGGCTCGGGCAAATCGACCCTCCTGAACCTCCTGGGCGGGCTGGATACGCCGAGCGGCGGGACGATCGAGGTCGGCGGGGCCCTCGTCTCGGCCATGGACCGCGAGGCGCTGGCCCGGTACCGGAGGTTCGGGGCCGGCATGATCTTCCAGTCCTTCAACCTCGTCGCGGCCCGGACCGCCCTCGAGAACGTCGAGCTGCCCCTCGTCTTCGCCGGCCTGGACAAGAAGGACAGGAAGCGCCGGGCCGCCGATCTCCTCGATAAGGTCGGACTGGCCCATCGGGCCAACCACCGGCCTGCCGAGCTCTCGGGAGGGGAGCAGCAGCGGGTGGCCGTGGCCCGGGCCCTGGCCAACGGGCCCCGGCTTCTTCTCGCCGACGAACCGACGGGAAACCTCGACAGCCGGACGGCGAGGGAGATCATCACCCTGCTCGCCGGGCTCCAGCGTGAAACGACCCTGACGATCATCATGGTCTCCCACGAGGAGAGCCTCGTCCGCGAATTCGCCCGCGAGATCGTGCGGCTCCGCGACGGCCGCATCGCCGCCGGGGAGAGCCCGGCATGAGGTTCACCGACGCCCTCGAGTTCGCGCTGTCCAGCCTCCGGAAGCGGCGGCTGCGGACGATCCTCACCGCCTCCGGGGTGACGATCGGCATCGGCGCCCTGGTCGCGATGATCTCCTTCGGCAAGGGCATGCAGAAGAACGTCACGAAGGCCTTCACCGCGTCCGACCTCTTCACCACGATCATGGTCATGCCGGGCGGAGCGGAAGCCCCTTCGGGCGATCCGGATCGCCAAAGGCCTCCGGTCAGGACGCCCGCTCGTCCCGACGCCGTTCTCGACGACGCGGCCGTGGCCGCGATCTCGCGCCTCAAAGGCGTCCGGTCGGCGTACGCGGAGGTCAGCTTCCCGGCCATGGTCGGGTTCGAGGGGGCGGAGGAGTTCCGGCTCGTCCAGGTCGTCCCGGCGGCCGTGGCCGACTCGAAGGCCCTGGAGATCAAGTGGGGACGGCCCTATGCCGGCGACGACGAGAAGGGCGTCATCGTCAGCAAGTCTTTGTTGTGGAGAATGGGGACGACGGATCCCGCATCGGCCGTGGGCAAGACGATCCGCATCACCTCGGTCTCGATCGACCTGGGCAAGCTGGCGACGCTCAACCTCGGTTCGCTCCTCTCAGGCACGGCGTCGCCCCTGTCCCGGGAGACCTACGAGTTCCCGATCGTCGGCGTCACCGATATCACCCCGTTCGGAGGCGGAGCCAACCTGACCGAGACCGCCGTCCTGATCCCGCCGGGCCCGGCCCGGGGCATCAAGCGTCTCCCCATCTCCAGCATCTGGGACCTCTTCCGGATGAAGGACGGGAAGGTGGGCTACTCGGCCGTCACGGTCAAGCTCGATTCCCTGGGCGACCTGAACGCGGTCAGGACCGGAGTCCGCGAGATGGGCTTTGCGACCTTCGCTCTGGCCGATCAGTTCGACCAGATCACCCGGGCCTTCTATTTCATGGACATGGTCCTGGCCGCGGTCGGCATGATCGCCATCATCGTCGCCGCCCTGGGCATCGTCAACACGATGGTCATGTCCATCCTCGAGCGCTTCCGGGAGATCGGCATCATGAAGGCGGTCGGGGCGGGGGACCGGGACATCCGGAGGATCTTCTTCCTGGAATCGGGGGCGATCGGCCTCGCCGGCGGGGTGGCCGGCTGCGCCCTGGGCTGGGCGACGAGCCTGGTCATCAACCGGATCGTCAATTTCTATCTGGCCCGGCAGGGCGTGCCCCACGTCGATTACTTCGCCTTCCCGGTCTGGATCTTCCTCGGCGCCGTCGGCTTCTCGCTCCTGGTCAGCCTCGTCTCGGGGATCTACCCCGCCCGCCGCGCCGCCCGCGTCGACCCCGTCGTCGCCCTCCGGCACGACTAGGCCTCGGGATCGTCTCTCTCGCTATAAGGACTTCTCGGCTCGGGGCGTGCCGCTCCGTCGGGTCGCGCGTTTGGCCCGGCGAGCCAAACGTGCTCGGATCCGGGCCTCGCTCTGAAGATTGGGGACATGTAGTACGTGTCCCCAATCTTCATCCGTGCCCGCTTCGGCCCTCCCACGCCCTCCTCCGGGCATCGCCCCTGCGCCACCGTCCTTTACGCTCGTTCGACGATCCCTCGGCCTCGGTTTTAGCGGTCGTCTCGCTCGACACTTTTCTGCTATAATACGCGGTTATGCGGCTAGGAACCGGCCGTTATCCGGCGCGTGGAACCGTCTTTTCGGGGGGATCGATAGAAGGAGCTGCCATGAAAAATCTCCGGATCTGCACCCTGTTCGGCGTCGGCTTCATCCTGGCCCTGTCCGCCTGCACCGTCGCCAAGACGCCGCTGACGGTGGAGGAGAGAGCGCGGGAGCTTCACAAGAAGATCCTGACCGTCGATACCCACTGCGATACGGCCTTCAGCCTGTTGAGGACCGACTGGAAGATCGGCGACCGCCACGACCCGGCCCTGCGGTCGAGCGGCAAGATCGATCTGCCCCGGATGAAGGAAGGCGGCCTCGACGCCGAGTTCTTCGCCGCCTTCGTCGGGCAAGGGCCCTTGACCCCCGAGGCCTACGCCAAGGCCAAGGACAGCGCCCTCCGGGCGGTCGCGGCCGTCCACAAGATGACCCAGGACTATGCCTCGATGATCGGCCTGGCCGTCGATCCGGCGGGAGCCTGGCGCCTCAAGAAAGAGGGCAAGCTCACGGCCTTCATCGGCCTCGAGAACGGCTATCCGATCGGCCGCGACCTCGCGCTCGTCAAGCTCTTCTATGACGCCGACGTTCGTTACATCACCCTCTGCCATTCCTCCGACAACGATATCTGCGACTCGTCGACCGACCGCCGGGACCCCGAAGACAAGGGCCTGAGCGATTTCGGCCGGCAGGTGGTCGCCGAATGCAACCGCCTGGGCATGATCGTCGACATCTCCCACGCCTCCGAGAAATCGTTCTACGATGTCCTGGCTGCCTCCAAAGCCCCGATCATCGCCTCCCATTCGAGCGCCAGGGCCGTCTGCGACAATCCCCGCAACCTGACCGACGACCAGCTCCGGGCCCTGGCCCGGAACGGAGGCGTCATCCAGATCTGTTTCCTCGGCGCGTACGTCAAGACGCCGCCCATCATCCCCGAGCGCGAACAAGCCATGAAGGATCTCGAGGCCAAATACGGCCCGGTGCGCGAGATCCGGGACGACGCGGTCCGCATGAAGGCCATGGCCGAACGGGACGCCATCAACAAGCAGTTTCCCCAGGTCAGGGCGACCGTCCAGGACCTCGTCGACCACATCGACCATGTCCGGAAGGTCGTCGGCATCGACTACGTCGGGATCGGCACCGATTTCGACGGCGGAGGCGGGGTTGTCGGCTGCGACGACGTCAGCGGCATGATCCACGTGACGGAAGAGCTCATCCGCCGCGGCTACACCGACCGGGAGATCGAAAAGGTCTGGGGCGGGAATTTCTTCCGGGTCTTCGACAAAGTCATCGTTCTCTCGGGAAAATAGACCCCCTGCGGCCTCCTGGTCGCCGTGTAAAGCATCTTTACGGGGTTGGGCCGCTCCGTCGTGCAATTTATTTATTATCTTGGTGATACGAAATCCCGGCGGTGGCACGATCCTTGCTCCGCTCAGGAGATGATGCGGGATGTGCATTTTGATGTTTTTTTCGCTATCATGAGGGCGCTTTGACGATCTTCGCCGGTCCCAAGCGCATCCTGCCCCTGTCGCTCGTCGTCCTTTTCGCCGCGCTTCAGCCGGGACTTGAGGCCCAGTCCCTCTCCGAGCAGCCCGTGTCGGCCCCGCGTTACGGCGGGACATTCCGGATCAAGGGCGCCTATATTCCCTTCAACCGGGTCCTCGATCCGGCCGGTCCGTCGCATTACTTCCTCACCGAACAGATCTATGACGGCCTGGTGCGGTTCGACGCCCGATTCAACCCCACGCCCGCCCTGGCCGAGTACTGGGTGATCTCCGACGGCGGGGCCCGCATCACGTTCCATCTCCGCGAGGGGGTCCGATTCCACAACGGGCGCCAGCTCACGGCCGACGACGTCAAGTATTCGCTCGAGCGGCTGGTCCGGAAGAGGTCGGGCAACACGACCTATCAGCACTTCGTCGGCAAGGTCGTCGGCGCGGAGGAGTTTTGGCAGGGCACGGCCGCCGAGGTCACCGGGTTCCGGGTGATCGACCCGTCGACCTTCGAGATCCGTTGGGTCCGGCCTTACGTCTCCGGGCTCTACCTCCTGGGGATGTACTACTGCAAGATCCTGCCGAAAGACCTTCTCGAGGGCCAGGGCCGGAGCTTCTTCCAGAAGCCCGTGGGCACGGGCCCGTTCAAGTTCGTCGAGTGGCTCTGGAGCCCGCGGCTGGACATCATGGGCGTCCGGCTCGAGCGGAACCCCGCCTATTACGGCCGCAAGCCCTACCTGGCGGCCCTCGAGTACAGCCCGTACTACACCGAAGCGCAGTTCGAGGCCGGGGTCGTGGACCTCATCTCGGTGACCTCCGATAGCATGCTCCGCAAGGGCTTCCCCATCCTCGAGAACAACACCCTGAAATCCTATTTCCTGGCCTTCAGCTGCGACATCGCTCCCCTCGACCGGCCCGAGGTCCGCAAGGCGCTGGCCCTGGGGCTCGACAGGAACCGTCTGGCCGCGGCCTGTGACACGCCGGCGACCCTCCATCAGGTCATGAACAACTACATCCCGCCCCTGCTCCCCGGCTTTTTCCCCAAGGCTGAGGGTCCTTTCACCGATCCCGACACGGCCAAGCTCCTCCTCGACAGGCTCCTGCCCGAGGGCGGGCGCAAGGCCCTGACCCTGACGCTTCTCTGCGACGGGCCCAAGACGGACGAATCGGCCGGCTTCGCCCGCGAGCTCGAGCGCGAGCTCGGCGCCCTGGAGATCAAGCTCGACGTGAAGTACCTGCGCCGGCCCGGGGACGCCCGGGGCGTCGGCTCGCCCTATGTGAAATTCCTCGCCTATACCATGGACTTCCCGGACCCGGAGAACATCATCGCCCCGCTCTACCGGTCGGGGTCCGCCGCGAACGCGCTCAACTCCCGCTACGCGAATCCGCGGCTTGACGCTCTGCTCGAGCAGTCCGAGATCGAGACGAGCTGGGAGCGGCGGACGGGCCTGTTCCGGGAGATCGAAAAGCTCCTCTACGACGACGCCCCGGCCGTTCCGCTGTTCTCCGAAAGGATCCGCATCGCCGTCCAACCCCAGGTCCGGGGACTGCAGCTGCCGGCCATGGGCTTCATCTTCCTCGACGTCCGGGACATCTGGCTGGGGAACTGACAAGACCGTGAAGCTGAAGATCTCGATCACCACGCGACTCGTCTTCTGGATCACCTTGCTCGTCTTCCTGCTCTTCGGCGCGATCCTGTTCGTCATTCAGATCCGGGAGGCCAAGATCCTCCAGGACGAAACGAAAGTCCGCGCTTTTCTCCAGGCCCGCTATATGGCCGACGCCAACCTCCTCTCGCTCTCCCATCAGGATTGGCAGGCCATCCAGAATTATGTCGACGGCCACAGCACCGGGGAACTGGCCTACATCGTCGTCTACGACCGCGAGGGACAGCCCGCCGCCTGGAACCCCCTGATCCGGTCCCACGGCGAGATCGTTTCCACCAGCCTTCTTGCGGACGCCATGACCCCGGAGGACAGCGCGTCGGTGATGAGGCGCCTGGTCCTCCGCGACGAGCCGGTCCGGGTCCTCGAAGTCGAGGTCTTCGCCTTCTCCGCGACGGCCGGCCGCTGGGGCTCGGTCAAGATCGGCATGTCCCTCGAACCCATGTACGCCCGGCTGCGGGAGATCCAGAAGGTCCTCCTGCTCATCGGCATCGGCGGCTTCCTCTTCGGCATCGCGGGGGGGACCATCCTGGCGCGGCGCATCACCCGGCCGATCCACCGGCTGGTCGACGGGACCGTCCGGATCGCCCACGGCGATTTTTCCCAGGCCATCGTCGACACGTCCCGCGATGAAGTCGGGGACCTGGCCCGGAGCTTCAACGAGATGACCTCCCAGCTCCTCCAGGCCCGGGAGAGAATGGACGACGTCAACCGGCGTCTCGTCCAGCAGGAGAAGCTGGCCTCGATCGGCCGCATGGCGGCCACGATCGCCCACGAGATCCGCAACCCCCTGACCTCGGTCAAGCTGAACATCCAGAAAGTGGCCGAGGAGGAGAGCTTCGCCGAGACGGTCAAGGCCCACCTCGGCCTGTCGCTCGAGGGGATCGACCAGATCGAGAGGTTCATCAAGGAGCTGCTCAACTTCACCCGGGTCCAGGAGCTCGTCCTGGAGCGCTGGACGGTCGAACAGATCGTCGACGAATCGCTCAAGATGATCAAGGACGCGCTCGCCCAGAAGAAGATCGTCGTCGAGAAAGCCTTCGCCGCGAACCTGCCGCCCATCCTCGCCGACGCCGACAAGCTGCGTCAAGTGTTCCTCAACGTCCTCCGCAACGCCCACGAGGCGCTCGGCTCCGGCGGGAAGATCAGCATCACCTGCGACACGGCCGTCGAGGGCGGCCGGACCATGGTCCGGGTGAGGATCGCCGACAACGGGCCGGGCATCGCCGAGAAAGACCGGCCCAACATCTTCGAGCCGTTCTACACGACCAAGCCCTCCGGCTTCGGGCTCGGTCTGGCCAACGCCCGCAAGATCGTCGAGCAGCACAACGGCACGATCGGCGTCGGCAAGAAGCGCGGACGGGGCTGCGCGTTCGTGATCCTCATTCCGACGGAGGAGGCGACATGAGATCCATCCTGATCGTCGAGGACGACCCGCTTGTCCGCAAGACCCTCGCCTCCCAGCTCGCCCGGAAGGGCTTTGACATCGCCGTGGCCGAGACGGGGGAGGGCGGCGTCGCGGCCTTCGCCGAATCCCCGCCCGATCTCGTGCTCCTGGACGTCCGGCTGCCCGACATCGACGGCCTGGAGGTCCTGCGGCGGATCCGGGAGCGCAACCGCAGGGCCGTCATCCTGGTCATGACCGCCTTCGACGACATGAAGACGACCGTCGAGGCGATCAAGCTCGGCGCCTTCGAGTATCTGGTCAAGCCGCTCAACACGGCCGAGCTCGACCTGGCCATCGAAAAGGCCTTCCAGGTCCGGGCCCTCGAGGAAAAAGTCAGCTACCTCGTCGAGGAGCGTCAGAAAGAATACACCATCGACAACATCATCGGCCGGTCGGCCGGCATGCGGAGCGTCTTCAAGATCATCGGCTCCGTGGCCAACACCCGGACCAACGTCCTCATCCAGGGGGAGAGCGGCACGGGCAAGGAGCTCGTGGCCAAGGCCATCCACTACCACAGCCCCTTCCGGGACGAGCCGTTCATCGTCATCAACTGCTCGGCCATCCAGGACACCCTGCTCGAGTCGGAGCTCTTCGGCCACGTCAAGGGCGCCTTCACCGACGCCGTCAGCGAGACCAAAGGCAAGTTCGAGATCGCCGGGAAGGGGACGCTCTTCCTGGACGAGATCGGTGACGTCTCGCCCAACCTCCAGAGCAAGCTCCTGCGGGTCATCGAGTCGCGGGACTTCATGAAGGTCGGCGGGGAGAGGGTGCTCAAGACCGAAGCCCGCATCATCGCGGCCACCAACCAGAACCTGAAGACCCTGATCGAGAAAGGCCGGTTCCGCGAGGACCTCTATTACCGGCTCAAGGTCGTCGAGATCGCGCTGCCGTCGCTGCGGGAAAGGCGCGAGGACATCCCCGACCTCGTGGGCTATCTGCTCGAGAAGATCAACCGGGAGCTCCGGCGCAACGTCCGCAAGATCCCGCCGGAGGTGATGAAGACGCTCGTCGACCTGCCCTGGCGCGGCAACGTCCGCGAGCTCGAGAACGCTCTGACCCGGGCCGTCATCCTGGCCAAGGGAGACGTCGTGCTCAAGGAGAACCTGCCCGTGGAGCCGGACGAGAGGCGGGCCTTCTCCGACGAGCTCGTGCCGCTCGAAGAGGTCGAAAAAACGTACATCCAGCACGTGCTGAACGCCGTCCACGGAAGCAAGACCCGGGCCAGCCAGATCCTCCAGATCAGCCGACCGACCCTGGACAAGAAGATCAAGGATTACGGTCTGGACCTGGGGGAGCCGTCCTGAACCCGGGGCGACAAAACCACGCCCGGACTGTAAAAGAACTTGCCGGGAGGCCGGGGGCCCCGCGCCCGGCCGGCCTCTTTCCCCGAGGCGAGCCTATCCGGACTTGGCACAAAAGATGCAAACTATAAGATCGGCCGCAAGGAAGAGGCCTTCAATGACCGATATCAAGAAGATCGTTCTCGTCGACGACGACGAAACCCTGCGCAAGACATTCACTCTCCTCTTGGGGAAGAAATACCGGGTCCTGCCCCTCAAGGATCCGCGGCAGGCCCTGGCCCAGCTCAAGAACGGCCGGGCCGACCTGATCATCGCGGACTATAAGCTGCCCTTTTTCAATGGCATGGAGCTCATCAAGAGGCTCCGCGAGAACGGCTTCGAAGGGGAGGCCATGCTCATCACCGCCCATCCCGACGAGGTCCGGATCGAAGATATGGGCCGGTTCGCCATCAGCCACTTCTTCGTCAAGCCGCTCGACCTCAACGACCTCAACCTGTCGATCGACCGGGTCCTCCAGCCCAGGAACCCCCTGGAGCCCGCCGCCTAAGACTCTGCCCCCCTCTTTTAAAAAAGTTTACGTTTTTTGCCGCTTCCCCATGTCCCATCAGGCAGGACAAGCTGGCATAAAATATGCATTCTTACGGGACGGAGCGACAAGTGGCAAACGGCATCTCTTTCAGCATTCCCGATACCCTTCCATAACCCTCCTTCTTTTTGTTCCGGAGCGAGGGGCGCCGCGGGGGCGCCCCTCACTCTCTTATCAGGCCCGTCAGGCGCCTCTCCTTCCGCCCACTCATTCCGTTGACTCCCTCTCCGCTCGTAGTGTAGGATGATGCGGAACGCGCTTCGAGAAGGAGAGCCGTCATGCCCAGCCCCACCAAGAACCCCCACCTGCCTTTCGGAGACCAGCGCTCGGCCCCCTGGTACGGCAAGGACATCATCTCGGTCAAGCAATTCAGCCGCTCCGACCTCGAGTACGTCTTCGGCGTCGCCCACGAGATGCGGGTCATGGTCGAGCGGGTCGGCACGTTCGACCTGCTCAAGGGCAAGATCCTGGCCAGCATTTTCTATGAGCCCTCGACCCGGACGTCGTCGTCCTTCATCGCGGCCATGGAACGCCTCGGCGGCAACGTCATCAACATCAACGAGGTCCGCTATTCGTCCGTGGCCAAGGGCGAGAGCCTGCCGGACACGATCAAGACCCTGGAGTGCTACGCCGACGTCATCGTCCTCCGCCACCCCGAGCTGGGCTCGGCCTCCAAGGCCGCCGAGGCCGCGCACAAGCCGGTCATCAACGCCGGGGACGGCGTCGGCGAGCATCCGACCCAGGCCCTGCTCGACGCCTTCACCATCCGCGAGGAATTGGGCCGGATGGACGACCTGACCGTGACCATGCTCGGCGACCTCAAATACGGGCGCACGGTCCACTCATTGTCCCGGCTCCTCTCCCTCTACAACTCCCGTCTCCACTACGTCTCGCCCGAGATCCTGCGCATGCCGGCCGAGATCATCGCCGAGCTCGAGGCCAAGGGTATGCGCCAGACCGAGCACCGGACCCTGGACCAGGCCCTGCCGGAGACCGACGTCCTCTACGTCACCCGCGTCCAGCGCGAGCGCTTCGAGAGCGAAGAAGTCTACGAGTCCGTCAAGAGCGCCTACGTCCTCGACAAGAAGATCATGACCGGCGCGAAGAGCAAGATGATCGTCATGCATCCTCTGCCCCGGGTCACCGAGATCAGCACCGACTTCGACGACGATCCCCGGGCCGCCTACTTCCGGCAGATGGAGTACGGGCTCTACGTCCGCATGGCCCTGCTGGCCATGGTGCTCGGCAAAGCCTGAGCCGGCTCGCGCCGGCGCGAGGAGTCGCCGCATGTCAAGATCCCTTCGGGATTCGGCCGTCCTTTTATTCGGCCTTGTCATCGCCCTGACCGTCCCGCCGCTCGCCGCCCAGCGCGTCGGTTTAGCCCCGGAAGAATTCTCCGGCCGCCGGGCGGCACTCATGGACCGCCTCCAGGACGGCGCCGTCATCCTCTTCGGCGACGCCGCGGCGCCCGCCGGCTCCCATTTCCGGCAGGACAACGACTTTTACTATTTCGCCGGGAACGAGGACCTCGGCGCGATCCTCGTCCTCGTGCCGGCGTCGCGGGCGTCCTACCTCTTCCTGCCGCCGCAGACGGCCCGGGAGAAGATGATGGACGGCGCCAACCTCCTCGAGGACCCGGAGGCCAGGGCCAAGGCCGGTTTCACCGACGTTTTCCCTTCGAGCTATCTCGACGAGTTCCTGGCCCGCTCTCTCGCCAGGTTCGCGGGCCGCTTCCACCTCCGGCTCTCGCCCCGGGACTCCCTCGACGAGGCCCGCTCCGAGACCGCCCTCTTTGAGGGACGGCGGGCCCGCAGCCATTACAACGATCAGCTCTCGGCCGACCTCTATCGCCTCGAAAAGCTGCGCCAGCGCTATCCCCAGATGGCGCTCCGGGACCTCACCCCGGTCATCGACGAGATGCGGGCGATCAAGACGCCGGCCGAGATCGAGGCCCTGCGCCGGAACGGGAAGCTCTCCGCGGAGGCCGTCCGCCAGGCCATGCTGGCCGGGCGCCCCGGCGTCTTCGAGTACGAGATCGAGGCGGCGGCCATGTCCGTCGTTCTGAAGGGCGGGGCCAGGGGCGCGGCCTATGCCCCGATCGTCGGCTCCGGCCCCAACTCCTGCATTCTTCACTACGATGAAAACTCGCGTCGCGTCGAGCCGGGCGACGTCGTCCTGATGGACTTCGGCGCCGACCTCGACCACCTGGCCATGGACATCACGCGGACCTGGCCCGCCTCGGGCCGCTTCAGCGACGACGAGAGAGAGATCTACCGGACGGTCCTCGAAGTCCAGAAAGCCTCGATCGAGGCCTACAAGCCGGGGGCGACCCCCAAGGACGTCCGCGACCATGTCGTCGCCGCCTTGAAGGCCAAGGGCATCGACCGGCGCGGTCTCGAGGGAGGCTTCGGGCACGGCGTCGGCCTTTCGGTCCACGACGTCCCCCTCGGCGGCGTCCTCAAGGAAGGCATGGTCTTCGCCATCGAGCCGGGCCTCTACGACGAGAAGAAGGGCTTCGGCGTCCGCATCGAGGATACGGTCCTCATCACCAAGACCGGCTGCGAAGTCCTGACCGCCGGCGTGCCCAAGGAGATCGACGAGATCGAGAAGCTCCTGGGCGGCCGCGGCCGCTAGGCGCCCGCCCATGCCTCCGGAGCCCGAGGACATCCTGGCCCGGGTCGAGAAGGGCCTCTGGGCGCCGCTTCCCGGCATTTCGGCGCAGCTCACCATGGCTCCCGAGCCCCGCGCCGGCCACAAGGCCTATTTCGAGGTCGAGGACAGCTGTCGCAAGGCCGGCGTCCTCGTTCTCCTCTATGTCAAGGACGGGCGCGTCTGTGTCCTTCTCACGCGGCGCACGGAGCGCGTTCTCCACCACCGCGGCCAGATCTCGTTTCCGGGCGGGGAGCAGCACCCGGGCGAATCCCTCGAGGCCACCGCCCTTCGCGAGACCGTCGAAGAGATGGGCCTGGACCTCACGGCCGTCCGCGTCCTCGGCCGGCTCACGCCGCTCTTCATTCCGCCCAGCAACTACTGCATCTACCCGACCGTGGCCTCCATCCCCGGCCCGCTCGCCTTCCATGTCCAGCCCGACGAAGTGGAGGAGGTCATCGAGGCCCCGGTCGACCACCTGACCGACCCCGTGAACGTCCGCAGGGAAACCCGGCATTACGGCGGCCGGGACGTCGAAGTCCCTTTCTACGCTTTCGAGGGCCATAAGATCTGGGGGGCCACGGCCATGGTCCTCGCGGAACTCCTGTCTCTTCTGCTACAATAGCCCCGGAAACGAAACGAGGTCCGGCCATGAGCCCACGCAAGCGCATCCTGAGCGGCATCCAGCCGAGCGGCACGATCCACATCGGCAATTATTTCGGCGCCGTCGAGAACTGGGTCCGACTGATGGACAAGTACGACTGTTTTTTCACCATCGTCGACCTCCACGCCATTACCGTCACCTACGATCCGGCGCTTCTGCCCCAGAGGGTTTGGGACGCCGCCCTCGACAACATGGCCGCCGGACTCGACCCGGACAAATGCACCATCTTCATCCAGAGCCAAGTCCCCGAGCACACCGAGCTCTGCTGGCTCCTCAATTGCGTGACGCCCCTCGGCGAGCTCGGCCGGATGACCCAGTTCAAGGAGAAATCCGAGCGGGAGCGGGAGAACGTCACGGCCGGGCTCCTCAATTACCCCATCCTCATGGCCGCCGACGTCCTCATCTATAAGGCCGACGCCGTGCCTGTGGGGGAGGACCAGGCCCAGCATCTGGAGTTCACCCGCGAGGTCGCCCGCCGCTTCAACAACCGCTTCGGCGCCTACTTCACGGAGCCGACGACACTGATCGGCCGCGGCGCCAGGGTCATGGGGATCGATGGCGCGGCGAAGATGAGCAAGTCCCTGGACAACGTCATCGGCGTCGCCGAGGAGCCTGACGTGATCTGGGAGAAGCTCCGGCCGGCCAAGACCGACGAGGCCCGCAAGCGCCGCAGCGATCCCGGCAATCCCGACCGGTGCAACATCTACAGCTATCACAAGCTGGTCACGTCCGAAGACGAGCTCCGGGAGATCGTCGCAGGATGCACCGGAGCGACGATCGGCTGCCTCGACTGTAAAAAGATCTTCCACCGCAACCTGATGAAGGTCCTCGATCCCATCCGGGAGCGCCGTAGGGATCTGGCCCAGCATCCGGACCGAGTTCGGGAGGCCCTGACGGAGGGGGCGCGCAAGGCCCGAGTGGTCGCCCGGGAGACCCTCGACGGCGCCAAAAAGCTCATGGGGCTCATTTAATAGTAGGCAACTTTTCTTAAGCCATTTTCGTCTACCCTTTTGAACGTCGATCTCCAGGAGGTTCCTGTGTCCAAAATCAAAGTCCTCATCGCCCTCTGCATCACCATCCTTCTCTTGGCCGTCTCCTGTGTTCTGGCCGGGGAGGAATACAAAGACACCTTCTCGAAGACCCTGCCTCTCAAGGCGGGGGAGCGGTTCTCGCTCGAAAACATCAACGGCGACGTGACGATCGCCACCTGGAAAGAAGACAAGGTCGAGATCACGGCGGTCAAGACCGCCCGCCGGAACAAAGAGGACCTTGACAGGGTCGAGATCCGGGTCAACGAGGGCGCCGGCTCGGTTTCGGTCAAAGCCGTCTGGCCCACGTTTCCGCACAAGGCCAACGTCGATGTCGAGTTCACGGTCACGGTCCCCGAGGGGGTCAACCTGTCCAAAGTGGAGACGGTCAACGGCGGGGTCGAGGTGACGGGACGCTATGGTCGGGCCGAAGTGGGGACGACGAACGGCTCCGTGACGGTCAAGGACGCGTCGGGCGAGCTCGAGGCCGACACGACCAACGGAAGCGTCCACGTCAGCCGTTTTGACGGCCGGATCAAGGCGGACACCACCAACGGCAACGTCCGGCTCGAGGACGTAGCCTTCAAGGACGGCGTTTCAGCCGAGACGACCAACGGCTCTATCACGCTCGGCCTCGTCTCCCCCGAAAGCCTCAACGCCGACCTCAGGGCCAGCGTGACGAACGGCCACATCAGTGTGGATTTTCCCGTCACGCTCCAGAACCTCCGCCATTCAAAGCGGCGGATCGAGGGCCGGATCGGCCAGGGCGGCCCGGAGATCTCCCTCCACACGACCAACGGCTCGATCAACCTGACGAAGTAAACTACGGGCTTACACTCATCCTCATTGGGGGACCGGCCCTTCCGCCGGCCCCCATTTCTATTTCCCGGCGATTCCCTTAAGATATCGGTCAAGGGAAAAGCTCTTGTCCGTCAACACCAGGCCAGGCGAGACGCCGTTCACCCGCGAGGTCAAGGCGGTCATCCGCGGCATCCCCCGCGGCCGGGTCGCGACCTACGGCCAGGTGGCTGCATTGGCAGGGCGCGAACGGGCGGCCCGCGGGGTCTCCTGGATCCTCCATTCCTCTTCGGAAACCGCGGGTCTCCCCTGGCACAGGGTGATCGGCGGCCAGGGCCGGATCTCCCTGCCCCGGGGCCGGGGATTCGAGGAGCAGCGCAGGCGGCTTGTCGCCGAGGGCGTCGCGGTCGGCCCCGGCGGCCGCATCGACCTCGAGCGCTTTCAGTGGCAGCCGTCGTCCGGCGCCGCCGGACGATCCCGCGCCGCCCGCGAGGTTCCTGCGGGGGCTCACTAGAGAGGGCTCCTAAACGGAATCGATGCCCGGATCGCCCGAGCCAAGCGGTTCCCAAGATCCCCGACTCCAACGTCCTCAATGACAGGTGGGTTGGGGCTCCGCCGGTATCGTCAACACGGATATCGATTCGCCCCGGATCTTGCGGGCCAGCGTTTCCCCCGGCTTGAAGTCCCGAGGCATCCAGTCGATGACGGTGCCCCCGCTGTTGAGGAAATACGGGCTGACCAGCAAGTCCATGTCCTGGCCGCGCAGAACGAGATAGTCCCGGACCTGAAATAGCTTTTCTTCATGAAGGTCGAACATCGTCTCGGTCAGCTCGGGAACGGGCTCGAACGGATAGAGCTTATCGAGAACACGAGCTTTGTCTTCTTCAGGAATGACGTACTCTTCGACAGCCACGGTCCCGGACCCTATTATCCGTGTCGGATAAGATAATCGCGGCAGGATGATCCGTCTATTCTTGAACATCTCTGACCTCCCCAAAACGCAGTCTGAATTCGATCACAAGAGAGAGACGCTTGTCGGGCCGTTCGTTTCTCAATCAGTTCGGAAAGTCGTTATGATAGGCGCCGGTGCTGGTTGGAGCTGTATTTTAAGGGAGCTCACTTGACAGACCAATAATTCTATGTTAAATGTAATTAACGTAAAATCGATTATATGGTGATTATACATGCCACAGATTCAGTCCGCTCTCCCTGATTTCAATCCTTGGTGGAAAGCCCCCTTCAAGGCCGAATATAAGGACAGAGCCATTTATGCCCAAATTAAGAAGTTTTTGCCCCTCCGCCAGATCATCGCCCTCACCGGGCTCAGGCGTGTCGGCAAAACGACGCTCCTCATCAAGACCGCTTCTGACGCCGTAGCCGACGGCCTGGATCCAAAGAACGTCATCTACTTCTCATTTGATGAGTTCAAGACGATCGAACTGCGCGATGTCATTCGGGCGTCTGAGGAATTGCTGGGCAAGAGTCTCTCGAACGAGCGGACCCTCTTGCTTCTCGACGAGGTCCAAAAGCTGGAGGATTGGGAGAACCAAGCTAAGGCGCTCTACGATCTTCATCCTCAAATGAAGATCGTGATCTCCGGCTCGGAATCCCTTTTCATCAGGCGCAAATCCCGTGCGACCCTGGCGGGCCGGATCTTCGAATTCCGGGTCGAGCCCCTCGCATTTGGAGAGTATCTGGCCTTCAGGGGAGAACGACTGACGCCTCCCTCGCTCTATGCCAGAGAGCTCAAGAAACTTTACGATGAATATTTGAAAACACAAGGCTTTCCGGAACTGGTCGGCGTCCACGACAAAGACATCATTCAGAAGTACATCAAGGAAAGCATCGTCGATAAGGTCCTTTATCGAGATATTCCCCAGCTATTCCCGATAAGACAGATTTCCGCCCTCGAGGGATTGCTGGGCGTCCTCATGGACGATCCTGGACAGATTATCGGCCCGACTTCGCTCGGGAAGGACCTGGACATCTCCCGCCAGACGCTTTCGCTCTATCTGAGATATCTCGAGGAGTCCTATCTCATCAGGAAGCTTTATAACTATTCGAAAAGCCGGAGAAAGGTCGAGCGGAAGCTGAAGAAGATCTATCCTGCCATTCAATCGCCCGCGCTCTTTTTCAAGGAGGACAATCAAGCTCGGTCAAAGGCCTTTGAGTGTTCCGTCGTCAACCAGCTCGGAGCGGAGTACTTTTGGCGCGACCCTTACAAAAACGAAGTCGATGTGATCCAGGACGGGGCCGAGCCCGTACCGATTGAGATCAAGTATGGAAAGATCGACACCAGCGGAGTCCTGGCCTTTATGAGGAAGCATAAAGTCAGGAAGGGCATGATCATCTCCCACGATAAAGAATATGTCCACGAAGCGAACGGATATAAAATACCGATAGTCCCGGCCTACAAGCACTTCTTATCGGCGGATACGGATCGGACGAAGGAGGACCCTCGATGAGCGCGCCGAAGGATGTCCTTCACCTTGTCGAAAAGTTCGACCAGCACCTCAAGGCCTATCGGTCGCCGCAGTACAATGAAGCTCAGCTTCGTAACGAATTCCTCAATCCTTTCTTCAAAGCCCTCGGTTGGGACATGGACAACTCCCAGGGCTTGGCGGAGGCCTATAAGGACGTCATCCACGAGGATTCGATCAGGATCGGCGCGGCCGTCAAGGCCCCCGACTACTGTTTCCGGATCGGCGGCACGAGGAAGTTCTTCCTGGAAGCGAAGAAACCGAGTGTCGATATCGGCCAGGAGACTCCGGCGGCCTACCAACTTCGCCGCTATGCCTGGAGCGCCAAACTCCCCCTCAGTATTCTGAGTGATTTCGAGGAATTCGCAGTCTACGACTGCCGCGTCAAACCGAAGAAGACGGATTCCGCGTCGACCGCCCGGGTTTTCCTGTGCCAATACCAGGACTACCCCGAGAAATGGGAATGGATCTCGTCCATCTTCTCCAAAGACGCGATCCTCAAAGGGTCGTTCGACAAGTACGCGGAAGAGAATAGGACTAAACGGGGAACAACGGAAGTCGATGACGACTTTCTTGGGACCATCGAGCGTTGGCGGAGCGAGCTGGCCAAGAACTTGGCTTTGCGCAATTCGAACCTGTCCCAGCGAGAGTTGAACTTCGGCGTCCAGAGGATCATCGATCGGATCATCTTCCTGCGCATCTGCGAGGATCGCGGCATCGAACCTTATGGCCGGCTACAAGGCCTGACGAACGGTCCCAATATCTACCCGCGGCTCTGTGAAGTCTTCGAAGACGCCGACGCCAAATACAACTCCGGGCTTTTTCATTTCCAGGCGGAGAAGGGGCGGCGGGAGCTGCCCGACGAGATCACCCTTGGACTCCAGGTGGACGACAAGCTCATCCGGACTCTCCTGCGGGACCTTTACTATCCCGAGAGTCCTTATGAGTTCACCGTCATCTCATCCGACATCCTGGGTCAAGCCTACGAGCAGTTCCTGGGCAAGGTCATCCGATTGACGGAGGGACATCACGCCGTCGTCGAAGACAAGCCCGAGGTCAAGAAAGCGGGGGGCGTTTACTATACGCCCACCTATATCGTGGACTATATCGTCAGGCAGACGGTCGGCAAACTCGTCGAGGAGAAGACTCCCAAGCAGATATCGAAGATGAGAATCCTGGACCCCGCCTGCGGTTCAGGCTCATTCCTGATCAACGCCTATCAATTCCTTCTCGATTGGCACCATGAGTGGTACCTTGCTCATAAGCCCGAGACTTGGACGAAAGGCCGTAATCCCGTGCTCGTCCAGACAATGGCCGGATGGAAATTGACGATCGCAGAGAGAAAGAGAATCCTCCTCGATAATATCTACGGTGTCGATATCGATCCCCAGGCTGTGGAAGTAACCAAACTCTCCCTCCTTCTAAAGGTCCTGGAGGGGGAAAGCGAGCAGACGATCCAACCGTATCTGAGGCTTTTTGCGCAGCGCGCCCTGCCGGATTTGGGCAACAATATCAAGTGCGGGAATTCATTGATTGGGCCGGATTTTTATAGTCAAAAAGAGATTCCTCTTCTTTCTGACGAAGACCGATTCCGTATCAATGCTTTCGATTGGAGACTTGAATTTGCGGAGATCATGGAGTCGGGCGGATTTGATTCGATTGTTGGCAACCCGCCTTATATAGGCTTTCATGGATTTAAGATGGAAAAGCGGTTCCTCTCAAAGAGTTATGATGTTGCCCAGGGCAAATATGATATCTATCTTCCTTTTATCGAACAGAGCATCAGATTGCTTAAAGAGGGGGGTTTATTGGGGTTTATTTGCCCAACAAACTTCATGAAGAGGGATCACGGGGCAAGGCTGAGAGCCCATTTGAGAACCGCAACGCGGATACTGGAAATATGCGATTTCGAGGATGTCCGAATCTTTCGAGGAGCTTTGAACTATACGGGAATACTCATATTAGAAAAGGAGCGGCCTACATCCGGACATAGCTTTTCATTTAAGCGACGTTCCCTTAAGATTGCTCCCGTTTCCGTGCTCCAATCAACATTAACGAATGATGCATGGATAGTACAGGACAGAAGCACATTGGCCTTAGTTGAGAAGATCAGTAAGCATAACTGCAAGCCGCTTTCCCGAAATTGCAGATGTTATCATGGAGGGAATAGTCACGGGGAACAATGGCGTGTTCTTAGTTCCCCAAAATGAGGCAAAAAGGTTGGGGCTGGAACCGGAAATTGTCCGCGAGTGCGTACGAGGGAGAGAAATTCGGCGTTTCACGATTGAGCCCCCTGAAGACGTCGTGATTTACCCTTATCGTCTACAACATGATAAGACTGTTCCGCTGCCCGAAGCTGATATCTCAGAATTTCCGAATGTCTGGGAATATCTTAATCAGAACAGAGGGCGACTTTCGGGAAGGGAGTATTTCGACCAGTCATCAAAACTCTGGTATGAGCTCTGGTGCCCTCGAGATATTAGACTCCTGGGAAGAGAAAAGATTCTTGTTGCGGAATTGGCTGAGTCCAATAGATTCGCACTTGCAGGCATTGACCAATATTTCGGAGACACGGTATGCGGGATTATACCAAACGGGCATGTACGTGAAGACATCTGCTATCTTATTGCGTTATTGAACTCTCGATTGCTAGAATACTATTATAAAAGAACCACAGTTCCTAAAGCCAACCGATTCTATATATATAAAACAATGTTCCTAAAAAGGATTCCCATACGGATAATTGACTTCGCAGACTCCGAAGACACGAATGCACATGGTCAAATTGTCGCCTTGACGAGAGAATTGACCCTACAATCTTCATTATTGACGAAGGCCGGAACTCCGCATGAAAAGGAGGCCCATAAAAGGCAGATTAGGGCACTCGAAGATGAAGTCAATCAAATTGTATATCAGCTCTATGGTCTCAACGAAAAAGAAATCATGACAATTGAAGGAAGCCTAAAATAGATTCTCTGACCATCCATTGAGCAAGAGTCCGGATTTGGCCCGAAATAGGAGTGTGGGACTCTATTTTAATCTGTGGAGATTTGCATGAGGAATACCATGTTCTTGGTAGGCGAAAAGCCTTATGCCGTTTGGGATCCAAATATTTATGGAAAAAACATAACGTTCCTGAAGAACTTCGATACCAAGTACTTTGAGTATCTCGCTAATATCCACTCTTCCCAGATAGGTTCAGATATCGCCCAGCAAGCAGCGACTGCGTTGCGTACGTCCTATGGGCTAGGACTGGAGACTCTTTTTTCGCTTCTGGGCGCCGCCTTACAGGCGCCCGATTGTGTTTTCGGATGGCTGTATAGATATAAGGAAAGCGATCTAGCACTTGTAATAAATAGCATTAATGGTAAGGAGAAGCTGCAGACAAGATTGGTCGGCCATCTCTCGTGGGAGGCCCTGTCGGATTTGATACACCGCAACTTGACGCTTGCCGATAAGGATGCGGAAAACGAGATTAAAAGCCGTTATGCAAAATGTTGGGAATATCTAGCGGAGAATTATCTAAATGATGATATTGAAAAACGAGTTTAACGGAGCATAAGCACGGGATGCGACTTCAGCCAGGCGGCATCCATGTCGCAGCAGGCCAACAGGATCGACCAGATGTGCCGGCGCCGCCAGAACGCATGGAGACCATACCAGGAAGCGAATTCGGGGCTACTGTCTTAAGACTGGAGCGAATCGGCGGTCTGAAGCATGATTATCGCATAAAGGAAGTTTCCAGGAATTGGGATTTAACTTGCCTTGCGGGCCGGATTCGCTTGATTTCTATGTCAATCGGAAACGTAATCTCATTTCTGCTCATCCAAAATGGACAAGATCCCGCACACACTCGTTTCACCTGGCCCGAGGACCTTCAGGATTTCGATAAGATCTGGGAGCCTCATTTCGCGTTGTCTGGTGTCACTTGGGGCGTAAGCATCGATGAGAAGGATGTAAAGCCAACCCGAGCTGAGGATGTTGACAGAGGGTATTCAAAAAAGAACGGGGGTTCTGGGAGCGATTAATAATCAAAGGCCGCGGCAAAATGGGGGGCTAAGAACGATACGAAGACTATCTAGCCTCCTATTTCATCTCTTTGATCTTGATGTTCCGGAAGTAGATCGGGGCGCCGGCGTGCTTGCCCTGGAAGCCGATCCGGCCTTTCGTGGCCAGCTCGGCAAACGGACGGCTCAGCCAGGATGGGATCTCGCTGCCGTCGGGATTGGTCTTGGCCGAAGTCCAGAGGCTCATGTCCATGTCCGTGACCTTTTCGCCGTTGAGCTCGACCGTGATCCGCTTTCCCACGCAGGTGATCGTAAAATGGTTCCACTCGCCAGGCTTCTTGACGACACTCTTCGTCGGGGCGAGATGGCCGAATATGGCCCCGCAGTGCCAGGTGGCCGGCTCCTTGGCCCACTCCTCGGCGAAGTCGTCGGCGATCTGGATCTCGACCGAGTTCGGGATCCAGTCGGCCATGTCCGAGCAATAGACGATGACGCCGCTGTTCGTCCCCGGCGCCGTCATGAACTCGAGGTCGAGGACGAAGTTCTCGTAGTCCCTGTTCGTCCAGATGGCCTGGTCCTCCGAGGCCGTGAGGATGCCGTCCGAAACCGTCCAGACGCCGGCCGGAAACACGGCGTTGGAGAGGTCGGCGGCGAACAGATCCGTCCACTGCGGCTCTTGCGGCGCGGCGGCCGGGGCGGCCGGCTCCTTGGCCTGGCGGCAGGCCAGGGATATCCCGAGGGCAAGTCCCATAACGAGGATGATGATGAGCGAGTTCTTGCGCATCGTCCGGGCTCCTTTCTTGAGGCTTCGTCCGCTTTACTTTATCAGGTTTGCCTCATCGTTCGCCAGAGAAAAGAGCCGGGGACACGTACCGGAGGTACATGTCCCCATTCAAGCGCTTGCCAATAGGCCGCTCCTGGACTATCCTCTATAACTCAAGCACCATGGAGGTCACATCATGAGCCGAAGTCTCCGAGGATCGATCCCGGTCCTGATCGCCCTGGCCGTGCTCTTCGCGTCCTGCGCGCCCAAACCGATGTCGACCGTCCCGGCGGTCAAACGGCCGCTCGTCCTCGGCCTGCACACCCTCTGTGAGAACGACGCCGATGCCCGAATCCTCATCGGGGAGGTCCCCGCCCTGGCGAAACGCGGCGTCAATCTCCTCATCGTCGAGGTCGACTATTGGTACGGTTACGCCTCGCATCCGGAGCTCCAGATGGAGGATCCGATCAAGAAGGAAACCATCAAGGCCCTCCTCGCCGCGTGCCGCGCCCGCGCGATCAGACTGGTGCCCGAGTTCCAGAGCCTCGGCCACCAATCCTGGGCCGAGAAGACTTTTCCCCTTCTTACCAAGTACCCCCAGCTCGACGAGTCGCCCGGCAAATACCCCGGCAACAAGGGCACCGACCCCTGGGGCACCGAGTTCTATTGCCGGAGCTGGTGCCCGCTCCATCCGGATCTTCGCCCTATCATCAACGATCTCTACGACGAGCTCCTCGACGTCTTCGAGGCCGACGCGCTCCATGTCGGCATGGACGAGGTCTTCATCATCGCCGACGCCGACTGCCCCCGTTGTGCCGGGAAGCCGACGGGAGAGCTCTTTGCCAAGGCGGTCAACGACGCCTATGACCACATTGTCCGGGACAGGGGCAAAGAGATGATGATGTGGGCCGACCGGCTCCTCGACGGCCAGGCCACGGGCTACGGCCTCTGGGAGGCTTCCATGAACGGGACGAACACGGCCATCGACATGATCCCCAAGGACATCATCATGTGCGACTGGCACTATGAGCGGAAGTACCGGCCCGAGTCGTCGCCGCGGTCGGCCTTCCCCTCGGTCCGGATCTTCGCCGACAAGGGCTTCCGGGTGCTGCCCACGAGCTTCCGCGACGTCAAGGCCGTCAGATCGTTCATCGACGAGTCGCTCGCCCTGCCCTCGGACAAGGTCCTCGGCCACCTGTGCACGCTCTGGCACCCGTTGAAGCCCGGCACGGCGGCCCGGCTGCCCCAGCTCAAGGCCGCCTCAAAGAAGATCAAAAAGGCGTCGGCCGGAAGCTGAGCCGCGGCCGCGAGGCCGTCATTTCGCCGAAGTGATGAGGTTGCGCCGCCGCAGCTCCTCGAGCCCCTTTTCCCAGGGGCCAGGCGCCGCCCACATATAATAGGAAAAATAGCGGACCGTCTTCTGGAAGATCGGGACCCACGGCTGGAGCTCGGCGTAGTAGTGTGCCGACTCGCCGTTGGAAGGGTGGTTCATCCACACGTGGAGGAACTCCGGCTCGCTCACCGGGAAGGCCCCGACGAACGAGACGTCCTCGACGGTATCGCGCCCGGCGTTCCAGCCCTCCTTGAGGAAGAAGACCTCGCCGAAGTATTCCTCGGGCCGCATCCGGACCTCCCGGAGCCCCGACTTGGCCGGAACGACGAAGACGTCCTCGGTCCAGTGCTTCTCGCCGAGGGCCAGGATCGGCTGGGGGCCGAGCATGTTCAGCTCGGGGTTCCGGAACTCGAGGGCGAAGCGGATCTCGAGAAGAGGCGACGAGCCGTCGAGCGTGAAGATCTTTTCGAGGCGGTTCCCGTAGTAATCCGCGCTCATCCGGACGATGGCCGACGTCCCGCCGGCCTTGACGACCTCGGCGTCGTAGATCTTGTGCGTCTCGATCGAAGCCTGGCCGAGGAAGTCCTCGAACCCGCCGTAGGGATAGAAGCCGCGCTCGCGGAACGGCCGCCTGTCGGTGGCCTCCTTTTCCGGCCAGAGCTTGAACAGGACGTTGTCGTTCTTCTCCTTGACGATGTACTCGATGACCCGCGCCCCGATGGCCAGGAGGGTCACCCGAACCTTGTCGTTCTCGAGCCTGTACTCCATGAGCCCATCGCCGTCGATGTCCACCGGCGTCACAGTCACCTTGCCCGCCGGCGCGCCGACGCCGAGCTGGGTCTCGCCGGACGTGCCAAGGGCCGTCGTCTTGACGACGTAGGAGCCCGGTTGGAGAGGCAGCCGAAATTCGAGGGCCTCGTGCCCAGCTTGCGGAGCCGAGCCCGATCGGGACGTCACGAAGACGGGTGTCGCCGGCCTGTCCTTGGCATAGACCCTGACCTCGACCGGATAGCCCGGTGCGTCAGTAAAGTTATGAATGGAAACAGGATAGATGACCTCCGGCGCTTGCCCGTAGAGGAGCTTGTGGACGGATACGGCCGGCGGCAGGTCGAGGACGGCGAGCGTCCGCTTCCGCCCGCCATTCCAACGCACTTCGACGAGGAGGGGGTTGGCCTTGGCCATGGCCTCGGGTGTCGGGCTGCAGGGGGAACTCCAGCGTTCGCTCGGTCCCCGCCGGTAACTGCGACATCGACCCATTTCGCTTCATACACGATCTCGGGCGCCGGCCGGAGCTCGACCCTCCCCTCGAAGGGGGAGCCGCCGAGGTTGGCCACACGGACGTGGAGGTCGTAGCCCTCGACCGAAGCTTCGAGCCGGATCCTGTCGCCGAAGAGATCCTCCAGATACACGCGATCGAGGAGGAGCATTTGCAGCGCCCGGCGGAACGGGGCCGGACCCATCATCCTTCCCAGGGGCAGCACCCCCACGGCCTTCCTGTCCAGGATGGCCTTCCACATCTCGCCGCGGTCGAAGCGGCGGTCCTTCTCGGTGAAAAGGACCATCGCGGCCGGAGCGTCGTCCTTGATGAGCCCGGTCTGAAGGATGAACGGCACGTCTTCCGTATCGATCTGCTTCTTGTTCCCGTCGATGGCGATCTGGCCGTCATACTTGTACTTGTCGCACTCGGGGGCATACACGGGCCGGAAGATGTGCCCGCCCCGGTCCTTGACGAAACGGATCCACTCCTCCTCGGTGGGCATGTCCTGGATCTTGAGCCCATCGTAGTTCTGTAACCCGTAGGCGACCGTCCCCAAGCTATGGCTGGCCTTGCCCGTGCCGACGTCGACGACGACGTCGAGGCCGACCTTTTCGAGCCAGGCCCCGAGCTGGTCCTGCATCAGATAATCCATGTAGCCGCTGAAGGTGAACCAATCGTTGCCCTGGCCGAGGCCCTGCCCGATGACCTCGAGGGGATGGCCGGGATGGCAGGTGACGCTGTGGAGGAGCGTTCCCGTCCCGAACCAGCCGCGGTGGAGGTCGTAGCGGCCGACGACATCCTCCACGTTGGAAAGAAGCTCCCGGAAACCCCGCCTGTCCCCGGCGTCTTCGGCCAGGACCGCGAAAAGACGCCGCCGGCCTTCCACGAGCACGAAGGCGATAACTTCGTGGTAATTCGCGGCCCCGGCCTGATAGCTTCCGAAAGCGGTCCGGGCTCCGGCCAGCCCGGGGGCTTTAGCCGACAGCCTCGCGCCCAGAGGGCTCGACGGCTTGGCCCAAACGATGACATCTCGATGGTCAAGCGCCTGGCCGAGGGCGTCGTCACCCGGGTCTTCAAGCTCGACGGGGCGGCTCTCGAGCCAGGCGTCGATGAATCCCTCGTCGAGGACGAGTCCGGGGATCCCCAACTCCTCGGCGATATCGGCCTTGTTCTGGGCGATGGCCGCGGACACGTCCGGCTGGGAGATGAGGAACAGGTTGCCATATTGCTTCCAGCTCCAGGCGAGCGTCTGCCAATAATTCGTGTAACCGCTGAAGCGGCCTTTGTAATCGACCAAGGCGGCGAACTCTCGGGCGTCGCCGGAGATCCGCACGAACTTGTCGAGTGGATTCTGTCCCGCTGCCAGCAGAGAATGGAATCCCGCCAAGACCGATAACGCGATCAGGGCTATGGTCAACGCGAGCAGGCGACGTCTCATGAACTCCTCCTCGGGATAGGCTTGGTCTATGGTTTACCCCAATCGGGCGCGGAATAGCAACCGGGCCGGTCGTTGGGGGACGACCGACCTATGCGCCGGTCCTAGTCCCAGATGTGGGAATATTTGGCGCCGTTGCCGGTGTTGAACAGGACGACGGATTCGCCGTCGCGCACCCAGCCGCTCTTCTTGAGCTGGAGCAGCGCGGCCAGTGTCGCCCCGCCCTCGGGCGCGGGCCAGATGCCCGTCGTCCGGCCGAGGCGATAGGTGGCCTCGAGGATCTCGGCGTCCGAAACGGCCACGGCCGTGCCGCCGCTCTCGCGGAGCGCCCGCAGGATGAGGAAATCGCCCACGGCCGCGGGGACCCGAATGCCGTCGGCGATCGTCCGGGCGTTCGGCCAGGGTTCGGCGAATTCCCGGCCTTCCTGGAACGCCTTGACCATGGGCGCGCAGCCGTCCGACTGGACCGTGACCATCCGCGGCCGCTTCGGGCCGATCCAGCCGAGCTTGTCCATCTCGTCGAAGGCCTTCCACATGCCGACGAGCCCGGTGCCGCCGCCGGTCGGGTAGACGATGACGTCGGGGAGCTGCCAGCCCATCTGCTCCGCGACCTCGTAGCCCATGGTCTTCTTGCCCTCGATGCGATACGGTTCCTTGAGGGTCGAGACGTCGAAGCGGCCGTGCTTTTCGACGCCTTTCCGCGCGGCCTGGCCGCAGTCGGTGATGAGCCCGTCGATGAGCGTCACCTTGGCGCCGAGGACCCGGCACTCGTTGATGAACGGCTTGGGCACGTCGGTCGGCATGAAGACGTGGGCCTCCAGGCCGCCCAGGGCGGCATAGGCGCTCATGGCGCAGCCGGCGTTGCCGGCCGTCGGGATCGAGACCGACCGGACGCCGAGCTCAAAGGCCCGCGAGACCGCCGCGGATAGGCCCCTGGCCTTGAACGAGCCCGTGGGGTTGAGCCCCTCGTCCTTGACGTAAAGAGGACCGTGCCCGGCCTCTTCCTCGAGCCGGGGCGTCCGGAGGATCGGCGTGAATCCCTCGCCGAGCGAGAGCTTGAACGAGTCGTCGCGGACGGGGAGGAGCTCGCGATAGCGCCACATCGTCGGCTCGCGCCCGGCGATCAGGGCAGGGGTCACCGCGGCCCGGGCCGCGTCCAGGTCATAGCGGGCCAGGAGCGGCTTGCCGCACTTGGGGCAGAGGTTCCAGAGCCGATCGGCCTCGAGACGTTCGCCGCACAGGCCGCATTCGAGATGGGTCAAGAAGCTTGATGTGTCCATATCCGGCCTCAATCCTTGTAAAGCGATTCGATGACGTCGGCGTATTTCCGCTCGACGATGTTCCGCCTCACCTTGAGGGTCGGGGTCACCTCGCCCAGGTCGATGTCGAAGTCGCGGTCGAGGACGGCGATCTTCTTGACTCTCTCGTAAGACGCCAGCCCCGGGGTCATCCGGTTGACCTCGTCGAGGAGAAAGGTCGCGACCTCCGGGCGGCGGCTGAGGTCGGCCCGGTCCGCGAAGGCGATGCCGTGCGTCCGGGCGTAGGGCTCGAGCTTCCCGAAGTCCGGCACGACGAGCGCCGAGATGAACTTGCGGCTGCTGCCCACGACGACCGCGCTGGCGATGAAGGGGCTGGCCTGGATGAGGCTCTCGATCGGCTGGGGGGCGATGTTCTTGCCGCCCGAGGTGACGATGATATCCTTCTTGCGGTCGGTGATGATGAGGAAGCCGTCCTCGTCGAGCCGGCCGATGTCGCCGGTATGGAGCCAGCCGTCCTTCAGGACCTCCCGGGTGTCGGCCTCGTTCTTGTAGTAGCCCATCATGACATTGGGGCCCCGGGCCAGGATCTCGCCGTCCTCGGCGATGCGCAGCTCGACGCCCGGGATGGCCTTGCCCACGGTCCCGAACCGGACCCGGCCCGGCGTGTTGCCCGTGAGAACGGGGGAGGTCTCCGTCAGTCCGTATCCCGGCAGGACCTGGAGGCCGATGGCGAAAAAGAACTCGGTGATGTCCTTCGACAGGGGAGCCCCGCCGCAGATGGCGTACCGGATCCGGCCGCCTGTCCGGGCCGTGATCTTGGAGAAGACGAGCTTGTCCGCCAGGGCGTGTTTGAAAGACAGGTGGACTGGGATGCCCTTTCCGGCGATCGTCCGGGCCGCGTGCTTCTTGCCCGTCGCCAGGGCCCAGACGAAGATCGCCCTCTTGAGGCGGGAACCGGCCATGATCTGATCCATGATCCGCGAGTAGATCTTTTCGAAGAGCCGGGGAACGCTGATGATGACGGTCGGCCGGACCTCGACCATGTTCGAGGCCACGGCCTCGATACTCTCGGCGTAGGCCATGGCCGCCCCGACGTGGAAGAGGAGGAAGGTGGCCGTCCGCTCCAGGACGTGAGACAACGGCAGGAAGGACAGGCCGGTGTCGGACTCGCAGAAATCGATGACCTCGGTCAACGACGCGATGTTGGCCGCGAAGTTGGCGTGGCTGAGCATGACGCCCTTGGGCACGCCCGTCGTTCCGGACGTGTAGATGATGGAGGCCAGGTCCCCGGGCCGGACCGCCTCGGCCGACCGCTCGAAGCGTCCCGGCTCCCCGCCCTCGAGCCTCCGGCCCATCTCCGCGACATCCGACAGAGCGTGCGCCCCGGCCGGGGGATCATCTTCGATGACGATGACCCGCTCGAGCCCGGGAAGCCCGTCCCTGACGGCCTCGACCTTGCGCCACATCTCGAGGTCCGAGCAGACGACGATCTTCGCGGCCGCGTCGTTCAGGATGTAACGGACCTGGTCGGGGAGGAGAGAGGTGTAGATGGGGACGGTGACGGCCCCGGCCGCGAGGGCGGCGAAATCGGCCATGACCCATTCCGGCCGGTTCTCCGAGAGGATGGCCATGCGGTCGCCGGGCTTCAAACCCAGGGCCTGGAAGCCGAGCGAAAGATGCCGGACGGTCGCTTCGACCTCGTCCGTCGAGATCTTCCGCCACACGCCGGCGGCCTTGACCATCATCCGGTCGGGCTTCTTGTACGTCCGGCAGGAATCAAGGAACAAACGGCAGAGAGTCGTCGCGTCACCGGCAGGCATGGGCCCTCCTCAAAAGGCGGTATTATACACCATTTGGCCTCAGGAGAGAGAGCAAACGGCCTAGCGGCTCTGGATGATCTTGATGAGCTCGGCGGCCTTCTCGGCGAAGGCGGGGTGAGCGGCGGCCAAGCGGGCCAGCTCGAGGGCCCGCTCGAACGAACCGGCGTTGTGGTAGCCGGCGGCGCCGTTGTACTGGCAGGTCGCCTTGGCTGCCTGGGTCGAGAGGACCTGGGCCCGTTTCCTGGCGACCAGGCGGGCCTTCCTTTCCGGGGACATCTCCGAGCCCTCGATCTCCCCGATCTTCTTTTCCAGGCCTTTTTCCTTGTCCTCGTAAGATATCGCCGCCCCGGCGAAATAGATCCCCGAATCGAGCCAGGCCTTGCGGTCCGCGTAGAGCTTGCCCAGGTAATAGGCCGCGTCGCTCGCCGACGGATCGAGGTCGAGGGCTTCGCGCAGGTCCTTTTCGGCGTCATCGGGCCGCCCCTGCCGGTAGGCGATGATGCCCGAGAGTGCGGCCACGTCGCTCACGCCGACGAGGAAAACCTTGGCCGACTCGATCGACCTCCGGGCCTCCTCGAGCCGGCCGAGCTCGTTCAGATTCCAGGCCGTCCAATAATGCCCTTCGCCCATATAATAAGTGCCGAGCTCGAGGAGCCGGCCGAGGACCGCCAGGGCCTCTTCGCTCCGGCCGAGATAGCCGAGCGCGAGGCCCTTGCCGAGGAGGGCGTCCCGGTAGGTCGGCAGGAGCGCCAGCGCCTTCTCGTTCCATTCGAGACAGGCCTCCGTCTCTTCCATCTGGAAGGCGACCTTGGCCAGCGAGATGAGGACGGACAGCGACTCTGGGATCTTCTCCCTGACCGCCAGGTAATGCCCTTCGGCCGTCAGGAGCTTTCCGGCCATGAGCGCGTCCTCGCCGAGGTAATAATGGACCTCCGAAAACCCGGGATCGAGCGCCAGCAAGGCCTCGAGCTCTTCGGCCTCGAGGACCGGGCAGATGGCGGCCTGGAAGGCCGCCAGCCGTGAGCCCGGATACCGGTCCAGGATAGCCTTGTGGTCGAGCTTGTCCTCGAATCTGAAAGAGAACTCCCGGCGCAGGGTCAGACGGAGAGCCGCGGCCAGGTCATCGGTTCGCGCGGCCGCTTCGAGCTCGCGATCGATGGCCGTCACCCGGGTCCTGATCCAGGCGAGCTGGGCGTCGATCGTTCGGCCGCCGGTCTGGTCGATCCCCGGGATGCCTTTGATCTTATTCGGGAGCCCGGCGACGAGCTCGAGCCACGGCGCATAGCGGCCGAGCGCGGGATCGGCCCCGGCCAGGCCGTCGAGGTCGGCGCCCGGGCCGGCCGTGAGGATGCCCAGGTCCTTTTTGCGCAGCTCCAGCGCGATCGACGCCCGAAGGTACTTTTCCGTGATGTCGGGGCGCTTTCCGAGCGCTTCGAGGGCCTGGCCGTAGATCCGGCAGGAGTCCCGAAGGGCCGTGTAATGGCCCGCGTCGTAGAGAGAGCCGGCTTCGGCGAGCCGCGCCGTCCAGTCGACGAGGGGCGGGCCCGCGGCGACGGGCGCACGTCCCGCCGGCGCGCAGACGACGGCCATCGAAACGGCGCACAAGAAAAGAGCCGCCGTCGCGCTTCGCCTCACGCTCTCACCTCCGCCGGCCCAGGCCGGATTCTGACGAGATTACGCCCGGTCCCGCGAGTCCGTTTAGGCCGCCGGCCCATGTCAAATCCGCGGGTCCCATTGTAAGCGCCTTTACACTCGCGGAGAAGCCCCTCTTGCATCGCGGGCTGCGGTCCCCCCTTTCCGCCTGGGCGAAGGCGAAATCCCGCCTCTGGACATTGGCATGGTATGTGCAATAATGCCGTGCCGGAATGTCGGATAAAGGAGTCGGCGCCGGTCATCAACCTTTCGGGGCGATCCGGAGTATCTATTTAAAGACCTCATGAGGAGTCCCATGGAATCGAACCGCCGCTTCGCTCCCGCGCTGACCGTCCTGTCTCTTTGTGCCGTCCTGGCCGTTCCCGCTTTGCCGTCCCAAGCCCCGGCCCGGCCCGAGAGGGTCGAATCCGCGCGGTTTGACGTCCCCAAAGCGTCCGTCCCGATCAGGATCGACGCCGTTCTCGACGAGGAAGCCTGGGCCGCCGCCCCGGTGATTCCCCTGCCGTTCGAATGGCAGCCGGGCGACAACATCCTGGCGCCGGTCAGGACCGAGTGCCTTGTGACCTACGACCTCAACAATCTCTATGTGGCCTTCCGCTGCTTCGACCCGGAGCCCAAGAAGATCCGGGCCCATCTCATGGACCGGGACGACACGGACACGCTCATCCTCGACGACCACGTCAGCTTCATGGTCGATTCCTTCAACGATGAGCGCCGGGCCTTCCAGTTCCGGGTCAATCCCTTGGGCGTCCAGGCCGACGCCAATTTCAGCGAGTCCGAAGGCTATGAGGATTTCTCCTGGGACGCCATCTGGAACGCGGCCGCCCGGATCACCGACTGGGGCTGGGCGGTCGAGGTGGCCATCCCGCTGAACCAGCTCCGCTTCCATAAGTCCGAGGGCCCTCAAACCTGGGGCTTCAGCGCCGAGAGGTCCTGGCCGAGGGACGCCCGGCACCGGATGACCTCCCATCCGCGCTCCCGGAATGTCAATTGCATCCTCTGTCAGTTCAATAAGCTGACCGGATTCGAGGGCATTACGCCAAGCCGGAACATCGAGATCGATCCGACCTTTACGGCCGGCCGGACCGATGCCATGGACCTGGCCGGATACCCGGACGGCCCGCTCGAGAGGGGCAAGGGCGATTATGAGCCCGGCGTGACGGCCAAGTGGGGCCTGACCCCCGACCTCATTCTCAACGCCGCCGCCAACCCGGACTTCTCCCAGGTCGAAGCCGACGTCGCCCAACTCCAGATCAACCGCCGCTTCGCCCTGTTCTATCCCGAGAAGCGGCCTTTCTTTCTCGAAGGCGCCGATCTCTTCCTGACGCCCGTCCAGGCCGTCTTTACCCGGACCGTGGCCGACCCGCTTTGGGGGACGAAGCTCACCGGCAAGACCGGCCGCACGGCCCTGGGCTTCTTTGCCGACCAGGACAGGATCACGAATCTCGTCCTTCCGTCCAACCAGGGCTCGGCCCAAGCCTCTCTTGGCCAGGACGTTTTCGGAGGTGTTTTCCGGCTGCGTCAGGACATCGGCAAAATGTCGACGCTTGGCGTCCTCTATACCGGCCGGGCCGGGAATGATTACGCCAACCATCTCGCCGGCGCGGACGGCTTTTTCCGCCTCGATGAGAAGAATTCGATCACTTTCCAGTTCCTTCACTCGGAAACGAGCTATCCCGCGGCCGTCGTCCGGGATTACGGCCAAAAGGAGGGGCGCTTCGGCGGCAACGCGGTCAACCTCCAGTTCCAGCATTTCTCCCGGTACTGGATCATCCAGGCTCTCTATGAGGATCTGTCCCCGGGCTTCCGGGCCGACTCCGGATTTGTGCCCCGCGTCGACACCCGAACCGCCTCGGCCGCGCTCTTCCGCCAGATCTGGGGCAAGCCGAAGAGCTGGTTCAACTACATCCGCATCGGCGCGCTGGGCGAGTTCGTCGATGACCATGGCGGGACGCTGACCGACCGCGGCCTGACCTTGGGCCTGCTCGTTCAGGGCGACCTCGAAACCCAGCTTAACCTCCATGGGATATTCTCGAGAACCTTCTACAACGGAAAGTATTTCGACGCGGCCCTCGCGGCGGCCGACTTTCGCATCCGGCCCTTCAGCGGCGCTGAGGTCGGGCTCCAGAGCCAGGCCGGCCAGGGCATCGATTATACCGAGTCACGCCTGGCCAATATCTTCTCCCTCGGGCCCTATGGCTCGTTCAGCCTGCTCCGTCATCTCAACACGGTCTTCTCACACACCTTCGAGAGGCTCTCCCTCGGCGGCGACACGATCTATGCGGCCAACCTGAGCCAGGCCAAGATCGTCTGGAACTTCAGCGTCCGCTGCTTCGTCCGGGCCATCGTCCAGTACCAGGATCTCGAGCAGAATCCGGCCGCGTATAGTTTTCCCGTCGACACCCGGACCAAAGGCGTTTTCACCCAGTTCCTGTTCTCTTACAAGCTCAACCCGCGGACGGTCCTCTTCCTGGGCTATTCGGACAATGCGAGGGGGGGCGTCTTCGACAGCTGGCTCGGGCCGGGCCGCGTCGGCATCACGCGGACGGACCGGACGTTATTCCTGAAGATCGGCTACGCCTGGCAGATCTGACCGGGGCCCGCATGTCTATCAGGTCAAGGCCAGCCGGGCTTCCCGGACCCTGGATCTCACCGCCACGCCGTAGGGGCAGGCCTTTTCGCAGGCCCCGCAATCCCGGCAGGCCGCCGCTTTCTCTCCGCCGCCGCTGGCCTCGTAGACTTTCCTGGCCCGGTCCGTCTTGCCGTAGCTCTCATGGTAGGCCAGCGCCCGCAGGATGGCCGGCGAATCGACGCCGGCCGGGCAGGCTCGCCGACAGCCGGCGCAGCCATGGCAATAGTCCGCTCCGTTCTCGCGGACGTAGCGGACGAGCGTCCTCCTCTCGGCCGCGGCGAGCTTCGTCCCGGCCGCTCCCAGGTCCTCTTCCATCTGGCTGCGGTTGAGGATCTCGGTCACGGCCGACGCGACGCGCGCGTCGTCGAGGACCCACTTCAGCATGGCCTGGCAGAGGGAGACCGCGCCGGTCCGGTACCGTTCGAGGTCCTGGCGCCGGCCGCCGACCTTGAGCGTTTTCATGGCGACGACGCCCACGTCCCTGGAATGGGCCAGGTCGATCAGGGCCCGGAGGCCGCTCGCGCCGAGGTAATCCGGGTAGGTTTCGACCTTGCCGCCGGGCTCCTGGATGTCGAAGACGTTGTAGCCCACCTGGACCATATCGTAGAGGCCGCAGTCGACCGCTTTCCGGACGACCTCGTCCTGGTTGACATGGCAGGACAGCCCGCGGAAGCGGAAAGCGCCTTCCTGCTTGAGCCTGTCGAAGGCCTCGAGGACTCGCCCGTCGACGAGGACGGCGGCCGTCTCCGCGCCGTGGATCATCAGGACGTCGATGGCCTCGACGTCGAGCCTCCTGAGGCTGCCGTGCGCCGTGGCCATGATGGAGGCCGCGGTGTCGCGCGGGGTGACGTGGAATTTGGTGGCGACGCGGACCTTATCCCGCCCGACGTCCTTGAGCAGGCGGCCGATCTGCCGTTCGGCGTTGCCGTTGTCGTAGTTGTGGGACGTGTCGATGTAGTTGACGCCGCGGTCGATGATGGCCCGGAGGAGGTCCGGGTCGGGCAGGGGACTGCTGCCGAGCGAGATCTCGGACACGAGAAGGCCTGTCCGGCCGAGCCGGCGGAAGGCCATCCCGCCTTTGCCCGGACGCGCCGGCGCCGTCTGCCCTCGGCCGGGCCAGCCGGCGAGTGACGACCCGAGCGCGGCCGCACCCCCGGCCATGGTCTTGATGAATGTCCGCCGGTCCTGCGGCTTTCGGCTCATCGGCGTCCCTCCTGGCGACTCCAATCTAGCGAAGCCCCCGCCGGACGTCAAGGCAGGGCGCCCGACCGGCCTTGCAGATATAACGGAACCAAACGTCCGCGTTCTGCGTCTCCCGGGATGTGGACACCATCCGTCCTCCTCTGGTACATTATCGCCAAAAGGCCCTGAAAGGAGCCCGAACATGAAGAAATCCCGGCTCGTCCCAATCGTCGCTTTGGCCGCCCTCTCCGTCCTGGCCGGAACCGCATTCTCTCAAGCCCCTAAGAAGGCCGACATCGTCGGCACCTGGGTCGGCACCGCCATAGGCGGAGACGGCGTCACGCCGCTCGAGATCACCGCCGTCATTGAAAAAACCGCGGTCGGATACTCGGGCAAGCTCGGCGACACGGCCGGCATGGTCCCCGAGTCCGCGATGCGAGAGATCGTCTTCAAGGACAACAAGCTCACCTTCGACTTCGACCTGGCCCAAGGAACGGAGACCCTCCTGATCAAGATCGAGCTCACTCTCGAGGCCGAGACCCTCAAGGGCATCTGGTCCGATCCCGACGGGAATTCGGGCGCGATCGAGCTCAAGCTGAAGAAGTGATCCTTCCGCGGGGGACGGGATTCGCCGTGCCTTCGGCCGGGGGCTTGGATTAGGCCCCCGACCGTGATATAAATCCCCCCGAGGAAGAACCTTGAGCGGCAACGTCTACGACGAGATCAAGGAGCGCGGCTTCGTCGCCCAGGTTTCCGACGAGGACGCCGTCCGCAAGATGCTCGACGCGGAGCAGATCACGTTCTACGTCGGCTTCGACAGCACGGCCACCAGCCTCCACGCCGGAAGCCTCGTCCCGATCATGGCTATGGCCCATCTCCGGCGGGCCGGCCACCGGGCCATCGCCGTCGTCGGCAGCGGTACGACGATGGTCGGCGACCCCAGCGGCAAGACCGAGATGCGCCAGATGCTCGACGAAGCGACCATCCGCGCCCAGGGCCAGGCCATCTTCATCCAGCTCGCCCGCTACCTCCATTTCGACGGGACGGGCGCCATCGCCGTGGACAACGCCGACTGGCTCCTGCCGCTGCAATACATCCCCTTTCTGCGGGACATCGGCCGCCACTTCAGCGTCAACCGGATGCTGGCCGCCGAGGCCTACAAATTGCGGCTCGAGAAGGGATTGTCGTTCATCGAGTTCAATTACCAGCTCCTCCAGGCCTACGACTTCCTGACCCTCTTCCGGAAATACCACTGCACGCTGCAGATGGGCGGGGACGACCAATGGGGGAACATCCTGGCCGGGGTCGACCTCATCCGCCGCGTCGAGGGCGGGGCGGCCCAGGCCCTGACCTTTCCGCTCCTGACCACGGCCACGGGCGCCAAGATGGGCAAGACGGCCCAGGGCGCGGTCTGGCTCGACGGCGCGCTCTTCAGCCCCTACGATTTCTATCAGTACTGGGTCAATTGCGACGACCGGGACGTGGGGCGCTTTCTCCGGATATTCACTCTGATCCCCCTCGACGAGATCCGGAAGCTCGAAGCTCTCAAGGACAGCGGCATCAACGAGGCCAAGCGCGTCCTGGCCTTCGAGGCGACCAAGATCACCCATGGCGAGCTCGAGGCCGAGAAGGCCCGCCAGGCCGCCGCAGCCGCGTTCGGAGGGAAGGCGGCCGGCGGTCCGGCCGGGGACGGGGCCGGGAACGAAAGCGGGGGCGACATCAGCGCCGTCCCGACGACGGCCGTGCCCCGGTCGCGGCTCGAGGCCGGCATCAGTCCCGCCGGGCTCTTCACCGAGGTCGGCCTGACCCCGTCGCGCCGCGAGGCCAAGCGGATGATCGAGCAGGGCGGCCTCTATGTCAATGACGAGCGCATCGACTCCGTCGAGCGCCTCTTGACCGTCAAGGACCTGGGCCCGGACGGGGGCCTGCTCCTCAAGGCCGGCAAGCGGAAGGTCCACCGCGTCGTCTCCTCCGGCTGAGCCCGCCCGTTTGCGCCGCCGGCCGATTTGTGCTTTACTATTCAGATGTTTTCCCTCGGATCCAAGGAGTATCGAATGAAGCACGCGTTGACCGTTATCCTGGTTTCGGCCCTGGCCCTGTCCGGATGCGCCAAGAAAGCCGAGAAGTTCACGCTCAAGGAGGGCACGCCCGCCTACACCCTGGCCAAGGACCTGGCCGCGATCGTCCCGGCCCTCGGCCCGGACAAGCAGACGGTCCTCGTCGAGACCAAGAGCTTCGTCGTCACGGCCGCGGAGGTCATCCAGGCCGCGAGGGACAATCTCGGCACCCGGTCCGACCAGCTCAGGACCGTCGATGCCGGACAGATGAAGAAGATCATCGACCAGGCCGCGTCGTCGCTGGCCGAGCGCAAGCTTCTCCTGGCCGCCGCGGCCGCCGCCAAGACGGTCCTCCCGGCCGAGGAGCTCGAAAAGGCCATGCAATCCGAGTATACCCAGGCCGGCGGCGAACAGGCGTTCCTCGAGGCCTTGAAGGGGGCCGGCGTCTCGATCGACCACGTCAGGAAGAACGTCGAGGGGACGCTCCTTATCAACAAGTTTCTCGCCGGCGTCGCCGAGAGCGGCGGCAAGGTCACCGAGCAGGATCTGCGCAAGGCCTATGAGCAGGATTCGACCTTCGGCAAGACCGCCACGGTGCGTCACATCCTCATTCTGACCCAGGGCAAGACCGAGCAGGAGAAGGCCGCGGCCAAGACCAAGATCGAGGGCATCCTGGCCGAGGCCAAGGCCGGGGCGGATTTCGCCGAGCTGGCCAAGAAGTATTCCGAGGACCCCGGGTCCAAGGACAACGGCGGCCTCTACGAGAACTTCCCCCGCGGCCAGATGATCAAGCCCTTCGATGATGCCGCCTTCTCGGTCCCCGCCGGCCAGCTCAGCGGCATCGTCGAAACGTCCTACGGCTACCACATCCTTCTGATCGTCAGCCGCCAGAATGAAACCCGGCCCTTCGACCAGGCCCGGGCCGAGATCGAGTCGCGGCTCAAGCAGAGCAAGCAGGGCCTGACGGTCCAGGACTACGTCCAGGAGCTCAAGGACAAGGCGAAGTACAAGCTGATCGGGCTCTGAGGCTCCGCCGCCCAGCGGTGAGAGAACCGCTTTCTTATCACCCCCGGCGAGGGGCCTGGGACCCCTCCCGATTCCCCCCTTTCGGGGATTGCCGGGGGAACGGCCGGCCTCCACAATGGTCCAGGACGTGCGAGACGCGTCCGAACGTTCGACCCTTTGAGGAGGCCTCATGAAAAGACTGACAACCGTCCTCGTCATCGCGCTATTCGCCGGGCTTCTCACCCTGCCCCAGCCGGCCCGCGCCGACGTCCAGTTCGGCATCAAGGCCGGGGGCAACATGGCCCGGCCGACGGGCACCGACGCCGACAATCCCTTGGCCACGCTGAAGGACAGGGTTGGCTTCAACGGCGGCCTCTTCCTGGCTTTCAACTTCGGCCGCGTCGTGACCATCCAGTGGGAGGTCCTCTACACGATGAAGGGCGCCACCTACGTGGCCCTCGACGACAGCTACACCGACAAGCTCTACGCCGATTACATCGAAGTGCCCCTGCTCCTCAAGCTGAGGATCCCCACGCCGATCATCCAGCCCTTCGTCTTCGCCGGGCCGACCGTCGGGTTCAAGCTCCAGGAGAAGTTCGAGACGAACGGCGAGGAAGTTCCCCTGACCGAAAACCTCCTGAAGAACAACGACTATGGCGCCATCTTCGGGGCGGGCCTGAACCTCGGCCGGAATTTCATGGTCGACGTCCGCTACAGCCTGGGCATGCAGAAGGTCATCTCGACGGTCGAGGGGGAGCTCCAGCCCGATTTCAAGAACGGGGTCTGGTCGGCGAGCATCGGCATCGCCTTCTAGTCCGGACCGGCAGCTCGAATTCTCAGGCGCTTCCGCCGTCGCGGAAGCGCCTTATTTTTACCGTCCCGGCCCGCGGGGCCAGGGTCAGCGGAGGTAGAGATAGATGTAGTGCTTGTCCCCGTTCTCGTCCGAGATCGTTTCGGTCATCACCAGCTTCGATTCCCAACCGGGGATGGCATAGTTGTGGCAGACGACGCGGCTCTTGGGCCGCAGCTGGGCCTCCAGGATGGGCCGCATCAGGGCGTTCGATTCGGGGAGAAGGTAGAGGCTGACGACGGTCGCCTCCGAGATGTCGGCCTTTGTGGCGTCCATGGTGAGGAACTTGACCTGCCGCTCGACCCCGGCAGCCCTGGCGTTCCGCTCCGATTCCTCGATCATGGCCTTGTCGATGTCGATGCCGACGCCGCGGGCGCCGTAGCGGCGGGCGGCCGTGATGACGATCCGGCCGTCGCCGCAGCCGATGTCGTAGAGGACATCCTGTCGCTTGACGGCGGCCAGCTCGAGCATGCGGTCGACGACCGGCTGGGGCGTCGGGACCCAGGGCGCGAGATCGACGGCGTCGTCACGGCCGTGGGAGCCGAGGAACAGGTCGATGGTCGCCTCGTCGTCGACGCGGAACGAGTAGGGGCTGCCCGGGTCGAGAGAATAGACGGCGTCCTTGCGGCCCGTGGAGAATTCGATCTCGAGGGGAGAGGCCGTCCGGAAGCGGTCGACGGCCCCGGGCGCGATCTCCCGGGACTCGGCCGCCTCGGGCTTGCCGGCCGGATAGATCCTGTACCCGATCGGCTGTCCGGTGACGTTGCGGACGGTCGTCTCCTTGAGACGGAGCGACTCGGCCGTGGGGGAGGCGGCGGGGGCCGGTTGCGGCTCGCGGCGGGTGCAGGCGGAGGCGGCCAGGGCCGCGACGGCCAGAATGAGGAGGATGGCGGTCTCTCTTCGCATGGCCCGGTCATTATAGCAGAATCCATTTTGCCCGTAAAAAGCCGGCCCGTCCGGCGATTGACTTGTCGCTCCGCCGGCCTTATGATGATTTTCTGGAATCGTGTGACGCGGGAGGTGAGCGATGACTCGTCGCGGTGACGCTCCGAAGTCTTTTCAGGGGGCGGCCGGCGCGCTGCTGGCCCTCGTTTCCCTGGCCTCGTGCGGGGTCCGGATGATGCCCTCCAAGGATGCCTGGTACACCCAGCAATACCCGATCATGCAGGATTTCGAGAGGGCCGCCTACAGGACCCTTTCGGAGGCCGGGAAGAAGGAGTTCCAGGATCTCTTCTGGGCCGCCCGGGAGCCCCGATCACGGGCGATATTCCAGGACAGGCTGGGCTATGTCCTGAACGCCTTCAAGAGAGAGAATTCGAGCCAGCCCTGGAACACCGACCGGGCCAGGGTCTATCTCCTCAACGGGCCGCCGGCCTCGATCGACGTGGATCAGAATACGAGCTGGGGCGCCCAGCTCGGCCAGACGGCCACCGGGGCCGTAAGCCGGAGCAACGAAGACGTCCAGGCCAACAGGGCCGAGGTCTGGACGTATTCCTTCCGGAAACAGTATATCAAGTACGACTTCACTTTTATCGCCCCCAATGAATGGCGGATGTCGCCGGCCCTCGTCTCAGGCAGCGCCTTTATCGGCGAGCTCGAAGATTACAACAAAACGGTGACCTTCGGCATCCGCGACCTGGAAGGGTACCAGCACAGCCTCGAAGCTCTCGAAAAGAAAAAAGAGTCTTAGCCGGGCTTTCTGCGCGCGTGGGCCATAACCCTCTTTCGGTTCAAGGCCGAGCACTGACAGGCGCTTGACCAGGGACGGAAAACGGGGGAAAAGAAAAGAGCCTTCTCCCATTTCCGGGCTTCCTCTCGCGGCGGCGATGGGTGTTGCCTCGAAGATCCCCGTGGTGGAGGGGGGACCCGCGAAGCGGGGGGAACCGCACGAACTGGTTCCCGGGGCCGGGGAGATAGAGGCAATACCCTGAGCCAAGCCGGAGAGAGGAATCTCCCGGAATCTGGAGAAGAACCAAAGAAAAACCCGCCCCGGCCGGAGCCGAGGCGGGTTTTGTGCGTGTGCTGGTTCTGGATCAGCCTAGAACGAGAACTTGAATCCCAGGCGAGCTTGGAACGGGGCCATGAAAGCGTTGGCGTAGCCGAACGTGCCGTCTTTCTTGGCGGTCGGGCTGGGCTCCCAGGTCCGGGTCAGGAGGACCTCATCACCGGGGGTGATATTGTCTCTGTAGACGTTGGTCCCGATGCCCGTGACCGTGTCGACATTGAACACGTTGCTCAGGTTGATGTTGAACTGGAGGCCGTACCGGCCGCCGAGCCGGATATTATACTCGGCATAGAGATCCGCGTAGTACAGGAAGGGCGTCCGGCCGAGATCGGCGCGGTTGTTCGGGTAGTAACCCGGGCCGTCGACGTTCCAGGCCGTGGTCAGAGGCGTGCCGCTCATGGCCTGCATGACCGCGCCGACCGTCAAGCCCATGGGGAAAACATAGCTGCCGAAGAGCTTGAACACGAGCGGCCGGTCGGTCCCGAGCGGGCCGTCGATCGGGTTGAGCTGCTTGTCGTACTGGAATTGCCAGAGGTCGAATGAGCGCTCGCCGTTCGGGTTGTTGCGTCCGAATTCGTCGGAGTTGGCCAACCCGGAATAGTTGCCCCTCAGGCTGCTCCAGGTCGCCCTGGCGCCCATGAGCCAGTTGTTGGACAGCCGCTTGTCGTAGCTGAGGTTTACGGCCCAATAGTCGCGCTTGGCCTTGGGCATAGCCGGCACGCCCTCGGGCAGCAGGCCGGCGGCCTTGGCTTCCGCATATTTCTCTTGAATGAACGGAGAGCCGATCCAGCTGTAGAAGTACGTTTCGCCGATATTCGGCAGAACGATGCCCATATCATCGACGGCGTACAGGACCGACTTGTTCACCAGGCGGAGGGAGACCGAGGAGTTCTCGGAGACCTTCTTGTCGACACCGACGGCGACTTCACGCTGGGTGAAGGGCTTGATGTTGGGATCGACCTGATCGAAGGAGGGGGCCCGGAAATCGAGGACCGCCACGAGGTCTCCGGGGTAGTTGCCGCCGACGCCGATCGTATCGAAGGCGAACGTGTCGAGCGTGTAATAGGCGCTTTTCCATTTGAAGCCGCCGAAGGCGTTGGCCGCCACGTCGAGCTTCATGACATCCTGATAGATGGCGAAGGAGCCGAAGAGCTTGAGGCTCGAATCGCCGAACCAGTCATAGACGAAGCCCAACCGCGGGGAGATCTTTTTCTTGAAGGGGAAGTTGATGGGCTTGAGGTTGGCGAAGGCCGGATCCTGGCTGTAGCTCGGGATGTACTCGGACTCGGTCCGGACGCCGGCATTGATGGTCAGCTTGCGGGCGATCGTCCAGGTGTCCTGGGCGTAGAAGGCCCACTGATTGCTGAACGCCTTATAGACCGAGCCGTAGGGGCCGGAGTCCGCGTTTCCGCGGACGGCGTACCAGCCGTACCGGCCGGTGGGGTAATCGGTCCCGTACATGGTGAAGGTCGGCGTCACCGTGCCGTCGAGCCAGGAGAGGTACACGATGGGCGCCTGAGCGCCCTGGTTGATGTCTTCGCCCTGGCGGATGAACTGGCCGCCGATCTTGAAGGCGTGCTCACCGCCGAGGTTGGCGAAATACGTCAGGTCGAGGTTGCCGCTGTACTTCTCCCGGACGGTCTTGGCATAGCCCAAGACGTTGTTGCGGGGGAAGTTCGTCCAGGACGAGGCGTGCTGATATTGCTCAGGCACGTCGAGCAGCCCGATATTGGTCGTCGCCGCATAGCTGAAGGGCTGTTCCTGCTGGAACCCGTACCAGGGGTCGGTCGTGGCGCCGGGAACCTGGTGGTTCTGGTTCGTGGTGAAGAAACCGCCGCGGGCGCTGACCATGAAGCTGTTGGAGACGATCCAGTCCGCCGTCGCGCTGGTGCTGAAGTTCGGATAGTTGAAATCGTAGATATCGTAGTCCAGCGTCGTGCTCGCGCTATAGGAGACAGGCAGACCGGTGGCCGAGCCGCGGACGAGCGACATGTTGTTGATGACGCTGGCGCTCACGCGCAGGTTCTTGAAAGGCTGGGCCGAGATCTTGGCCTGGCCGTTCAAGTCCAGCTGCTTCTGGTGGACGACCCTTGACGGAGTCGTGAGGCCCTGAATGCTGTAGTCCAGCGTCCGGGCATAGTAATTGTAATTGGGCATGGCCGAGACGAAGAACCAAAGCCGGTCCTTCAGAATATAGCCGCCCAGGTCGAATCCACCCTCGAGGTTGTACCACTTTTGTTTGCCGACGTATTTGTCCCAGGCGTAGTACAGGACTGACTGGTCGCGCGTCAAGTCGAACGGGTTGTACTGGAGAACGTCGCGGCGCCGGGCCGTCAGGGCCTCATCGTTGTAGTAGGCCAGGACGTCGCCATGGAACTCGTTTCCGCCGGACCGGGTCAGGACGTTGACGACGCCGCCGAGAGAGCCGCCGTACTCGGCGTTGTAGCCGGACGACTTGAAGTTGACTTCCTCGACGAAATCGTAGTTGACCCCCTGGGCCGACGTGCCGTTGATCAGGTTGGTCGTGCTGACGCCGTCGACATACCACATGTTCTCGGCGCCGGAAGCGCCGTCGACGGAGGTGCCGGCGAGATAGGACTCGGATTGCACGCCGGGCGCCATGACCAGCAACGAGTCAAAGTTCCGGCCTTTCGGCAGCAGGGAGAAAACCTGCCTGTTCATCGCCGAGCCGCGGGTCGTGCTCTTGACGTCGATGAGGGGCGATTGCCCAACGACGGTGACCTGCTCCGAGATGGTCGCCGGGCTCAAGGTGATGTCCAGGGTCAAGGTCCCCTCGGCCTCGAGAATGATGTCCTTGCGGACGAGCGGCTGGAATCCGGGCAGGGCGAATTCGATCTCATAAGTCCCCGGAGGCAGCGCGACCAGTCGATAGCCTCCCTGGCCGTTCGTTACCGAGGTCGCCGTGCCGACGAGGCGCGGGCCCTTCGCCGTGACGGAGACCCCGGGCAGAGGCGCTCCCTGATCGTCCGAAACGATGCCGAAGATTTGTCCCGTTGCCCTCTGGGCCGACAGCGTGCCGGTTAGGAGAAGCGCGCTGAGGGCCAGCAGCAAGACGGGTTGCAGTTTCTTCATGAAAGATGCTCCTTTGTTCATATTGTCTTCAAGAATTGTTGGGTTCTTTGATCCCCCCTTGAAAGCCCGCGCACCGGCCCGGCCGTGCCGGACGGTGCCGTTCCGTTCTCCAAAAGCCGAATGCATCAGATCATTGAGCCTCCTTTTTTTGGATTTCATACATGGCTCTAACTAGCAAAAAGTGTGCCAATAATATGGGCTGGCCTGGAAAAAGGGGACACCGGCTTCGTCCGCCTGGTTATCAGATAGGATGTCCGAGAGGCCGGGAGGAAAATCGCCATTCGTTCCGGCCTCTGCGTCTCTTCTTTATCCATTTTATTGAATGTTATTCATTCTTTTGAATCATCGAAGGACGGATGTCCGGGGGCCAAAGCCCCGGCGGCCGTTTCTTCGCGGGCCAGGGCCGGGTCGTAGGCGGGCCAGGCAACGCCGGGCGCGGGAACGGCGTTGAAGAGAGCGGGGTTCGTTAAGCCAGTCCGGTTATGCTAAAATAGGAACATCATGAAACGCTTCGCTCTCATCGTCTTCGGGCTCCTCATTGTCGTTTCGGCCCTCCTTCTCCCGGCCCCGGCGGCCGGTCAGGTCGGGAAGAAAGCGACCAGCAAAGACCTTCCCCCCCAGTACCGCAAGTGGCTCGAGGAAGAGGTCGTCTATATCATCACGCCGAAAGAGCGCGGGGTCTTCCTTCAACTCGACACCGACCGCGACCGCGAGATCTTCATCACGGCTTTCTGGAGGCAGCGCGATCCGACTCCGGACACGGACAAGAACGAATTCCGGGAGGAGCACTATCGGCGGATCGCCTACGCCGACAACTGGTTCGGCAGGGATTCGCCGGGCCCCGGCTGGCGGACCGACATGGGCCGCATCTACATCATCCTCGGAGAGCCCAAGACCATCGACCGTTTCGAGAACTTGACTCAGGTCTATCCGACGATCATCTGGTTCTATTCGGGCCTGGATTCCGCCCGACTGCCGTCGAACTTCAACGTCGTTTTCTTCAAGCCGGAAGGCCAGAGGAGCTACCAGCTCTACAGCCCGATGAAAGACGGCCCGCAGAAGCTCCTCATTCATTATATGGGCGATGTGACCGACTATGAAACCGCCTATACCGAGATGATGGACATCGAGCCGGCGATCGCCAGCGTCACGCTGTCCCTGATCCCGGGCGAACCGATGATCTCGGCCCGGCCGACGATGTCCTCGGACATCCTCCTCGGCAACCGCATCCCGGCCGCAGGCTACGAGAAGGTCAAGGACGATTACGCCGAAAAGCTCCTCCGCTATAAGGATATCATCGACGTCGACTATACGGCGAACTATATCGAAAGCGATGCCCTGATCCGCGTTTATCAGGATCCGTCCGGCAATCCCTTCGTTCACTTTCTCATCGAACCGTCGCGCCTGACGTTCGAGCCCGTCGGGGACTCCTATCACGCCGACCTCGAGACGGATGTTTCCGTGACCGATCCCAAGGGCGGTCTGGTTTACCAATTCAGCCGATCCGTCCCCTGCGATATGACCGAGTCGCAGATGGCTTCCATCCGGAACAAGCTCTTCAGCTATCAGGATCTCTTCCCGCTCGTCCCCGGGTCCTACAAGATCAACATCCTCCTCAAGAACAAGGTTTCCCGGGAGTTCACCTCCTTTGAAGCCAGCCTCCTCGTCCCCGCGCCCGGGACGTTCACGCTTTTCGCCCCCTGCCTGGCGAACAGGGTCGACAAGGCCTCCAGGTTCCGGGGCCAGAGCAAGCCCTTCCTTCTCGGCAGCCTCCAGCTCACGCCCTCGCCCCGCAATGATTATCTCCCCGGCGATACGCTCTCCGCCTTCTTCCAGCTCGAAAATGCGCCCGAGGATATTCGAGACGGCGGCGTCGTCGAATACACGATCCTCAAGGAAGGGGAAAAAGGACCGGAGGCCGTTCGGACCGTCACCAAAGCGCTGGCCGAATACCCGGACCGGACGGACATCCTGGAGGAGTTCTCCCTGGAGGGCTACCAGTCCGCCAATTATATCCTCCGGATCTCGGTTCAGAACGCCGCACGCGTCCAGCGCGTCGCCGCCGAGGAGCGCTTCCTGGTCACGGCCCTGCCCGCCCTGATGCGGCCCTGGGTGCTCTCCGTTCCCCAGCCGTCCAACGCGCCTCAGTACCTCCATATCGCCGGGACCCAATATCTGAACAAGAACGAACTGGCCAAGGCGCGGCCCCTGCTTGAGGCGGCCGTCCGGCGCGAGCCGAACTCGGTCCCCTTTGCCCTCGACTATGCCAGGCTTCTCCTCGAGCTCAAGGAATACCCCGGAGTCAAGGCCGCGGCCCAACCCTTCCTCGCGGATGAACGGAAATGGGATTTCCTCGAGCCCGTCGGCCGGGCCTGCCAGGCGCTGGGCGAGCAGGCCCAGGCCATCGCCCTGTACAAGGATTACCTGGCCCATTTCGGGGCCAATCTGAATGTCCTCAATGCCATCGGCGAGTGCTACCTCCAGCTCGGGAACACGGCCGAAGCCCTGGCCGCCTGGGAACGCTCGCTCAAGATCGAGCCGAACCAGCCGAAGCTCAAGGAGAAAGTCGAGGAGCTCAGACAGAAGAAATGACGATGTTCGGGCGTTGTCTGCGGATCGCGGCGCTGATGACGATCGCCCTGGGCTCCGCCTGCGCCACATCCCCGGCCGTGAGGAGCCTCGACAGCGAGAGCCGTGATTTTATCTCCAAGGTCCGCTTCATCATCACCAAGCAAGAGCGGGAGCGCTTTCTGGCCACCCCGGCCGGGGACCGGAAAACTTTCATCGAGGAGTTCTGGAAAAAGCGCGACCCCAACCCGTCCACGGCGGTCAACGAATTCAAGGAGCAGTACTTCGCCCGGATCGCCGAGGCCAATCATCTCTTCAGCGAAGGCGGCGAGCCGGGCTGGCTCCAGGACCGCGGCCGCATCCACATCCTGCTCGGCCCCCCGACCAACCGCGTCACCTACCCGCGGGGAGTGACCTTTTACGACGTGCCCAGGGAGTACTGGTACTACGGGTTCTTCGTCATCCTTTTCACCGATGAGGACTGGAACGGCAACTACAAGCTCGACCCGCTGAGCGTCGAACAGATCTCGATGATCACCCGGGCCCAGATGGAATGGCAACCGCGGATCTCCCCCGGAGCGGATGAGATCGAATTCGACGCCAGAGCGGAAAAAACCGCGGACGGCCAGGGCCTCGTCACCGTGACCATTCCCTACCGCGTCATCCCGTTCGACGCCGAAGCAAAGGCGCTCCGGGCCAGGTTCGTCATAACCCTCGACCTCTTGGCCATGGACGGGACGGAGATCCGTCAAACGCGAAGCGAGCACGCGCTCGAAATGACGGAAGAGGAGATGCGCCAGTCCTCGACCATGAGCCACACCATCGAGATCCCCGTCGAGGCGCCGCGGGGCGATTACTGGGTGCGCCTGACCCTCGAGAGCGCCAACGCCGGCGCCAAGGCTTATAAAAGGATCAAGCTCTCCATCTGAGCGCCCACGAAACGGGGGTCAGGTCCATCGTGAGGAGGGCGGGAATGGACGGGGAAGAAGCGTGCGCTCGACCCCATAAAAATGATATAATGTCCTTTCTCGAGGGCAATTGACGGCCCCGCCGGAGGGAGCATGTCCGGCTCGGAGAGACTTTCCCCCCTGGACAAGCCTCCGGGGATATATGGCATGATAGTTGCTCCTATATAATGTTGGAGGTTACGAATGAAGACCAAAGCGCTTCGCGCAATTTCTTTCGGCATCATAGCGGCATTTCTCATCACCGGCTTCGCCTTCGCCCAGGCGGGTCGCGGAACAGCCCGGCTCGGCGGAGTCGTCACCGGCCAGGGGGGCGAACCCATCGTCGGGGCCCAGATCACGCTCTCTTACGAACAGGGCAAAGGCGGAGCCAAGCGCGAAACCAAAACCAACAAGAAAGGCGAGTGGTCCTTTATGGGCCTGGGGACCGGAGCCTGGGAGATCGCCGTCGTCGCGGCGGGCTATGAGCCCTTCGCCCTGCGGGTCAATGTCTCTCAGCTCGAAAACCACCCCAAGGTCGAAGTGAAGCTGAATAAGGCCACCGTGGGCGGAGGAGTCGTCCAGGACGAATCCACGTTCAGCTTCCTCGAATTGGGAAACCAATACTACAAAGACGGCAAGTACGATGAGGCCATCGCCCAATACCAGCTGTTCCTCGAGAAGAACCCCCAGGCCTACCAGGTCCAGCTGAGCATCGCCGACTCCTATCGGCAGAAGGGGGATTTCGCCAAGGCCGAGGAGCTCTACAATAAGGTCCTCGAGCTGGCCGCCGCGGACAAAACCCTGGGCAAGCAGATGACGGGCAAAGCCCAGGCGGGAATCGGGGACATCTATCTCAAGCAGAACAAGCTCGCCGAAGCCCAGGAATATTTCAAGAAATCGATCGACAACTCGCCTGAGGACGAAGTCCTGGCCTACAACGTCGGCGAGATCTATTTTTCGAACCAGAATCTCGACGAGGCCCAGAGATATTTTGAGCTGGCCTCCAAGATCAAGCCGGATTGGCCCGATCCGTACCTCAAGCTCGGCTATGTCTATCTCAACAAAGCCGACAACGCCGGCGCCATCAAGATGTTCGAGAAGTTCCTGACGCTCGAGCCGGAAGGCGAACGGGCGGCCCTGGTCAAGAACATCCTGAGCGCGATCAAAAAGTAAAAGCCGGACGGACACCCCGGGACGTTCGACAAGGGTCCGGGAACGGAGAGACAAGTCCTGCGCGAGCTTCTCGTCCTGGCCGCCTGTCTGGCCGTCTTCCTTCTCTACCTCGCCCTCGAGCGGGCCCGGCTCGACCGGGCGCTCCGGCGCGTCCCCCGGCGCATCGCGGTCACCGGCACGCGCGGCAAGTCCAGCGTCACCCGTCTCATCGCGGCCGGACTGCGGGCTTCCGGGGCCACGGTCCTGGCCAAAACGACGGGCTCGAAGCCGGTCCTGATCTTCCCTGACGGCACGGAGCAGGAGATCTTCCGGTCCGGTCCGGCCTCGGTGCGCGAGCAGGTCCGGCTGGTCGAGCGGGCCGCGTCCGCCGGGGCCGGGGTCCTCGTCGCCGAGATGATGAGCATCGGCGCCGAGTGCCTGGCCGCGGAGTCCGGGCGCATCCTGCGGCCGGGGACGCTGGCCGTGACCAACGCCCGGCTCGACCATCTGGACGGGATGGGGCGGGAGAAGGAGGCCGTCGCCAGGAGCCTGGCCGCGGCCTTTCCCGGGCGGGCCGATGTCTTCGTTCCCTCCGAGGAGATTCACCCGGCGTTCGAAGAGGCGGCCGCCCGGACCGGGACGAGGATCCATGCCGTCGTCCGGCGGGCCGTCGAAGGACCCGGCCCGGACCTTCCCCTTCGCTCCCGGCGAATTCGAACCGAACCGGCGCCTGGCCCGGGCCGTTCTGGAGTTCCTCGGTCTCGACGACCGGACGATCGAAAGGGGCCTGGCCGCCGCCGTGCCCGACGCGGGGAGCCTCAAGATCTTTCATGGGACGTTCGGGGCGCCGCCCCGCCCGGCCGTCTGCGTCAGCCTCTTTGCCGCCAACGAGCCTGAATCGTCGGCCGCGGCGCTTCGCGAGGTCGAGCGGCTCCGGCCGTCCGGCGGGAGGCCGGTCGTGGGCCTTCTCAGCCTGCGTGAGGACCGCGGCGACCGGACGCTCCAATGGATCCGTGCGGCCGGCGACGGCTTCTTCCGCGGATTCTCGAACGTTTTTCTTCTCGGCCCTCCGGCCGGGGCGGCGCTGAGGAAGATCCGCCGGCGGTCTTCCGGATCGGGCGGCCCGGTCTTTTCCCTCGTCGAAGAGGGGTCGCCCGAGGACGTGATGAGCCGCGTGCTGGCGTCGGCGCCCGGCGGGCCGGTCGTCGTCGGACTCGGCAATTTCGTCGGCCCCGGAGACGAGCTCGTCCGCTACTGGGAGGAGAGAGGAGCCGCGCATGGCCGTTGAAACGCTTCTCATCGGCCTCGTCCTGGCCCTCCTTTGGGCCGAGATCACGGACGTCTCGCCCGGCGGGATCATCGTTCCGGGATATTTCGCCCTCAGCCTCGACCAGCCGTTACGAGTGGCGGCGACGCTGGCCGTGGCCTTGCTGACCTGGGCGGCCTACAAGGTTCTCGCCCGCCGCCTCATTCTCTTCGGGCGGCGCCGGTTCGCGCTGACGGTCCTCGTCGGGGCGGTCCTGGCCCAGGCCTGGCTGCTCGTCTCTCCCGGCCTTTTCCCGGCCGCCGCCGGGCTCCGCGTCATCGGACTGATCATCCCCGGAATTCTGGCCTCGAGCCTGGCCCGACAGAAGCCCGTGCCGACTCTCGCCTCGCTGGCGGCCGTCTCGACCCTGACCTTGGCCGTCGCCAGGCTGGTGGCGCTCCTGTGATCAAGCCGGCCGGCGGTCGGATCCTGCCCGCGATCTACGCGGCCGCGGTCCTGAGCGTGGTCTATCTTCTCCTGGCCCGGTTCTTTCCGTCCGGGGCCCCCGGAGTCAGGGCCGAAATGGTCGAGGCCGCGGATCTCATGACCCGGGCCACGGCGGCGTTGAAGGTTTGCCGCGCCAGCCGGGCCGTTCCGATCGACCCGTCCGTCGATCCGAACATGACGGGCTTCATCGGCGAGGAGCGATCGGCCATCACGACCTCGGCCGGCCGGCTCGAAGCGAAGCGGACGACGACCAACCCGGCTTTCGCCGGACTCGTTGTGTCCCTACTTCACCAGGCCGGGGTCCGGCGCGGGGACGTCGTCGCCGTCGGCGCTTCGAGCTCATTCCCGGCGCTCGTCGTCGCGACGCTCGCCGCGGCCGAGGCGATGGGCGTCGAGCCGCTGGTCATCTCCTCTCTCGGCGCATCGGAGTGGGGCGGGAACATTCCCGGGTTCAGCTGGCTCGACATGGAGGATTGCCTGAACGAGCAGGGTCTGATCGATGTCCGGCCGATCGCCCGGGCCGTCGGCGGTGACGAAGACATCGGGCGGGACATGAGCCCCGAGGGCCGCGCCGTCCTCGCCGCTCGCATCCGGGCCGGGGCCGTGCCTTTCCTCGAAGAGCCCGACCTCGAACGGAACGTCGCCCGCCGGATGGCCCTCTACAGGGAGCGCGCCGGCGAGCGTCCGATCAAGGCCTTTGTCAACATCGGCGGCAGCTGGGCCAACCTGGGAACGGACGCGGACGTGCTGAAGGTCGAGCCGGGGCTCGCCCGCGGCATCCTCGTCCCTCCGCGCGCCCGTCGCGGCGTCATCCAGGCCATGGCCGCGGCCGGCATCCCCGTCATCCATCTTCTCAACGTCAAGGGACTGTGCGAGCGCTATGGCCTTCCCTGGGACCCTCGCCCCCTGCCCGCGCCGGGGGAGGGGCCGTTCTACCGCCGCGCCCCGGCCGGATCACGCGCCGGGACGTGGCTCACCGTCGGGTACGTGCTGGCGATGATCGTCGTGTCGGCGGCGATCACTCGTAGAAGAGCTTGACGGGAGGGACCGACTTCGGGTCCTTGAGGAATGCGCCCGTTCCCTTCTCCACGACGTCGCCGTAGCGAGGCACGCCGGAAACCTCGACGGCCCTGTCCGCGTGGTCGGCCGACCAGATCTCCAGGAGCTGCAGGACGGTCGACGTGTGGCGGCCGACCCGGACGTCGATGGGCCAGCCGTTCTCGTCGATCTTCTCGAAGAGCAGGCCGCGCTTGCCAGCCCGGACGATGAATTCGTCCTTGCCCGTGAGCAGGAGCTTGCGGTTCGTCCGGCCTCGCGTCGCGTCGAGGAACGGCTCCGGCGCTTCGAGAAGGAGCGAGATGGCGTCGGTCGCGTCGCCGATCTCGCGGTGCGACAGGCCGCGCAGGGCCTTGGGCGAGTTCTCGACGCCGATGGAGAATCCCTCGTCGCTGCTGATGAACATCGATGCGGCGGCGGCCAGGTCCGCGCCCCTCTCGTGGGCGACGATCGTGCTGATGACGGGATACTGGAGCTCGGCCTCGTGGAAGTCGATGGCGATGTCGACCTTCTCGCGGCGGACGAGCTCGGTGATGGCGAACGCGGTCCGCTCGGTCAGCGTGCCGTTCGGCCGGCCGGGGAAGGACCGGTTGAGATTGCGGATATCGACGTAGGCCAGCTCCTGGCGCGACGGGTAGTGCAGATAGACCTCGGGATCGGGCCACTGATCGAGCGGGTTCGACCAGCGGTCGCCCATGCGGAACGTCTGGCCGCCCCAGGCCGTGGGGATCGTGAAGTCCGGCGGATAGGCGCCCCCGAGCCGGGTGACCGTCGTGGCGCTGCGGTTGGCCGAGAGGATGACCAGGATCCGGCCCCGGGCGGGCAGGGCGTTCTCGGCGAAGATCCAGGCCGCCAGGCGCCCCGCAGGCTCCTCCGGATGGGTGCCCCCGAGGAGCAGGATCGTGCCCCCTGGCTCTTTCCCCTCGAGGACGTAGACGTTGGCGTCGTTGATCGTGCCCCTGATCGGCTTGAAATAATCGCCCAGCTTGACGACCCGGCTGAGGCCCGGTCCGGGGACGACAGGTTCGCGGAGATGCCGGCTCCGGTAGAAGCTGGCCCCGGCGAAGACAGCCAGGACCGCTCCGAGGATCGCGATCGCCGCCTTTCTCATCATTTGAGCCTCAGGAGCCGCAGGACAAAGGGGATGAGGACGATGATGATGAGAACCTCCTCCTGCCAGTTCTTTTGTTTCAGGAAGTTCCAGACGAGCAGAACGGCGATGGCCGCCGTGAGAAGATAATAGAGCAGGGTCACGATCGTAGCCATCTTAGAACACCGTCAGGAAAGCGAGCTTCTTGCTGAAGACGACCATGAGCGTCCCGACGATCGCGATGATGATCCCGGGCACGAGACAGTACCGCAGGAACCGGCCGTAAGGTTCCTTCATGCCCACGGTCGAGGTCGTCAATCGCCCGATGATGGCCGTCGGCGGGATGGCGTCGCCGAGCGGCCAGATGACGCTCATCCCGGCCAGGGCGACGACCGGATTGAGGCCGATCGTGTTGAACAAGAGGACGAGCGGCACGCCCAGCACGGGCGCGGCGCCCCACATCAGCACGGCCTCGGACACGGGCAGAGTGACGGCCAGCGTCAGGAAGACGATGGTCACGGGCAGCGTGACCACGGTGACGGCGATGAGGCCGCGGACGCCCGTGAGGGCCATGACCTCGACCAGGATCCCGGCGCAGGTCAGCGTCCCGATGAGCGGCAGGAGCTGGTGGACCGTGTCCGCCGACGTCCTGAAAACGGCGATCTTGACGGGCGAAAGGAGGAGGGCCGCGGCGGCCGCCGCGGCGAACATCAGCGGCAGGCCCAGAACGGGCACGTCGAAGGGGAAGACCCGGCCGGCGACGATGAGAAGGAAGAAAACGGCGAACGGCGTCGCGACGCGGAACCAGTTCATCCGGGCCGGAGCCTCGGGCAGCCCAGCCAGCGCCTTGGCCAGGTCGACGGGCTTGGCCTTCGCCCCGAGGATGAAGATCGTGGCCAGGGCCAGCACGACACAGGGGACGAGGAGCGGCAGGAAGAAGCCGACGTAGGGCATGTTGACCCCGGCCGCCGTCAGCATGGCCCAGAGGTTGACGGGCGGAGCGGCCGCGCTCAGCCCGGCGATGATGAAGATGATGGCCGCGATCTTGGGTCCGGGGATGTCCATCGTGGCCAGGATCGTGGCCGCCATGCCGCCCATGATGAGAACGGTGACGCTGCCCGCCCCGGTCAGCGCTCCGGGGACGAGCAGGAGCAGGGCCAGCAGGATGAAGAGCGGCGCCTTGTGCCGGTGGAAGCGGCGCAGGATGGCCCGGACGACGAAGGGGGCCGCTCCCGATTCCTTGAGCAGGTTCATGAACAGCGTGGCCGTGACGAAGATGAGGACGATGTCGAAGTAGGTGAAGGCGCCTTCGACGACCGCCCGGGCCGGAAAGCCGTCCCCGGCGGCCAGAGCGCCGGCCAGGGCGGCGGCGAAGAGGGCCAGCTCGGTCGAGATCTTGAACAGCTTGGCGGCGACGAAAGCCGCGACCATGACGGCCAGAACGATGGAGGCGGAGGCCGTCGCGCTCATCGGTCTAGCGGGCGGTCACCGTGAGCCGGGCGATGCAGGTGAAGGATCGCGCCGAAGACATGTCCCGGCAGATGCCCCGTTCGAGCAGGAGGACGCCGCCCGCGTAATCGTCCCAGCGGAACTTGTCGGTGTCCAGCGACCGGCCGGTGATCGAAGCGAGCTCGGAGACCCCGGCGTCGACGGGCGGCAGGCCGACGTATTGGAGGACGACGTTCACCGGACGGACGTCCTTGATGGCCATGTATTTCCCGCCGCTCATCATGACCAGCGAGAGCGGCGGCCCGGGATCGTCGAAGATGAAGGCCGTGGTCGGCCTCCCGGCGTCGGTCGAGTCCCGCCGGGTGTAGGTGTAGGCCCTCCCCTTGACGGGGAACAGCTCCTCCTTGACGGACCTGAAGGACAGGGTCTCGAGCTTGGTCTGATTGATGTAATAGAGCCCGATCCCCAGCAAGGCCGCGACGACCAGCGCCCGGATGATCGTCTGCATGTCGTTCCGGACGAGGATGACGATGATCCACAGGATGGACAGGCCGAACAGGATGAGGATGACCGTCTTGGCCGTTTCCGTCGCGATCATGGCCGGACCTCCTTCAGACCCCCGGCTCCACCTCGGTCCCGGCGGCATTGTAGCACAGACCAAGGCGGCGAGGGAACGGGCTGAAATATTGGCTTTTCCCCCCGCCTCCGATAGAATGTCCCTTTGATCCGAACCAGGAGGCCCGCATGATCCGCATCCCCCGCTCCACGGCCCTGATCCTGCTCGCGGCCGGTCTGACGCTGGCCGGCGCCGTCACCGCTCAGGAAACGCCGCCCCGGCCCGCGCCGAGCGCCCCCGAGATCCTCCGGGCCATCATCGCCGAGGCCTCCGGAGAGCTGGCCCTGCAGAACGAGATCCACCTCGCGGGCGTCAACAGGAACCGCAAGCCCGAGGAGTACCGGACCGGCTACTTCGAATCCGCGTTCATCCTCGAGAAGCTCCGTGAGTACGGCCTCGACGAGGCCCTGACCGTCGACCTGCCCGTGGATAACCCGACGGCCTGGGACGCCGAATCGGCCGAGCTCTGGATGGTCGAGCCGGAGCTGCGCAAGATCACCGACCTCGACGAGGTCCCGGCCTGCCTCTGCGCGGGGAGCGAGACGACGGACACGACGGCCGAGCTCGTCTACGTCGGGCCGGGAAACCAGGAGGAGTTCTATAAGGACAAGGACATCGAAGGCAAGATCCTGCTGGTCAACGGCCCGCCCGAGATGGCCCGGCGCATCGGGGTCCTGAAGTACGGCGCCGCGGGGCTCATCGGCTGGTCGTCGAGCCATCCCGAGTTCGACCGTGACGAGGTCGGCTGGAGCGGCCTGCGGCCCGCCCCGAAGGACCGGGCGACCTTCGGCTTCATGGTCTCCGAGCGGCAGGGCCAGGATCTCCGGAACCTCCTCGAACGGGGCCGCAAGATCGTCGTCAGGGCGGTGGCCAAGACCGGGCTCGTCCAGGACCCCAAGGACCAGCTGACCGTCGGCCTGATCAGGGGGACCGAGCTCCCGGACGAGGAGCTGGTCTTGACCGCCCACCTCTATGAGGGCTGGGCCAAGCAGGGCGCCAACGACAACGCCTCGGGGTGCACGGCCATCCTGGAGACGGCCCGGGTCCTGAAGAAGCTCCTCTCCGAGGGCAAGATCCCGCCTCTCAAGAGGTCCGTGCGCTTTCTCTTCGTGCCCGAGATCTCCGGAACCGAAGCCTATCTCCGGCTGAATCCCGACATCAGGAAGAGGATCTTCGCCGACATCAATCTGGACATGGTCGGCGAGGGACTGATCAAGAACCAGAGCTACTTCCGCCTCAACCAGACGCCCTGGTCCCTGCCGACCTATCTCAACGACGTCATGGCGTCCTACACCGAGTGGATGGGCGATTCCCAGCGGGACGCCCAGGAGGCGAGCTGGCGGACGGGCGGCGTCCTGGCCCCGACGGGCTCGCGCGATCCGTTCTATTTCCTGATCGAGCGCTACTCCGGCGGCAGCGACCACGACGTCTTCGTCGACGGGAGCATCCGCATCCCGGCCGTTCTGATGATCGTCTGGCCCGACCAGTGGTACCACTCGAGCGGCGACACGCCGGACAAGTCCGACGCGACCCAGTTCAAGCGGGTGGTGACGATCTCCGCGGCGGCCGCCGAATTCCTGGCCAACGCGGGCCCGGCCGAGGCCGGGCGGATGACGGCCGAGATCTCGGCGCGAGCCGGCGCGCGGCTGGGGGAGGACAAGGGCCGGGCGGAGCGGCTTCTTCTGGCCGCCGACGCGAAATCGGTCCAGGCCGCGGTCCGGGAGGCCCGGGTGATCGTCGCCCAGGGCTTCGTCCGGGAGAAGAAGGCCCTGGCTTCGGTCCGGTATTTTATCGGCCGGGACGCCGGGGCGGAGGCCGCTCTGGCGGGGTGCCTGGCCGGCCTCGACGCCGTCCGCGCGGCTCAGCTCAAGGGTCTCGACGACCTCTATGCTTCGCGCTGCCGGGCGCTCGGCCTCAAAGTCGAAAAGGCCGCGCCGACGAAGGACGAAATCCGGCTGGCCGGCCTCGTTCCCGTCCGGACCGAAAAGATGGGCGGCCTGATGAGCATGTGGTCGCTCCGCGACGAGGTCCGGAAGCTGAACTACCAGGCGCCGCCGTCGATCATGATGGCCGAGTGGGAGCTCCGGAACTTCATCGACGGGGAGCGGTCGGTCCTCGACATCCGGGACGCGGCCTCGGCCGAATACGAGCCCCTCGACCTCCTCGAAGTCGAAAAGTGGGTCGGCATCCAGGAGAAGCTGGGACTCGTCACGATCAAGAAAAAGTAGGCTATTTCGAGAACAGCTTCTCCAAGGTCGGGATCAGGTCCTTGGTCTTCTCGAACTCGATGAGCGGGATCTTCTTGGATCTGGAGATGACCGTGAAGCGGCCGTCGGAGTTCCCTTCCTTGTAGACGAGAAGGATGTCCGAGTTCGGGCCCACGGCGTCGATCGTCTGCTCGTCGGTCGTGTCGCCGGCCGCCGCGCCCTGCGAGCGGCGCTTCAGTCCCTCGATGTGGGCGCCGATGATCTTGATGCCTTCCTTGCGGGCCTCGGCGATGAGGGCCTCGGCTCGACCGATCTCGTCCTCGATCTGGATCCCGGCCGCGCCCATGCCCTTGAGGCTGGCGCCCATAGTGATGATCAGAGTCTTGTAGGGGGTCCCGGCCTTGGCCTTGGCCTGGAGCATCTCCGGGGTCGCCAGGGGATCGATGTCGTAGGCCATCTTCAGCCGCTGCATGACGATCTTGATCGTCGTCGGGGCGTTGCTCTGGCCGCAGGACGTGATCAGCGCCGGGAGCTCCGCCCTGGGCTCCGCGGTCTGGCCCGCGAGAGAGACGGGGACGAGGACGGCAATGACGGCGGCCGCGGCGAGGACCGCGACGGGCTTATGGCATCTCGACATGGTGGACTCCTTTCGCCGGCGCGTGCGGCGCGAGAGCCCATGTTAGGACAAAGGCCCGGCGCGGTCAAATGGAAGGACCCGCCGCCGGGCCTTTCGCCGCGTTCTGTGCTATCATCGTCCCCGCGCTTGGAGCGCATCACGGAGGACGCCATGTTCCGACGAAAACGCGCGACCGGGCTTTTCGGCATGATCGCCCTGATCGCGTCCCTGTGGTCCTGCCAAGGCTCGTCGAGCCGGATGGAACCCGTCACGGTCGACGAGATCGCGGCCCACATCCGTTATCTCTCGAGCGACCAGCTCGAGGGCCGGGCGGTGGGGACGAAGGGCATCGAGCTCGCCGCCCGCTATCACGAGGACTATTTCCGGACGATGGGTCTCGAGCCGGCTTTCGGAACGAGCTACAGGCAGACCTTCCCGCTCAGAGGCTCGCGGCCGGACCCGGCCGCGTCGCTCGAGGTCGCCGGGCCGGGCGTCGCGCTCGCCCCGGTTCTCTGGGACGAGTTCGTCGTCAGGTCCGAGCGCGAGGATGCGCCGCCCGAAGCGGCAGGAGAGATCGTCTACTGCGGCTACCTCGTGCAGGCGCCCGAGCGGAATTGGGACGACGTCAAGGGCCTCGACCTCACGGGCAAGATCCTGCTCGTCGAAGTGAACGAGCCGGGGAATTTCCCCGGAGGCGTCTTTGACGGCGAGGACATGACCTATTACGGTCGCTGGCCCTACAAGTACGAGAAGGCCGAGGAGCTCGGCGCGGCGGGCGTCCTCATCATCCACGATACGAAAGGCGCGGCCTACGGCTGGGACGTCCTGAGGGCCTCGTGGGCCAACGAGAGCTTCTTCCTCCCGGACCGCAACCCCCGGCTCCTGTTCGAGGGCTGGCTTGCCGGCGAAACGGCCGACCGCATCCTGGCCGCGGCCAAGCTCGACCGCAAGGCCCTGCGGGAAAAGGCCGAGACGCCCGACTTCGCGCCCGTGCCGCTCGGCCTGAAGGCGACGGTCCGCCAGCACCGCGTCTACCGGACCGTCGACGGCGTCAACGTGGCCGGCATCGTCAAGGCCAAGCACCCGGCCGCGAAGATGCGGACGATCGTTCTCTCGGCCCATTACGATCACTTCGGAAAAGACGAGACGCTTCAAGGGGACCAGATCTACAACGGGGCCCTGGACAACTGCGCCGCCTCGGCCGCCCTTCTGGCCACCGCCGGCTATTACGCCCAACGCCCCAAACAGCTCAAGGTCGATCTCTGCTTCGTCGCCGTGACCGCCGAGGAGCAGCTCGTCCTCGGGTCCGACTATTTCGCCCGCCACCTGCCCTTCGCCAAGGAGACCGCGGTCGCCGACATCAACTTCGAGATGACCAACGTCTGGGGCGAGACCGAGGACGTCTTCGCCGTCGGGGCCCGGCAATCGGACCTCGACGCCGTCTGCCGGGAAGCCGCCGAAAAGCTGGGCCTGCGCTACACCCCCGAGCGGAACGGGGAGCTCGGCTTCTTCTACCGTTCCGACCAGATCAGCTTCGCCCGGGCCGGCATCCCCGGCGTCTGGCTCAGCCAGGGCGTCGTGTCCCGGGGGCCGGACAAGGGCCTGATCCAGCGGAAGTTCGCGGACTACCGGGCGACGAAGTACCACAAGGTGACCGACGAGATCCAGCCCGACTGGGACCTCCGCGGCGCGCTGCAGATCATCGATTGGGCCCGGGGCATCATCTCGCTCCTCCAGGAGCGCGAGGCGCTGCCGCAGTTCCTGCCGACGAGCTCGTTCGCGCGTTCGTCGGTCAAATAAGACGCTCGGGGCCGGGCCAAAGCGCGCCCCGAAACCGGGCATTGGCTTTTCACGCCGGGTGTGCTAAACTTTTGAGTAATGGAGAACAAACCCGCCCCCCATATCACCCGCTTTTCCGATTACCTCAAACCCCACCAGGTCATTTTTGACCTCAAGAGCAAGGATAAGGTCGAGGCCATCGAAGAGCTCCTGGACCTGCTGGCCAAACAGAAGCTCATCGACAACAAGAAGCTGACCCTGACCCGCATCATCGACCGCGAGAACCTCGTCTCCACGGCCATCGGCTGCGGCGTCGCCCTGCCCCACGCCCGCGTCGACGCCGAAGGCGAGATCGCCGTCGCCGTCGGCCGGTCGGAGAAGGGCATCGACTTCGACGCCCACGACGGCCAGAAAGTCCACCTGATCATCCTCGTCGTCTGGAACCCGACCCTGCCCGGCCTCTTCAATCACCTCTTCGCCGGCCTGGCCCGCTTCCTCATCCGGCCCGAGAACCGCGGCCGGATCCAGGCGGCCAAGGACAAGGCGGAGCTCTACGACATCCTCGCCGGGATCGAATTCAAGTTCGTCCACGAGGAGAAGATCGTCAGCCGGGCCCGGATGCTCAAGAAGCTCCAGGAGATCGAGCTGCGGAAGAAGAAAGCCACCAAGGAGCAGCAGAAGGAGCTCCAGAAGCACGCGGCCATGATCCGGGAAGAGTTCGATCGCGATGTCTTGTCCCGCTTCGACCGGCTGATGGAGCGCTACGGTTTCGCCGTGGCCGACGCCATCGACGGCGTCTGCCAGAGCTGCAACATCAACATCTCGACGCAGATGTATTCGGCCATGGAAGACTCCAACGACATCTACGTCTGCGAGAACTGCGGCAAGTACCTGGTCTCGGCCAAAAAGAAAAAGAAGTAGCTTCTCCGCGGCTAGTCAACGACCTCGGAGGCCAGGTTCTGAGGGGTATAGAGCTTGAAGACGGGGTAGGTTTGCGCCCCGCGGCCCCACTGGCTGACGATGTCCCGGTCGAAATAATTCCAGACGAGGAGGCCGTCGTCGCTCTCCGGCTCGAGGAGGTAGGCGGCCAGCCGGCCCAGGGGCTGGGCCGTCCGGACGAGCCACGTCCCCTGGGGGAATTCCCGCTTCTCGAGGGCATACTCGCCCTTGACCGAGTTCGTCCGGTGCCCCTGGTAGAGGCGCTCGGCGCCCTTGACCTCCTTGAGGCGGAAGGCCTCCGTTTCGAGAGTCGCGGGCGCGGTCAAGCGCTCGACGGAGATGCCGTGCTGGCGGAGCTTGTCGGGGACGTCCGTCGCCGCGAGCGGGATGAGATAGGCGTAGGGGAGACGGACCGTGCGCTTGGCCACGAAGTCGGCGTAATAGGGCATGACGTAGGCTTTCTTGCGGTCGGTCGGTCTCATCCTCGGGAAGGGACCGCCTCCGCCCTCGGCGGGCGCGGTCGGCGCCTCCATCTCGTAGCCGAGGATCGTGACCTTGCCCGGGAGGGGCTGGACGTCGATGTCCAGACCGAAAGTGTCGGCTTCACCGGGCGCGAGGCCGCTCTGGACTGTCCGGGCGTCTGCGTCGGCGACGAGGCGCTGGAGCTCCGCGGCGTTGGCCCAGCAATAGTCGAGGAGAGCCTGGAGCATATGGTAGTTGCCGGCGACGCGGGTCCTGAAGTCGGCATAGTTGTAGTTCTCGATGAGGACGGAGAGCCGGTCGCGCAGGCCGACGTAATTGGTCATGTAGCGAGGCTGGTGTCCGAAGGTCTGCCAGCCCTTTTCCATGTCCTTGAAATCCATGGGGTCGCCGTAGGGGACGGACAGGGTGCCGTATTTCTTCTCGAGGGCGGCGTCGACCGCCGGGAGCATCTTATCGCGGGCATATTTCAGGATAGCCGGATCGCCGTTCGGGCAGAGCGGCCAGGAGTAGGTCACCGGCTCCTGGTGGAAGGAGCCGTCGGTCGTGTGGCAATCCACGAGGAGAAGAGGGTCCCAGCGTTCGAGGACGTTGCGGACCAGGCCCCGCATCTCCGGACTCTCGAGCTTCATCGCGTCCCGGTTGAGGTCGAGGTTCTGGCCGTTCTGGCGCAGGCCGGAGCCCTTTTCCGGGCCGACCTGGCCCCTGCGGTTCGCCGGGTCCATCTTGTCGTTGCCGTCGGCGTTGAAGATGGGCGCGATGAGCAGGACGATCTTGTCGAGATAGGGCAGCTTGGGATCGAGGACGATGTCGCGGGCGAGCATCAGCGTCGCTTCCTTGCCCTCGACCTCGCCGGCGTGGATGTTGGCCTGGAAGTAGAGGACGATGCGCTTGTCGTAACGCACGGCGAGCGGATCCTCGGGGGCGGGCCGGCCGATGACGACGAGCGGGATGGCGCGTCCCTCGGTCGAGGTGGCCATCGTCTCGACGCGGACCAGGGGCGAAAGCCTCTGGAGGTCGCGGACGAAAGCGAGAACGTCGGCATAGGTCGACGTCGCGGCGTAATCGGTCGCTTCGGCCGTCGTCTTGGGGCCCGAGGCGGGAGCCGGGGGCGGAGGCGGGACCGGGGCGACGGGCGGCGGCTGGAAGGGGACACCCTGGGGACGCGGGGCCTGCCCCGAAGGCGGTGTTTTGGGGGGCGGCCGGCGGCGTCTGGCCGGCCGTTGAGAGCGCGATGAGGATCAATGCGGCTATAGCGACGAGAGTTTTGGGTGTCGGCTTCATGAGGACCTCCGTATTTTTGACGCCTGAAGATCGAGTTTATTCCACTTGATTCCGCGGCACAATACCATTTCCGATTTCCGGGGCAGAACAGGAAACGTCATTTTTGGGTCCCGGTCACTCGCCCAGCTGGTGAAATCGGAAAATGGTATTGTGTCCCCGATTTGGTAACATGTGAATATGCCCACATTCGGCGTCAGCCCCGAGAAAGAGCAGGCCCTGGCGGACAGGATGGAGCGGCTCGGCATCCGCGAAGAGGACATCGTCGAGAAGTTCATCCGCTCGGGAGGCCACGGCGGCCAGAACGTCAACAAGGTCGCGACCTGCGTCTACCTCAAGCACCTGCCCACGGGCACTGAGGTCAAGTGCCAGCAGGAGCGCTTCCAGTCCCTCAACAGGTACCTGGCCCGCCGCATCCTGACCGACAAGATCGAATCGGCCGTCCTCGGGAAAGAGAGCCAGGAGGAACAGAGGATCGCCAAGATCCGCCGTCAGAAGCGGAAGCGCTCCAAGCGGGCCAAGGATAAGATGCTCGCCGACAAGCATCGCCTCGGCGAGAAGAAGAAGGGCCGTTCCTTCAAGCCCGGCCCGCTCGATGAGTGATCCGGCTCATCGTGACGGCGCCCGGCGCACTCCGACGCCGTGCCCCTGAGGATGTCGACGGCGTGCGGCAGGGCGGGCAGGAGGACCTCCAGGCCCTCCCGCACGGCTTTCTCGCTCCCGGGAAGATTGACGATCAGCGTCGATCTCCGGATGCCGGCGGCGGCCCGGCTGAGCATGGCCGTCGGCGTCTTCTCGGCCCCGGCCCGCCGCATGGCCTCCGTCAGGCCCGGGGCCTCACGATCGATGACGCTTTTCGTCGCTTCGGGCGTCCAGTCGCGCGGGCTGAACCCCGTTCCCCCGGTTGTCAGGACGAGGTCCAAGCCCTCGCTCGACCAGTCGATGAGCACGGCCCGGATGTCTTCCGGCTCGTCCGGCACGATCTTCGCCCGCACGACCTCGCCGCCCGCGGCCTCGATCATCTCGCGGATGGCCGGCCCGCTCCGGTCCTCTCGCTCGCCCCTGGCCCCTTTGTCGCTCACCGTGAGGATCCCGACCTTCATCGTCACCCTCCGATCCTGAACATGTCGTTCGACAGGCTCTCGATCGCGCCCCGCTCCCACGTCGTCTTGGCCGCGAAGGCCGCCTTGATGACGGCCTCGATCTCGGCCGGACCGGCCTTGACTTCGCGCAGGAACTCCCGCAGATCGATCCCGGCCCGGTCGAAGAGGCAGATCCTCAGCCGGCCGTCCGGGCCCAGCCGCAGCCGTCCGCAGCCCTGACAGAAGGGCTCGGAGACGGGCGCGATGAAACCGAGGCGCGTCCGGCGGTCGAGGAGATACATGTCCGCGACGCCGCCATCTTCCGGGAGCCGCTCCAAGGGGCCGAACGCCTCGGGCGATCCGGGCCCGCACCTCTTCGCCTTTGACGAAGAGCGCCGGCCGCCAGGCTCCGAGCTCTTTGCATTCGGGCGTGAGCCCGCTCGTCGGCATGAGCTCGATGAAGCGCAGCTCGACGCCTTCCTTCACGGCGAAGCGGACGAAATCGGCGATCTCGTCGTCGTTGACGCCGCGGATGACGACCATGTTGACCTTGACCGGCGCGAGGCCGGCCGCCCGGGCGGCCTCGATCCCGGCCAGGATGCGGTCGAGTCCCGTCCGCCGGGTGATGGCCGCGAAGCGGCCGGGGCGAAGCGTGTCCAGGCTGACGGTCACCCGCATGAGCCCCGCCGCTTTGAGGTCGGCCGCGAAATCGGCCAGGAGCAGGCCGTTGGTCGTCAGGGCCAGGTCGTCGGGCCCGAGCGCGGCCAACAGCCGGACGAGGGACGCGACGCCCCGCCGGGCCAGCGGCTCGCCGCCCGTCAGCCGGAAGCGCCGGACCCCCGCGGCCATGGCCGCGCGGGCGATCGCGGCGATCTCCTCGTAGCTCAGCAGGTCCGCCATCGGGACGAGAGCGACGCCGGCCTCGGGCATGCAGTAGATGCAGCGCAGATCGCAGCGGTCCGTGACCGAGATGCGCAGGACCTTACCGCTTTTCAAGGCTGTCTCCGGGGCGGACCGTGCCGCCGCTCAGGACCTCGCAGAAGATGCCGCGGGCCGGCATGATGCAGTCGCCGGTGAGGTGATAGACCGCGCACTTGGTATGGCATTCCTTGCCGATCTGGCTGACCCGCAGCCGCACGACGCCCGCGACGACAAGCTCGTCGCCGATGACGAGCGCGCCGAGGTCGATGCCGCGCGTGGTCAGGTTCTCGGCGAAGGCGCCCGGGCCGAGCGCGACGGCCTGGCCGCCGCCGAGCCTCTCCTTCTGCGCGTCGATGTCCTCGACGGCCAGGAGCGAGACCTGCCGACGGCCGAAATCCTGGTGGGCGTCGCCCTCGATGCCCCGGCCGGCGCGGATCTCGACGGACGCGACCGGGCGCTTGATCTGCCCCTTCTTGACGCTGGTGTTGACCGAGACGACGGTGCCCGGCCCGCCGGCCTTCCGGGTCATGCCCGTCTCCGGAAGACCCCGCTCTTGCCGCCGCTCTTGTAGTCGAGGCGGAGGCGGACGACCTCGGCCCCGCGCTCCACGGCTTTGACCATGTCGTAGATCGTCAGGGCGGCGATGGCCGCGCCCGTCAGGGCCTCCATCTCGGCGCCCGTCTTGGCCTCGGCCGAGACGCGGCAGAGGACCCGGACGCCCGACTCCTCGACGTCCAGGTCGACGGCGATCGCTCTCGAGCGGAATGGGGTGGGCCAGGGGGATGAGCTCATGGGCCCGTTTGGCCGCCTGGATGCCCGCCAGCCGGGCCGTGCCGAGGACCTCGCCCTTGGCGATGCGGTTCTTCCGGATGAGGCCGATCGTTTCCGGACCGAGCCTGACGAACGCCGAGGCCGCCGCTTCGCGCCGGGTCACGGCCTTGGGCCCGACGTCCACCATACGGGCCTTGCCCCGGCGATCGACGTGGCTGAGCTTGGCCATGGCTAGAGTCCGTCCATGAGCAGGATCTCGACCTCCCGGCCCGCCTCGAGCCGCGAGGCGTCGGCCGGGACCACGATCAGGACCCGGCTCCGGATCATGGAGCGGAGGACGCCGCTTCTCTGATCTTGATAGGGCGCCACCTTGAGCACGGGGCCGCGGCTCGTGAAGCCTCCGCGCAGGAACTGGGTCCGGCCCGGCTTGAGGATGATCGTCTCGTCGAGGACGGCGGTCGCCGACTCCGGCCCGGTCACCGCGCGGCCGAGGAGCCGGTCGAGGGCCGGACGGACAAAGAGCAGGAATGTCACCATGGAGCTGGTCGGATTCCCGGGCAGACCGAAAACCAGCTGCCGGCCGCGGAGGCCGAAGAACACGGGCTTGCCCGGCTTGATGCGGACCTTCCAGAAGACCGGCCTGACCCCGGACGCCTCGAGCCCGGCCTTGACCAGGTCATAGTCGCCGACGGAGACCCCCCCGGACAGGACGAGGACATCGGCGCCCCCGGCCCGGGCGAGCTTCGAGGCGAGCGAGGCCTTCCGGTCCCGGGCGATCCCGAGGTAGCTGGCCTCGGCGCCGGCCTCGACGGCCATGGCCGTGAGGGCCGTCCCGTTGGAGTTCCGGATCTGGCCGGGCCGCTTCGGTTCGCCCGGCTCGACGATCTCGTCGCCCGTGGCGATGACCGCGAGCTTGGGACGGCGCGTCACCGGCACGCGGACAAGGCCGGCCGCGGCCAGCATGCCCGACTCGGCCGGGCCGATGAGCGTCCCCCGCTCGAGAGCGATCTCGCCTTTCTTGAGATCCTCGCCGGCCAGGCCGATGTTGTCGCCCGGCTTGGCCCGGCGCCGCACCTTGACCGCGCGCTCGTGCGACTCCGTATCCTCGACCATGACGACGGCGTCAGCCCCGGCGGGAAGCGGCGCCCCGGTCATGATGCGGACGGCCTGTCCCCGGCCCACGGCCGTTTTGGAGAGCCGGCCGGCGGGCAGGTCCGCCAGGACTTCGAGCTCGACCTCACACGGAGTCCCGGCTCCCGACGGGCGGGTATCGGCCGCCCTGACCGCGTAGCCGTCCATGGTCGCCTTGGTGAAAGGCGGAATGTCCTCGCGGGCCCGGACATCGCGGGCCAGGGTCCGGCCGAGCGCCCGGGCGAGAGGGACGGATTCCGAGGGAAGGGCCTTCGCGGCCCCAAGGACCAGGGCGCGGGCGTCAGCGTATTCGATCATGAGGGCTTTCGGGCCTCCGCCGGGCGTTCGCCGACGACCCGGACCGAGCCCGGCTCAAATGTTAACAGAACGTTCCGGGAAAGGGAAATCCGCCCGGTCTCGAGCGCCTGAATGGGCAGAGTCGCCCGGAAAACAAGGTCGCCGCTCGTCCGGACGAGGGCCGTGTCCGGGTCCGTCGTCTCCATCCGGCTCACCAGGCCCCGGAACACGTTGGGCCCGGGCGGAAGGGCGCCGCCCTCTTCCGCCGCAATGAGCCGGATCTCCGACGGGTCGATGACGCAGGTGACGTGCCCCCGGGCCTCTCCCGGGAAAACGATCCTGACGCCCGGCTTGGGCTCGATCCAGCTCGTCCGCCCGTCGGTCGACGCCGTGCCGCTGAAACAATTCTCGTGGCTGAACTCGACCCGCCGTCCCTCCGATAGATAAAGGATGGAATCGGCGAGGCGTGATGCCTGGGAGAAGTTGTGGGTCGAGAAAACGACGGTCGTTCCCCACTCGCGTCCGGCCTCGCGCAGCACCGCCTCCATGCGCAGGCCGAGCGCCGCGTCGAGGTTGGCCGTCGGCTCGTCGAGGAGAAGCACCCGGGGCCGGAGGGCCAGGGCCCGGGCGATGGCCGTGCGCTGGGCCTGGCCGGCGCTCAGCCCGGCCACGGACCGGCCTCCCCAGCCGTCGAGCTCGACGAGGGCCAGGGCGTCGTCGACGCGGGCGCCGATCTCGGGGTCCGGGAGCTTCCTGATCCTGAGTCCGAAGGCGACGTTGGCGCCGATCGTCCCCCTGAAAAGGTACGGATGATGGGTCAGCAGGACCGCGTCGCGGCGGGCCAGGACGGCGGCGCCGTCCGTCGCCCACGGGTCACGGCCCTGGAATTCCAGCCGCCCGCGGCCCGGCCGGAGGAGAAAGGCGAGGAGCATCAGGAGCGTCGTCTTGCCCGCGCCGTTGGGGCCCACCAGGGCGAGGATCCCGCCCTCGGGGATCTCGAGCGAGTCGAGATCGAGGGAGAACCGCGCCGGCCCTTGGGGATAAGCATAGCCGACGCCCTCCATCCGATAGATAAGGCCGCCCATCCTACGACTCTCCGTCGCGGCCGCGGAGGCCCGTCTGGACGAGGATGTTGATGCCGAAGGTGATCACGAGGAGGAGGATGCCGAGGACGACCCCGTTCCGGAATTCCCCTTTGGCTGTTTCGAGGGCGATCGAGGTGGTGATGTTCCGGGTGGCGTTGCGGATGTTGCCGCCGAGCATCATGGCCACGCCGACCTCGGAGATGGCCCGGGCGAATCCGGCCAGGACGGCGACGAGGAGGGCAAAGCGGGCTTCGCGGAGGACGATCCATCCGGCCTGGCGGCGGCTCGCGCCCAGAGTCAGGGCGGTCTGCCGGGCCCGCCGGTCGACCTGGCGCAGGGCCGTGTAGGAGAAGCCGACGACGAGAGGCAGGATGAGGAAGATCTGGCCGACGGTCATGGCCGTCTGGGTGTAGAGCAGGCCGAGCCCGCCCAGGGGGCCGTTCCGGCTGAGGAGCGAATAGAACAGAAGGCCGATGACGACCGTCGGCGCGGCCATCCAGGTCTGGTTGACCAGGAGGACGATCTTCTTGCCGCGGAAATCACGGCCGGAGAGAAAGAGCGCGACCGGCACGGCGACGGCGCTGGCGATGAGGGCGGCCAGGCCGCTCGTCTTGAGCGAGACCCAGACGGCCAAGGCCAGCTCGCGGGCGATCATTTGACGAGGTCCACTCCGGCGACGGCCGCGAGCGGCTCGAACAGGGGGCGGCCGGCCTGGCCGCGGAACGTCCCGATGAGCTTTTGCCCGCGAGGCGAGGTCAGAAAGGCGATGAAGACCATGGCCTCGCCGTAGCGGGCCGTGACGATGCGGGCCGGGTCGACGGCGATCACGGCGTAGATGTTCTCGAGCTCGGGCGCGTTCTCGTAGACCGGCTTGAGGCCGGCGAGCCCGCGCAATCCGTAAAAGGTGGCCGTGTCGGTCAGCGTGTAGGCGCGCCGCTCGGCCGCGACGCGAAGGGTCTCGGCCATGCCTTGGCCCGTCTCGAGGTAGGCGGCCTCGGGCTTGCCCCCGGCCAGGGCCCAGAGCTCGAGCTCGCGGGTGTGGGTCCCGGAGTTGTCGCCCCGGCTGACGAAGGAGGCGCCGCCCGAGCGGATCCGTCCGAGGGCCTCGGCCGCCGACCGGGAGCTCGCGACCCGGGCCGGGTCTTCGGGCGGGCCGACGATCATGAAGTAGTTCCGGGCGATGACCCGGCGGTTGACGCCGAAGCCGTCGCGGAGAAACTCCTCCTCGAGCTTGCGGGCGTGGACGATGACGACGTCGGCGTTGCCGTCGCGGGCCTGCCTGAGGGCCGCGCCCGTCCCGACGGCAATCCACTTGAGGGTGATGCCGCTATCCGCTTTGAAAGCGTCGGCCAGGACGTCGAGAAGGCCCGTGGCGTCGACGCTCGTGGTCGTGGCCAGCATGAGCGTCCGGTCGGCGACCGCCGGGGCGGCCACTGGCCCCCCGCCGCATAGATCGCCCGCGCCGGCCCATGACGCGGTCGGGGACGCGATCGGGGACATGTCCCTGAGGTACGTGTCCCCATTCTTGGCCGGGAGTGCGGCACACAATATCAGAGTGGCAAGGGCCGCTCGGACGGATATCCGACGACGAATCCGACGGGCTTGGCGCCGCACGATGTCTCCTTTTCAAACACGGAAGGAGGAGCCGTTTCCCGCTCCACCCTGTCGGTCGGAGGGCCTGGCCGGGCGGAACGGCCTGGGCCGGCTGTAGCGCCTCCGACTCGGAGCACCGTCTTTATTAGCACAACGGGATAAGGTGTGTAAAGCCGTCCGGGGACATGTCCCTGAGGTACGTGTCCCCGATCTCTAGAGGCCGTAGAACGCATCGATGACGGCCCGCCATTCGTCCTCGGTCCGGACCTTGACCAGGGCGTTGCGGAGATCGGTCCGGCGGGGGTGCATCTTGGCGTATTGCAGGCTGAAGTGGCGCAGGATCTTGAGCCCGCGCCGCGGGTCGTAGGCCTCGCAGGCGAGGCGATAGTGGCGGGTGATGACCTCGCGCTGCTCGGCGAGGGCGGGCTGGCGGGGCGGCCGCCCCGCGGCCAGGTCGCGGGCCTGGGCGAAGAACCAGGGGTTGCCGATGGCGCCTCGGGCGGCGAGCACGCCGTCGACGCCCGTTTCGGCCATCATGCGCAGGGCCTCGGCGGGGTTCGAGACGTCGCCCGATCCGAGGATCGTTCGTCCGGGGAAGGCCCGCTTGACCTCGGCCAGGAATCCCCAGTCGGCCCGTCCGGTGTACTTCTGCTCGACGCTCCGGGCGTGGACGGCGATGGCCGAGGCGCCGGCCTCGAACGCGCCGCGGGCGATCGTCCAGAAGCTCTCGTGGGTCCGGTCGGCGTTCCGGAAGGCGCGCCGCATCTTGAGCGTCACCGGCCGGCCGGGCACGGCCGCGACGACCGCGCGCACGGTCGCCAGAGCGCGCTCGGGGTCGTTCATGAGCGCCCCGCCGCGCTTGTGCGAGACGACCTTGCGGACGGGGCAGGCGAAGTTGAGGTCGACGATGTCGAAGCCCATGCGGTCGAGCGAGCGCGCGGCGTCGGCCATCGTCTCCGGCTCGACGCCCATGATCTGGCCGGCGACGGGATGGTCGGCCGGGTCGAGCCGGACGAGGCGCTTGCGCAGCCTCCCTTCGAGCAGGACCTGGCGGTCGAGCATGGCCTCGGTGATGCAGTAGGGCGCGCCGAGGGAGCGGCAGATCAGGCGGTAGGGGAGATCGCTGTAGCCGGCCAGGGCCCCGAGACCGATCGGAAAATCGATGGCGACCGTACCGATCCGGAGGGGCATGTCCGGAAGATTCTACCACACCCCCTCCGGCAATCAAACTGACTCCGCGCCGCCGGGACTCGAGCCCGGAATTCTTGCTTGACGGGGCGAGTTCCGTTAAGATGCCCATCTCCGGAGGGAACTCATGACGCTTGCTCGTCGATCGATCGGCTTCCTCGTTACTGCGGTCCTGGTCCTCGTGTCGACGGTTTGGCTCCTCAGGGCCGGCTCCGCTCCCCAAGCGGCGGCCTCCCGGGCTTATGTCGGTCACCAGAGCGATGCCGACATGAAGGGCTTCATCCGGCAGTACCCGGCCGCGGCCGGGACCCGCCTCGACGACTGCCAGACCTGCCATCGGGGCGGGGTCAAAGGCACGGACACGGAGCGGGAGTACAGCCCCTGCGGCTATTGCCATCTGCTGGTCTATCCGAATGCGAGATATGCGAGCGGCGTCCCCTTGACCGCGGCCGACACGCTCAATGCCTATGGGCTCGCCTACAGGAAGGCCGGGCGGACGTTCGAGGCCTTCGCGGCCATCGACGGAACGGACTCCGACGGTGACGGTCACCTCAACGGCGTCGAGATCGCCGGCCTCCGCAATCCCGGCGATCCGGCCAGCCGGCCCGGCCTGCCCCAGGCGGCCACGATCAGCTTTGGGTGGGAGGAGATCCGCGGGCTCCCCGTGCACAGCCAGTTCATGCTGATGAACACGACCAAGGAACCCACCGACGATTATGTCCTCTACAAGGGCGTCCGGGTCATCGATATTCTCTCGGCGGCCAAGATCTATCTGACCGGCGTCACGGGCATCACCGTGTTCGCGCCCGACGGCTACAGCGTCGACTATTCCCTCGAGGACATCCGGGCGCCCTTCCCCCGCGGCATTTTTTATGCCCAGCCCCGCGCCTTCGAGGGCACGGAAATGGGGTTCGTCAAGTACCCCGCGGCCCTGCCCGCCGGGGTCAAGGACCGCTGGACCATCCCCGCCGAGCCCTGGCTCCTCCTGGCGTATGAACGGAACGGGGAAGCGCTCGATCCGTCGTCGTATGAAAAGGGCACCGGACGTCTCGCCGGCGAGGGTCCTTATCGGCTGGTCAAGCCCCAGCGCGACCTCTCCGGCGATCCGAAGAGGCCGGGCCGTCCCGACAGGTCCCAAAAATCAAAGACGTTCGGCGATGGCTGGGACTATGTCCCCGGCATGGATCACAACGCGGGGGCCTGCATCCGCGGAGCCTGCGTCATCCGGATCAACCCGATGCCCGAGGGCTGCGAAGAATACGACTGGAAGAACGGCTGGCCGCTCATCGGCGACAAACGGGTTGTGATCTACGGCTACGGCGTAAGATAAGAAAAAAGAAGGGGTCAAACCTACGCGATGCCAGTTTTTAACTGGCATCGCGTAGGTTTGACCCCTTCTTATTTGACGAGGCGGAGGAGGGTCCGCAGGAGAACGTTGGCGCCCTTCTCCAGGTCGGCCCAATCGACTCGCTCGCCCGGCGAATGACTGATGCCGTCGGGCGACGGGATGAAGATCATTCCCGAATCGCAGGCCGCGGCGATGATCTGGGCGTCGTGGCCGGCTCCACTCGTCATCTTCATCGAGGGATAGCCGAGGGACCGGCATTCCTCCTCGATGAGGCCAACGAGGCGCGGCGCGACCGTGATCGGCGCCGTCTTGTCGATGACCTTCGAGATGAAGGTCAGGCCGCGGGTCGCGGCGATATCCTCGGCCAGGGCGAAGACCTCTTTTTCGATCGCGGCCATCGCCTCGGCCGAAGAGCTTCGGAACTCCAGGGTGAAATCGGCCCGGCCGGGGATGACGCTGAAGGAGCCGGGGTGCAGAGCCGCCCGGCCGACGGTCAGCACGCTGCCATAGTATCGGGTCGCCACGAGCTGGGTCGCCCGGAGGGCCAGATCGGCCAGCCCGAGGAAGGCGTCGTGGCGCAGCTCGAGCGGCGTCGTCCCGGCGTGGCCCGATTCGCCGATATAGGCGCATTGCCGGTAGTGCTTGCCGGCGATCCTCTCGACGATGCCGATCGGGATGCCCTCGTCCTCGAGGACCGGTCCCTGTTCGATGTGGAGCTCGACATAGGCTTCGAGCTCGGGCCGGTCCTTGCGGGCGCCGAGGATCCCGTCGGCCGTGAAGCCGGTCCTCTTCAGAACGTCGCTGAACGGGACGCCGAACGACGTCCGGCCGTTCCGGACCTCGTCCTCGTCGACGAGCCCCATGAACGCCCGGCTGCCCAGGAAATCCCCGACGAGGTTGCCCTCTTCGTCCGTGAAGGACGCGACCTCGAGGGCCTTCGTCAGCGGGACCTTCTCCTCGCTGATCCGGCGGGCGCATTCGAGCGCCGCCAGCACGCCGACCGCCCCGTCGAACATGCCGCCGTTCGGCACCGTGTCGATGTGCGAGCCGGCCAGGACCGTCTTCCCGGCGCACTCGAGGCGTCCGAACTGGTTGCCCGCGCCGTCCTGGCGATAGCAGAGGCCCGCCTCCTCGATCTTCTTCTTGAGCCAGGCCCGGGCCTCCAGGTCGGCCGCGCTGAACGAGGGCCTGTTGACCCCGCCGCCGCGCTCGTCCCGGCCGATGCGGCCGAGCTCCTCGAGGTCGCGTTTCAGGCGTTCGATGTCGATGCGGATGTCCATGATTCCCATGAAGGAGCGCGAGCATGTCCAGGACCGCCCGCTCGATGCCGACGACGGCCGCCCGGGCGACGATGGCAAAGCCGATGCTGAGCTCGGCGATCTCGGGAATGGCCACGATCGGACCGACGTTCCTGTAGTCGAGGCCATGGCCGCCGTGGACCTCGAGTCCGATCTTGTGACCGAATGCGGCCGCCTTCCGGACGGCCTCGAGAGCCTTCTCCCGCGCCGCGCCTTCCTTGAGGTCGGCGTAGGGACCGGTATTGATCTCGATGAGGTCGACGCCGATCTCCCGCGCCGCCTTGATCTCCTCGAGATTCGTGTCGATGAAGATGCTCGTCCGGATGCCCGCCTTCCCCAGCGCCCTGACGTGGGGAGCCAGGGCCTTCCGGTTCGCCGCGACCTTCAGTCCCCCTTCCGTCGTCAGCTCCTCGGGCCGCTCGGGCACGAGCGAGACGACGTCGGGCCGGATCTCGAGCGCGATTCTCTTCATCTCGTCCGTCGCGGCCATCTCCACGTTGAGCTTGGTCTTGAGGGCGTCCCTCAGCAGCCGCAGGTCCCGCTCCTTGATGTGCCGCCGGTCGCCGCGGATATGGCAGACGATGCCGTGGGCGCCGGCCTGCTCCGCGAGCAGGGCCGCGAGCACGGGCTCGGGCTCGGTGGACTTGCGGGCCTCCCGCAGCGTCGCGAAATGGTCGATGTTGACGGCCAGTCTCATGTCATTTCTCCCCGATGCGCCGGCGGACGGCTTCGGCGACCAGTGTCGCGCAGGAATCGACGGTGGCCCGGTCGCGGGCCTCGACCATGATCCGGGCCAGCGGCTCCGTCCCCGAATAGCGCAGGTCGATGCGGCCGTCCCGGCCGACGTGGCTGCGGACGACATCGACCGCGGCCATGACCTCCCCGAGCTCCGAGAAGTCGGGCTTCCTCCGGACCCGGACGTTGACGAGCGTCTGGGGGAACTCGGTCATCCCCTGGACGAGGGAGGCCAGCGTCGCGCCCCGCTCGACCATGACCTCGAGCATCCGCAGCGACGTCAGGAGGCCGTCGCCCGTCGGCAGGTCGTCGAGGAAGATCGTGTGGCCGGACTGCTCGCCGCCGAGGTTGGCCCCCCGGGCGACCATCTCCTCGTGGACATACTTGTCGCCGACCTTGGCCCGGACGAGGCCGATGCCGCGCTCCTCGAAGGCCCGTTCGAGGCCCATGTTGCTCATGCTCGTCGCCACGACCTCGTTCGTCCGCAGCCGGCGCGTCTCCTTCATGTGCAGGGCCTGGACGAAGAGCGTGTGGTCGCCGCTGAGGAGGCGTCCGTCCGCGTCCACCCAGAGGGCGCGATCGGCGTCCCCGTCGTAGGCGATGCCGATGGCCGCGCCCGCCGCCCGGACCCGAGCGGCCAGGCCCTCGGGATGGAGCGAGCCGCAGCCGGCGTTGATGTTCCGCCCGTCGGGCGAGGCATTGATCGCCTCGACGTCGAATCCGAGGGAAGCGAGGACTCGCGGCGCCAGCACGGAGCTCGCGCCATTGGCGCAGTCGACGATGACCTTGAGGCGCGCCGCGCCTGCGGCCGGCCGGACGCGGCCGGTCAGGTAATCGTAGTAATCGCCGGCCAGGGCGCCGTCGACCTCGACCTCCATCTCGTGGCCGGGCAGCCGGCCCCGCCCTTCGAGGACGTCCGCCTCGATCTCGAGCTCCCACTCGTCCGGGATCTTCACGCCGAGAGGGGAGAAGACCTTGATGCCGTTATCCTCGAACGGATTATGGGAGGCCGAGATGACCGCGCCGGCCGAGAAGCCGTGGGTCTTCGTCAGGTACGAGACGGCCGAGGTCGGAATGACTCCGGCCGACACCGCCTCGCCGCCGGCCGTGCGCACGCCGCGGGCGAGCGCGCGTTCCATCCACGAACCCGATTCCCTCGTGTCCCGGCCGATGAGCAGCCGCGTCCCCTGCCCCTTCGATTCGAGCAGCCGGACCAGGGCCTGGCCGAGCCGCGAGATCGTCGGCGGGTCGAGCGGAAAATGCCCGGCGACCGCCCGGACTCCGTCGGTCCCGAAGAGCTTCTTCTTCATGGCGTCAGGACTTCTTTCTTTTGGCCGGCGCCGCGGCCGCCGTCTTTTCCGCCTCGATGATGACCATGACCCGGGCGCTCGTCTGAGGCGAGACGAAGCGGAGCTCCGGCCGGGGGAGAATGATGTCGGCGTCGAAGATGGTCGATTGGGCCAGGCCCGCGACGTCGACCGGGGCCGTCACCGCGGCGTCGCTGGCCTTGATCCGGCTTTCCGGCCCCTGGATGGCGACATGGGCCGGCTCGATCTCGGTCCGGGCGACGCGGAAGCCCGCCGCGGGCTTGCCGCGAACCGTCGCATGGACCTCGAGCAGGGCCTCGGCCGTCCTCTCCAGCTTGATCGTCACCTTGGAGGGCGAGATCTTGACCACTTCCGCGCCCGGCGGCAGGGCGATCATCGACGCGTTGAGAGCGTACTCCTGCTGGAGGACGGTGGCCCGGTCGAGGTCGAGGCTGGCCACGAGGCTCGACGGTCCGATCTCGCCGAGCAGGCGCTTGGGCGCCCGGACCGTGACGTCGATCGTCGGGACCGGCCGTTCGACGATCTCCAATCCGGCGGGGACGTTGCGGGTCTCGAGCGGGATGCTCAGGGATTTTTCGGACGACATCTTCTCGGAGGGGACGAGCAGGAGCCACAGCCCGAGGGCCAGGCCGAGCGAGACGAGCTTCAGCTGCCAATCCCGGGTGATCCAGTGGGCCAGCGTGCGTCTCATGTGTCTCTCAGATAGCCGAGCAGCCGTCTTTCCATGGCGTCCTTGTCGCCGAAGCGCTCGAGCTGGCCCTTGATGGCCAGCGATACGGTCCCGGTCTCCTCGGAGACGACGATGACCGCGGCGTCGGTCTCCTCCGAAAGGCCGATGGCGGCCAGGTGACGGGTCCGCGTCTGGAACGGGCTCTTCAGCCGATGGGAAGCCGGCAGCGGCAGCAGGCAGGCCGCCGCGAGGATCTTGTCGCCCTTGATGATCACCGCCCCGTCGTGGAGGGGCGAGTGGGGGAAGAAGATCGAGACGAGAAGATTCTTGGACAGGACCGCGTCGACCTCGGCCCCCCGATCGGCGTAGCCCGAAAGGGAGATCTCCTTCTCGATGGCGATCAGGGCCCCGATTTTCTTCTGCGACAGGAAGTCGATGGCCTGGAACAGGTCCTCGATCTTCTCCTGGAAGGAGCGGAGGGCGAAGGGCTTGCGGAAGGTCCGCGAGCCGATCTCGGTCAGGAACCTCCGGATCTCCGCCTGGAACAAGACGATGACGGCGATGATCAGGTAATTGACGAAGGAGCGGATGATGCGGTTGGAGACGCTGAGCCGGCCCCAGACCGTCAGCAGGTAGAGGGCGCCGATGAGCGCCAGCCCGACCGCGGCCTGATAGGCTTTAGTGTCCCGGATGAGCAGGAGGACGTAATAGATCATGAAGGCGATGAGCAGGATGTCGAGGACGTCGAGGACGGTGATCCCCCGGACGATCGTCCAGACGTCAGCGAACATGGCCGGCCTTCCCCTCCTCGCCCGCGGCGGCGCGCGCGTCGTCGTCGCCGCATCCCAGGATCGCCTCGGCCGAGCGGACGGCCCGGGCGACCGGCCCGACGTCGTGGACCCTCAGGATGTGGGCGCCGCGCTCGACCGACAGGACCGCGGCGGCGATCGTTCCCTCGAGCCTCTCGTCAGGCGGCCGCCCGAGGATCCTCCCCAGGAACGCCTTCCGCGAGAAGCCGAGAAGCAGAGGCCGGCCGAGCCCGTGGAAGGACCCCTGGCGGCGCAGGATCTCGAGATTGTGGTCGAACGACTTGCCGAAGCCGATGCCGGGATCGACGACGATGCGCTCACCGGGGATGCCGGCGGCCTCGGCGACGCGGATCCGTTCGGCCAGGAAGCCGCTGATCTCGCCGATGAGGTCCTCGTAGCGGGGGGATTGCTGCATCGTCAGGGGCGTTCCCTGCATGTGCATCAGGACGACGCCGGCTCCCGAGCGGGCCACCGTCCCCGGCATGGCCGGGTCGAAGCGGAAGGCGCTCGTGTCGTTGACGATGTCGGCTCCCGCGTCGAGGGCGGCCCGGGCCACGGCGGCCTTGGTCGTGTCGACGGAGATGAGCGCCTGCGTCTTCCGGCGCAAAGGCCCGATGACCGGGACGACCCGGCCGATCTCCTCGGCTTCGGGGACGGGACGGGAGCCGGGCCGCGTGCTTTCCCCGCCGACGTCGACGATGTCCGCGCCTTCGGAGACGAGCTCGAGGCCGCGGTCGACGGCCTTCGCGGCGTCGAAGTACGCTCCGCCGTCCGAAAAAGAATCGGGGGTGACGTTGACGACGCCCATGAGCCAGGTGCGCGGGCCGAGGGCGAAACGCCGCCCCCTGATCTCCAGGGTGCGCGTCTCTCTTCTCATGGTCCTCGCCCGGTCCTGTCTCAGCCTTGCCCGGGCGGCTCTCCGGGCGTGCCGGCCGCCGGGCCAAAGGCCTTTCCTTGGACCGGGGCCTCTTTCTTGACCTCGGCGATGGCGTTGATCTCGTCGGAGCTCAGGGACTCCTTCTCGAGGAGCATCTCGGCGATCTTGAGGAGCTTGTCCCGGTTGGCTTCGAGCAGCTCCTGGGTGCGGTGCAGGCTGCGGGTGACGATCTTCTTGACCTCGTCGTCGATGCGCTCGGAGGTCCTCTCGCTGTAGTTCTTGTTCACGGCCAGATCGCGGCCGAGGAAGATGAGGTCGTCGCGTTCCCCGTAGGTCAGCGGCCCCAGGTCCGACATGCCCCACTGGCAGACCATCTTGCGGGCGATCTCGGTCGACTTCTCGAAGTCGTTGGCCGCGCCCGTCGTCGTCTTGTTGAGGAACAGCATCTCGGCCACGCGGCCGGCCATGAGCACGGAGAGCTGGGCTTCGAGATACTCCTTGGTGTAGGTGTAGCGGTCGTCGAGGGGCAGCTGCTGGGTCAGGCCCAGGGCCAGGCCCCGCGGGATGATCGTGACCTTGTGGATGGGGTCGGCCTCGGGGATGAGCGCGGCGGTGAGGGCGTGGCCGGCCTCGTGGAAGGCGGTGTTTTTCTTCTCCTCCTCGCTGATGATCATGCTCTTGCGCTCGACGCCCATGAGGACCTTGTCCTTGGACGATTCGAGGTCCTTCATGGTCACCTTGTCCTCGCCCAGGCGCGCCCCGAGCAGGGCGGCCTCGTTGACGAGGTTGGCCAGGTCGGCCCCGCTGAAGCCGGGGGTCGAGCGGGCCAGGACCTTGAGGTCGACGTCCTCGCCCAGGGGGACCCTGCGGACGTGGACGCCGAGGATGTCCTCGCGGCCCTTGACGTCGGGCATGTTGACGATGATGCGGCGGTCGAAGCGGCCGGGCCGGAGGAGGGCGCTGTCGAGGATGTCGGGCCGGTTGGTCGCGGCGATGAGGATGATGCCCTCGTTCGAGTCGAAGCCGTCCATCTCGACGAGGAGCTGGTTGAGCGTCTGCTCGCGCTCGTCGTGGCCGCCGCCGAGCCCGGCGCCGCGCTGGCGTCCGACGGCGTCGATCTCGTCGATGAAGATCAGGCAGGGGGCGTGCTTCTTGCCCTGGTCGAAGAGGTCGCGGACCCGCGACGCGCCGACGCCGACGAACATCTCGACGAAGTCCGAGCCGCTGATGGAGAAGAAGGGCACGTCGGCTTCGCCGGCCACGGCCCGGGCCAGGAGCGTCTTGCCCGTGCCCGGAGCGCCGACGAGCAGGACGCCCTTGGGGATGCGCCCGCCGAGGCGCTGGAACTTGCGCGGCTCCCTGAGGAACTCGATGATCTCGCCGAGCTCGTACTCGGCCTCCTCGACCCCGGCGACGTCCTTGAAGGTCACCTTCTTCTGCTGGGCGGAGAAGAGCTTGGCCCGGCTCTTGCCGAAGGCCATGGCCTTGTTCCCGCCGGACTGCATCTGGCGCATGAAGAAGACCCAGAAGACGATGAGCAGGAGGAAGGGCAGCGAGCTCAGGAGGATCGAAAGGATCGGGCTCCGGGAGGTGTCCTTGACGACGATGTTGACCTTGTTGTCGCGGAGGATCTTGATGAGGTCGGTGTAGCCCGCGGGAAGAACGGTCTTGAAGGTCTGGCCGTCCGTGAACTTGCCGCGGACGTCGTTGTCCTGGATGGTGACCTCTTCGACCTTGCCCTGCTCGACCTCGGTCATGAACTGGGAGAAGGTGACCTCCTTCTTGGCCATGGCCGGGGACTGGAGGAGGCTCCAGGCGAGGATGATGATGATCCCGGCCGAGATCCAGAAAAGAAGGCTTCGCATCGGTTTATTCTTAGTCTGAGGCATAATTCTCCGTCCTTTTGAAGAGATATTTTAGCACGATTCGCGGCAGAAAAACAGAGGGGGAATTGACGGTCGTTCGCGGGCGGTGGTATAGAAGGGGCATGAACCTCCACCCCGTCGATCTGGTTATCATCGCCGTCTACCTCGTCGCCGTGGCCATGGTCGGGGTGGTCCTCCGGAAGCGGGCGACCAAAAAGCTCGACTCCTTCTACCTGGCCGACCGCAACGTGCCCTGGTGGATGCTCGGTCTCTCGGGCTGCTCGAGCTACATCGATATCGGCGGCACGATGTCCATGATCGGGCTCATTTTCTACGTCGGGCTCAAGTCGATGTGGGCGACGCACATCTTCTGGGGCTGGTTCATGATCTGCTTCTACATGGCCTTTCAGGCCAAGTACATCCGCCGGTCGGGGGTCATGACCTTCGCCGAGTGGAACGAGACGCGCTTCGGCACGGGGAAGGACGCCGAGGCCGCCCGGCTCGCGGCGGCCATCTTCCTGCTCGTGCTGATGATCTGCAACCTGATGTTCATCAGCGTCGGCACGGGCAAGTTCGTCGAGGAGTTCCTGCCCCTGCCCCGCTGGGAGGCGACGCTCATCGTCCTGGCCGTCGTGGGGATTTACGTGACCCTGGGCGGGTTCTTCGGCGTCATCCTCACGGACATTTTCCAGACGCTCCTCATCGGCGTCGGGGCGGTCATCCTGGGCGTCATGGTCTTCGCCAAGCCCGCCGCGATGACCTTCATCCACAAGGACCCGGGCTGGTTCTCGCTCGCGCCGACGTGGCATCTCTGGTCGGGGTTCGCGGCGGAGACGCCGCCGGCCTACCAGCATTTCGGGATGTTCGGCCCGCTCATGGCGGCGGGGTTCTTCTGGATGATCTTCCGCCTCCTGGCCGGGCCGAACGTCTGGGACTTCCAGTTCTTCCTGACGACGAAGTCGCCGCGCGACGCCCAGCTGGCCGCCGGGATGTGGACGGTCGGCTACAACCTGCGCTGGGTCCTCGGCGTCTCCTTCATGGTCCTGGGGATCTTTTATCTGGGGAACCAGGCCGGGTTCGACGCCGAGAAGATCATGCCCCTCGTCCTGCTGAAGATGCCGGTCGGGCTGCGCGGCCTGTTCATGGCCGTTCTGCTCGCGGCGCTGATGTCGACGATCAGCGCCATGATCAACGTCACCAGCTCCGTCGTCATCAACGATTTCGTCAAACGCTATATCGCCAAGGACCTGAGCCAGAAGAAGCTCGTCCGGCTGGGGCAGATCGCCTCGGTCGCGGCCGTCCTCATCGGGTTCGTCTTCTCGCTCTCGTTCACGAACATCGTCACGGCCTGGGAGATGATGGTCTTCGTCGTCGTCACGGTCATCCTCGTGCCGGCGACCCTGCGCTGGCATTATTGGCGGTTCGGGGCCAGGGCCTTCGTCTGGAGCATGGGCGTCTCGGCCGTCCTGATCTCGCTCCGGCTCGTCTTCGTCAAGGGCCTGCACGCGTCGGCCTCGCTGGCCATCGACGTGGGGCTCAGCCTCGCGACGACCCTCGTCGTGGCGGCGCTGACGAAACCCGCGGACATGGAGGTCCTGGTCAAGTTCTATGCCAAGGTCCGCCCGTTCGGGTTCTGGGGACCGGTCCGGCGGGAGTGCGTCAGGCGTGGGCTCGTGCCGGCCAAGGACAAGATGCCGAAGATCGACCTGCTCAACGGCTTCGTCACCGCGGGATTCCAGTTCTCCCTGGCCATCCTGCCCTTCTACCTGTTCATGCGGAACTGGAAGCAACTGGGGATCTGGGCCGCCGGCGCGGCCGCGATCGCGGTCGTCCTGTACTTCACCTGGTACAAGAACCTGCCCAGCAAAGATGAGCTCTAGATGCCGATTTCGGTGCACCTGATCTGCGGCGCGCATCTCGATCCCGTCTGGCAGTGGCGCTGGGACGAGGGCGCGTCGGAGGCCCTGGCGACTTTCCGGAACGCCGTCGATATCCTCGATGAGCATCCCTCGCTCATCTTCTGCCACAACGAGGCCGTCCTCTACCAGTGGGCCGAGCGGCTCGATCCGGCGCTCTTCGATGACATCCGCCGCCTCGTCAAGGCCGGGCGCTGGGCTATTTCGGGCGGCTGGTTCATCCAGCCCGACGCTAATCTGCCGGGAACGGAATCGCTCATCCGGACGATCGCCGAGGGCCGCCGCTACTTCCGGGACCGCTTCGACGCCGCGCCCCGCGTCGCCTACAATTTCGATTCCTTCGGCCACAGCGGCGGGCTGCCCCAGATCCTGCGCCTCGCCGGCTACGAGATGTACGTCCACATGCGCCCCCAGGCCGGGGAGCTCGCGCTTCCGGCCGATCTCTACCGCTGGCGCGGCATCGACGGCACGACCATCCCGGCCTACCGCATCGCCGTCGGTCTCTACCATACCGAGCACGACAACATCGAGGACCGCCTTCGCGCCGGAGTCGATCTCGCTCTGAAGCTCGGCCGCGACGTGCCCGTCTTCTGGGGCCTCGGCAACCATGGCGGCGGGGCGACGCGCCGCGACCTTGAGACGATCGACGCCTCCATCGCCCGCGAATCGCGCGTCCGCATCCTCCACAGCACGCCCGACCGGTTCTATGACGCGGTCAAGGATGCGGCGGCCGTCGCCCCCATCCATGACGGCGACCTCCAACGCTCGTTCACCGGCTGCTATACCTCGCTCTCCCGTCTCAAACGGCGCGCGGTCACAAGCCTCGGCAGCCTCGTCCAAGCGGAGGCGGCGTCGGCGGCGTCCTGGTGGCTCGCCCCGGAGACGGGCCCGGAGCCCGAACTGGCCGAGGCCTGGAAGCTGCACCTGTTCAACGATTTCCACGACATTCTGACCGGCACCTGCATCGAGCCCGCCGAGCGCGATGCCCTCGGTCAGTACGGCCGGGCCGAGGACATCGGCCGCGCGGCCGCCCTGCGGTCCCTCGCTTCCCTCAACCGCGGCAGCCGCAACAGCCCCTCGCTCCCCGTCACCGTCTTCAGCGCCAACGCCTCCCTCCGCCGTGTCCCCGTCGAATTCGAATGCATGGCCGACCATCGGCCCTTCTGGACGGGGACGTGGCGCATGCGGCTCTTCCGGGCCGACGGCCGCGAGGTCGCCTGCCAGGAAGAACAGCCCGAGTCCCTCCTGCCGTTCAATAGCTGGCGGCGGCGGATCTCGTTCGTCGACGACCTGCCGGGGGTGGGCGTTTCGAGATATTACCTGAGAGCGTTCGAAATCCCCTCCGGCAAAACCAACGAAGCCGAGAGCCGGGAAGCCGAAAGCCGGGGACACGTACCTAAGGTACATGTCCCCGTTCCCTACCGAATTGACCGCGCGACCGGACTCGTCCGGTTGCTGAAATCCGGGCCGGGCAGAACGGAAAAGGAATGCCTCGCCGGGCCTCTCTTCGAACCTCTTGTCATCGAGGATACGGCGGATTCGTGGGGAACGGGCCGCGGCGGCTACCGCAAGATCGTCGGCCGCTTCAAGCCGTCGTGCCCTCCCTTCGTCATCGAGAGCGGCCCCATCCGGACGGTGACGCGGTCGATCTTTTCGTACCGCAAAAGCCGCGTCGTCACGGACGTCGTGGCCTATCCATCCTGGCCCGTCCTCGAGTTCCGTTTCCGCGTCACCTGGAACGAGGAGCGGCGCCGGCTGAAGCTCAGCGTGCCGACGTCCCTATCATCGCCCACGCTCCTCGCCGAGGTCCCGGGCGGAGCGATCCATCGGCCCGCGGACGGGGAGGAGCACGTCCACGGCCGGTGGCTGGTCGTCGAGGGACGATCGGCCGGCAAGCCCGCCGCGATCGGCGTCGCCTCGAGCGGCCAGAACGGCCTGGATTTCAAGGACGGCGAGATCCGCCTGTCCGTTCTCCGGAGCTCCGCCTATTGCCACGAGCGGGGATTCGACCTCGATACGGCGGCATCAAAAGTGGGGACACGTACCAAAGGTACATGTCCCCCCGTATGGAAATTCGCCGACATCGGCGTTCATGAGTTCCGGCTCCTCGTCGCGGCCGGCGCGCCAGCTTCGGTCAAGGCGCTGATGCCGGGCCTGGCGGATCATCTTGCCGCTCCGCCGGCGGCCTACGCTCACCTGCCTTATGATGCGCGGCAGGCACAGCCACGGGAGCTCTTGCTCTCACTCAAGCCGTCCAGCGTGCGAATGCTCGCCTGCAAGCGGTCCTGGGATGGTGGAGCGCTGATCCTTAGGCTGCAGGAGGCCGTCGGGAAGAAAACAAAGTGTGAGCTGAAAGTCGAGCCGGCCGCGCCCCGAACACGAGGAAACGAGCCCGCTTCGGATAATCCTGAAGCTGAGGATCCGCGGCACGCGTCCCCGGCTCAGGAAAGGGGACTGTCCTTCGCACCTTTCGAGATCAAGACCCTGCGTTTCGACGGAGACGGCCGTTGGCGGGCCGTCCGGATGATCGACGAAGAGACGCCCGCTATTTGACCGCTACGCCCATCGTGTCGCGGTGCATGTCGATGAGCGTCCTCATGTAGGGTCCGATGTCGTCGGCGCTCTTGAACCCGGCCTTCCGGGCCGCCGCGTCCCGTTGCTCCTTGGTCAAGCCGCTCGACCCCGCCCAATGTTGGAGGTCGCGGTAACACCCGAGCGTGAACAGGTCCCACGAGGCGCCCTGGTCGCGGACGAAGATCATGTTAGAAGGCCGCCCTGACGCGACCGCGTAGACGTTCTCCATCTCGCGCTCCTTGTAGAGCTCCTCCTCTTTTCCCGGAAGCGAGATGAAGATCTCGATGTGGTAGTAACCCGTGCCTTCGAAGGTCTTTTTCACGGTCTCGAGCGGCGGTCCAAAGACAAAGAGATCTTCTTTCCAGGACGAGCACGCCTCGAGCCCGCGGGCGAAATCTCCAGCGGAGATTCCCGCCGCCGCCGCGGCCTTGTCTCGTCGCGCCAGCCGCGCTTTCGCATAATACTCGGCGTAGCTTCCCATCGGCGTGAGGAGCATGAGGTCCCATTGGTCGCCCTGGGTGTGCCGCCACCACAAGGGACGTGCATCGCCCGCCGCTTCGATGACCGCCATCCGCCCTTTATAGAGCTCAATGAGGTCCGGCAGCTTGCCCGGCGCGGCCCGCACGAAAGTCGTTCTATAAAGGTAGGTCGGCTTGGTCATCGACGGGCTTTCAGCCCTGGACGCATGGCCGGCCGTGAAGGCGCCCAGTGCCAAACCGGCAAGGAGCAGCACCGATCTTTTGGGATGGTTTCGCATACGGTCTCCTTTCCTCGGCCCATCTTACTGAAATTCTAGGATTTTAAAAGGGGCGGCACTTGACCGGGATTCCGGATTCCTCTAATAATTGGAGAGGTTCAGCGGGCCATGCCATCGACGAACGCCGGAAGTGATATGACCAGCCGTGAGGTCCTCAAGGCCATCATCGGGCTCAAGCCGGCCCCGCGCTGCGGGCTCTGGCTCGGCAATCCCCACGCCGACAGCTGGCCGGGCCTTCACCGTTATTTCGGGACGACGACCGAGGAGGAGCTCCGCCGCAAGCTCGGCGACGACTATCGCTGGATCTCGCCGAGCTTCGCCGAGACGACCTTCCCGACCCCGGCCTCGAAGGGGATCTTCAGCTGGAACTGGGCCGCCGGCAAGGCGAGTCACGGCCAGGCGGGCCCCCTGGCCGAGGTCGAAGACCCCTCCGAGCTCGAGCGCTTCGATTGGCCCGACCCGGCCATCCTCGATTTTTCGGAGACGCTGCGCGCCCTCGACGCGGCCGGCCCCCACTACCGCGCCTCCGGATTCTGGACGCCCTTCTTCCACGACCTCATGGACTTCTTCGGCATGGAGGCCTATTTCGTCAAGATGCGGACCAACCCCGAGGTCGTCGAAGCGGCCACGGACCGGGTCTGCGGCTTCTATTACCAGGCCAACGAGCGCTTCTTCGACGCCGCCGGGGACCGCATCGACGCCCTTTTCTTCGGCAACGACTTCGGCACCCAGCTCGACCTGATGATCAGCCCGGCGCTCTTCGACCGCTTCATCCTGCCCTGGTTCCAGAAGCTCACCGGGCAGGCCCACCGGCGCGGCTACCAGGTCGTGCTCCACTCCTGCGGCTCGATCCACCGGGTCATCCCCAAGCTCATCGCCTCGGGCGTCAACTGCCTCCACCCGCTCCAGGCCAAGGCCGCGCACATGGACGCCGAGACGCTGGCCCGGGATTTCGGCGGAAAGATCGCCTTCCTCGGAGGGGTCGACACCCAGCGCATCCTTCCCCTCGGCTCGCCCGAGGAGGTCAAGGCCGAGGTCCGGCGGGTCAAGGCCGTCCTGGGACCGCATCTCATCGTCAGCCCCAGCCACGAAGCGATCCTGCCCGACGTCCCGCCGCGCAACGTGGCCGCCATGGCCGAGGCCGCGGCCGAGTGACGGCATCAGCCTCCGGGCCCCGCCCCCCTCACGCCCTTCCCCACGCCTCGGCCGTTTCCATCATTCGGCCGCCTTCCATCATGGCGTTGATGTTGGCCAGCGGCGATCCCGGCGGGATGTTGTTGCCGTCCTGGATGATCAGCCCGCCGCGCGGCCCGAGCTTCTCGATGACCCGCCGCGTCGCGCCACGCACCTCGTCCGGCGTGCCGGCGTGGATGAGCATCGGGTTGACATTGCCGATGAGAACGACCCGTCCGCCCATGGCCTCGGCCGATCCGGTCGAGGTCGACCTCGTAGCCGAAGCCCTGGAGCTCGTGGATGGCCAGGTCGTCGCGGAAGATCTCGAGCAGGTGGTCGCTCTTGCCGCACATGTGGAGGCTCGTCCGGCCGTCGAAGTGGAAGCGCAGCCGCTTCTCGGACGGCAGCACGACCTCGCGGAAGGTCGCGGCCGAGAGCGAGACGGCCAGGTCGTCCGTCCAGGCGAAGTCCTTGGGCGAGGGGAGCCCCTCCTCCGCCCAACAAAAGTCGAGATACTCGATGAGCTTGTCCGTGACGATGCGGAGGAGCTCCCGGACGAAATCCGGCCGCTCCTTGACCGCGATGAAGATCTCCGTCTTGCCCATGAGGTCGCCGGCGACGCCGAACGGACCGTCGGACGTGTGCGTCAGGGCCGGGTTCTCGCCCGGGTAGAAGACCGGTCCGCCCAGGAAGCGGACGGGATATTTCGCGGCCACGTTCCTCATCGCCTCGCGGTAGGCGATCTGTTTCGCGTTGATCCCGTCGTGGATGAAGTCCATCGCCTCGAGACGCCGGAGGTCGGCGTCGCCGGTCACCCAGCCGCGTCCGGTCCAGGGGATGTCGTCCTCGGGGAAAACGATCTCGACGCCGAGGCTGCCCGATTCGAACGTGTTCTGGAAGTCGGTCCAGGCGCCGACCCAGGGCCCGGTGATCGAATACGCGTCCGTGCGGATATTCTCGAGGAGCCACTTCTGGGCCAGGATCTGCGTCCGGAGCATGGTCTCCGGATCGCCGTAATAATCGCGGAAGCGCACCCCGATCCTGGGAACGAGGTAGCGATGGGCGACGGCCGGGATGACGGCGATGCGATCGGGACGCTCGAAGCGCCGGGTCTTTTCGACGCGCTCGCGGCGCGCGGCCAGCTCCTCGACCGGAACGCCGATCTCGATCACGGGAGGCGCGGTCCTAGCTCCCGACCCGGCGGACGCGGGGGTCGGAGAAGACATCGTTCTCGTCCGTGCTCGTCGACGAAAACTCCGAAATGACGGCCCCCTTGTCGCCGGCCTGGAACCAGTGGAGGGAGTCCGGCGGCAGCGTGTACTGGTCGCCGGGCCGGAGCACGATCTCGCGCCGGACGGTCAGGAACGACCTGTATTTCCGCGGCACGCGGGCCATCGGCTTGGCCGTGGGCTCGCCGGCGACATAGAGGTAGACCTCCCCGTAGCGGCACCGGAAAGTCTCCTTCTTGCCCGGATTCCGGCCGTTGACGCGCGGGTGGCGGTGCTCCGGGCAGATCTGGCGGGGCAGGAGGACGATCTCCTTGGCGCAATAGCGGTCGTTGTTCTCGTAGACGATGACCTCGAGCCCCAGGCGCTTGATATCGCCGAGGCCGAGGTCGGCGATGTCCATGCTCTCGAGCTCGTTCCGGGTGACGGCGACCCGGGCCTTTTTGAGCAGGGCCGCGGCGGCAGCCCGCGCCTGCGCGACGTCTTCGGATGTCATGGGCCCTCCGGACTCAGAGGCCGGCCTTGCTCCCGGCCTTCCGCGGGGCGTGCTTCGAGGGTCCCGCTCAATGGCTCGTCAGCTTGACCTCGCTTTTGTCCGTCTGGGTCACCGGGATGGTCTGTCCCGCGACGGGCACGTCGACGGACATCTGGGTCGTGGACTCGGAAGTCATCTTGACGTAGATCCCTTCCTTGACCGCGAAGTACCAGACGTCCTTGCCCTTGCTGGTCCCCGAGAAGGTCAGGTCAGCGCCGCCCTGGTTCCCGGTGCCGGTGATGGTCCCGGTGACCTGCGAGGAGATCCGGGCGCATTCCATCCCGTCGACGGTTTCGAAGCCCTCGAGAGTGTTGACGTTCTGGAGGTCGATCCGGACGTCCATCGAGCTCGACTTTTCTTCGGTCCCGCCGCTCGATGGCCAGGTGTCCCCGACCTTGACCGGCTTCCCCGGCAGGTCGGGGAAGAACATCTTGAAGCTGGAGGAGAGATTGCGCGTATCGCCGGCCATATCGAAGGTGATGGCTTCGGCGCCGGAGACGTCCACTTCAGATCCGAGAGGGGAGAGGACCATATCGAAGGACTTTCCCTTGACCGCAGCCATATCAGGGGACATGTCGCCCTGGGCGGTGTTGGTCACCGTCATGGCCATGTCGTCGATCGTCACACCCAGGAGGAGGTCCTTGTCCTTGAGGCCCTTCGCCTTGAAGGTGAAGGTGCTCGTGCCCGTCGTTTGCGTATCCATCGACTGGCCCTGGATATCCATGACCTGCGACTGCTCGGACTTGACCTGATAGGTCAGGGCGCGTCCGGTCGGCATCTTGTACTCGAGGACGGCCGAGGCGGGAGCGGCCGCGGGGATCGCCCGGGCGGCGACGGCGGCCGGAGCTTCGGGCGCGGGCCGGGCCTGCGTTTGAGCCGCGCTGACCGTCAAGATCAGAACGGCCGCGGCGCCCGCGACCAGAGCGAGCCGCGCCAGCCGCGCACATGACGTCTGGGATACTCTCATGGTTTATCCTCCCAATTCAAAACATAGACTTTAAGTCGAAGAACGCCTGCCGATGGCTGAAGGATAATATGATAAGTCTATGGCCGGGCAAAGTAAAGCGGCGGGGGGAGGTCCCCCCGCCGCTCGAAGTCGAGTTGGGTTTCAGTCGATCAGCGCTTCTGTTCGGCCGCTGCGTGGACTTTCTTGATGAAGTCCCAGACCTCCGGAGCGATCATGTTGTTTTCCTTCGGGATCGCGCCGGCGCTGTAGGCCTGGGCGATCTTGGTTTTGAGCTCCGGGTGGCCGCCGTAGGCCTCGTTGAAAAGCGCCGTCCAGCGCCGGCCCAGGTCCTGGGCCTTCTCGCTCGCCGGGTCGAGCCCGACGTTCTTCTTGACCTCGTCGATGAGCGCCGCCCAGCGGTTCTGGTAGGCGGTCATCGCTTCCGGCGAGTAGTTCTTGCCGACCTCGGCGAACTTCTTGAGGTCCGCCTCGGAGAAGAACTTCTCGTGCCAGCCTTTCTTGACGTCTTCGCCCATTTGAATGACCTCCATGATTTTGATGAGTTTTTCCTTGTGGATGCGGCCGTCCTTCTCGAGACGGAGGAGGACCTGTTCGATGGCCCGCGAGGCCTCGCGCAGCCGGGCGATCTCGTCCTTGACCGCTTCAGCCTGGACCTTGAGGGATTTCACGGCCTCGTAGCCCTTGCTGTCGAGGAGGCGGCGGATCTCGTCGAGAGAGAAGCCCATGAACTTCAGGGTGACGATCTGCTGGAGCCGGAGCAGGTCGGCGTCGGTGTAGACCCGGTAGCCGTTCGGCCGCTCGAAGCTCGGCTCGAGCAGCCCGATCTGGTCGTAGTAGTGGAGCGTGCGGACCGTCACCCGCGTCAGCTTGGCGAACTCCCGGACGAGATAGCCGTTCTTCATGACCTTATCCACGCCTCCATTGTGCGCTATGACGTAACGTCAGAGTCAAGTGTTTGGCGAAAATATTTTGAAATTTCCCGAGCGACAGGCGGGAGGCGGCTACCAGCGGTCGCGACGGACGATCTCGACGATCGGCCGGCGTTTCTTGGGCAAGGCGGAATCGGCCGCGTAGCCGAGCGGCGTGAAGGCCGAGGGAATGACCTCCAGGGGGATTCCAAGGACCTCGCGGGCCGCGGCGGGATCGAAGGCGGCGATCCAGCACGTGCCCAGCCCTTCCGCGGCCGCCGCGAGGACGATGTGACTCATGACGATCGTCGCGTCGACCTCGGCGGCGTTCCAGCCGTCGGCCTTCCGGACCCAGGCCTCGGAAGGGACGGCGCAGACGCACAGGACGAGCGGGGTCTGGACGAACCAGTCCCGGCCGTAGATGCGCCGCAGGTCCGATTTGCGGTCTTCGGTCCGGATCACGATGACCCGGAAAGCCTGCCGGTTGGCGGCCGTGGGGGCGATGCGGGCCGCCTCGAGCACCCGGGCGAGCTTGTCGTCCTCGACGGCGTCCGGCTTGTAGGCCCGGACGCTGTAGCGCTTCTTTATCAGTTCCTGGAACTTCATCTGTCACCTCCTGATCGCCGTCAATTGCCTTCCAGTATGAAGATATAGCGGCCGCCGCCCGTTTGGATGCGGATCGCGCCGTCCTTGTCGACCGCTCCGGTGACCCCGGCGACTCCGGCGACGTATGTGTCCCCCGCCCAGATCGTCTGGCCTCCCTCAGTGATCTTGATGTCGCGGATATTGAGCTTGGGGATGACGACCTCGGCTTCCGAGCCGAATGGGATCGTGACCTCGACCCGGACGGACCGCTCCGTCCGCGACCAGGCGCAAGCGACTTCGCCGCGCACGGTCATGGTCGAACCCGAGGCGTGCGTCAGGTCCCGCACCATTTGCGGCGCGATGAGGACCTTCTCGAAGCCCGTCGTCCCCGGCGCCAGGTTGATCCCGGCCAGGGCCTTGTAGAGCCAGGCGCCGACGCTCCCGAACATGGGGTGGTTGTGCGAGTTCATTGACGGCCCGTCGCGCTTCTGCCACAGCTCCCAGAGGGTTGTCGCGCCGTTGGCGATCATGTAGCCCCAGCTCGGGTAGTCGGTCTTGACGGCGATATCATAGGCCAGGTCGGACGCGCCGCTCCGGGTCAGGAGCTCCATGATGTACTTGGTGCCGACGATGCCCGTCGTCAGGTGCGAGTTGTGTTTGTAAACGATGTCGTCGAAGAGGCGGCCCCAGGCGCCGCCCTGCTTCTCGGTGGGGAGATCGAGGAAGAGCGCCAGGGTGTTGGCCGTCTGGGTCCCGTCGGCGTAGTCGCCCGTCCTGGGATCGTAGAACTCCCGGTTGAAGGCGGCGCGGATGTCGGCGGCAAGCTTGTCGTAGAGCGCCGCGTCCGCGGTCTTGCCGAGGACGCGGGCCGTGTCGGCCAGGACTTTGACGTCGTAATAATAATAGAACGACGAGACGATCGACCCCGGGCACTTCTCGACGGCCACCCAGTCCCCGTAAGAGCTCCACTTGAGGATGCCGCCCTCGGCCGTGCTCTTCAGGAAGTCGACATATTTCTTGAGCCCGTCGTAGTGTTCCTCGAGGATGCGGGCGTCGCCGTAATACTGATACATGTACCAGCAGATCAGGGGATAGGCCGTGCCCCAGGCCGGGTCGGCCGGCCGCGAGCCCCAGATGAAGGGCACCGTGTCCGTGATCCGGCCCTTCTCGTCCTGGACGTCGCGGATGTCGCGGACGAAGTTCGTGTAGAAGGCGGCCATGTCGAAGTTCATGATGGCTTCCTCGGCCGTGCCCTGGGCGTCGCCCATCCAGCCCATGCGCTCGTCGCGCTGGTCGCAGTCGGTCGGGATGCTGTGGAGGTTGGTCTTCTGGCCCCAGGTGATGATGCGCTGGAGGCCGTTGAGGATGTCCTTGGAAGCGGCGAAGCTGCCGATGGGCTCGACCGCGGAATGGACGACCCGGCCGCGGAGGCTGTCGAGCTTGGGCGTTCCCGGAAACCCCGAGACCTCGACGTAGCGGAAGCCGTGATAGGTGAAGCGCGGCTCCCAGATCTCCTCGCCCTCGCCCTTGAGGATGTAGTGGTCCTCGGCCCGGGCCGCGCGCAGGTTCTCCTGGTTGAGCGTGCCGTTCTCGTAGAGGAGCTCGGCGAAGCGGAGCCGGACGTCCGTGCCGCGCGGTCCCTCGACGCGGAGGCGCGCCCAGCCGCTGAAGTTCTGGCCCATGTCGAAAACGTAGACGCCGGGCAGGGGGCTGGTCATCTTGAGCGGCACGATGGTGTCGACGACCTGGATGGCCGGCATGAGCTGGGCCGAAAGGACGCCGGCCGGGCCCTTGACGGCCTCGGCGGCGGGCCAATCCTTGTCGTCGAATCCGGCGCGTTCCCAGCCGGCCGTTTCGCGCTGGGCGTCGTAGGATTCCCCGTCGTAGATGCTGTCCTCGAAGATCGGCCCGTCGGCGGTCTTCCAGGATATGTCGCTGACGACACTCGCGGCCGTCCCATCCTCGAGCTCGATGTCGAGCTGGAGGAGGAGGGCCCGCGACTTGTACCAGCCGTTGCCGAGGGTCACGGCGACGGCATTGGGGCCTTCGCGGAGAAAGGACGTCACGTCGTAAGTCGCGTAGAGGACACGCTTGTCATAGGTCGTCCAGGCCGGGTCGAGGACGTGATTTCCCGCCTTGCGGCCGTTCAACCGAAGCTCGTAATATCCGAGGCCGGCGATGTAGGCCCGGGCCCGCTTGACCCGGCCCGCGAGGCTGAACTCCTTGCGGAGCTGGTTTTTCTTGCCGATCCAGACGCCTTTCCAGTCGCTTTTGCCGAGAAGTCCGGCGTCGAAACGCGCCACGGCGCTCCAGGCGCTCTCGCGGCCGTCCCGGTCCCAGGCGCGGACTTTCCAGAAATAGGACTTGCCGCTCTCGAGCGCCTTCCCGGCGAAAGCGACCTGCGCGGACTTGGAGGAGGCGACCTTGCCGCTGTCCCAGACATCGCCCGCTGCGGCCTTGGGATCGGTCGAGACGACGACCTGGTAGGCCGATTGCGCCTGGCCCCGCTCCGGGTGCCCAACGACCCAGAAGAAGCGCGGCTTGGCCATGTCGATGCCCATGGGATTGACGAGGTACTCGCAACGCAAGGACGTCGGCGCGGCCGGCCCGGCGGTCTCGGCCGCTTGGGCCGGCGGGGCCACGGCCAAAACCGAGATCACGGCGAGGGCCGCGAGGCCAAGGCAAAGACGGATCCTCTGGTCAAAGCGACGAGACGGGGTCATGAGGAACCTCCTGCGGAATCGGTTCCTCCTAATTATCACAGGGTTGGCTAGGGGTCAATCAAAGGTCTTGATGGAAAAGAAATCGGGGACATGAACGAATTCTCTGGAATTCGTATCGTGTCCCCGATTTCGCGCCTTGACCGGAAAGCCGGCTTCCTGTAATATTAATCGGCTTCCCGGTGGGGCTGTAGCTCAGTTGGGAGAGCGCTTGAATGGCATTCAAGAGGTCGCCAGTTCGATCCTGGTCAGCTCCACCACCGAAATAACCCCGTTTCCCCTGATTTTCTAGAATCCTTTTTCGTTGTTGCTCTTCAGCCCGAGTCACCCATACGGAGTTATTCTTGGCGGTTTTGTCCCCACCGTGTCCAAACGTGGTTTCCAGGGAGGGATCTAGAAAGAGGGCGGAAGAATATCCATTGCTTTCGCGCTACTTATGTTCTTTAATAGAAAACAACAAATCTCGGGATCCGGAAAAGAACTAAAAAGTAGTGCCAGCAGGAGTTTTGAAATGAAGCCTTTTCTGGCAAAAGGGGCCTTATTATCTTGCCTCTTGGGTTTCCTGGCTTGTGCTAACGAAGGGGAGCACCGCGCTATTGCCAAGACCGAAGCCGTATATGGAAACGGCAAAATGGTTTTTACCATACAGGCGTTTGCATCCGATCCAGAGAAGCACCTCTATGTGCTGGATGACAAGGACCGGAATATCAAAGTCTTTGATGAGAAAGGGGAATTCATAAGAACGATCGGAGAAAAAGGCCAAGGTCCGGGCGAGATGATGGTGCCACGAAGTCTGGAATTGAATAATAGGAATCAGCTGATTATCCAGGATCTTGGAAATCGCAAGATCATTGTGTTTTCGACTAACGGGGACCTCGTCAAGGAGCTATCCACGGCGAGATTGCCCAGGCTGGGATCGATACGCTATGTCACTGAAGGGGCCTTTGTTGGAGAAATCTCGCATTACTCGGAAGGTAGCCGGATTTCCGAGCTTCTCGCTCTTGATGAAGATATGGAAAAGAAGGCCGTCATAGCCAGACTCGAAAATAAGGTCGAGAACGATCGAATTGAAATATTTCCACATATGTTTAGATATGCGGTTATTTCGGAACGAGAAGTGCTATGGGGCGATTGGTATGACGACCACCTCACCATGTCCTCGATCGATGGAAAGGTCGAGCGCACGCTGATGCTGAATCACAAACGGATGAAGGTGACCGAAGAAGACAAGGAGCGTGCAATCAAGAGGCGTTTTGGGGACGAGCGTCCAAAAGAAGAACTGGTGTTTCCCGATTTCTTCCCTTATTATTCGAATTTCTTTGTCGACGCCAACAATGTTTACCTGCTCTCTTTTGAAAGAGGCGCAACTTCAGGGCACTCTTACTATCGAGTGAACATGAAGGATAACCATACAAGCAAAATATTCTTTGACCCTGATCCGGTCGAATTCCATGACAATAACTACTATTCTCTCTCTGAAGACGAACAGGGGAACCAGCTAATTGTGCGAATGAGCTACGTGTTAAGTGGTAGCCGTAATAACATCGCAAACTGATTCTTAATGCTGGGAACCGTAAGGATATCGAGATGTAATGTCTCAGAGAAGGGGCTCGATGATCGATCCGGGAATCGGGAAAGGGAACGATTTGACGAGCCTCCCTCCAGCTTGGATGGCATTCAAGAGGTCGCCAGTTCGATCCTGGTCAGCCCACTACCGAAATATCCCCATATAGATCACAAGACTCACATACTTATTGTCAATTCCCGTCCACGTAACGAGTCTATCATTGTGGCTCTTTCTCATCCATCTTCCACAACCGTTTTGGCGCAAATCTCGACACTTCATCAGTCGCTTGGATAGAGCCTCGGACTCTGGAAGCAAAAGACCTGTTTCTCTTAACCTCCATAAAATACAGTAATAGTTAGTCCCTCCAACAATTTAGAAATGATTTCTGGGTATGTGGGAGTATGCCAAAATATATGGGAATATGCCCAGTTCAGTCACAATTTGGTCAAAGTCTGGGTAAATAGCGAAATCAGTCGTTATTCTCAACTGAGAGTGGACTAACCCCCATATGTTTTGACATTCCTGAGATATTTTGGGCACAAATTGGACACAGACTTAATCCAGAAAACGGTTCTAAGAGCGGCAGAATACTAATTACTTTTAATCTCGGTTATATCGAGCTCTATATAGATAAGGCCGCAGGGCTCGATGCCTGGGCCGAGAAGCGGTCCGGTCCAAAAATACCAGAATTGGCTGTTGACAAGGCCGGACGGCAAGCATATTTTTCCAATTGAAAGAAGGTGTTTTGCTTGAGCGGGCTCGCTCCCGACAGGTGCAACGCCAGGGATCCTTTTTCTGGAGGCAACGGCAATGAACTCAATGAAGCTCAGAAGGAATGTTTTCCACATTTTCTTATTGGCCGCCGTTTCTGTTTTTCTGTCGGCGTGTCAAGGCGGGGTTCACCAACGAGCGGGGCTCCGCTTTGGTGTATCCTTTCCCGAAGCACTGTCCAAAGAGCCGCTCGACGGCAGGATGATCTTGATGTTCTCCACGGACGACAGTGCCGAACCACGATTTCAGATTTCCGTTTCCGAAAAAACCCAACTGGCCTTCGGCATCGACGTTGATGTTTTAAAGCCGGGTGCCGAAGCACTCTTCGATGCCGGAGTCTTTGGCTACCCGCTCAAGAGCATTGCCGATCTTCCTGCCCGCGAGTACTGGGTTCAGGCGCTGCTTCACCGCTACGAGACATTTCACCTCTCTGATGGCCGCGTCCTCAAGCTCCCCATGGACAGGGGAGAAGGCCAGCAGTGGAACCTGGCCCCGGGCAATCTCGCCAGCACGCCCAGGAAGATAGCCATCAATCCGAAAGAAGACCGAAAAATCTCAATCCTCCTCGATAAGGTCATCCCTCCTATTGCCGACCCTGTGGACACCAAATATATCAAATACATCAAGCTCCAAAGCGAACTCCTGACCAAGTTCTGGGGCCGGCCCTTTTACCTCGGCGCCTCAGTTCTCCTGCCCGAGGGCTATGACGAGCATCCCAGGGCGCACTATCCTCTTTTTATTTTCCATGATCATTTTTCGTACGACATCAGCGGCTTCAGGGAAAGCCCTCCGGAACCTGAGGCTCAGGGTCGAGCCAAAGAGGTCCAGGAACTCGGATACCAACTCTACAAAGATTGGCGAAGCCCTGATTTTCCCAGGATGGTCGTCATTAAGATACAGCACCCGACCCCGTATTACGACGATTCCTATGCCGTGAACTCTGCCAACCAGGGTCCCTATGGAGATGCTATTACGTACGAACTTATCCCCTTTATCGAAAAGAGATTTCGGTGCATCGGGCAGGGTTGGGCAAGAGCTCTGACCGGGGGGTCGACAGGAGGCTGGGAGGCCATCGCTGCCCAGATTTTCTACCCCGACGAGTACAACGGCTGCTGGTCGTGCGCTCCTGATCCCATTGACTTCCGGGCTTATCAACTCGTTAACATCTATGAGCACAAGAACGCGTATCACTCCGATAGCGAATGGAAGCCCACACCCCGCCCAGCCAAGAGGAATGAGATCGGAGAAATATCCTCTACCATAGGGCAGCGTAATCATCTCGAGCTTGTGCTAGGAACCAAAGGCCGGTCTGGTGAGCAGTGGGACATCTGGCAGGCCGTCTTCAGCCCGATCGGCGAAGACGGTTATCCTAGGCCGATCTGGGACAAGATGACCGGGGTCATCGATCACTCCGTCGCCGAGTATTGGAAAGAACACTATGACCTCCGCTATATTCTAGAACGGGACTGGAAGACCCTCGGGCCGAAGCTCAAGGGGAAAATCCGGATCTATGTCGGGGACATGGACTACTTCTATCTGAATAACGCTGTCTATCTGATGGAGGACTTTCTCAAGACGACTAAGGACCCCTACTACGATGGATACATCGAATACGGCGACAGGTTCGGGCATTGCTGGAGCGGGGACAAGATGCACTCTTGCTTCCATGCCGCCTTCACCTACATTCAGCGGTTCGCCCCGGAAATGAAAGCGCACATGCTCAAAACCGCCCCTCCCGGGGCTGATACATCCAGCTGGATATATTGAGGTCGGGACATCCTGGGTGCTGGCCGAAAAAGCCGGATCGTCCGCAACGGACGTGAAGACGAGCACCCTTGTTTCCGATGACGTGGCCGACCAGACCGGGGTCTGCCTCGAAAAATTGAAGTCCGTCATCGCCAAGGGAGGCATGGATCTCGCCGACGCCGTAAATTGCACGGTGTATTTGACCGATATCAAATGACTACCATGCGATTCATGAAGTCTGCGGAACTTATTTCCCGACGGACCCTCCGGCGCGTGCCTGCGTCCAGGTCGCCAAGCTCGTCCGAGGGCAAGAGTGGAGATCTCTCTTATCGCGACGAAGGCCAAGTAGAGGCGAGCAAACCTAATCTCTTAACCTGTTCTCGATTCGCACAAACGGCTTCGTCATTCTTTCCCTGGCATAGGCAGAGAGTTCGATCTTAAGGCCATATTGGCTGTGCTCCCAGATCTCATGGATATTGAGATCAGCGGCCTCTTTGTAGAACTTGATCGCATCGGTTCGCCTGTCTAAAAGATCCAGCATCTGCCCTTGCCAGATAAGCGCCAGCGCCTTGAATTCGACATTCTGTTTCTTCTCCGCGAATTCAGCCATTTTTCCAAAGACATAAAGCGCTTCGGCATAATTCTTTACCTCATAGTGGGCCTGGCCGACTTTGGACAGCCACAACGGCCAGTCCTGGAGCTCTTCACACCAGGTTTTCGAATAGACATGCGCGATCTTCGCAGCCGACGCCGCGCCGTTACCTAAAAACCTGACGAAATAGAGAGGAGAATTTCTTCGTTTTTGATCCCACTCCGCGAGATAAGCTCTGTAATCGGCGACAGCATCCGTCTTGATCTCCGGCAGCCGAGCCAGGAAATCTCTGAGAGTGGAAAAGAACTGGTCCGTTTCTTCGTCATAGATCCCATGGCCGGCGTTCTCGAAAAGGACGAGCTTGGCGCCGGGATGGTTCTTGGCGATGATCCTGGGCTTGTCCGTATTCCACGTCAGGTCCCACTTTCCCTCAAGGATCAGGGTTGGGAAGGGGCATTTTTCGAAGGCGCCCGTCAGGTCGATCTTGTCCATGGAGTTATTGATCCCACTCCTGAAGTTATGGACAAGGTCATAATGCCATTCGTAGAGGGCGCCTTGGGCCAGCTTCTGCGGAGACGGCCGGTAAAAGTGCTGCCGCTTCCAATCGCCGTTGAGGTGGGCGTTATAGACCTGGAGTGCCAGCGTCTTTTTCGGCTCCCATTGTTGTTCTTTCCCGACCTTTTGAGCTTGCTCGTAGATATCCCTTATTCGATCCCTTTCCTCTTTGGATAGAAAATCGTATTGCCGCGTCGGCATCATTTGAGCCCACATCCCTGGCGAGGCCCCGAGGAGGATCAATCCGGCCAGGCTCTCGGGATATCTTGTCGCATAGTATTGAGCCAGAAAACCCCCATAGGAATAGCCCAAGACCACCCACTTGTCGATGGCCAGGGCCGTTCGGAGCGATTCGAGATCCCGGGCCGCCTGGTCCACCGAATATCCTTCCTTTCCAGGCTCATAGTCCGATAGGCCGCAGCCCCGCTGGTCGTAGTAAATAACACGGGCGCTGTCCTTGACTCGTGAAAACCAGGGATGGAAGCAGTGATGGGTGCCGCCCGGACCGCCATTGACAAGGACGAGCGGGATGCCCTGCCCCTCTTGCTCGACATAGAGTTCGCAATCGCCGACGTTGATCCTGCGCTTTTCGAGCTTGAGCTCATCGCATAGTCGTGCGACCTGCGGGATATCGGCCTGAAACTCTTTTTCCAAATGAACAACTCGATCGAAAATGGATTCTCTCTCTTCCGCTTGGGTCCTCTCTTGAGAGGGGCCGTCCATGAAGCCACCCAGAATGCAGGCGATGACCACGATTGTCAGACGCAGCGTCCGCTTCATGAAGATCCTCCTTTGGAGATTATCACCCTTCCTTAGAGACTCGATTCCCCGTTCACAGGTTGTTCAGAGCTTGGCCTGATACTTGTCCGCATACGGGCCCTCGGGGATGTGGATTTGAGTGAGATCCATCGGACTTCCCATCTCCTTCCGTGAATATTTCTATTCGCGCCTACTTCCAGTCCGGTAGCCGGCCTGGGGTGTAGGGCGCGCCGACGGCGTCGAGCCGCTTCTCGATGGCCTTGACGTCTTCGGCCAGGATTTTCTTGAGTTCTTCGTAAACCGGCTTGAACTCCTCTTCGGCGATGGCGAAGGCGTCGCGCTGGGTCTTGGTCGGGGCCGAGGTCGAACGGGATTGCCCGCTTATGATCCCATCGATCCGGACGGCGATCGCGGGTCGCGTTTCCTCGGAGAGACGCCAAAGAAAAAGCCGCCGGTCGCCCGTCAAGAACACCTGGAGGTCTTCAAGCCTTGTTTCGAGGGCCTTGATGGAATCGAGGAGGTCCTGGTGGGGGACGGTGACGCTCTTGAGAGCGTTTCTGTAGTTCCCGGCGAGTGCCAGGAGATCGGCCACGGCGTTCGAAGCCCCGTTGACCGAGTTGCCGAGTTGGCGAACCTTTTTCTGGAAGGCGGCGAGCTCAACACGGTCGGCGGCCGGAAGCGAAACCGAGGTCAGGGCCTGGACCTTGAACGGCACGGGCCCGGCGAGCTGATGGACCTTGCTGTCGACGCACAGGGCCATTGAAACCGTGTAGACACCCGGGATGACGAACGTGCTTGACCGGCCCCAGGCGGCCCGCGCAGGCTGGACCTGGGGCGCGTCGAGGGACGGGTACTTGAGGTCCCAGGCAGCGCGGTTGAGGCCTTGGCGCGCCGGCTCTTGAAGGACACGGACGACCTGGCCGTCCTCGTCGGCGATCGTGAAGAGGAGGACCGCCGGTTCCTCTCTCTCTTCGGCCTTGAGCCGTTCGTAGGTGGGATAGGACACGGGCTTGCCCGCTTTGATCAGCTCGGCCTCCGCCTCGAGCCTCCGGGCGCGCAGCGATTTCGGCGCCTCCTTAAGATGATAGGTGAAGATCGCGGCTACGGGGGGGTTGGGAGTGGCGAAGAAGCTTCCTCCCTGGCCGCCTGGCTGGGATGTCGTCGGAGCGAACATCCAGGCGTCCTTGACCGGGAAGAGGTGACCATCTCCGGCCAGGACTTCGGGCTTGAGGTTCCGAAGGGCCGAGTAGTCGTCGAGGATATAGATCCCCCGGCCGAACGTGGCCACGACGAGGTCGTTCTCCCGTTTCTGGATGGTCAGGTCGCGGACCGTGGCGGGGGGCAGTCCCGAACCGAGCTTCCTCCAATGCCGGCCTCCGTCCATGGTGACGAAGAGCCCGAACTCGGTCCCGGCAAAGAGCAGTTCCTTGCTGCCGTGGTCCTCGGCCAGAGAGTAGACCGAGCCTCGCTCGGGCAGATCTGACGCGATCGAGCTCCAGGTCCGGCCGAGGTCGGTGCTCTTAAGGACGTAGGGCTTGAAGTCGCCCCGCTTGTGGTTGTTGAAGGCGGCGTAAACCGTGTTCCGGTCATGATGCGAGGCGATGATGTCGTTGACGTAGGTGAAGTCGGGGATGCCTGGGAACTTGTCGATGCGGCGCCAGTTCGCTCCGCCGTCCTCGGTCACCTGGATGAGGCCGTCGTCGGTCCCGGCGTAGAGAAGGCCCTCGGCCACCGGCGACTCATCCAGGGCGACGATGTTGCCGTAGGGAGAGGTGTTGAGACTCTTGGCCACGGCGCCCAGGGGCCAGACGCGGCCCATGATCTCGAGCGTGTTGCGGTCGATCCTCCGGGTCAGGTCGTCGCTGATGACCGTCCAGGAGTCGCCCCTGTCGTCGCTGCGGAAGACCTTGTTGGCGGCGAGATAGAGGCGGGTGTGCGAATGGGGGCTGACGAAGAGGGGCGAGTCCCAGTTCCACCGGTATTCCGCTTCGCCCCGGTGCGGCTTGGGCTGGATGCCCGTGGACTCGCCACTTTTCCTGTCGTACCGGCCCAGGTCGCCGTATTGGGACTGGGCGTAGACGATGTTGGGATCCTCGGGATCGGCGGCCGACTCGAAGCCGTCGCTGCCCTGGGTGGAGTACCAATCGGCGTTGACGATGCCGCCGGCGCTCGTCGTGCGCGACGGCCCGCCGAAGCTGCCGTTGTCCTGGGTCCCGCCGTAGATGTTGTAGAAGGGCAGGTCGTAATCGACGGCGACCTTGTAGAACTGGGTCAGAGGCAAATTGGGCATGAACTTCCAGGTCCGGCCTCGGTCGAACGACTCGTAAACGCCGCCGTCGTTGCCGTCCAGGTAATAGTCCGTGTCGTCGGGGTCGATCCAGAAGGCATGGGAATCGGGATGCTTGTTCTCGCTGCCGAGGGGTCTCCAGGTCGCTCCGCCGTCGTCGGTGACGCCGAGGACGATGTCCATGGCGTAGACTCGCCCCGGGTCCTTGGGATCGCAGAAGATCTCCTGGTAGTAGTTCCCGCTCGAGAAGTAGCCGCTTCTCCTCTCCCACGAGGCGCCGCCGTTCACGCTCCGGTAGAAGCCGCCTTTGTCCTCCTGGGCCTCGACGATGGCATAGATGAGATTCGGAACGACGGGGGAAAGGGCTAGACCGATCCGTCCGAGGTCCCCGGCGGGAAATCCCTTGACGATCTTTTCCCAGGTCCTGCCTGCGTCCGTCGACTTGTAGACGGCCGATCCCGGGCCGCCGCCGATCTGGGAGAAGACATGGCGGCGGCGCTGATGGGCCGACGCGTAGAGGATGTCGGGGTTGCGCGGATCGAGGTGGACCTCGCAGACGCCGGTGTCCTGGTCGATGGTCAGGACGGCCGTCCAGGTCTTGCCGCCGTCCGTCGTCTTGTAGAGGCCGCGCTCCCCGCCGGGTCTCCACAGGGGGCCATAGGCCGCGGCGTAGACGACGTTCGAGTCGTGGGGATCGACGGCGATCATGCCGATATGCTCGGAGTCCTTCAGGCCGACATTCGTCCAGGAAGCGCCGGCGTCCACGGACTTGTAGACGCCGTCGCCATAGGTTACGCAGCGCTGGTTGCCGTTCTCGCCCGTTCCGACCCAGACGTTGTTCGGATCCTGGGGGTCGATGGTCACGCAGCCGATGGAATGCGAGCCTTCGGCGTCGAAAACCGGGGTGAACGTCGTCCCGGCATTGACCGTCTTCCAGACGCCGCCCGAGGCCGCGGCGACATAGAATTCATGCCGCTTTCCGGGCCGGACGGCCAGGTCGGAGACGCGGCCCGACGTCAGCGCTGGCCCGATGGACCTGAGCTTGAAGGCGCCGAGGGACAGGCCGGCGTAAGGGTCGGGCTCCTTCGCGGCCGGCTGCCGGGCCTTCGACTGCGCCGAGAGCGGAGTGGTGGAAATGACTGCGGCCGTAAGGATCAGGGCGAGGGCCCCAATAGAGATGCTACTCAAATAGACTCGGTTCGACATTTCAACCTCCCGAGGCGGGCTTTTTGGGACGACGAACACCGCATTATGCCGTCTGCCGCCGTACTTCTATTGCCGTTATCCAGAGCCGTCAGTCGTAGGCTTCCTTGGTCTTCGCGTCTTCCTTCATCAGGGCCCCGGCAATCCCCTCCATCCCCATCTTCTTCCAAAAGTCCAGCTGCTCGTGGACCTTCATGTATTTCAGAGGAATCGGATGGGTGCCCACGATGACCGGAACACCGTAGCGGGCCTCGATGAATTCCCTAAACTCCCGGATCCGGGGGCATGGGGGGTAGCCGACGACGAGGCACGTGGCCAAGTGAATGACCTGGGCGCCGTTCTTGATCATTTCCTCTGGGACGTATTCGACGTTCCCGCCCGGACAGCCGCCACAGGTCGAATAGCCGACGAGCTCGATAGGCTCCTCCTTGGGATAAGCGGCGAAGGCGCCGGCGCGCTCGCGGAGTGCCCGGAAGCACTTCCCGCCGCCGCAGCTCTCGTAGCGGCCACAGATGATAATGCCGATTTTGGTCATCGTTCTTACTCCGTTGAGAAACGCGGTCGTCGGGCCGCCGGACCGGTCAGTGGCATCGGAGCTGGCCGCAAGCTTTCTCAAGGGTCATCTTTTCGAGTTGGCTTTCGTCGCGATAAGAGAGATCTCCACCTTTGCTCCACGGACGAGCTTGGCGACCTGGACGCAGGCACGCGCCGGAGGATCTGCCGGGAAATAGGTTCCGTAGACTTTATTCATAGCGTCGTAGTCATTGATATCGGACAAATACACCGTGCAATTTACGGCGTCGGAGAGATCCATGCCTCCCTTGGCGACGACGGACTTCAGCTTTTCGAGGCAGACCCGGGTCTGGTCGGCCACGTCATCGGAAACGAGGGTGTTCGTCTTCACGTCGGTCCCCACGACTCCCGAGACAAACATCATGTTCCCGACTTTTACGGCCGAACTGAACGGCAGCCCGGTCGACTTTGCCCCAGGCAATGAGATGATTTCTTTGCTAGCGAGGTCCCCGGCCGCCTGGGGAACCTGTCTGCCGTGACCGAAAGGGACCAGGGATGCTCCGAGGATGACCAGAACGATGAAACCACCCTTCGCAAAACGGCGCATATCAACCTCCTTTCTACCCTGCTTCAAGAACCCCGAATCCTATTTTTTCCCATAGACGGCTCGTAGTCCCTCGAGAAGTATATCGATCTGTTTGTAGGAAATAAAAATGTGCGTGCAGACCCGTATGGCGTTTCGCTCGTTGAAGGTGCGGGCGATGACGAGGTTATATTTTTCGAGCATATAGTTGGCGAACTGGTCGTTTCTCATGCCTTGGAGTCCCAGGACTGTCAGGCCGCCGCTCAATTCGGGATCCATGGGAGTCAACACCTGGACGTTGGGGATCTTGGAGGCCTCCTCCTTGAGATAAGCGGCGAGGGTCTTGATCCGCCGTTCGATCCTGGGTTTGCCGATGTTCGTCTGGAAGTGGATGGCTTCTCCGAGGGCGATCGGCAGCGGATCGGCGATCCGCCCCACGTGACTATACTTGAGGGCGCCGACGGCAGGATTCTCCCATTCGGCCTCGACGATGTTCGGCCAAAGGCCTTTCTGGGCCTCCTTCCTGACGTAGAAGATCCCTGTGCCCGTGGGCGCGCCGAGCCACTTGTACCCACTATTCGCGTAGAAATCGACTCCCAGGTCGTGCATGTCGAGGTTGAGCATCCCGATGCAGTGGGCGCCGTCCGAGCAGACCAGGACGTGCTTGTCCTTCGCCAGGCTGCAGATGTCCTTCAGGGGGGCGATCAACCCGGTTTTGTAAACGGCATGGCTGATCAGAATGACCTTGGTCCGCGTCGTGATGCTGTCCCTGAAGGCCGTGAGGATTTCGTCCTTGCTGCGAGGAGGCGTGTTGATCGTGACCTCCTTGATCTTGATCCCGTACCGTTTTTCCCTCAGCTTCCAGGGGAAGATGCCCGACGGGTGCTCCAAGTTGCTCATGAGGACCTCGTCTCCGGGCTGCATGTCCAGTCCGTAAGCGACGATGTTCAGGCCCTCGGTGGTGTTTCTGAGGAGAGTGACTTCCTCAGGAAGGGCTCCGATGAACTGTGCGGCCCTGACTCGCGCCTCTTCCCGGTAGGCGTCAAAAGTCGAGTAGCACTTGAACGGGTTGGCGGCCTGGATCTGAAAGTACTCGGCCAGCGTGTTGAACACGACGCGGGGCATGGCTCCAGCCGTCCCGTTGTTCATCATCGTGAGTCCGGGCTCGAGCATATACTGGTCGGTGACGAAGTCCCAATAGGCTCCGTCGGGGGCTTCCTGGTCGAGGCTCTTTTTGTCCCAGGCGGCCAGCTGCTCGTAGACGGAGCGATTGAGACCGTCCGAAAAGATCTTGCCGAGCGCGAAGCCGCCTACGAGTTTCTTCCCGAAATCCCTCCGCCCCATCATTTTGAGACTAACCGTATTCGGGGAACTTATCATTCGAAACCTCCTCTGATCACTTTGCCAAGCTCAATGTGCCACAAAAAGAAGTCCATGGGAATATCCAATTTCGCATTTTTTCGACCTGACCAACTTTTCGGGAGGCCGCGGGCAGTTTTTCCGTTAGAGAAGGGCATCCTGTGCGCGCAGGAGATTGGACCGGCCTGAAATAGCCGCTATTGGCTATTGACGGTTGCCTAAATTCGAGCTATTTTCAAATCGCGCGCGATGATCTGCCGGGAAAAGCGGCCTCGTCTTACGCTCATGAATTCCAGCCTCCAGAAAAAGAACCATTGTCTCGTAATGGTCAAAATGAAGTTAGTTCTTGTTTTTCCGGCCCGGAAGATTTGAGAGGAGAACCCGATGATCCCCTCGTTGAGATTTAGCTGTCGTACGGCGATCGCCGTGGGGGTTCTGTTCGCTGCAATGGTCGTTTTTGCCGTGGGCGCCGCGGCGGGCCAGACAGGGGTGAAATCCAAATCCAGCCCGGGCATTTCGGCCATCGTCGGCGGCACGATAATCGACGGGACAGGCGGGACTCCGCTCGTCGACGGCGTCATACTGATCGAAGATGGCAAGATTACTGCCGTTGCCAAGAGAGGGCAGTTCTCGGTTCCGGCGAAGGCGGTCAGGATTGATGCCTCCGGCAAGTATATCATTCCGGGCTTCATCGACGGCAACGTTCATTTCACGTTCGGCACCTCGGTCGAGTACCTGGCCCGTTACGAAGGCCGCTTCGAGGATCTGGTCGAGGAATCGGCTCAAGTCGCACTGAGGGCCGGGATCACGACCGCTTTCGACACCTGGGGGCCTCTCCAGCCGCTTATGAGTGTCAGGGACAGAATCGACCGGGGCGAGACCGTCGGCAGCCGGATGTTCGTCGCGGGCACGATCATCGGCTTCAGCGGTCCGCTCGGCCGGGATTTCAATCCCGACCCGGCGGCGAGCAAAACATTCAGGAAGCGCATCAACGATCTTTGGGAAGAGAACGTCGGCCCTGGACTCGGCTTGCTCCGGCCGGACGAACTCGCCCTGGAAATCCGGAAATACATCTCGCGCGGCCCCGACTTTCTCAAGTACGGCTCGAGCGGGCATAGCGACGACGCCGTGCTCCTGTTTTCCGAGGCGGCCCAGCGGGCCATCGTCGAGGAGGGGCACGGATCGAACCTGACGGTTCAATGTCATACCGGCAGTGTCGAGAGCTTGAGAATGGCCGCCGAGGCAGGCGTCGATCTCATCACTCATGCCGATCTCACGGAACATGAGTCGATTCCACCATCAACGATCGCCAGGCTGAAAGAAAGAAACATCACCTGCGGCATCCTTCCAAACACGAAGAGGAAAGACGAAGCCGCCATGAAGAGGTACGCTCAGAACCCGGCGGGCCGGAGCTCACTGGAAAACCGGAAACTGAACATCACTCATTTCATGGAGGCCGGGATCCCGATTATGATGACGACCGACGCCGGGATCTGGTCGCCCGAGGTCGTCGCGGACATGCCTCCCGAGGTCAAGGTGGACCGGCTCGACACACTGGGAAAGGGCCACTTCATCTGGTGTCGGGCCATGGCCGAACGCGGGATGAGACCGATGGATATCCTTCTCTGCGCCACGCGGAACGTGGCCCGCGCCTACCATATGCTCGATCGGTTCGGGACACTCGAGAAAGGGAAGACAGCGGACCTTATTATCCTCGACGCCAATCCCCTCGATGACATCGGTAATCTCGAGAAGATTTCGCGAGTGATGAAGGACGGTCGTATGGTCGAGCGCGACAGGCTTCCGCTCAAGAAAGTCGTTGAGCTCCCCGACCTCTAAGTTACCCGCTTTGACCGGGAAGAGCGGGCCGTGGTAATGTCTGCCGGTTAGTTCGGGACCGGAGAGACAGCCTAGGACGCTGGAGAACTTCCGGAAGGAGGATAAACTTGAAGATGAAGCAGATGGGGACCGCTATCGTGCTAACCGTCGGCTCTCTTTGCTTCGCGTTGTCCGCATTTTATCCGGGCGCCGCGAAGGACGATCTGGAAAAGGCCGCCGCGAGGATCGTGGGGGAGGTTTTCGAGAAAAACAATGGAATTCGGACCGTCACGGTGCTCGCCGATGAGATCGGCCCGCGCCTGACCGGTTCCGAAGCGGCGCACCGCGCTGCCGACTATTGTCTCGACCTTTTGAGAAGCTACGGATTGGCGAACGTGCATTCCGAGTCCTTCGAGATCGAAGGATGGCTTCCCGGGAAGGCCGTTGCCGAAGTGCTGAATCCGTATCAAAAAGTTCTTAGGGTCGATACCCTGGGCTTCGCGATTAACACCCCGCCCGGAGGCCTTGTCGCCGATGTCATCGACGTGGGTCACGGGACCGAGGAAGACTATGAAAAGGCGGGCCCGCTCGTCAAGGGGAAGATTGTGCTGGCGGGGCTCCGGGATCCTTCCGACCCGGCGCAGGCGACGAAGGAATGGCAGAAAGTCGATTTCGCCGCAAAAAAGGGAGCGGCGGCCTGTCTCATCATCGCGGGAAGTCGAGGCGGGCTGACGCGAATGCGGGCTTCGGGCCTTGGGGGATATAGTCCTATCCCCGCGATGTCGGTCGCCTATGAAGATGGAACGTGGATCAGGCGCCAACTCGAAGGCGCCAAGACGATGAAGCTGAGACTCCTGACGCAGAACAAGATGACGGGGCACGCCGCGGCGGAGAACGTCATCGCGGACATTCCCGGAAAGGAAAAACCTGAAGAATTGGTCATCCTTGGCGCCCACTTGGACAGTTGGACTCTCGGCACAGGAGCCGCGGATAACGCTCTCGGCGTTTCGATCGCCCTGGAAACGGCGCGGGTTTTGTGCGCGCCGGGCTTCCCTTTGAAAAGGACCGTCAGGATCATCCTGTTCACCGGCGAAGAGGAAGGGTTGCTGGGTTCCTTTCAATACGCCAAGGTGCACGAATCCGAACTCGACAAGGTCGTCTTGATGGTCAATCTGGACATGACCGGCCTCATGTATCCTGGGGCGATAAATCCTTACGGACCCTGCCCGATCGGTGACGAGCTCCACGAAGTCCTACCCGCCCTCGCCGGACTTGGCGTTACCCAGGTCGAAGCCCGCTATCCCTACGATAGTGATGATTTCAACTTCGTGGCTAGGGGAGTCCCTGCCCTGGGCGTGCAGGGGCGTGGGGTGCGCGATTCGAGTTGGGGGCACACCTATGCCGATACAGTCGACAAGATCGAAACGGACAAGCTCAACATGAATGCGGCCGCCGTCGCCACGATCATTTTCTTCGCGGCCAACCGACCAGAACCACTCTCCAGGCGACTTTCCCAGGCGGAGGTCATCAACTACTTTAAAGAGCGAAAGCTGGATAAGGTTCTCAAACAAGAAGGGACCTGGACAAGGCTGGGCTTTCCCGGCGAGCACTGAAACGTAAAGAATCAGACCAAGAACTTTCCTTCCTTCATGAGGATGAAGCCGTCCACCACGATCGTCGGCTTTTTCAAAACGCCGTCCAGGTGAAGGGGCACATCGTTCGTGCCGCAATAGCTCAGGTCGTTTCCGAAGGCGAAGTGGACGGTGCCCAGGACCTTTTCATCCTCGAGAACCACGCCCGTGATCTTGCAGTTGGGATTCGTGCCAATGCCCAGCTCCGCCAACCTGAAGGCGTCGGGACCGACTTTTGCCAGCATCGCCTGAAGTCTTTCAGCCTGTTCCGAATCGAGCTCGATCCGACCGATCCCGCCCGCGACAACAACTCTGATAGGGCTCTCGAGGAGTCCGATTTGGGGAAAAGAACCATCGAAGAGGATGACCCCGTTCGTTTTATCGCGAACGATACCGCTGTCGATCTCGCCCACGGGCAGGTTCCCGAAGCTGCCGGGCGCGTGCTTAAGGATCTGCTCGCTCTGGCCGTGCGTGTCGTGGATGGACGTCACGATGTCAGTCCCGAGAGTGGTTGTGATCCGGATTTCATGGGAATTCGCGACGATCGGACGCACCTTCCTGTGCAACTCGATGAGAACGTCATAATCGATGTCGATGCATCTGTTGGCGATGTCGAAAGTCAGCATCGGCGATGAAATGACTCGGTGTCCGCGCGCGATGGCGTTCCGCCGGGCCTTCGTGTGTGAAAGCGATTTCGAGGTCCAATAGAACTGGACGTCGTATTCGAGCATGAGCTCCGCCACGCCCGGCCCGGGCTCCTGGCCGTTCTGTTCGAGTTCGGGCATGACCTCGAACAGGACCCGGTCAGTGATGGTGCGGGCAAAGTCGGCGAGTTGGGCGGCAAGCTCCGACTTCGGTGGATCGGCGATGACGAGGAACGATTCCTCAGGCTTTAGAGCCAGGACTTTCTTGAGGATTGTTTCGAGGATTCTCGCTTCGAGTTTCATGGGCGGCCTCCGTTTCAAGGTTACTTGTCATTCTAAAGAAACCAGGGAGGAAATCAATACGCAATCCGCGAAAACATACGAATAATTGGCTTGGATAGGAATGCCAAGGATTGGCTATTGACAAAGGCCAGGCTTAGCGTCATCATCCGCTTCCGATGTATAAGACACCTTTTTTTCGAGAAACGCGAGGATAGTTATCGCGTGGAGGCTCCAAGCGAAGACTCCTCCGGAGTCACCGATCTTCTTGGAAGATACCGTGCGCCCAGCCCAGATGCCTCCCTTTTTTCTCTGAGAAAAAGGCATAGAATATTGAACTGGAGATAACAATGAAACGTGTCATCATCGCCTTTTCTGTTTTCGCCTTTTCGTGCCTGACCTACGGATTCGGAGGGCAAGCCGCGCAGCAGGAGAAGAGGGAGACCGTTCTCGACAGGGTCACGCATCTCGAGAATGATCTCCATCTTACTGTCCCCCAGGTCCCCCGCCTCTGCGACGGGCTTGACATTAAAAAACAGAGAATCAACGTGGGAGATTGTGAGCTGTACGTAGAAGAAGAAGGGCAAGGTGTCCCTATCGTGCTTCTCCACGGCGGGCCCGGCGCCACGCATCACTACTTTCATCCCTTTTTTTCTCGGGCCAGGGATTTCGCCCGAATCATCTATTATGACCAACGCGGCTGCGGTATCTCCGGGTACTGCCCAGGCAGCGGTTACACCGTCAGCCAGGCGGTGGAGGATCTTGAGAACCTGAGGAGAGCGCTGAAGATCGAGAAATGGGTCGTGGTCGGTCACTCCTATGGTGGACTTCTGGCCCAGGCTTATTCCCTGAGATATCCCGAGAGCCTGTCCGGACTGATCCTGGTCGGGGCGAGCGAGGGGATGCATGTTCCGCTCAAGCCAACGCGGCAGTTCGATTTTTTCTCTGACGAAGAGAAGGCAAAGAGGAGGCAAATCCGCTCCGAGCTCGGCCTTCTTATCAAAGAAAAAAAAATCCCTCAAGAGAAATTTGTGGAGCTCCTCGTTTATAACAACTTTCTCAACGGCGACTGGAAACGGCAGAACTTTTTCAAACCGACAGCAGAACGGTTCGCCGAGATCGCGCTTTACGAGTGGAAGCAGGACACGAACTTCAACGGCGTCATGAGCCAGGACGCGAACAGGATCGATCTCCAGGGAGCATTCGATGGTTTCCCGGTCCCGACGCTGATCATGGAAGGCGAATGGGACTTGACCTGGAATACCGACAAGCGAGAGATCCTTCACAAGAACCACCCCGGCTCGCGTCTGATGATGTTCGCCCACTCTTCCCATAGCCCCTTCGAGGATGAACCCGAACAATTCTTCCCCGCCTTGAGGGAATTCCTTGCCGGCCTGACCCCGGTACCGGCCAAACGGGTTTCGGCCTGGAAGCAATACCTGGCTGGATGGAAGTCGCGGCAGGAAGCCTCCTTTTTCTTACGTTCTGCGCTCCGTCGGCTATGGCCGGAAATCCAACGAGCGGATCGCCGGCCTATACACCGCGAATCTACTGCGTGAGCTCGATCAGCCTGACGCTCTCCTTAAGGCGGGATTCGCTCTGTACGACGTCGCGAAGTATGAAGACGCCCTGGCCGTCTTCAGGAAACTGGCAGAGGTCTCTCAGAAGGGACAAGAGAACGCAGGCCTCAAGGCCATCGCGTTGATCTGGCAGGGCTTCCAACTGGACCTCCTGGGCAGGCGGGACGAAGCGATATTGGCTTACCAGGCGGTCGTCGACCTGAAGGTGACTGGAGAGATGGCTTATGACCAGTTCGGACTAACGATTGCCCCGAGTCCCTATGCGGCGGAACGAATCAAGACGCCGTTCACGAGAATCGAAAACAAGCTCAGAGACTAGCTGGAACCTTTCTCAAGTAGAAATCTTTCGAAAGCGATCCTAATCGCACCCGCCGCCAAACCCGAGCAATTGGGATCGCTCTCTCCTAAGCGACTAGGGGAGCTTACCTCAAGTCCCTCTCGCGGGGTTCATCTCCAGCGATGCAGAGATTCCGGACAAGCCAAACTTGCCGGCCCGTCACCCGGCTGCTAGAGATGGACTCTTTTCCCGAAGTCCGTATTCACTTTGTCTTGGCCGCCGGCAGGAATCTCACGATATCCGCCTTCTCCAGGACCTCAATGAACCTCTTGACGTCCTGGAGCGGGACCGGGGAATACTCCGCGCTCACGGCGTTCCGGATGTCTAGGACAGAGTTCTTCCCGTCGATGAAGTTGAATAGCTCATACATCACTCGCTCGTCACGAACGGCGGCGGAGGTCCCGGAAATTGGACTCGTCCCCGCCTTCTCCGAAGCATAGCGGATTCCCAGCGGGCCCCGGAGCTTCGGGTCCCTTTCGGGGACGAGCTTCTGCGCCGCGAGCTCGTCGGGGCTCAATTTCGGCCCCTCCGCCTTGAGCCCGTTCCTCTCACAGAGCGCCCGATAGTGATTCCAAACGTCCTGAACCGCCCCGCCGCGTTGGGAATCGAGCCGGGCCTTTACGTCCGAGACATATCGCGCCAACGCCGCGTCACCAGGCGCCAGCGCCAGGACACTTTCGATACCTGACTTCTCCCTGACGAAGGCCCAGCGGACGACGTTCTCGGCCTCCCGATAGGCCAGGGCGAGATTCTGCTTGTCCCATGTATTAAGGTACTCCAGAGCTTTCTTGATATCCCGTCCGATGCGTATGAGGCCGCGGGCGTAGACCTCTGAGGCAAGCGCGAGGGCCTCCGGGGCGCCGGCTCCTGCGACGAAAGCTGCAGAGGCGACGGCCACAACAGCCTCGCGCCTCATGGTCGTCGGATCGCAACGGTCGGGCGTATCCATGTTGGATTCGTAATACGGATCCGGCCAAACGTTGAAGAAGACCATGGGGACGTTGATCAGGCGGTCGTTGTAGATCTTGTGGTCGCTTCCTCCCATGAAGGGCAGGACTTTGTAACGGAAGCTGTCGCGGCTTCCCTGGGCCGAGATGATCGGCTTGGCGAAATTGTAGGCCGAGTAGTAATCGTCTTCGGTGTTCGTCTTTCCGACAAAGTCCGCGAAATTGGCGACGACGTCGTTGATGAAATGGGGCAGGGAGTCGGGCGAGCAATGGAAAGCGAACCCGGCATTGTTGCGGTTGAGGTAACTACCGACCATGTCGAGGTTCAGGCCGCAGAGCATGTGATCGGTCTTATCCGGATGGGTGGCTGCGTAAGCATAGCTCCCGCTCATCTCGGGGATCCAGATGAAACGAATCGTCCTCCGGGGCCGTTCGATCTCTCCCGACGCGATGAGCTCCTGGAGGGCCCGTGCGATTTCCAGAATGGAGGCGGCGCCGCTGGCGTTGTCGTCGGCGCCGGGATCGAAATGGCAAAGGTGGGCCGTGATGACGAACTCCTTGGCGGCTGGATCGGTGCCGGGTATGGTCGCGATGACGTTGTCGTACCGACTCGCATAGACCCTGGCCTTGACGTCGACGTCCACGGTCAGTTTCTTCCCGGCTTCCAAGAGGGCTACGAGCTCATGGCCCTTCCGCGTCGAGATTTTGAAGGCGAAGGTCGACTTTCGTCCGTCGGCGGTTTCGTAGTGGCTGATGCCGCTTCGTTCCACGGCATCGGGATAATCCTCGGGTCGGGGATAGAAGAACGAAATCACACCCAGGGCGCCTCGGTTGAAAACGGCCTCCTCGTGAACGGAGCCCGGGTCGCTCGATGTCAGGACGACCTTATCCTTGACGTCCTTCCCCGCGAAGTCCTCCGGCCTACCTTCTCCAACGTAGATGAGCTCACCCGACGCGCGGGCGGAATTGGACCAGCGGCAGAGGCAAGCCGGCATCTCCGCGAAGTCACAGAGTTTTTCCCGGTCAGGGCTCGTCAGCCAAACCACGCCGGATTCTCCGTCCCATCCATAGAACGACTTGAACATGTAGTACCAGGTCTTTTCGTCGGCCGGGTACTGTTCGATCTGCGCCTCGGCGAGCCCATATTTCTTGACTTGGCCCAGAACGTATTCGGCGGCCCCGCGGTAGGCATCCGACGCTGCGAGACGGTTGAACAGGCTGATTCTCCGGATGTGTTGAAAGGCCAGGTCGCCCGAGGTATGGGCGATAACGGAATCCATGGCCTTCGAGGGAAGAAGGGTCGTGAGGTTTTCTTCCGTCCCCGGCGCCGGCCGCCAGAGCGCAAGGCACAGTCCTATTCCCAAGGACGCTGTGAAAACGATGTACCTTTTTTTCATCTTGACTCCTTTCTCCGCAGGGTCGTCACCGGAGTGCGCCGGGCCCTTAGGGCCGGGGCGGCTTCACGTATCCCGCCTGGAGAGTCTGTGTGACCAAGTCAAGGCAGCTTTCCAGGTGAGCTTTGGTCATGAGATCCAGGTCAGGGTGGGCGGCCAAGTCATCGGAAAGGCTCTTGCCGAGCTGCTTGAGCTCATAACGAAAGAGGGTCGCGGCATCCTCAGGGAGCGGTGGTGCCGGCTTGAGAAGTGCCTGCCGGACCTGCGCCAGGGATTCCTGCTGCAAAAACCTCCGGAAGGTGGACACCGGTTTCCCCTCGATGACCTCCCGCCAGACCGCCGCATGAAGCGCGGTCAGAAACTCGCTAAGCCCGAGGACTTTATCCGAGGACATGAGTGCGTTGTCCTGAAGGCGGCGCAGCCTCTGCGGATCATAGAGGCTTCGCAGAATGCTCCTGTAGCACTGTTGAAGATAAGTGGACAGGGAGAAGTCCATTCTCAGAGGCGTTCGCTCGTTTCCCGCGTCCTGCTCCCAGGTGTCGAGCTCGACGAAGCGATCGAACTGGAGTTTCCGAATGAACGCCGGATCGAAAGCGAAGGCGTCCGGTGTGAGCAGGTTGGCCTCGATCATAGCCAGGGCCTTTTGCTGCCGCTCGTAATCGACGACCTGGAAGGGCAGCGTCTTTCCCTGGTCACCGACGTGGACCCGCGCATGATGGATGCCGCCGATCCAGCGTGTCACCCGGGCGAGGGTTCCGAAGTAACGCGAAAGGCTAGACTCGAAGGCCCTGCGGAGATAGACATAGCTCTTCCCTTCGAAGAGGGCCCTCTCCTCCAGTTGTTTCCATAGATCCCGGGTCCTGCGAAGGTCCTGCTCGGCATAGCCGAGCGGATCCCCGCTCAGGTCGAACGTCATAGACAGGGGATCGATGGACGTGGAGTAGGACCCGAGATCGTAAGCGTCTTCATCCGTCCCGTAGACGAGTCCCGGCTCCGTCGAGCGGCCGGCGATCTGTTCGAGCCGCGAAATCTCATCGTCGGGGCCTTTCCCCTCGATGGGGACGTACCCATATTCGATGGTCCAGTAGTCCCAGGCCCCGATCGTCTTCTGGAAATAGTCGCCCTGCTTGACCCCTTTCGGCGCGAGATTCACAGGCAGGTATTCCATGATCGAGTTCCCGATGCTCTCGGCCGAGGTCAGGGCCGTGTTGTGCAGGTCCCCGAGCGGGATTGTGCTCGATCCCTTGAAGTTGTGGCGCAGGCCGAGCGTGTGACCGACTTCGTGGCAGGCGAGTTGCTTGACGGCGTCATAAATGTATTCCTTGGGCACTTCGCGGATGTTCTTGATCTTGCCGCTGGCCAGCATGTCCAGGACTCCGAAGTCCCGTTCGCCCCCGAGCGCGAGATTATCCTGGTCCCAGGGATTGATGGTGCCCGGAAGCGCGGGATCCGTGCTCCCCAAGGCTTGAAAACCGAGCGGTCTGATAACGGTGTTGTACCCGAAGAGGAAACTCAGGGGCGCTCGGATCGTGACGTCTGCGTCGAGGATCTGCCCGGTGAGCGGATTCACGCGGGAAGGCCCCATGGCGCCTCCCCCGCCCCCGGTCAGAGAAGGAATCCATCGGATCGTGTTGTAGCGGATGTCGGCCGGGTCCCACGTCGCGTCGTCCGGCATCTCCTTCACGGCCAGTGCATCCTTGAAGCCGATCTTCTCGAAGGCCTTGTTCCATTCGAGGATTCCGTCCCGAATGGGCTTCCGGTACTCGAGAGGGATGGTGTTTTCCAGCCAGAAGACGATGGACTGCTTCGGCACGGATACCTTCGCCGTCGGATCTGTCTTTTCCAGATTCCACCGGTTGATATAGCGCGTCACGGTCCCGTCGAGGTCGAGCTTGTCGTAATCATAGACCTTGGTCATGAAGTAGCCGATGCGGTCGTCGGCGGGTCTCGGCCTGTATCCGTTCTTCGCTGGAACTTCGGAAATGCTGTAACGCATGTTGAGGGTGTAGACCCCGGGATCCGGAACGGCCGGCATCGGACCGGGCCTCGAGGACGCGAGCGTGTACCGGACCTCGAGCTCGACGTTCTTAGGGAAAGCCATGGTCCGGCCCCACACGGTGCGCGCCTTGTCCACGGAATAGGGATGGCTCGTATCGCCCTGGGAACCCAGCCTTTCGAGGTCGGTGAAAAAGCAGTCGTCCAGGCAGATCAGCGTGCTCTTCCTTTCGGGGTGGGGGTCGCTCTCGATCTTGAAGGAAAAGACGATCGAGTCGGGAACGACATTCTTCAAGGCCCGCCGGTATTCGGCGGATTTCTCGACGGAGACGTCCGTGTTCTTCCAAATCAGGAGGACCTTCTTCTCGAGTTTTTCCCAGACAAAAACCTTGAGGGGCAGATAGCTCCCTGCGCCTCCGTTTCCCAACGAAGTCCAGAGCGTCGGGATGAAAAGATACATGGGGCCGAACTGTTCGGGCTTGATTTCGAGATAGACCTTATCCTCTTTGAGATAAAGGTTGAACAGCCCCTCCAGGACCTTGGCGCCCTTGACCGTCTCCTCGAAGCTTTTGTATGTTTTGTCGGGAGTTTTTGCCTCTTCCGCATTGGCGGGATTCGGTCGGGCCTGGCCGGGCCTGATCGGGCCTTGGCCCCTACTCGAGGCCGTGGCCGAGAGTCCTGCGGCAAGAAAAACCAAGAGACCGAGTGCGATGGTCCGGCGCGGAAGTATCATGTGTTTCCCTTTCCAGAAAATTCCAGTTGTGTCGGTCGCCATGTCCACTTTGCAACGCAGAGTTCGGATTCTATAGAGGACATTGGACAAAAGCAAGGGCCAATTGTCGGACATTTCTGGCTGTCCAATTCGAAGACAAAATGGCCTGGCTCAATTGCAGCTGGACGCATTGTTGACAAAAACCGCCGCCTCAGCTATCTTCCCCCGAGAGGTATCCAAGCGACGGCTCCCAGCGAGGTAGCATGATTCTCAAGTCCCTGATGATCAAGGTCGATCGAGCCTCCCGGATTCCCATCAAGACTCAGATCGTGGACGAGATCAAGGATCTCATCAACAAGGGTTTGATCAAAACCGACATGGCCTTGCCCTCTTCCCGGGTCCTGGCCGTCAAACTGGGGGTGAGCCGGTATACGGTTTATCAGGCTTACGAAGAGCTCCAGGTCTATGGCTACCTCAAGAGCCGGCCGGGATCCTACAATGTCGTCCAGAAGAGGAAAAGCGAGGTTCCCTTCGATCCGGAAAGGAAGAGCGTCATTTCCTGGGAGAGGGTTTGCAGCGCATCATCGGAGAGGCTGTTTACGGACTACTTGAAAAATCTGGCCGACATCCCGACCCGCTCGCGCAAAAAGGACCAATCTGTTATCAACCTGACGGAAATGCAGCTGGACCCGAGCCTTTTTCCAGTCGAGAGTTTCAGCCGGTCCCTCAGGTATGTCCTCTCCAATAACGGGCAGGAGGCCATGGACTTTTGCTCCCCCGAGGGAAACGAGGCTCTCAGGGGCTATATCGCCCAGCGCCTCGGGCTCCATGGAATCTCCACCTGCCAAGACGAAATCCTGATCACCTACGGATTGCAGCAGGCCCTCGATTTGGTCATGCGCCTCTTGTGCCGGCCGGACAAGAAGGTCGTCATCGAATCGCCCACGTACTACAACATCATCCCTCTCCTCCGTTTTTACGACGCTTCAATCATCGGGATCCCCATGAGACACGATGGCATGGACCTCGGGCAACTCGAGAAGGTCCTGGATAAAGAGGCGGTGAGCTTTGTCTATACGATCCCGAATTTCCAGAATCCCACCGGGTCTCACGACGAACCACCACCACCGTGAAAGACTCCTCAATATCTGCATGAAGCGCAGAGTCCCGATCGTCGAGGACGGCTTCGATGAGGAGATGAAGTACTCGGGCAAGTTGCCGCTGCCGATCAAGTCGATCGATGAAAGGAACATCGTTATCTACCTCGGCACGTTTTCCAAAATCCTCTTCCCCGGCATCAGGATAGGCTGGATCACGGCGGACAAGGATTGCGTCAGACGGCTGACCGCCCTCAAGCGGGTCGCCGATCTGCGTTGCGGGAATCTGATTCAGACATCCTTGGCCTATTTTTGCCAACAGGGGTATTACGATCTTCACCTCCGACGCCTGCATCGCGTTTTCCGCAACCGGCTCGAGGTCGCGCTCCAGACCATGAAAGACTATTTCCCCAGGACTACCAGTTGGACCCGGCCCAAGGGGGGATATTCCATCTGGGTCAAAATGCCCAAGAAAATGACGCCGACTCAACTCAATGAACTCACCATCTTGCATAAGGTCAGAGTTTCACCCGGCGCCTACTACTTCCTCCAGCCATCGGAATCCGAATACTTCCGGCTGTCCATCGCAAGGGTCGGGGCGGAGGAGATCAGGGAGGGCATCAAGCGGCTGGCCAGTGCTTTGCGCAAGGTCTCGCGTGCGACGGGCCTTCCGAGCGCGAGCGAGGAACGCCTCCCGGAAACGCCGCGCTAATTGCGGAGGATGCCTGCCAAGACGCCTGTCCGATTCGGGCCGTGTTGAAGTGTCAGCGGAGCAGGAAGCCGTTCTTGAGCGGATCCTCCGGAGAGATGAACAACTCGCTCCTGCCGATGATGTAGGCGCTGCCCGCGACTTCCGGAATCACGGCCGCAAAGGGACCGAACGTCGTCGTTTCTTCGACCTTTCCCTTGAAGCAGGTTCCGAGGATGCTCTCGACGATAAATATCTCGCCCGGCTCGATCTCTCCCCGGGCCTGGAGGAGCGCCGCCCTGGCGCTCACGCCCGTCCCGGTGGGGCTCCGATCGACTTCCCCGTCCGCAAAGACGCACACGTTCCGGCTGTGATGGCCGCGTTCGAGCGGCGGGCCGACGATGATGGTCCCGAAAAGAAAGCTCAGGTCCTGCTCGTAAGGATGATGGATGGGCACGGCCTTTCCGACCGCGTTCTTAATCCGCATCCCGAGCTCGGCGAGCAGGCGGGCGTTCTCCGGCCGGAGGTCGACGCCTAGATCCTCGGCGCGGCAAAACGCGTAAAACGCGCCTCCGAAAGCAATGTCGACGGACAGGCGCCCGATTCCCGGCACGTCGACATCCCGGTCCAACGCAAAGACGAATGATGGAACGTTTCGGAAGGACACCTCGCGGACCCGGCCATTCCTGAAGTCGGACACGGCAGTCACCCGTCCCGCCGCCGTATCGATCTTGAGGAACGGCGTGTCTCCACTCGCTCGGACGATGCCGGTCTCGAGGGCGAGAGTGGCCACGCCGATGATGCCGTGCCCGCACATCGTTCCGTACCCCCCGGTATGCATGAAGACGACGCCGAGGTCGCCGTCCGGCCGTTCGGGTTCTGTGAGAAGGCAGCCGTACATATCGGCATGGCCCCGTGGTTCCCAGAGGAGCGCCCGGCGCAGAGCGTCATGGTTCTTTTCCAAATCTCTCCGTTTGAAGAGAATGCTCGACCCGTGAACTTCGGGAAAACCCTCGCAGACGACGCGCAGCGGCTCACCCGCCGTGTGCAGGTCGAAGACCGTAATTTTCAGCCAATCCAGTGGAGGATTCCAGTCCATCGGCTTCTCCTTGCCGGGCGCGCCTGAAGCCGCCTCATGCCCGCGCCGCGCTTCATCCCGGCATCCGTCGGGCGTCCGGATTTTCGCCGCGCCGCGGCCGGGCTCCGGTCTCCAGGATGACCATGCCCCCCGCTTCGAGGGCCTTGATATAGTTCTCCACGTCGCGGAGAGGGATCGGCTTGAATTCCGCGCTCACGGCGTTCCTGATCTCCAGGATGCTCCGCTCGTCGTCGATAAAGTTGCGGATCTCGAAGTCTTCATATCTCGCGAGCTTGTATGCGGGTGTTTCCTTGCCCTTGAGGCGCTCGAGGAAAGCCCGTGTGTCGAAATAGCCGCCCATCTCTTTCGTCCGTTTCGGAACCACGGCATCGAGCCGCCTCTCGTCCGGCGTCATTTCCAGAACCGCGGCCTTGACGCCCGCCAGGGCCGCGGTGATTTCGTATTGACTGGAGAGCTGGGCAAGAGCCGCAGCCTCGTGCCCGGCCAGCCCTTTGGTGACGCGCTCCAGGTGCTGAGAAAAGGCGGCATCATTCCGGGCAAAGAACGCGACGGATTTCACGGCGGCCCGCTCCCTCAGGAACCCCTGGTGGATGATGTTCCTCGATTCCTTGTACGTCTCACCGAGCTTCCCGGGGCCGCTGTCTGAGAGCAACGCATAGGCCCGCCTTTCCTCCGCCGCGATCCTGGAGAGGCCTCTCGCCAGGACCTCGCCGACGAGACGGACCGCCTCCTTTTTCGAGGCTCCTGCGAGATAGACGGCGGACGCCGTGGCGATGAAGCCGGCCCGCTTGAGTTGGGTCGAATCCGATTTGTCGGGCCGGTCGAGGTTGGTGTGGTACCACATGTCCGGCCAGACTCCGAGCTGGACTGCCGGAATGCCGATGCCTCCCTCCAGGAAAACGGCGTGATCGCTTCCTCCGGAGTACCGATCGATATGATAATAAAAGGGATCTCTCGATCCCGCCGGAGAGAGAATCGGTTTGACGAACTTGACCGGACGGTTGATGATGTTGTCCCGGTTTGTTTCGCCCACGTATTCGAAGAAATCCGCCACGACATCGTTTAAATAGCTCGGCCGCGAAAAGGGAGTTTGGGTGAGATGAAGACTGGAGAAGTGCTGGTGGAGGTTTTCTCCCACCATGTCCTCGTTGATGTTCGCGAACATCCTCCGCTGGAGTTCGGGATATTTCATAAGATAGCCGAGCGTGCCCGCTCCCTCCTCGACCCACAGGAAACGGACGGATCGCTTGAGGGGGGGGAGCCGCCCTTCCGAGAGCAGTTTCTGGAGGACCCGCGCCGTCTCCAAAATCGAAACGCTGCCGCTGGCGTTGTCGTTGGCTCCTTGGTAGGCCTTTTCTTCGAAGAGATGGGCCGTGAAGATGAGTTCTTCATCGGGCTTTTCGCTGCCTTTGAGAAGCGCCCAGACGAGCTCGTTCCGGAAAGGATAGTCGTTCGTTTGACACCTGGCTCGCACGACGACCTTGACGCCGTCCGACAGCATCTTGACGAGCTCGCCGCACTGCCGGGCTGAAATCATGAACCCGAAGGTCAACGGTTTGGCGTCAGGGGCCGTGCGGTCGTAGTTCCGCGCCAGCGTATCCCGTCCAACCTCGTCCGGATCAAAATCGGAATTGGAGGCCCCGGCAATCAAAACGCCTTTGGCGCCCCTCTTGGCGACGGCCATGTTGTGGACATCGTACGCACGTCCGGTGGCCAGGACGATCTTGCCCTTGACGTCTTTCCCTGCGTAGCCATCGTCCGTCGAGCCGGAGCCGACGTAGACGACCTCGGCTGTGACATCGTCGCTCTGGCTCTGCTCGGCGAGACAGGCGGGAACGCTGTCCAGGTCGATGAGCTTCTTCTGCTCGGGCTCGAGCATCCAGAGCTCCGCGCTCAAGGCGTTCCAGGTTCGCGATCCGAGAAGGCTACGGGGAACTTCTTCAATGCCGCAGTCACGGATTCCGTATTCCTTGAGTTTCTGGAGGATGATCTTGGACTCGGCGAAGATCTTCTCGTACTCATCGGCCGTCCTCTTGTGCTCGAACGAAGCCAGAAGTCTTTCGTTGTCGAGCGAGATCTCTCCCGAGACCTCCTCGATTAAGAGATCGACGATGGATTCGGGAAGGAGTGACGGAGGAGCAGAAGGTCTTGCCGTGGGCCTTTGCTGCGCGTATTGACCGGTGAAACACAGCAACAACATCATGAACAAGGCGGTGATCATCAAGCTCTTATGCGGGCCATGCGTCGTTGTCATGCGCGAACCTCCTCGAATTCGGGTTAAAGCGAGCGACGAGAAGAATAGGGACCTTCGGCGGGCATGTCAAGGCCAATCGCAGGTACTGCCTCGAATTGAATGCCGGCGCGGCCGGAGCATCCGGCAAGGCCGCGGTCGAGGAAACTTGATATTGTGTTTTAAGCGGGCGGAACTTATGATAGCTGAAAAAGGAAGGCCATGAAGAAACAAACCCTCGCTCTCATCTGTGTCGGACTCGCCTTGATTTCGACAAACCTTACCGGCGGCGATGAAGGAATGTGGCTGTTCAACCTGCCCCCGAAAGAGGTTCTCAAAGCGCGATACGGTTTCGACGCCGACGCGCGGTGGCTGGCCCATCTCGAACTCTCCTCGGTTCGCTTCGGCGGGGCGTCGGGATCGTTCGTTTCGCCCTCAGGTCTCGTCATCACCAATCACCATGTCGGCCGCGCCATTATTCAAAACCTCAGCACGAGCGACAGAGATTTGATGAAGACCGGTTTTTTTGCCCGGACCCGGGCCGAGGAGATCATGTGCCCCGGGACTGAGATCCAGGTGCTTCGCGATATCGAGGACGTGACGGCCGGGGTCCTGAAAGCCGCCACGCCCCTCATGACGGCGGCGGAATCCGCCGCTGCGCGGGAAAAAGCGATCGCCGACCTCGAAAAGGATTCCTCGGAGAAGTCGGGGCTCAAGTGTACGGTCGTGAACCTCTATTCCGGCGGGATGTATCATCTCTATAAGTACAAAGTCTACTCCGATGTCCGGCTCGTCTTTGCCCCCGAATACATGGTTGCCAAGTTCGGAGGCGACCCCGATAATTTCTGCTTTCCCCGATATGCCCTGGATATTTGTTTCTTTCGCGTCTATGAAAACGACGCGCCCCTCCGCCCCTCTCACTTTTTGAGTTGGGGATCAAAAGACCTCAAGGAAGGAGACCTCGTCTTCGTTTCCGGCAATCCCGGTTCGACCGGGAGGCTCTTAACCTGCTCCCAGCTCGAATTCCTGAGGGACGTGAGCTATCCCTTCCTCGTTCGGACGTATCAGCGGCGGCGCGCACTCCTTCAAGCCTACGGCAGCCGGGGGAGAGAAGAAGCGCGGGTCGCGCTCGCGCCGCTCCTTGCGATCGAGAACAGCCTCAAGGCTTACACCGGCTACCTGTCGGGACTCGTCGATGAAAAGCTAATGAAAAGAAAGGCCCAGGACGAGAAGCGGCTCAGGCAGGCGGTCGAAAAGGACCGCGTTCTGAATCCATTATGCGGAAAGGCCTGGGACGAAATCGCCCGAGCCCAAGCCAATTATGCCTCTTTCTTCGAAGCCTACCAGGACTTCGAAAAAGGCCTCGCCTTCAACTCCGTTTATTTTACGTACGCCAGGACCATAGTCAGGTTGTCACAGGAAGCGCGGAAGCCGAATCGAGAACGCCTGAAAGAATTTCGCGAGGCCAATATCGCATCCCTGACAAGCAATCTCCTTTCCCCGGCTCCGATCGATGACGGCTTCGAGATCGTCAAACTCGCGGGCTCTCTGACGGCATTCATGGAAGGAACGGCGCGCGTGGCGGATATTCCGGAGATCATGAGAACGCGTTCCCCGGACGAGACGGCGAAGGACCTCATCATGAAGACGAGACTGAAAGACCCCGGGGAAAGGAAGAAGTACATCGACCAGGGATGGGACGCCGTCCAGCGTTCGACGGACCCGATGATCAAACTCGCTTTACTCGTCGACCCCCGATCGAGGGAATTGAGGGCGCGCTATGAAGATGAAGTCGAAGCCGCCGAGGTTATGAACGGCGCTCTCGTGGCGCGGGCCCTGTTCAAGCTCAAGGGGACTTCCATTCCTCCGGATGCGACTTCCACGCCGCGGTTCAGCTTCGGCGTCGTCAAGGGTTATGTCGAAAACGGAACGCGGATCCCCTTCCTTACGACCTTTACCGGACTCTATGAGAGGTCCGATAAGTTCGGCGGAAATCCGCCTTTTGAACTTCCGCCGAGTTTCAAGGAAAAAAAATACGCGCTGCGCCTTGACACCCCTCTGGACTTCGTGGCGACCTGCGACTCGATCGGCGGCAATTCGGGATCGCCGGTCGTCAACCGGGCGGGCGAGTTCGTGGGGATCCTCTTCGACGGAAACCTCCAGTCCCTTCCGGCGCGTTTCGTTTATGAGGATGAGATCAATCGTTCCGTGATGGTTCATTTCCAGGGCATTGTCGAGGCCCTCCGGAATGTGTACGACGCGCGCTCGCTCCTCGCCGAGCTCCTGGGAGCGAAATAGTCCGGAGGTCTTCGGGAAAGTTTCTCCCCTCTGTGGCCCCCGACGCGGCGCGCTTTGTGAAAGCGGGCAAAGTCTCGCGGAAGGAGCCGGCATCGATCGCGAAGTCCTCAGGGATTCCGCCGAGTTCCTGACCTGAATTGGCCTGGAGAAAAAACCGATAGATTGGGCCTTTCTTTTGGCCATCCTTTATGCTAAAGAATTTTCCCTTGGGTTATTATTTATGATGTTCAAAGGAGAATTCCGTATGAATGAGCGTCCGGGGCCGAAGGTTCATCTTGCCTTTATCATGCTTTTTTCCCTGATCGTCGCGTTCTGGCAGGCCGATGCTGTCTTTGCCGCGCAAGAGTTCCGGCTGCCGGTTGATCCTCCCCAGGCTCAGTACCAAATCGAAGTTTCTCTGGACCTGGCGAACAAGATTATGAACGGCGCGGAAACGATCACATTCAGGAATGAAATGTCACGTCCCCTGGAGGTCCTTGCGCTGGACTGGGTTCCGCAGGTGGGATCTAAGACGCTTGAGGTCACCGAAGCCGGAAGGCCCCTCCGGTGCCTGAACGAAGAGCGGGGTTCCGGCGGCCCCTTGTTTTATGCGCTCGCCAAACCCTTGAAGAAGGACGCGAAGATCGAGCTTCACATGAAATTCACACGCAAGCTGCAGGATCGCACGTCTGTCATTGCTTTCGTCGGGAACTGGCATCCAAGGCTCTGGTGGGAGGGTCTCCCGGTCTGCGATGCCTATAAGGTCAAGCTCGCGACTCCACCCGGCTATGTGCTGGCCATCAGCGGGCGTCTGAACCCGGCCTCCGGATACTACGAGAACGACAACGTTACCACCAGCTTCGGGATTTACCTGGCCGATAACCTGAAGACCGCCGAAAAGATGAGCGGGGATGTCCTGATCACGGCCCTCTTTAACAAGGAAGGCGAAGAGTGTGCCCGGTTCTGTCTGGACAAAGCCGCGGGCATCATTGATTATTACAGGACTCTGTTCGGCTTCTTTCCCCGCCGGTCTCTCTATATCCTGCCGGGATCTTCGCGGCCGATGGGCGGGTACCCCATGGCGTCGGGAATCGTTGTCATTCACGGCGAAGAAGTCTTCAAAACCATGCCGCCGCTCCATTGGGAATGGATAACGTCCCACGAGGTTGGCCACCAGTACTGGGGTGAATACGTGATGTCCGGCGATTTCCCCTACGGCTATACGGAGTCGTGGCTGATGATCGGGCTGGGAATCTGCACGGACCATGAATACGTCCGCTACAAGAAGCTCGGCGAAGAGATGCACCAGGCGTTCCTGAATCGCTACCTGGACGGCGTCCAGAAGCGCGTCGATACGACGGAAGATGCCCCGCCCTCCCTCCGTAAACTCCAGGACTATGACCGGAACAATGTTCTGATCCACGGCAAAGGATTCAGCATCTTGAGCGCGCTCGAATCCGTGGTCGGATCGGAAACCTTCGGCCGGATCCTTAGGGAAGCCCTGAAAGGCTACGGCGGAAAGCGGCTGGGCTACCGGCAGTTCTGGAGACTCTGTGAAGAGGTCAGCGGGGAGAATCTGGACTGGTTTTTCGAATCGTGGGTGCGATCGAGCAAGTCCCTCTGCTATCAAGTCGCGTCGCGGAATTCGGAGAACACAGGAACCCTTTTCGTGTCCAAGATCGTCGTCGACGCCGCCATGGATTCGATTCAGATGCCGGTCCCGGTCAAAGCCGCATTCGAGGACGGGACAAGCCAGGAAAAGACAACGGACCGTTTTTTTGGAACCAACACCCTCGTCTTTGAAAGCCGGTCCATGCTCAAGGACGTGATCCTGGACCCCGAAGGCCGGTTGGCCATGCTCAAGTCCCCGCTTCCGATTGTGCGCGAAGACCTGCCCGGCCTCATCAACCGCCTGCCCTGGGAGGATGCGGGCAAGCCGGCGCTGACCGTCTTCGAAGCGGCGCGGAGTTCCGGGCTCAAGGACGCGAATCTCTGGTTCACGCTGGGAATCAAGCTCATCGCCGGCGGCTATTATGCCGAGGCCTTTGCGGCTATGAATGCGATCAGGGAGTCCGGTCCGCCGAAAGAAATGAATTTCCTGGCCTTGACCTGGATGGGACATCTCCAGGATCTTATGGGCGAACGGCAGAGAGCCATCGGATATTACCAGGAGGCATTGAATCTCGATCCCGGCGGGCCGGGCATGCGGCACGACCAGTGGGGAATCACTATCAACCGGCAGTGGGTCGAGGAGCGGCTCAAGACTCCCTTCAAGTTCCCGAAGAAATAACGAAAGCGGACCTTTGGCAACCGAGGGAATTGGCGCGACGAACAAACCCGGCAACCGTTACTGGCGAGGGGGCCTGCGCGATGTGGCTTCAGTCCACACGTTAGGCCCGGAGATCAAGGCGATTGGAAGAGAGAACCTGAATGAACATAGATAACCCGATCAGGCGAAGAATGCAGACGTCCGGGCGGATGAAGATTGCGGCGGTCTTCTCAGCCCTAGCTTTTTTCATGTTCTTGCCGATCTCGGCGACTCCCCGGGAAGACTCCCACGGCCTCGCGGCCGTGACCGGCCTCCCCGCCTCCCTGACCATTACCCATTATGATATTTCGCTGCGGACAGCTCTCGAGTTCGACTCGCTTCTCATGAATGTGACGTGCACGGTCCGCAACGAAAGCCCCGCCCCGGCGGCGCAGATCGATTTTGATCTTTTCGCTCGAGAAAAATACTACGGGGTCAAGGTCAACATCACAAGGATTTCCAGGCTCGCCGGCGGCCGCAGCGAGCCTCTCGCATTTTCCCGCGCCTCCCTGCCCAAGCCCGCCGACCCCGCCCTCGAGGGAAGCGATGAATTTCCGAAAATCACGCGCGTTTCGCTGTTGGTGCCCCTAAAAGTGGGCGAGGTGGTTGACCTCCGGTTCGAGTACACGCTCACGCATGTCGATCCGAAGCGGCAGGACCTTTCGTACCGGATCATCGCCGCATGCTCTCCCGGCGTGACTGAGACTTGCCTGATCTCGGACTTCTCCTGGCTTCCCTGGATCACCTGGACGGATTACAGCAAGATCCAGATGCTGGACAAGAACAATTTCTTCCTTAAAATGCCGCGCCCGACCTGGAGGATCATCGTCCGGCATCCTTCCTCATATCAAACCCTAGTCGTGGACGGCCGACTCGAAAAAGCGCTGAACTCGGGGAATGACACAGTTACGACCTGGGCGAGCCGCACCGGCGGGATGCCGCAGCTTCTAATCGGGCGATCGGACAGGATCGCCGTCAAGGACGGCCCCGTCTCCGTTGTCTTCCTCGTGCCGAAGGGCGGGTATGAACCGAGCGCCGTCGAGTCCATGGGGAGGTTCCTTATTCGCGCCTTCCGATTTTATTCACAGCTTTTCGGTGAGCTTCCGGGAAACGAAATGCACATCGCCGTGAGTTCCGCGGGCATGGGAGGGCATGGCGCGTTCCTGGGCACGTTCCTGGACGTCCAGTCCTTTCAAAAGAAGAGCGAGAGTTCACCGCCCGGAGGGACATTCGATGAAACGGCCGCTCATGAACTCGCCCACTCCTGGTGGGGGATTTCCATCTGCTCCTACGGGCGGGGAACCAAGTTTCTTCGCGAGGCCTTCTGCAATTTCGGAACATGGCTTTTCGCCAAGGATGTCTTTCACCAGGACCTTTTTCAAGACAACCTGGCCTATCTCTTTTTCCGAGGGACGGCAAAAAATCGACTCTTCGAGGAAGCGAGGGACGATGCGAACCTGGCCTACACGAAAGGGGCCCTCGTCCTGGACATCCTCCGTCAGGAAATGGGGGACGAGGCGTTTTTTGGGGTCCTCAAGCTCTTTGCCGCGAAATACAAGGACGCTTATGTCACATTCACGGATTTCGTTTCCCTATGCAACGAGGTGACCCGGAGGGACTGGATGCCTTTCTTCACCCAGTGGTGCTACGGCGAAGGTTATCCCGTGTACCGGTTGTTGAGATTTATATCGAAGCCCGCGGGCGGCCAATGGACGACAGACGTGGTCATCCGCAACGACGGGAAGGGGATCATCCCATGTCCTATCGCCCTGGAACAGGAGGGGCAAGTCCGGGAAGAAACGTTTTCCGTTCGGCAGGGAGAGGAAGAGACGCTGACCTTCGAGACGCCCGCCCGCGTCCAGCGGGTCACCATCGATCCGAGCCACCGAGCTTACCAGGGAGATGAAAACGAAGCCCGGCTCAAGATGCTCGGCATTAAAGAGACGAACTGGGCCTGGCTCAACTACTTTATGGGCGTCCTTTACGAGGAAGGCGGCGAGCACGGGAAAGCTCTCGAACTCCTGTCCAAGGCGATCGCTGGCCATGAAGAGATCCTCGGTCCGGGAAAGGCCGGCCCGGCTCTCTACTTCTCCCGGGGAATCCTTCTCCTCCGCATGGGGGAACGGGCCAAGGCCGAAAGCGATATGAAACTCTTTCTCGACGGGATACTCGGCCCGCCGGAGCGCCCGAGAGATCTGGCCTCCGCCAAGAGGAGCCTGACCTATGCCGTGTTAGTTTCGGGAACGGACCAGGAAAGGTCGGACCAACTCCTCCGGCTGCTGAAAGCCGTGACGGGAAAAAAGGTTAGCCTCGATCCGAACTTGTCGGCCTGGCGCTCATGGTGGCAGGCCCACCGTCCGACATTTGAGCTTCCGAGGAGTGCTGCATCCCTCAGCCCCAAGGGGTTCGGCAAATGACGCTTTCTGGGAGGCCAGTATTCTCCTTCGCCCTTATCGATCGACCAGGAACATCAATTATACAGAATCGTCGCAGCGGAAACGGAAGGGAGCAAAACTTGAAAACTATCGGTTTATTGGGTGGGATGGTGTGGGATTCCACTCTCGAGTATTATCGTATCCTTAATGTGGAGATCGCCGAAAGACTCGGTGGATTTCACTCGGCCAAGTGCGTTCTCGTCTCACTCGATTTTCATGACATTGAAATTGCCCAGCGGAGCCACCGATGGGAGGATGCGGCGGAAATCATGGCTGATGGAGGGAAACGGCTGAAAGACGCCGGCGCTGATTTTATCGTTATCTGCACGAACCTCATGCATAAGCTGGCCGAGGACGTGCGTAAGGCCTCGGGTCTGCCCCTTCTTCATATCGTCGATGTCACCGCCGCCGGCATCAAGGCCATCGGGTTGAAACGGGTCGGCCTCCTTGGAAGCATCTTCACCATGGAGGAAGACTTCTATATAAAGCGCCTGGCGGACCGGCACGGCCTTGAAGTCATCGTCCCCGATGAGAAAGACAGGAAGGTGATCCACCATGCCGTTTATTACGAACTCAAGCCGGACACCTTCACCGGGGAGACAATGGCAAGCTTTCGAGACGTCATTTCTCACCTCGTGGAAAAGGGCGCACAGGGGATCATTCTAGGATGCACCGAGATCCCTCTGTTCATCAAACAAAAGGACTTCACCGTGCCCCTGTTTGATACGACAACGATGCATGCCCGGGCCGCCGTGGCATATGCTTTAGGAGAATCTGAGATTGAAGATTGACACGAAGGACGTGTTAGCGGGATAGGAGGAAGGTCCGATGGACTCAAGAACGACAGCCGAAGCCCTGTCCGACGGCCTTGAACGGGCGGGCACCCAATATGTCTTCGGGTACCCGGGCGGCCAGAACATCCGATTTATCGAGGCCCTTCGCGAGAGCGAGGTTACGTTCATCCTGGTGACCCATGAGGCGTGCGCTGGCTTCATGGCCGATGTCTACAGTCGCTTGACCGGCAAAGTCGGCGCCTGCCTATCGACGCTGGGACCGGGAGCGACGAACATGACGACGGGCGTAGGAAACGCCTACCTGGACCGAGTTCCCGTGCTCGCCTTCACGGCGACCATGGGGCGACGCTGGAAAGGCCGCACGGTACAGATGCAGATCGACCACCGGAGACTCTATGCCCCGATCACCAAGTGGAGCACGGAACTGGCCGCGGGCAAAGTCTGTTCGACGCTCCGGAAAGCCATGACGATCGCGCGGTCGGAGCCGCCCGGCCCGGTGCACCTGGACTTTCCTGAGGACGTCGCCGAGGAGCTTTCGGCGGAGGTTTGTCCCGAGTTGATGACTGCTCCTCCTATGGGGAAGATCGCGGACGAACAGGCCTTCCGGAATGCCGAAAAGCTCATCGCCCGGGCGAAACGTCCCCTCGTCGCCGTTGGGCTGACGATGAATAGAGCCCAGGCAACGCAAGAGCTCAGGGAGTTCGTCCAGAAACACAACCTGCCCGTCGTCAGCACCATGATGGCCAAGGGGCACATCGATGAAGACGGCCCCCATTTCGTGGGAGTCCTGGGCCGGGCCAGGCGGGACATCGTAGCGGAGTGCTGCCGTCCTGCGGACTTGGTGATCGCTTTCGGATACGACCCGGTGGAATTCAATTACGAGGACTGGCTGCCCAAGACGGTCCCCCTGATCCATGTCGACACCGCACCCGCGGAGATTGCTCCCGGCTTTACCGTGTGCGATATTCGCGGGGACATCCGAACGAATCTCCGGCGGCTTTTGCGAATCCCGCCCATATGCCATGATTGGGAGGAGCAAGACCGCGAGGCCCATCGAAAGAAGCTGGAAGAGGCGTTCCGATCGTCGCGCAAGGGATTTGCGCCGCAGCAGGCCCTCGCGGCCATGAGGCAGATTCTCCCTGCCGAGGGAATCCTCGTATCGGACGTCGGGGCGCATACTCACCTTATCGGGCAGTTATGGAACCCCCGAGGGCCTGGCCGCTTGCTCGTATCGAATGGGTGGTCGTCGATGGGTTTCGCTGTCCCCGCGGCCATCGCGGCGAAGCTGGTCCATCCGGATCGGCCCGTCATCGCTTGCATGGGCGATGGGGGATTCCTCATGATGGTCGGGGAAATCAGCACCGCCGTCCGTTTATCGTTGCCGGTGGTCTTCGTCGTGTTTCGCGACAACTATCTGAGCCTCATCAGAGTCAAGCAAAGCCGTAAGAAATACAATGCTTCCGGAGTCGAGCTCTTCAATGAGGATTATCGGTCGAGCAACAACTTCTTCGGAGCGAAGGTGCTCATCGCGGCGGGGGAGGAGGCGTTCCGCGAGGCCTTACGCAAGGGGCTTGAAAGCCGAAAGCCGGTGGTGATCGAAGCCCTTATCGATCCGCTCGAGTACGACAGGCTCATTTAACCGGCTGTTTTGGACTTTGCGACTTTAAGCTTTCGTTCAAGAGCTCTGCCCTTTTCCATCGCAGCGAAGCCCTCAGCCCGCCTTCCGAGCCGGCCGTAGATGTCTGCCAGGATATAATGCCCGAAAGGCGCCGATTCGGCTTCAGGATCGAGCTCCAGCCCTTTCTTGACCAGGCTGACGGCGTTGTCGAGATTCTCGTTCAAGTCCAGGTAGGCCTTTCCCAAGAAGAGATAGCCCCTGGCGAATCTTGGGTCGGCTCGGATGGCTTCCCGGAGGTTGGCGACTTCCTCGCGCACCTTCCCCTGCTTGCCGTAAATAAGAGCCAGATTAAAGTAGGCCGGATGGGCGTCGTGATGAATCTCGATTTCCTTCCTATACTCCACGATTGCATTTTCCAGATCCCCGTTGCGCTCATAAAGAGTGCCGAGGTTATAATGGGCATCGGGAATATTCGGCTGGATCTGCAAGGCGAGCGCAATCTCTTTCGCGGCGAGCTCTGGCATCTTCTTTTCCAGATAGGCCAGACCCAGGAGGTTATGTGCCCTGGCACAGTGCTCCGGGTCCAGGGATATGGCCGTTTGTAGGCTTGGGACGGCCTTGTCAAGATCCCTGGTTATATAATAGATTTCTCCCAGACCAAGATAAGCATCTGAATTCTTCGCGTTGAGCTGGATGACCCGGTTGTACCCGGTGGCGGCCTCGTCGAATTTCTTGAGTCCTCTAAAGGCCTCGGCCATGATAAAAATCGCAGCCTCGTAGTTTTCGTCGATCTTGAGCGCTTCCCGGCATTCGGCCACGGCCTCTTCGGGACGATTCAGCTGGAGATAGATGCTAGCCTTAATCTGGCGGGCTTCCATGATTCCTGGATCCTCAGCCAGCGCCTCGTCCAAAAACCTAAGGGAATCGTCGAATTCCCTGTTGATTGACGCGCCCTCTGCCAGCCTGATCTTATTGTATAGAAAGATCTTGTCCTTCGGGTCTCCAAGCTGTCCGGCCTTGGCCAATTTCGAACTCGAAGTGAAGGCTCCCACATAGCCAAGAGCCATGAGCTTTTCCCTGGCGTCGCCGTCCAGGTTCTGAGGGCTTTTGTCCTTGATGCCATCATCCGATATCCGCGCTTCGAGGTTGTGAAGCTCTCGTTCCAGCCGCAGCCCGGCCTCGGAGCGGGGGCTGTAGATATTGGACAATTCATGTGGGTCGCTGACCAAATTGTAGAGTTCCGGACGCGGAGCCTTGATAAACTTATAGGCAGCGCTGCGGAGGCTCTTGAGCTCACTCCAGCCATAGTGGAAGCGTGGAAAGAAGGTTTCGCTGTAGCCTAGGCGGTCTGGGCCGGGGGACCTGCCCGCGATCAAGGGCAGGAAACTCCGCCCCTGGACTCCCTTCGGAATCGGAAGCCCCAGTAGCTCGAGCAGGCTAGGCATGATATCGACGTTCTCGACCTGGGGTTCGACGATTCTGCCCTGGACAAGCGGCATTGGAAAGCGGACGATGAGCGGAACGGACTGAGTCGCATCATAGACGAAAAAGCCGTGGCCGCTCTCGTGGTGTTCGCCCAGACTTTCCCCGTGATCGGCGGCGATGACGATGAGCGTCTTGTCCAGAATCCCGGCACTGGCGAGCTTCTCGACCACCCGGCCGATCAAGGAGTCGACATAAGCGATTTCCCCGTCATAGAGACCCCAGGGGCGGCTTCCGTAGCGTGTCTTGTAGGGTTCGGGCGGATCATAAGGCGCATGGGGATCATAAAGATGGATCCAGCTGAAGAACTTTTCCTGCCGGTGCTTTTCGAACCAGTCGAAAAACGCCTGGATGACCTCGTCTCCTCTCCTCCGGACGGTCACTAAGCTAATCGTCTTGTACTTGCCGAAGTCGAAATGGTCAAAATAATAATCAAAGCCCTGGTTGATTCCCCAGCGCGAGTCCAGGACATATGCGCCGATGAACGCACTGGTTGTCCAACCGCCACTCCGCAAGATCTCTGCCAGAGTTATCTCGGCGGGTTCAAGGTAAAAACCGCCGTTGTCACGGACGCCGTTGGAGAAGGGATACGTCCCCGTGAAGATCGAAGAATGGGACGGCAGGGTTAGGGGGGCCTGGGATGTGACGTGCCTGAACAGGAACCCCGTGCCGGCCAGGCGGTCGATATTGGGAGTCTCGATTTCCGGATAGCCGTAGCAGCCGAGATGGTCGGCCCGGGTCGTATCGAGCGTAAAGAAGAGGATATTGAGGTCTCGACGGTCTGGGGGGCCGATGAGTTTCCTGATTTCGGCGGCCGACCTAGCCCCCGAAGACCGGGTAACCCCGGAAAGCAGGAAATAGCCCGCAACGCCAAGAGCAGCGACGAGGGCGGAAAGAGGACCGGCGAGCTGCATAAATCCAGTTCTCTTCTTTGCCCTGGCCAAACCGACTGTCATCCTTGCTTACTCCGGCTCCCTAGGAATTCTATTATTAGGGATGAACTCGACCTCGTCAAGTCGAGTAAGGGAATCATTGGAACTGCGCCTTAGAGGCGGCGTTCATCAAACGGATCTTCCCGGACCCGGCCCGGCCATAGAAACGAGAACGTGCCCGAGCCCGAACATGGGAGGGAGAACATTCAAAAAAAGCCTAAACGATGTCCTTATGATATTTCGTATAGAGGCTAATCACCGGGTTGTGTCCAGTGTATCGATCCTTGACGATAAGAGTCGTCACCGGTGCCTGAGAGCTCGAGGTGAAGAGCATGTCATGACCAACGCAAAGCCCCACCAGGACGTTAAAGGCCGTCCCCGCCCGGTTGAGGAGCTCGGCTTGAAGCAGGGGATTGCAGGCGGCCTCGAACTTCTTCCTCCCTTTGATCTTATATTCGGGAGGGATCCCGTGCTCCGACTTGTCCGTTGACCCACAGCAACACACAACCGACTCCACCTGGATTCCGTGATTCTCCAAAATGGCCGTAATCCGGAAGGCTTCCTCGGACAGCCCGTTGCAGAAGGCGAGCCCGATTTTTTTTGCGTGAATCGCCTTGGCAAACTCCGCGATCTCCCTGATCCTCGGTCTCAAAGGAAGCGTCCGACCTTCGCTGGCCTCGGCTTCATCGTAGCAGCCTTTTTCCGTCAGGGCTGCCTTGACGTAAAAATTGCTGATTCTCTCCTCCGCGTACTTCCGGGAGATCCCCTTGACGACCTTGGGCGTTTTTTTGATCGGGCAGAACGGAGGTAACACCGCCTGATTCTTGATACCTTCTTGGCAGAATCTACGGCGGCACTTGGCGCACTTGAGCTCGGACATGGATTGATCCTCCTCGCGGCTGAGGTATGGTGGTGTAAATCACCTTAGTTCTTGAATCTAAAACAAAATATGGCCAAGGAGAATATCCAATAGTCGCATTTTTATCCCGGGCCAATTTTCATGCGAGCACCTGCAAGGAAGGGCTGCCGCTGCTCGGCTGGGAGGTTCTCCGGATTGGGATCGAGGCATGGTTTTAGGGTGATGAACGGGGGAATTGGCTGGGTTGATTAAGGCAATAATTGGACCTTGACGAGGGGCGATTTCCGCCCTATTTCTAACGACGTGGCTAAAAATTTGCCGCTCGGATTGGAAAAGACCAATAGAGGTCAGGCTTTTGGGCGGATCGTGATCCAACTCAAATCGCTCATCGACCAGGGCGTCATCGAGGTGAACAGGCCACTGGCTTCTACGGGTAACTTGTCCAAGAAGATCGGCATCAACCGCTCGACCATTGATTTCAGCTTAGGAGGCATCAGGCAGCCAATTTGCTTTTTTTTTGGGGGGAAATTGGTTATTGACAACCGAAATAAGGGGCATTATTTACAATTACGATGACATTTGTCTAGGGATTCTTGTAGAAGGAGGAATCGGTGAAAATGACTTCAAAAATGCGTTTGGCCTTTGTTGTTTTCGTTTTATGCTCGGCCCTCTTCGCGGCGGCTCAGACTGGCGTTAAGGGGGAGTTGATGGGCACGGTAGTAGACACGAATAGTCAACCCCTCCCCGGGGCGACAGCCACTCTCACGGGCGAAAAGCTCTTCCAAAAGTCCTTATCGATGATATCTAATGAACAAGGCGCTTTCCGGTTTATCAATCTCAATCCTGGAGTATACGAATTAGAAATAGCTTTGCCAGGGTTCAACCCGTTTAAGGTCGTTAGTATTCAGATTAGCGCCGGAAGGACGATACCCGTTAGGTGCGTCCTGAGCGCCACGACCGTTCAAGCAGAAGTGACCGTCGTTGCTACGGCCCCCCTGATAGAGACAAAAACGCCTCAGGTCACAACGAACTATACGTCTGGGACCATCGAAAATATCCCCTCATCGCGAGACATCAAAGACTTGATCAATGCTACGCCTGGGATCAACGACAATGTAGCCTATGGATCCCGTGGAAGGGTTAATAATTCGTTTGCCGAAGGCTCGATGTCGAGTACTTACAAGCTCAACGGAATCGACGTCAGCGGCGTCGATTATGCCTATACATTTATCACGCCGATTTGGGAAACGATCGAGGAAGTCCAGGTGGCAGGCATTGGGATGACTGCTGAAACGGGGAACTTTACCGGGGCCGCGGTAAATGTCATAACCAAAAGTGGCACAAACGCGCTTCATGGGGGAGCAAGCTTTTTTTATACAAATGACCACCTTCAAGGCAATAATTCCGGCGGATTGATAGATTTGCGGCCTGGTCGGAGAGACGCTGATCTCGAATCGACGTTTCAGCTCGGAGGGCCCATCATCAAAGAAAAACTCTTCTTTTATACGGCCGCGAGCTATGTCTATAAAAAGTATGAGGAGTCTTACGGCAGCCCGGTCCTTAGCAGATGGAAAAGACCTAATTACTATGCGAAATTCGATTGGTTGGCAAACAGTAAGAATACTGTAACCGCGATGGTTATGGGGAACCCCCTCTCATGGTACGACCTGTACATGATACCCGGAAGTGCCGCGAGCATCGGGGGAGATGAATTTCTGAATTCGGTTTCCTGGTTTGCGAGTTGGCAATCCATTTTTAGCTCGAATACGTTCCTTTCCACGAGATACGCTGGCTACTGGAATAAGTGGTCAAGATACCCGAAGACCAGAAACGTTCCGCGCTATACCGACGGGGATACCGGCCTAGGTTACGGCGGGCTAAATTATGACTTTGACCAATGGCAAGCCCGCCATGAACTGGATTCGACCCTAACGCATTATGCCGATAAAATCCTCGGCGCTTCGCATGAACTTAAGCTTGGCTTCGAATACGAAAACGGTCACGCATGGAAGAATATCATCCGTCCGGGTTCGTTATCGAGCCAGACCGTCAGTGGTCAGGTCCTATGGACGTCATCCGTTGGAGGCGACGATTTTTCTAATAGGCGAGTTGTACGGCTGGGAGGATTCTTCCAGGATAACCTCAAAATCGGCCAGCGGCTAAACGTTAACTTGGGGCTCAGACTGGACAGCCCGAAACTGACGGCTGTTGGGATGTCAGGGACTGCCCATGCCTTCACGGTGCTGTCCCCACGCTTGGGCCTTTCCTATGACATATCCGGCGATGCCAAGACCGTCCTTCATTTCTCGTACGCGAAGCTCTACAACAAGATGATGACCGGAACATATGGCCTCGTGATTCCGGGAAGGACAGACTCATTCACGTATAGGCTTTACGAGGCTCCATCTGCTTTCGATCCGACAAACGAGAACATTATCGCGAAATGGCAAGAAGTCTCTCAACCGGGAAATCTATACTCCGTCAGTTCCCTGGCCGCTCCAATCCCCTACGACCCCAACTTCAAAGAACCTTATACACAAATCATATCCGTAGGATTTGAGAAGCAACTTTTACGGAGTTATGCTTTTGAACTTAATTATCTCTATCGAACGGTAAAGAACTTTGCGATGATCGGGACGCACACTGAGCATACTTATCAGTCCTTTGAATGGACGGATCCTTGGTTAGGGAAGACCGTGACCCTATGGCAACAGACCGACCGCTTGCCTGACAATCTCTATATCACCAACTCGAAGTGGGAAAGAGGAAGAACGCACCTGCTCATGGCCAATTTCAGGAGAAGGCTGATCGGCAACTGGTCTTTCGATGCCTCTTTTGTCTATGAGAACAGCTCGGCAAACGTGCCAGATCCTGGCGGAGATTACTTGTTTGGGTCCCCTCTCTTCAACGTGGATAACGATCCTCAGTATTCTCAAAACCCGCTGCAATGGGGAGAGCCGGGGATGACCCATAAGTACTCCTTCAAACTCCTGGGAACGTACTTGGCTCCTTGGGGAATTACCATCTCGGGGAATTTCCGAGCGCTTTCTGGCATTGCCTGGCAAACTGAAGCCTCCGGAGTCTACGCAAACCTGTATCGCAGCTATTCTTCGATCACCATTCTCCTGGATCAAAGAGGTTCAAAGCACGTTGAGCCTTCCTACCTGCTTGACCTGCGATTTGGGAAGACCGTCAAAGTACAGAAGCAGGCGTTCGAACTGCGCATGGACGTCCTGAACGTCTTCAATAAAGGTTATGAACTCGTCGTCTATAATACCCCGTACGCGATATATTCCTTGAGTAGGCAACCTGCTTACGGGAAATCGGTTTCTGGCCAATTCTTAGGTCCCCGACAGTTCAGGTTCGGGATTCGTTGGCGGTTCTAGGGCCGTCGCGAATCGTAGAGCTCGCGGCAGAGCCACCGTCGGGGTGCATCGAGGGGTCGCTTCAACCCTCGGCAAGGTGGGGAACTCTCTATATTGGCTAATAGAAGGGGCTCTGAATGTCCGGACTTTCAGATTCGAAGTCAATGCTGATGTAAGGTGATGTTCGCATTGCGGGTCTGCCGAAGGTCGGAGTTCAAGGCTTTCCCAGAAGCATTCTCTGAAACGAATCCTGGGCGACAGGAGAACGGCGTATGAACCAGAATCATCCAGGTGAAGGGATGAGATCAGCTCCCTGGCAAAGATCCCTTCTCATCCTTCTCGAGTTCTTTGGCGTGACTGCGGGCTGCTGGGCCCTTTTCCTGCTCATCGGGAAGTCCAAGTTTCCGGCCAATGTCATTTCCATCAAAGGACCCGCTGCCGTCCTTTTCGACGGGGTCCTGTCCGTGGTGAAGCTGTCCCTGGTCTGCCTGACGGTGGCCGGGTTCGCCTTACTGGTCAGGAAGACGAAGGACGGCTGGACGCTCAAAGACCTGGGCTTCAGGATTCATCGGTCCTGGCCAGGAGATATCTGGTTTGGGATCGTGGCCTTCAGCCTGACCAACTTGATCTCCCTGCCCTGGACGCTCGCGGTCTTCCCCATCAAGGCCCAGCGGGCCGGGGCGAGCTTTGTGAGCGAATGGAACACGGTCCTATCGCCGGTCTATCTGCTGGTTCTCGCTTGGATCCTCTCGGCTCTGGGGACGCTCATCAGCGCCTCCTGGGAAGAGATCCATTGGCGGGGCTATGTGCAGAGTCTATTCTCGAAAAAGTACGCGCCGATCGTAGGCTTCTACGTCTCGTTCCTCTACTTCGGCCCGGGACACTATTTCAGTAATCCCAAGTGGACTCAGCTTGATGTTCTCGGGGCCGTGATCGGAGGAATAGCCCTTTGCCTCGCGTTCTATGCCACGGGGAGCTTGCTTGTCGTCGCCGTCACCCACATGCTGAGCAATCTATGGTGGGAAGGCCCATTTTATCTTTATCTGACCGGTTCCCGTCGGTCCGCTTATGGCGTTGTTCTAGTTCTCGGTGCCCTGACCCTGCTTTTGTGCTTTGTCGGAAGGAAACAGGTCGCATTTTTCAGGGGAAAGATCAAAGAGCTCTTCTCTTCAGCCGGCTGGAGGATGAGCGGGCTCGGGATATTCTTTGGCCTGGTCGCCTTGATCTTCAATTGGGCTCTGAGCCGGCTCATGAAGGCGGGCCGGTCGACGACCATCCTCGCCTTGCTCATCTTCTCGATTTTCGCCCTGAGCGTGTCTTTTATATCAAAAAAACGCGGACTTCTTGAGAGAGAATAGCGAAAAAGACGCAGAGGAAAAGAATGAAACGCGCCCTCATCTCTTTATCGGTTTTTTGGTTTCGGGATTCTGGCAGATGGGAAGGCCCTTTGACAAGCGGGCCGAACGATGAGTTGAAATGCCAAGGGGAAGAATGGTAAAATATTTATCAAATTAAGAAGAAGTTAGAGCCTTTAGGAGAATAAGATGAATCCCAATAAACGGAATTTAGCTCCTCTAGTTATCACAATCTTCATTGCGTCGATCCATATATTCTCTGCTCAGAAGGACAATAAAATCGTTCCTCCGGGATACCAAAAATGGCTGGCGGAGGAAGTCGTTTACATCATCAGTCCGCTGGAAAGGAAAGTATTTCTTCAACTCGATTCAGACCGTGAACGGGACCTTTTCATCGAGGCCTTCTGGAAAAACCGCGACTCGGTTCCGGTGACAGATAGAAACGAGTTTAAGGAAGAGCACTATAGGCGCATCGAGTACGCCAATCGAAATTATGGACGGTTGTCTTCGGTCCCTGGCTGGAAAACGGATATGGGGAGAATCTATATAATCCTAGGTCCCCCGATATCCATCCAGAGATTTGAGGATTCCTCTTTTGCCTATCCCACTATCGTTTGGAGCTACCAGGGGATGGCCACAGACAGCCTGCCGGATCAGTTCAATGTTGTTTTCTATAAAAAACACGGCGTCGGCGATTACAAAATTTACAGCCCGATCATGGATGGCCCCCAAAGCTTGTTGGCCATGGTCGGCGTAGATCTGTCCGATCCCTCGTCAGCTTACCAAGCCCTCTCCGCCCAGTCGCCCCAGTTGGCCCAGTTTACTCTCAGCCTGATTCCGGGAGAGGCCCTGGCTGTGGGGGCGCCGTCTTTCGAATCCGAGCAACTGCTGCTGAACATCGCCAACGCTCCCTTCAAGTTGATCGCGGATGATTATGCGCGAAACCTCCTCCGTTTCAAGAGCACGGTCGGAGTGGAGTACTCGGCCAACTACATTGGGAATAACTCCTGTGTTCAGGCCATCCGAGACGAATCCGGGATGACCTTTGTTCATTACTTAATTGAGCTGGACAAATTCTCTGTGGAACGCTACGACGATGAATACATCACCAAGCTGCTAATAAACGGCAAAGTGTCAGACCTTGAAGGCCGCACGATCTTCCAATACGAACGAGCTATTCCTGTCAAGCTCGATCAAGAACAGCTGAGAAAGATCGGTTCGCAAAAATACTCCCTAGGGGATATCTTCCCGCTGGCCGAAGGCAGCTATCAGCTCAACATCCTGGTCAAGAACGATGCCTCCAAAGAGTTCACTTCCACGGAGACGAAGGTCAGCATTCCCGACGTTACGACCCCGCAAATAAGCCCTCTGCTTCTCGCCTACAAGACGGAAGAAGATCCGTCAAATAAAATCAAGGCGTTTAAGGTGGGGAGTCTCCAGCTCTTCCCGGCTCTTCACCACGATTTTACGACCAAAGACGACATGATTGTCTTTTTCCAAGTCTTCGGCATGGGACCAGAATTGAGGCAACAAGGGTCCCTTAGATACGTTATCGCTGAGGACTCGACGAACATCAAAACGGTGGATAAGGACATCAAGGGCTACCCGAATGGAAATTCCTTTCTGGAAAAACTCTCTCTGAGCGGGGTCTCCCCAGGCTATTACAAAATTCGGATCACCCTTATGGACGAGGCGAAGCGGGAAATCCTGTCTGCGGAAAGCGACTTTTCTGTCTCTCAAGTCCCGGCGTTGCCCCGTGGCTGGATTAGCCTCGGCGTCCATGCGCCTGCCGATGATCCTGTCTATCTCTCCATTCTTGCCGATCAGCTCTATGAGAAAGGAAGCATCGAGAAGGCCCGGGCGCTCGCGGAAAAGGCCTACCATTTGAATCCGAACTCGTTAAATCTGGGTCTGAGTTACGGAAGGATCCTCTTTGCCACAAAACAATACCGGACCGTTATCGAAGTCCTTACGCCTTTTTTTGTTAACAAAAATTATGAAAGCCTTGAACTGTTGGGGAGATCCTCGCAGGCCCTCGGGGAGTTTGACAAGGCCATTTCCTACTATCTTGAATACCTCTCACATTATGGCGGCAGTTTCTATATCCTTGCGTTCCTCGGAGAATGCTACTATCAGACTGGGAATACTCAGGAGGCTCTTAGAGTCTGGGAAAAATCCCTGGAAATGAACCCGAACCAAGAAGAGGTTCACAAAGTCGTAGATATGCTTAGGAAAAAAAAATAGGAGATGCTTGATTCTGTGCGGCGCTCTAAAAAGAGCTTAATAACTATGCAGACTCATCAAATCGACATGGGAGGGCTCGTGAAATACATATTGGCTTTATGCCTGGTCTTCCTCATATCCCTTAGTGCCGGGCTTTACGCCCAATTGGGACTAGGGGAGGGGAGAATCAAAGGAATTGTTTCTGACGAGGCGGGTCTTCCCGTGGCTGGAGCTGAGATTGAGATCTTGAACACAATTTATGGGATAAAGTATACCTCTGTTTCAGACGCCAAAGGCCGCTGGGGGATTAGCGGAGTGGCCTCTGCCTGGTATAAAATTTCCGTAAAAAAGACCGGGTATCGGGAAGCGAGTATAGAATTTCAGCTCAGTTTGGTCGCTCGGAGGGTCCAGGTGCTGGACGTGACCTTGAAAAGCGCGGATTCGACATCCGAACAGGGAATTCCGGCGGCCAAGGGAAGCGCTTCGGAAGGCCTGCTTCAAAACGGCAACAATTTGTTCAATCAGCAAAAATACCAGGAAGCTTTGGCCAAGTTTGAAGAATTTAAGAAGGATAATCCGCAGACCTACCAAGTCGACATCAATATCGGCAACTGTCTTCTCGAGATGAAGGAGTACGACCGGGCCATTGAAGCTTATGGCGCCTTTATCGACCGGATAAAATCACTGAAGGGCACCCTTTCGGGAGATGAGAACGTCGCCAAAGTCCTGGCCACGATGGGCAGAGCATACCTTGATAAGGGAGACATCGAAAAGGCCAAAGAATATTTTAAGCTGGCCATTGATTTATTTCCGAGCGATGCCGTACTGGCCTATAACCTCGGAGATATATATTTCAACCAGGGACAGCCCGATAAATCCATTGAATATCTCCTAGTCGCCATAAAGATAAATGAGAAGTGGGACTCGCCGTACATAAAATTGGGCTATGCTTACTTGAACAAGGGTCAATATCGAGAGGCTTTAGAGAGTATGAAGAAGTTCCTCGAGCTGGCGCCAGATGATCCCCAGGCTGCCGTCGTCAAGAATCTCTTGCCTAAATTAGAAGAGCTGGCCAAGAGCGAAAAGAAGAAAGAAGAGCCTGGGGACTGAGCCCCGGGCTCTTCTTACTGTCCTGATTCAGTCGAACCCGTCAGAAACTCCAGGCCAGGCCTATCTTCGAGTTTCTTGGAGGGAACAAGCTGGTAGGCTTCCCAAAGGCCGAGGTTCCGTCCGAGTACTTGGCAGCAGGCGACGTATAAACACCGTAGTACTCAGCACTTAGAGCATTTAGGACATCCAGCCGGAGTTCAAGCTTCGAGCCGCCAACGTCCGGGAAGTCCCTTCTATTATTTTCGGGACCTTTCTTCAATCATTGCCAAGGCCGCCTCCGCCCTCCTCTTAAGAACATCGCGAGGCGACCGCATGGCGGCGGCCTGCTTCAGAAAATCGGCATCGCCCCGCCCGCCGCACTTTCCCAGAGCCGAAAGGATTTCCCCCTGCACGACGTAGCTCGAGTCCTTCCGGAAAAGGGTCTTGAAGAAGGCCATGAGGCCGCCGGCCCCGGTGTTGCCGAGGGCCCGAACGGCCTCCGCGCGGACGCGTGAGCTTGGATCCGTGGCCCGTTTCTTAATAAACGCGGTCAGGCCGGACCCTCCGCCTGCGGCCAGGCTTTCGATGGCTGCCCGGCGCACGGCCCAGAAAGCGTCCTCTCGGGCCGCAGCCTCGAGGGCCGGTTGGGCTGCCGGGGAATCCATATGCTTGCGGAGCTCCTGGGCCGCCCGAATCCGTTCCACCGCGTCGCCGTGGCCAAGCTCGAAAGCGAGCTCCTCGGCCGGCTTTTCGAAGATGAGCTCTTTCAGAAGATGATGGCCCAAATCGAATTCGACCGCAGAGGGTTTTCGGGCCGCGGGAAACTCGAGGATCTCCTCCGTATCCTCGACCCAGATCTTCTGGACGACGGTCCCGGCTGCGTCGTGCAGGCCGATGAGAACAGGCGTCCTGTAAACAGGAATGTTCTTGCCGAAATCCTGGACCTGACGGACTTCGAGCCGGACCTTCTTCGCGCTTTCATCCCAACTCCAGGAAACGTTGAAAACCGGGTGGCCCGGCTTCATGAGCCATTGCTCGAAAAACCAGTCGAGGTTTTCACCCGCAGTGTCCCTGACCGTGGTCATAAAGTCGTGCGTGTCGGCAGAGGCGAAGGCAAACCTCTCTAAGAATCTGGACAATGTTCGGAAGAAGGCCTCGTCGCCCATGATGAAGCGCAGCATATGGAGGACCGCGGCTCCCTTCGGGTAGGAATGGCCATCCATAACCTCCCACGGCTTGTTGAACCTGTCGAAGATGATCGGCCTGATGTAGCTCGTCCGGGCTTCCTCAAGATAGCTTGATTTCTTATCCTCGAGGTTGAGGGCCCCCTCGTCCTCGCCGAGGTCGTGACAGGTCCAGAGGTATTCCGAATAGGTGGCGAAGCTCTCGCTCAGCCAGACGTCGGTCCAGGCTCTCTCCGTCACGAGGTCGCCCCACCACATGTGGGCCAGCTCGTGGGCGACGAGGCTTTCGCTGGAGAAATCCTGGTCGGCCCGCTCGTCATGGATCGTCGAGTGGCCGAGGATGGTCGCGGTCGTGGCCTCCATGCCGCCGCCCGAACCGGCGACGCAGACCTGGTCGTATTTCGCCCAGGGGTACGAGAACCCCAGGGTCTTCTCAAAGAATTCGATCATGTGCGGTGTCTTGCGGAACGAGCGCAATGCGTCCGGGACATCGTTCGCGTAAACCCAGTAGTTTACGGGCAGCGTCCCGAGGGAATCCTTGATGACTTGGAACGGGCCTGCGGCCAGCATGATGCCATAGGTCGGGTGGGGACGGCTCTGGAGCCAGTGCCAGGTCGTGGTCCCGGCGGCCTGGTCCTCCTTGACGCCGATGAGCTGGCCGTTCGAAAGTACCTTCCAGTCGGCGCGGACCGTGGCCGTGACCTCGCTCGAAGCCTTGTCGTTGGGGGAATCGAAGCAGGGAAACCAGTGGCGGGACTCCTCGGGCCAGGAGTAGGTGTTGATCTGGGACGGATAATCCGCTGTTCCTTTGATGAACCGCAGCCCGGTTTTCGGGTCATGGTGGGAGAAGCTGACAGTGAAGGTGATGCTTTCGCCGTATTTCGCGGGTTCCGCCAGGGTCACCAGGAGTCGGCCGTCCTTCGAAACATAGTCCAGAAGACGGCCCTGGGAGTCGACGACCGAGAGGACTGTGAAATCCTCGGCGTCGAGAACACAGACGCGAAGGCCGTCTTTAAGCGAAGCCAGGGTGACGGTATTCTCGCCTTCGTAGGAACTGTGCGCGTCATCAAAGACGAATTTCAGCCGGTAGTGGAGCGCATCGTAATCCCGGCTACGTTCGAAGTTCCGTGGCCGTCGCATGAGCTCCGGTGGCTGGGCCGGGACGAGGAGGGACGAGAGGAGGAGAAGGGAGATGGCGATCGCCAGCCGCCTCGTCATCTGTTCCGGCCTCCTACTTTCCGGCCAGGCGTAGAGAGGCGTCGGATACTTGGTCTAGAATCTTTTGGAACCGGTGCCATGAGGCAGTGGCCTCAGGTCGGGGGTCAGGCTTATAAGAGGATGGGTCCTTCTTGAACTGGCGGCCTCGGTTGTGGCTGAGTTGTGGTGGCATAAACCGCCTTTATCTTCTCAATCTAACACAGAACATAGCCAAAGGGAACATCGAATTATCGCATATTTGTTCTAGGCCAATTTCTTCTCGTGAGGCCCGCTGGGATCGACTACCGGCTCTCGGCTGGGCGGTTCTATTGGAACCCGGGCTTGGTTTTAAGGGTGATGAATCTGGGAAATTGGTCGGGTCGATTATGTTAAAAATTGGTCATTGACGAATGGCAATTTCTATTATATTTCTAACGACGTGCAAGAAAGCTACCGCTTAAATAAGACCGGCAGAGTCCCTTATCGACGAGGCGTCATCGCGGTTAACATGCCCCTTCCCCACGATTCCGTTTTATTGGCGGATTGATATAGCCCTTGATGACTTGGATTAATTGCCAAAAAAGGAGATCAGGATGAGAATCAGAAACACGTATGGAATCTTGGGCTTGCTCCTGATTTTACTCGTTTTCTCCGCCCCGGCTTATGCCCAGACGAGCCAGAAGGGTGAAATAGCGGGAATTGTGATTGACGATCAGGGAAGCCCGCTGCCGGGCGTCACAGTGACGCTGACGGGGGAAAGGCTCTTTCAGAAATCTCTTTCGCTCGTCTCCAATGCTCAGGGAATTTTTCGGTTTTTAAACCTTAATCCGGGTATCTATTCACTTGAAGTCAGCTTGTCCGGGTTCAAAACGGTGAAAATCACTTCCGTCCAAGTCAGCGTCGGAAGTACATCACAGGTTGAGGCCAAGATGGTTCCTTCAGTCGAAACTCGTGAAGTGACGGTCGTGGCTTCGGCTCCCCTGATTCAGGCAAAGTCGACTCAAATCACTACAAATTTCAACACGATTCAAGTCGAGAATACGCCGAATAGTCGCAACTTTATCGACATTGTCAATGCCGCGCCGGGGGTCTATGACAACACCGCCTATGGAGCTTCAGGAAATGTAAGCTGGGGTGGAGGAGGCATCTACCTAGCCAGGGGGTCTATGACCAGCTCGTTCAGGCTTAACGGCGTCGACGTCAGCGATCCGAGTGTCGGCTATACAACCCTGAACCCGATCTATGAAACGATAGATGAAGTCCAGGTTACCGGCATCGGTGCATCGGCCGAGTACGGGAGCTTTGTCGGCGCGGCGATTAATGTCATTACAAAAAGCGGAACCAACAAGTTACGCGGCTCTCTGACCGCCGTCTATTCGGACAGCAAGACCTTCTACGCCAATTATAACAAGACTAATAGCGTACAATATTACAATTATGCCTATTATTGGAAGCACGATTATGAGGGCACGTTTACGCTCTCGGGCCCGTTGATCAAAGAAAAGCTCTTCTTCTCAGTAGCCGGCGGACGGGAATCGAAATGGCCGCGATCTGCAAGTTCGACAATTTATCAGACCTTTGAAGTTTGGAGGGCCTACGCCAAGGTGGATTATCTCCTCAACGCCAAGAACACGTTCAGCTTGATTTACAATATGAGCTCCGCCGACCAGGGGAATCAGGGTCTGTATGCGGGATACTATGATCCCTCTGTGGCTTACCATTCTAAATCCCCGAACAACACGCTCTTTGCCAGCCTGAATACCATTATCAATGAGAACACATTTATCTACGCCAAGCTCGCCGGCTACAAGAGCCACATCAAGTGGGATCCCGTGACCAAGGATCTTCCTCAATATACCAATTATGACCCCCTCGGAGTATTCGGTGGCTCATCCATGGAGAGAAACGTTTACTCCTCCAACCTCGAGGTCAATGTTGCCATGACACATTTCGCAGATAATTTCCTGGGCACGTCCCATGAGTTCAAGGCGGGCCTTGAATACCAGGACGGCCGCGCCGGCGAAACAAGGCACATCGAAGGGGGAGGCAGCTTTTACCGCTACCCCACTGGGGATGGTAACGTTCTCTGGGGAGCAAGCACCGGCGGCGATCAGGATTTCCTGGGAGTAATTAAGAGCTTCCGTACCTTCATCCAGGACAACTTTAAGGTCGCCAAAAACTTCTATGCCAACCTCGGGCTGCGTTACGAAAATCCAAGGTTCAACGCCAGGAATTTCTCTGGCTCTGGAAATGTCGCCAGTTTCAGGGCGTTGTCACCGCGAGTCGGGTTGACATATGATCTGGCTGGCAACCAAAAAAACGTCATCCGCGCCAGTTTCGGGGTTTACTACAACAAGCCCATGACCCAGACGTACTACTACAGCTTCCCGGGAAATGCAGACTCGTATACGTATAACGTCACTCTGCCAGACGCGCCTTTTGATCCGACGCCACAGAACCTGATTTCCCAGCTCGCCCTCATCGCCCAGCCCGAAAACCTCGTCTCGGTGCAAACATTCTCTCAGCCGGTACCGGTCGACCCGAACATCAAGCTCAACAACAACTACACCTTTAACCTCGGATTCTCCCATCAGTTCGGCCGCCAGTTCGCCTTGGACATAGACTACATTTACAGACGAGACCACAATCATTATCAATTACTTTCTTCGACTGTACACTCGTATCTTGAATACGAATGGACAGACATCTGGTTCGGCAATTCCATACCCCTCTGGCGTCAAGTCGACAGCCTGCCGGACGTATGGACCTTTACGAACAGCACCTTTGAAAAGAAGAACGACCACCTTTTGATGGTCGTCTTTAAAAAACTGCCTTCCCACAATTGGTCCCTGATCGCCTCCTATACTTACCAGAACAGCAAGCAAAACCTTGCAAGCAACGGCTCAAACGATCTTTTCGGCTTTCCACCTTACAACGTGGACACCGACCCGGCATATTTTGAGAACCCGTTCATCTGGGGCCGGGCGTGGTGCCGGCCTCATCAGGGTAAGCTTATGACAACGTATTTTGGTCCATGGGGAATTAACTTGACTGGCGACCTACGTGTTATGTCGGGCATACCCTACGCCGCCATAGCTTCTGCCGGCCTTATTCCCGCGGACTTGCGTCCTTCCCGCAGCACCGGCTACCCCGAAATCCTCTTGGAACAGAGAGGCTCCCGTAGCCTTCCGGTTTCATGGAACCTCAATTTCCGCTTCGCCAAGGCTTTCAATATTGGCCGCTCGAAGCTTGAACTCCGGCTGGATGTTCTAAATGCTCTAAATGCTGAGTACTACTACGGTGTTTATACGTCGCCTGCTGCCAAGTACTCGGACGGAACCTCGGCCTTTGGGAAGCCTACCAGCTTGTTCCCTCCAAGAAACTCGAAGATAGGCCTGGCCTGGAGTTTCTGACGGGTTCGACTGAATCAGGACAGTAAGAAGAGCCTGGGGCTCAGTCCCCAGGCCCTTCTTCTTCCTCTTTTCGCTCTTGGCCAACTGTTCTACCACCATCGTCATGATTCTAATCTCAATGACGTTCTTAGGGCATTTAGAGAAATCGAGTGCGCATCCCTGTAAATTCGTCCTTCGCCATTGAAATTCTTATTCCAGGTCCAGGATAACGACAAGAAAACGTTCTTTGGCCAGTTCGGTTCTTTTCGAGCCGGGAGTGATCGTCTGGGCATTTTATCGATAGGCACATAGATTTACGAGGTTTAATCGGCGCGTACTTTTACGTTAGTGCCGCTCCGTTATCACATGTCACGAATTGAATGTTCGATCTTCTCCCCTCCGGATACGTGAGAAGAGAACCCTTTTTCATGCCCTGAAATGTCTCGTAAAAGCCGTATTCGGATCTCTTCTTCGGTGCTGACGTCTTGAATACTGATCGTGACGCTGGCGATCTCTCCTGCGGCCCCCGGGGAGACAAGCCGCGCCGTGAAGGTCCTTGCGGCGCCAAGGGAGGTCGTCAGAAGAACAATAAAAAAAGAGAAAAGAGAAGGCGGATCTTAGGCGACTTCTTCCCATCTCGTGGCCATGATGCCCAGGATGAAAACAGCGACCGCGAAAACCCCGATGATCGCGGAGTATCTCAGCGCGGCCATGTTGTCGACGACGACCATGGACGCCCGGAGCCCTTCGTTCACGTAATACAGAGGCAAGGCCTTCGCGACCGTCTGCAGGAAGCCCGGCATCATCTCGATGGGGAAGAAGCTCCCCGAGAGGAACATCATCGGGAACATGACGGCGTTGGCCGCGGCGGCGGCGCTCTGCGCCTCCTTGACGAAGCGGGCCAGGATCATGCCGATCCCCACGAAGGCGAAAACGTCGAGCACAATGAACAGAGGCAGCCAGGCGTTGATCTTCAGGCTCACGTGGAACACGGCGATGCTCACCAGCAGCATCGAGATCGTGGCCAGGACCGCGAGGATGATCTGGTAGAGAATGTTGGCCAGGACCCAATCGGTCCGGGTGATGGGCGTCGTCGAAAGCTTCCTGATGATCCCCTTCTGCCGAAGCTCCGTGTTCAAGCTCACCGTGCCGAACAGGCTCGCCGTCATCACCGCCATGGCGATGATGCCGGGTATGAAGAATTCGATGAACCGGTATTTCTTCGTGAGGATCGATACCTCGGCCGGCCTGATGAACGGCGGCATCCCCGACGTCGCCTGATTGACGCCGGCCAGGGCCGCGCTCAGGATCTGCATCTTCGTGGCCGCCGAGGTCGAACCGGGGTCGTAGATGTAGGTGATGGTCACCGAGGCCGAGCGGTCGTCGTTCTCCAACCTCTGTTTGAGGGACCGTTGATAGCCTTCGGGGATCACGAGGACGAGGTTCAGCTTGTGGTCCTGGGCATAGCGCAAGGCGTCTGCGGCGGGATCGACCTTGATCATCTTGAACTTCCCGTTGAGCTTGAGGGCCTCGATGAGCCGCGCCGAGTCATCGGAATGGTCGAGGTCCTGCACGTAAAGGCCGAAACTCACGTTCTCCTGATCCATGAAGATCGTGCCAAAAAGAAGGATCAGCAGGATCGGAAACGCGAGCGTGAAGAACATGGCCGTCTTCTCGCGGTAGAAGCTCTTGACGTTCACGACGAGATTGGCGCCGACGATGCGCAGGCTCATTCCGCCCCCTTTCCCACGGCCGGGCCTTCGCCGAGCGCTTCGCCGGTCAGCTTGAGGAAGACCTCTTCGAGGTTGGGCTTCCGAACGTCCAGGCTGAGGAACGATGCCCCGGCGTCCTCGAGAACGCCGAGGATCTTCCGGACGTCATCCGCGCGCTCCACCCGGACCTTGAGGTCGTCGTGCTGGTCGGCGACCGGATCGAAGCCCATCTTCCGGACGACGGCCCAGGCTTGTTCACTCGGGGATTGCAGCGTCAGGAGCAGATAATTCGCGTTGTGTTCGATGAGCGTGCCGGGAGAGCCGATGGCGATGATCTTGCCCGCCGAGATGATGGCCACCGTATCGGCCAGAAGCTCCGCCTCCTCGATGTAGTGCGTGGTGAGGAACACCGTCGACCCCTTCTTCTTCAGGCCCAGCAGGACGTCCCAGACCTCGCGCCGGGCGCGGGGGTCGAGCCCGGTCGTCGGCTCGTCGAGGAACACGACCTCGGGGTCGTTCACGAGCGCGATGGCGATCCCGAGACGCTGCTTCAAGCCCCCGGAGAGGTTCTGGTATTGATCCTGAGCCTTGTCCTTGAGCTTCACGAGATCGATCAGCCCGTCGACGTCGACGTCCTCGCAGCGGAAAAGCCGCGAATAATAGCGGATGGTCTCCCGGACCGTGATCCTGTCGAACGAGCTGAACCCCTGCGGAAGAACGCCGATGCGAGGGACGATGTCCAGCTTCTTTTTGGTGACATCCATCCCCAGAAGGCTCACTTTCCCCGATGTGGGCCTGCGGATCGTATCGATGATCTCGACCGTCGTGGTCTTGCCGGCGCCGTTCGGGCCCAGCATGGCGAAGACTTCGCCTTTCTTGACGCTGAAGGAGATATCGTTGACCGCCAGCAGATCCCCGTAACGCTTGGTCAGATTCCTGACTTCGATCACATGTTCGGCGTCTTCCGACGGGGATCGGCGCTTCGCCCGCAGGAGGCGGGGGAACGCCAACACCTCGGCCAATCGCTTCATGGATGTTGCCGGTCCAAGAGGGCGATGGAAAGCCACGTGTTCGACTGGGGAAACGAGCGCACCCCGATGGGCCGGCCGGCGCTTTGGGGGAACCGCGCCTGGGTCCTTCTCGAGAGATCCACGGAAAAAGAATGCCCGCTGCCGCCTTCATTCGACGGATGGACGGTGATCTCCCTCGGATCCACAAGATGGAACGCGCATCCCAGAGCCTTGACGACGGCTTCCTTGACGGACCAAAGCAGGGCGCATGCTCCGGCCGCATCTCCACCGGCCACGAGCGAGGCCTGCTTGAGCTCTTGGTCATGGAAAACCCGGTGGATCGGATATTCTTTCGGGAATTCGTCGGCCCCGGCGACGTCGATGCCGATCTCGGAATCATCCCCGCAGAGGGCCGCCCAAAATCTCCCTCCTCCTTCGCTGAAGGAGACGGCCGGCCCCCGGCGCTCTCCCCACATGATAAAGGGCTTGCCGAGGGGATCGTGGACAACCCGGATCGGAAAAGCATCTCCGGGCCATGAACGACGGGAATTCCCCACAGGGCTTTCCGTCGCCACGGCATGATCCCACAGGACGGAGACGAGACCGTCCTTTGCTCCTCCGTTCGCCCCCCGCGCCGCCCGTGGGACCGGGTCATGAGGCAGGGAGGCATAGAAAACCGGTCCCCTCCCATGGATGGGGCACATCGTCCGGACGGTTATGTCCATTGGGATCAGTCCGAAACCCACTTCATATGCATGTCATGAACCCGAATGATGGTGCGGCCCTGCTCGTCAATCCCTTTGGCGTCCCAAAAGAAACCGTTCTCGTCTTGCGCCCGCCTTCGGGCCTCCAGCGTTATTCGTTCTCCGACCCGGCATTTTCGCAAGAACCGCATCTCGCCGATCTCTACGGGGATGATGGATCGTCGCTCCGACGGGTCCATCGCAGCCGAGTGGAACCCGACCACCTGCATAAGAGCCTCGAAAAGGTAGGGCGAGTATTGGTATTGGACGTTCGGCAGATCCGCGAAATCACTCGTCTCCCGGTAGGTGGTGTGGCCTCGCACCACCCCCGGACCCGCGCCCTCGATGGACTCGATGACGCGATACCGGCCCTGAAGACCGCTGCGGTCCTGATACCACTTGAGCACCGTTTCATGATCGAGAGGCCCCGTCCGCAGTTCGGCCGGCCGGACGGGCTCATCCTGAAACGCCTCCCCGAGACCTCCTTCGCCGCCATCGAGGATGACCTGGCCCGTGAAATTGGGCGTGACCCGGTCGGCCGATCTTCCGCCAGGGGAGATCTCCGGCGTCGACAGAGAGACTTCGCACACGACTTCGGGAAGACCGTTGCCGGCCCGGCGGCAGGAGATCGTGGAAGGCCGGGGGACCCCGGGAGGGCACTGGACCATGTCCAGGAGCCGGACCTGGCGGACTCCTCGCACCTGAAGGTAGGGATACAGGATCCGGGCGGCCTCCATGAATGTCTCCAGAACCATGGCGGCTGAGACCAGGGGCTGTTTGATGAATTTGAAGGGTCTGTGATCCGGGATCCAAAGATCCTTCTCCTGGGAGAAGGACCTGGCGGCCTCCAGTTCTTCCCGGCGGATGTCCAGGCGGGAAACCCCCTCGATCATGGGGAATTCCTCAGGGCTGAAGGACACCGTGCCTCCCTCCAGCTCTCTGCCGGACGAAGGAGGGATCGCGTCATTGAGCGGAGCCGTCCTCACGGCCGGCAGTCTTCTCATGAACATCACCCAAACGTCGTCGGCGGAAGCCGTGAAGAGCTCCCGGCAGAAAAGCCCGGCCAGCTCATTGACGTGGATGTAGGCCACGCCCTTGAGCCTCAGCAACTCGCGGACTTCCGGATCGTCGGCCATGCCCGTCCCTTCGACGGGGGGAAGCATGAGGGCCTTGAACCGGATGGCGGCGTTCTTGCGCCGGAGATATCGCAGCAACGCGGACATCATCCGGTTGGCCGCCGCATAGTTGGACTGGCCGAGGTTTCCCTGGATCGCCGCCGCCGAGGAGAGGGCCGCGAAGAATCTCAAACCTGCCCCCTCCGCGGCCGAGAACAGATTCCAGGCGCCGAGGAACTTGACGTCGGCGACCGCGGAGAGATCATCCGGAGTCATCAGGCTGAGGAATCCGTCGCGGAGGACTCCGGCGCCATGGATGATCCCGTCGATCCGGCCATACCGGGTGGCCACCTCGCCCAGGACGCCACGGACCGCCCCTGGGTCCGCGACATCGCAGGTGTAGTACGATGCTTCGATCCCCGCGGAGCGCAGGTCGGCCAGGGTCCGGGCGATCTCCGAGGCCCTGGGGTCGGGAGCGCGATCGAGACAGGTTCTCCCCAAGAAAACCAGGCGGGGCCTGAACGGCGCCAGGCTGCGAGCCAGGGCGGCGCTGATCCCGGTGGCGCCACCGGACATAACCAGCACGTCGCCGGGGCTCAGATCCATGCTCGAGACGGGCCCGAAGACCGAAGGGGCCACGTGCCCCTCCGAGGTGAAGACGCATCCATCGCGATGGATCATCTCCACCGCGCCATATCCCCGGTCCAGAGCCGCGCCCAGGGCGGCGCGCAGGTCGGTCTCCCGACCGATCTCCAATGTCCGAAACAGGACCGACGAATGCTCCCGAGCCGCGCTCAGAAACATCCCCAGGATCCCCTCGACGAGCAGCCCGCCAAGAGCTTCGGCGTTTTCCCTGTCGTGGATCAAGACGACGAATTTCCCGGCCGGCGATCCGAGAAATGCCTTGAGGGGAAGAACGAATCCCCGAAGAAGCCGCGACACGTCCGTCATGCCTCGCAACTTTCCCGGCCCGTTTCGAGGCAAGGTGATGACCAGGCCGGCGACGGGCGCCAGTCCCGATATTCTCTCGGAGACGTTGACGGAACCTTCATCCGTGAGGATGTCGCCCCCCTCTTCGCCCCGTTTGGGCTTTCCCTTCATGAATCGCAGGGGGATCGTCTCGACCCCGTAGTCCCGCCGGAGGATGTCTCCCGCCTGTCCCGCGATATCGTCATCTTTCCCGGGCGAGAGAAGGAGGACGGACTCGCCCGGCTTCATCTCCAAAGGAACGGGGGCGGAATATTCCATCGGGACGACGCCGAATACGAGCCGCCTCAGATCCGCCTCATCGTCCGGGGGCCTCGGGGTTTCGCCCTGTGCCGGTGCGGCGTCAGGAGCCTTGGCGGCCGGCGGCAGGCCGGTCCCGTGCTGCCGGGAGACCGTCTCGGCGATCTTCTGGGCGATGTCGTCCACGGTCCGGACCCGGATAAAATCCTCCAATGCGATCGTGATCCCGAATTGGCGTTCTGCGGCGTCCATGATGATGGGCAGGCGGCTGGAGCGGATGGAGAGGTCTTTCCTGAGATCCATGTCCGGCTTGATCTCATCCCTCTCGAATCCCGTGGCCTCCATGATGATCCGGATGAGCCGCTCTGTGAGATCCTGCCGGCCTGGCGCGTCACCGGCGGCAGGGGAGGTTTCTCCCATGATCTCAGCGGCCGGCGGCAGGCCGGTCCCGTGTTGGCGGGAGATCGTCTCGGCGATCTTCCGGGCGATGTCGTCCACGGTCCGGACCCGGATAAAATCCTCCAATGCGATCGTGATCCCGAATTGGCGTTCCGCGGCGTCCATGATGATGGGCAGGCGGCTGGAGCGGATGGAGAGATCTTTCCTGAGATCCATGTCCGGCTTGATCTCATCCCTCTCGAATCCCGTGGCTTCCATGATGATCCGGATGAGCCTCTCCGTGAGATCCTGCCGCGCCGGCGCTTCACTGGCGGCAGATACGGGCTTCCCGGGAGGGACCCTATTCCGGCTTGCGGGCAGGGGAATGAACTTCGGCTCTTCCGGGATCTCCCAATGCCCTTGAACGAAAAGCTGAGCCAGGGCGGTCTTGCACGTGAGGCCCTCGGCGGAGGGAAGGCAGGTCGGCAGGCAGGTCGATTCGGGAAGCGTGTCCGTGATGAGGCTGCTCAGGATATCGCCGGGCCCCGCCTCCACGAAAAGCCGGACTCCATATTGACTCCAGAGAGTCCGAACGTTATCCATCCAATGAACGGGAGATTCCAAATGAGCCATCAGGATCCGCTTGATCTCACCGGGATCCGACGGATAGGCGGCGCCGGTCGTGTTGGAGATGACCGGGATCTGCGGGGAATGAAAGGGGATAGGGGCGACGAACGCCTCCATCTCGTCACGGATGGTCCGCATCATGCGGGAGTGGAAGGCCATGCTGACCCGTAAAAGAGTGAACCGGTAGCCCTTCGCCTTCAGCTCCTGGCCGAGGGCTTTCACCGCCTCCGTGTCGCCGCTCAGGACGACCTGATTCGGCGCGTTGATATTGGCGATCTGGACGCCTTCTCGTCCCGTGATCATCTCTCGCAGGATGTCCAAGGGCGCGTCCACGGCCGCCATGACGCCGGGATCCGTGAGCCGGGCGGCGACTTTGTCCATGCAGCGGGCCCGCATATTCACGATCCCGATCCCGTCCTCCGGGGAATAGACGCCGGCCAGGCACAAGGCGGTCAGTTCGCCAAGACTGTGGCCGGCCATGGCCGCAGGGCGAATGCCCAGGCCGATGAGGTATCGAGCCAGGGCGTGTTCCACGGCGAACAGGGCCGGTTGCTGCCACCGGGTCTTTAGAAGATCCTCCTCGCGGTCATGGAATAAGAGCTTGAGAAGATCGAAGTCCAGCGCCGCGGCGGCCCGGTCCATCCATTCCTTGATGACGGGAAAGGACTCATAAAGGTCCCGCCCCATTCCTTCGTAGTGTGATCCCTGCCCGGGAAACACAAAGGCCAGCGGCGGCGCCGGCAGATCCTCGGGGCTTACGAAGATCCCCTGCTGAGCCATGGACCTCAAGGCCTTGGGAGAGACGGATCCGCCTTCGGCCAGAGCGGCCGACCTCTCGACGACGGCGAGGGCCTCTCTATCGGATCGCGCCAGGACGGCCATCCGGCAGCTGCGGCCGTCGATCTTGGTCCGAAAGAAAGACAGGCCCGGCTCCTTTTCCGGGGCGACCAGGATCGCATCGGTCTCGTCCAACGCCTGCTCCACCTGCACGACATAGTTGGAGCCTCCGAACCCGAAGGCGTTGACCTGGACCCGTCTCGGCCGGCCGGCCTCAACGTTCCAGTCGAACGGCTCCTTGGCGACGACGAGACCGGACCCGTCCAGGTCGATCTCCGGATCGGGGTAGGTATAGTTGAGGGTGGGCGGGAAAACCCCGGCCTTCATGGCCATGATCCCTCGAATGAGGTCGTTCATGCCTGAGGCGCCCAGGGTGTGTCCGATCTGGGACTTGAACGACGTGAGAACGGTGCGCTTGGAGGAGCTGAAGAACGTCCTCAGGGCCCGGACCTCCTCCACGTCCCCTTGGCGGGTGCTCGTGGCATGGCATTCCACCAGGTCCACGGCGTCGGGCCCGTAGGGCGTCCCCCGGAAAGACTCGCGAATGGCGATCTCCTGGGTGACGCTCGAAGATTCGACCAGGCCCAGATGGTTATTGCTGGCGCCCATCCCGGTGATGAGCGCCTGGACCGGGGCCCCCCGGCGGCGGGCCAGGCTCTCGCGCTCGATGACGATCATGCCTCCGCCTTCCCCCAGGACCATGCCGTCCCGTTCGGCGTCGAAAGGACGGGAGGTCTCGCGAGGCGGCCGCGACCGTCCCGACAATCCGTAAAGAGCGCCCACGGCGGAGAATTCCAGGAAATGCAGATGGGTCAGATTGTCCTCGCCGCCGCCGACGATGGCGGCGTCGATGACGCCGTTGCGGATCATCTGCAGGGCGCTCCAAAGCGCGACCAGGGAGCTGGCGCAGGCGGCGGAGACCGCATAGCTGGGTCCCATGAAGCCATAGCGGTTGCAGATGAACCCTGCGGCGGTGCAGTTGAGCCGGCCCAGGAGGGTGGAGTCGTCCGGGGCCATGCGCCCGGACTTCACTTCCCGTTCGACGGCCTTCTCCTGATCCGCGGTGAGCGGCACGGCCCGCTGGACGGCCGAGACGATCTCGTGGACGTACTCCCTGATGATCATGTCGGTGAGCGTGCCGGCCGCCTCTCCGGAGTTCTGGGAGATGAGGACCGCGATGCGCTCGCGCGGGATCCCCGATTCCAGGAGTCCGGAGGCCCGGATGGCCTTTTGCGCCAGCCAGAGGGTGAGCCTGGTGGCCGAGGTCATGGTCCGGAAATCCTGCGGGGAGATCCCGAGCTCCTGGCGGGAGGCATGAAAGTCCACGAAAGCGCCCACCTGGCAGTAGGTCTTGTCCGTGACCCGAGGCCGCGGATCATAAAAAAGGCTGTGATCCCATCGGGCGGGCGGGACCAGGGTGATGCCGCTCTCCATGGCCAGGCTTGCCGCCCAGATCTCCTCCGGACTCTGCCCCAAGGCATTGACGATGCTCATCCCGGTGATGGCGATCCTTTCGCCGGGGCCGCCGGCCGGGGTGACGCGGGCCGGCCCTTCCTCGACCCGCCGAGATGAAGGTCCGGCAAAGGGCTGATTGAGCGAAAGCGGACCTTCGGCCAGCTCGCGGTGCAGGGACGGCAGATCCCGGACCTGGCCGATGAGGCCGGCGCAGGCCCCGCTCATGAATTGACCGCGGTCTCGACTCGCCTGCTCGTCGAGAGGCAGCCCGCTCGATCTGTCGAATCCGCGGGCCGCGGCGAAGAGGCTCCCCGCGGCCATCTGTTCCATTTTCATCCGGAAGGACAGCTCGTCCTGGCGGCCCGTGGCGAACTCCCTTTCCAGAGCCAAAACAGTGGTCAGGCGCGGCGTCTTCAAGGAGCGCACCCGCAGTCCGATGCTCTGGCCCGAAACAAGCGTCGCCCCGGGCTTCGATTCGACGATCATCCGCTGATAGAGGGCCGTCAGGGCGCCCGTTTCGACGATCTCCCGGGTGGCCAAATAGACCGTGCCCATCTGGATGGCATCCGCGCCGAGCACGGCGGCCATGAACGCGGTCCTTCGATCGAAGATGCCTCCCGCGACGATCACGCGACAGTCCCGGAACAGGGACGGCTTGCGTCGCTTGAGGTCCAACACGATCTGCGCCAGCGTCAACGTGCTGTGCCGTCCCACGTGGCCGCCGGCCTCGTACCCCTCGCAGACGACGAACCGGACGCCGGATTCGAGAGCCAGTCCCAGCAGGGCCTCATCCGGAGCGAGATAGGCGACCTCGATCCCGCACTCCAACAATTCCCTGACAGGGGAGAGATCGCCTCCGGCGATCCAAACGAAACGAGGTCGATGGACTTTGATCCAGGCCAGCTGGGCTTCCAGGCAAGGGTTCTCCGCCAGGGAGACGACATTCACCGCATAAGGGCGCCCGGCCATGATCTCCGGCAGGCGTCCCAGCTTGCGGTCAAGGGTCTCCGCGTCCATCAGGCCGAGCGCGATGGTCGGCAAGGCCCCGGCCTCGGCGACCTTGAGGGCGAACTCGGGGACATCCGTGATGGAGGTCATCGCGCCCTGGACAAAGGGGTAGGTGATGCCCATCTCTCCGGCCACGGGGCTGCCCAGGAAACCGTCCTTCTTCAGCTCGGCCGCGCGGCACGAGCTTCGGATCTCCGCCATGAAGGCCTGCACGGCCTTCTCGGTCCCGGTCCCAAAGCGCTCGGCAAAGGACGCCGCGAAGGCCGCCTCCACTCCCAGGAGGATGACTTCGTCCGGGGTGAAACGGCTTTCCAGGGGGTGGACGGCTTGGGCGCGCACCTGGCTGACGAAGGAGCGGCGGCTTTCCTCCGTCATCTCCGCGCCGCCCGACGAATCCTCGAGCGCCTTGATTCTCTTGAACGCCAGAGAGTTCCCCTTGTTGAAAAGGCGGCAGGGGACTTCGAGATCCAAGCCCGCCAACTCGGTGGAATCCGTGCGGAGTTTGGAAAGCCGGTCGCGTTGAAGGTCATCGATCGCGACGAGGTCCGTCAGCCAATGAACCGACTCGAAGACGATCCCGGAGGCGCCGGTGGTCAGGAACGCCGCGGCGGCCTCCGGGGTGGAGACGCCGCCCCAGATCAGGATTTCGGGAGACTCCGAAAAGGCCCTCAGGATCTTCCAGGCCGCCGCATAGAGGAGCAGGGTCGTCTCGGCGCCCACGAATCCGGCGGCCTCGCAGCCTTTCAGAGCGATCGGCCCGATCCCCGGATCGTCTTTCGCGATCGCTTCGAGGAGTGCCAGGTCCCCGACGATCGGAACGCAGCGGCGGTTCTTCGACAATTCCCCCAATCTTCGCAGCGAGCCGGAAAGATCGCCGGCCGAAAACGGAGGCGTGAATTCCACCCATAGGTCCCCGGCCCGGGTCTCTTCCAGAAACCGTTCCAGCGAGGGATCCAGCAGAGCGGAGGCGGAGATCTTGATATCACAGGCCAGGCCTGCGGGACGGGCCCCCGGCACGGAAGACGGTCCGGCTGCCGGTCCCGCCATGGAAAAATCGAAGATCGCCCGGGTCCCCGTTCGCTGCGCCATTTGAGTCACCGGGGAGCCCATTTCTTCGGGCCGCCAGACAAAAGCGATGGTGGGCGTCATAAAGACTTCCTGAAGAGGCGGTAGGTCTTGTATCTCTTTCCGCCGGCTTCTTCGATCAGCGCGTTGACCGCCTCGTTGTCTTCCAGGGTCCAGCCCATCTCCAGGTATTGATATTTCTTCTTTTCTCTCACGACCTCGTAGATATGGTGGAAGGCCAGCATCGGGACGCCGAGCTGCCGGTACTTCTCCTTGACCCCGAACATCAACAGCCGCACGCCTTTGATCTCCCGCCGGTACAGGAGCGCCTTCACCAAGCCGACGAGGCCGATCCGCCCGTTGAAACGCCTGAGCAAGGGGTTGATATCCGGGAAGATCACGCAGACCGCCGCGGGCTCGTCCTCGTAATAGACGTAGAAAACCATGTCGGGATCCACGAAGCTCTTCACGTTCTTCTGGATGTCCCGCATCTCCTCATCGGTCAGGGGAACGAAACCCCAGTTCGCCGCCCAGGATTCGTTGTAGATCTTCCTGATCAGGGCGAACTCGGCCTCATAATCCTTGCGGCTGGGATGCCGGATGCGGATGCCTTGCTTTTGGGCTATCCGTCCGGCCAGACTGTCCATCCACTCGGGAAGCCGGTAGTCGCCGTCGATCAGGAAGGCGAACAAGTCCTTCTCTTTGGCGAAGCCGTACGATTCGACCAGCCTGGAGTAGTACGGGGGGTTGTACGGCATCATCAACGCCGGCGCATATTCGAAGCCCTCGACGAGCAGCCCGATCTCGTTATTGGCGGACGGGTTGAGCGGCCCTCTGAGAAAAGCCATGCCTTTCTGACGAGCCCACGTCTCGACGACGGAAAAGAGGGCCGCGGCCGCCGCCGGATCGTCGACGCATTCGAAGAATCCCCAAATCCCCATCTGCTCGTGGTGGAATTCGTTGTTTCGGCGATCGATGATGCCCGCGATCCTGCCTACCGTCTCGGAGCCTCGCCGGGCCAGAAAAAGGACGCGCTCGGAGAATTCCCAAAAGGGGTGCTCGCGGGGATCCAGCAGCCGGCGAACTTCCTTCTTGAGCGGAGGGATCCATTTGGGGTACCCGGCATAGAGCTTCCAGGGGAGATCGATGAAGTCCTTGAGGGCCGATCCACCCTCCACCGGGATGATCTCTATGCCGGCCATTCCTGTTTCCTTGCGAGAGCCAGCCTTCACCGCGATTCCCTCCCGTTCATTATACCAGACGGATTGCCGGCGATCTTACTCCTCCCTGGTTGTTGATTAGTATTGGATTTTGCCCGCTGTTTGTCAACAATCCGGACAACTCGTGTCGTACGGTTCGTTATCTTGGAGAGACGGCCGTCCGGGCAAGCCCGGCGTTCCGCGAATGCCCGACTCCGCCGTCGCTATTCGGTGATCAGGCCCAGGACCGTCGACCGTCCCGGCCGGTCGGACTGATTGAGCCTGACCCGGGTCCAGACCTTGATGTCTTTTGAGATGTCGGGGTCCATGTTCGGGGGCATGGCGCCCCTCATTCCGCCGGAAGGGCCGCCCATGGTCCCGCCGCCCCTGACGCCGGGCACTCCGCCTCCGCGGCCCATACCGCCGCCGGGCTGGCCGGCCCGCCTGTCTCTCCGATCGGGCCGGCTCGACAAGAATCCGATGCCGACCTGGCCGCCGGGTCCGGCCCCGACGGCAATGGGATGCCCTTCGGAAGCCTCGAGCGGGATCCTGGCCTCCAGCACGAACGAACCGCCCGAAAAGCCCGTCCTGACCTCCAGTCCTTCCCTGGCCGCTGCTTCCGTGGACAGCTTTCTCAGGACATTCCCGCTCGGGCCGAGGATCTCCAGGTCCGCGCCGCGGTCGATCGTCAGCAGCTGGCCGCCCTGCTCTCCCTCCGCGGGCTTTTCGACCGGCCTGCGCTCAGGCCCTTCCTCTGATAGCCGCTCCTCGGGAGGCCCGCCGGGCGGGGCGAGCCGAATGCCCATCGTCTTCCTGCTCCCGCCCGCCGGATCGATCCAGACGGTCCAGCCGCCCATCCGGCCGGGTCCTCGCCCTTCGGAAATCTCCTTGGTCATGCAGATGAAGAGGTCGTCGCGATCGTTGACGAAGCCGACAAAGAGGTGGTCCTTCGCGACATAGGACAGGGCGCCGCTCCAATCATCCATGTTCCCGTCGACGACGATCGCCTGGGTGGGGCCGAGGCTCGACACCAGGTAGACCTTGCCGCCGCATCCTGTCGCGAGTAGGAAGGCCAAGACGAGGGGAAAGAACTCCGAGCGGCCAACCGGCTTGATCACCTTCACGGATGGATCTCCTTCCGGGGCGCTGCCGCCCTCTTTATCATACACCCGGACGGCGGAACGCGTTGCGTTCCGGCCCCAGGCGAGAAAGGATAAGGCGGCGACTTGGAGATCGAGCTGAGGATGGGCGATCGGACGCCGGCCGCTCAGTCCGGAGTGAGCCCGAGCTCGCGGAAGGCCTCGACCGTGGCTTCGAACCCTTTATGGAAGATGGTCGGAATGCCGAGACCCCGGGCCACGTCGACGAACATCTCGGTATTCTCGACATACACGACCTCGGGCGCCCGGACTTGGGCCAGGTCGAGGGCCAGCCGGTAGATGTCCGCGTCCGGCTTTCTCATGCGGATGAAGCACGAGGAGACAAAGAAATCGATCAGGCCGGGCAGGCCGAACTTCTCGTTGCGATAGACGGTGAGCTCGCGGCCTTCGTTGCTGACGGCCACGGTCTTCAGCCGGCAGCGCTTTTTGAGCCCCCGGACAAATTCCAGCATCTCGGGGAAGGGCTGCGACCGGGCGAACATGAAGGCCTTGAACTCGTCGCGGGTGAACGGCCGTTCCTTGAAGAAGACGGCCCGATCGAGATACTCCTCGAGGGTGATCTTGCCCTCTTCGTAAGTCCCGAACGTCTGGGCATGCCGCCGGTTCATCTCCTCGACGGGGAAACCGAACTCCTCGGCGGCCGCGACCCGGGAGCCGTGGTCCCAGCCGTTCGTCAGCAGCACCCCGCCGATATCCAGGAACAGCGTCGTGATCTTTGGCTTCTTCATGCCGGACCTCCTCAGACGCCCGGCGGACGGACCGCGCCGGCGAGCGTTACGACGGTCGTTTTGATCATCTCGATCAGCCCCGAGGGAAAAACGCCGAGTCCGAGCAGGAGGAGAACCAGGATGGCCAGGCCGATCGCTCCGGCGAGATGCGATCTCCGGGGAACCGGCGACCGGGCGGCCTCCGGGCCCGGCTCCCGGGGCCGGGCGTACATAACGACGAGAACCCTCAGGTAATAATAGAGTCCGACGACGCTGGCCGCGACAAGAATGATCACCAGCGCCCAGAGGGAAGAGCCGACTCCCGCCGCGGCCACATAGAACTTTCCCAGGAAGCCGGCGGTCAGGGGGATGCCGGCGAGCGAGAGCAGGGCCAGCGTCAGGACGGCCGCCGCCGCGGGCCGTCGCCAGAATATGCCCCGATAATCCTCCAAGGCGTCGGCGTCGGCACCTTCGGGGCTGAGCAGGGCAACGGCGCCGAAGGCCGCGGTCATGGTGACGACGTAGGCGACGAGGTAAAAGGCCGCCGCCGCGAGCCCGATCGTGCTGTTGGCCAGGAACGCGACCAGCAGATAGCCGAGATGCGAGATCGACGAATAGGCCAGGATCCGCTTGACCCGGTTCTGCCGCAGGACGAGAAGGTTCCCGGCGATCATGGACGCTCCGGAGATGAGGGCAAAGACCAGCAGGAGCGACGGGAAGCGGCGGATGTCGATCGTCCAGAAGAAGCGGAAGAGGAAGGCCAGCATGCCGCCTTTGGAGATCGTGGCCACCAGGGCCGAGGCCGGAGCCGGGGCGCCCTGGTAGACATCGGGGGTCCACATGTGGAAGGGGACGACGGCCAGCTTGAAGCCGATGCCCACGATCATGAGCGAGACGCCGAGAACGAAGAGAGGCCTGTCGACGGCGCCCGCGGCCGCCCGGGCCGCCCACGACGCGAAATCCAGCCCGCCCGTCTCCCCGTAGACGAGGGCCGCGCCGAAGAGCAGGAAGGCCGCCGATGACGAGGCCAGGACGAGGTACTTGATGCCCGCTTCGATCGATTCCCTTCGCTCGAGCGGGAAGGAAATGAGGACGTACAAAGAGACGCTCAGGATCTCGAGGCCGAGGAAGAAGGACACGAAATGGACGCTCCCGGCGAGGACCGACGCTCCGAGAAGGGCGACGAATCCCGCCAGGAAGAATTCCTCCCGGCGCTCCGCCGAGGGCGGAAGTAGCTCGATGCCAGAAGGAAGATGATGAATCCGGCGGCGAAGAAGAGACCGGTGAAAAAGAGGGCGTAGCCGTCGACGACAACGAGCGACGCCACGGTCCGCGGCGCCAGTCGGGCGCAGAGGAAGACGGCCACAAGGCCCGACGCGGCGGCAGCCAGGGAGAACCCGGCGGCCAGGCCGAACTGTCTTTTGACGGCGATCAAAAGAAGGAGGACGAGCGCGGCGGCGGCGGCGATCCAGAGCGGGGACAGGGCCAGGAGATCGGTGGAGCTCACCGCCGGCCTCCTTTTTCGGTCCGCTTCGGCCCGCTGGTTCGCCGGCGACATGCGGCGAAACGTTCCGGCCTGCGGCGGGAGGCCGGGTGCACGGAGGCGATCCCCATAGTCCGGCCCGGCGCGGCCGCGCTTTGGATGCTGGCGACCGCCGCCCGCGACGTGTCGAGCACGGGCTGAGGATAGAGACCGAGCCAGATGATGGCCAAAGCCAGCGTGGCGAGGACGCCGATCTCCCGCGGGCCGAGGTCACGGGGGTAGGGAACTGCGCCAATTCCAGTACTACACGCTGACCGACTGGCCGGGCGGGCTGTACCTGTCCCCCACCTTCGCCAGCAGCCCGGCCCGGTGCCCTGTCCGCCACCTGCTGGGCGGCTATGGTCTCGATCGGGAAGCGCGGCTACACCGAAGCGGCCCGGCGGATCCTCGAGACCGGGGCGCGGATCCGGGACGGCGTCGCAGCCATACCTGGCCTGTGCGTGCTCGGCGATCCGTTGTGGGTCACCGCGTTCGCCGCCGACGACGGCCTCGACGTCTACCAGGTCATGGAGAACATGAGCCACCGCGGCTGGAGCCTGAACGGCCTGCAGCGGCCTGCCGCGGTCCATATCGCGGTCACGTTGCGCCACACCCTGCCCGGGGTCGCCGACCGCTTCCTCACCGACCTGGCCGGATCGGTCGAGGAGGTCCGGTCCAACCCAGGTGTGAGCACCGGGATGGCCCCGGTCTACGGCATGGCCGCCACCTTGCCCGCGGAGGTCGTCCGCCAGCTGCTCACCGGCTATCTCGACATGCTTTTCGAGGTATAGCCGTGCCGGGCCACGTGCTGGCCATCGACCTGGGCACCTCGGCGCTGAAGGTCGCCCTGGTGTCCACCGCCGGCAAGGTCGTCGCATCGGAGCAGGAAACGTGCACGGTGACCCTGCTCCCCGGTGGCGGCGCCGAGCAGGACCCGCAGCGGTGGTGGGAACTTATCAGCAGGGCATCGTCCCGCCTCATGGCACGCGGCACCGTGCCGGCCGGATCGGTGGTGGCCGTGGCGTGCACAGCCCAGTGGTCAGGGACGGTGGCGGTCGATGAGCGGGGCCAGCCTGTCCGCGATGCGATCATCTGGATGGACTCCCGCGGCGCACCGTACGTGCGGAGTATCACCGGCGGCGCAGTGAAGGTGCAGGGCTACGGGGTGGTCAAGCTGGCGCGGTGGCTGCGTACCACGGCAGGGATTCCCGCGCAGAGCGGCAAGGATCCCATTGCCCACATCCTGTGGCTCAAGCACCAAGAGCCAGAGACCTACCGCCGGGCGCACGTGTTCCTGGAACCCAAGGACTGGCTAAATACCCGTCTGACAGGACGGCCCGCCGCATCATTCGACTCGATCGCGCTGCACTGGGTAACCGACAACCGCCGCCCAGACCGCATCCGCTATGACCCGGCGCTGCTGCGGCTGGCCGGGATCGAGCAGTCGCGGCTGCCGGAACTGCGGGCCGCCACCGACATCCTCGGCCCGCTGTCACCCGGGCCCGCGGACGAGCTGGGCGTCCCGGCAGGCATCCCCGTCGTGGTCGGCACGCCGGACCTGCAGTCGGCGGCGATCGGGTCCGGGGCCACCCGGGACTACCAGGCCCATCTGTACGTCGGCACGTCATCCTGGCTGACCTGCCACGTGCCGTTCAAGAAGACCAGCCTGCGGCACAACATAGCTTCGCTGCCCTCGCCGATACCGCGGCGGTACTTCGTCGCCGACGAGCAGGAGACAGCCGGCGCCGCCCTGACGTTCCTGCGCGACCAGGTGTTCTCAGGCTTCTCGGGCGGCGAGCGGCCGACCCTCGCCTACCGCGAATTCGACAGGATGGCCGCGCAGGCACCGCCCGGCAGCACAGGGGTGATCTTCACTCCATGGCTGTACGGCGAACGAACCCCGGTGGAAGACAGGTTCGTGCGCGGCGGATTCCACAACCTGTCGCTGTCCGTCAGCCGCGACGACCTGGTGCGGGCGGTCTTCGAAGGGGTGGCGCTCAACACCCGCTGGCTGCTGGGGGCCGTCGAGCGCTTCGCCCGCCACCGCCTGGAGCCGATCCGGTTCATCGGCGGCGGCGCACGTTCGGACGTCTGGTGCCAGATCTTCGCCGACGTGCTCGGCCGCACCATCGAGCAGGTCGCCGACCCGGTGAACGCCAACGCCCGGGGAGCCGGCCTGCTGGCAGCCATCGCGCTCGGCGACCTCACCTTCGACCAGGTCCCGGACCGGGTCCAGGTGACAAGGAGCTATAAGCCAGACCCAGCATCGAAAGAACTCTACGACCAGCTGTTCCGCGAATTCGTTGGACTCTACCGGCGCAATCGCAAGGCGTACGCCCGCCTCAACAGTAAGCACCCGAGCACATGAGCAACCGGTACCGGAGTTATCTGCCAGCAGCCGCAGCCGCGGTAATCGGCGCTACCCAGAATGCCAGATCTGGGCACCATGGTCGGCCCCACGAGCCGACCAAGAACCTGTGCCAGAACGGCGGCTCCGCGCGCCTTCCTCGCCTGCACTCCCGGTCACGCAGCGTGTGGCCATCTACCGTTGTTGCCTGCTGCCGACCGCCAGCCCGAGCGGGTGCGGGGCGTGGGTGTCGCCGCAAGCCCTAGGTGGGGTCGATGGTGCGGGCGAATGTTTTGGCCTCGGCCGCCTGGTACTGCCCGGCCTGACACGCGCCCTAGGCGGCTATAGGCGGCAGCCGGAAAGGCCCGCCGACTCGCCGTTGACTGGCCGGCCGCGGCCAGGGACCGTCTGAGCGGATTGGTTCATGCCGATGGTGACCGGGCGTGCGTAAGGGCCTTCTGGTGGTGGCTTCGTACTGGCCGACGACGCTGGCGGGGATGCGCCCGCGGTCGCTGACCGGCAGGCCCGTGGCTTTGGCCCACGCCCGGATGTCGACGCTGCGCTGACGGCTGGATGCGGTCCGCGCTGGGCCGCGTCGCTGTCCTGCTCCAGCCTTACGGGCGTGCTCGACGAAGGGTGTGAGTTTCTTCCGGAACGCCCGGGCGTTCTTCTTATTCAGATCGATCTCGTACTGCGCGCCACCGAGCCCGAACCGCACCGTCTCACTGGCCGGGCCTCCGTCAAGATCATCTTCTAGCGCGACGGTTACCTTCGTTGCCACCGCGGCCTCCACTACTGCGCTGGGCGACCTGCACTGTACAGATCAATTGTCATGCCGCGATCACCGCACCGCACCCAGCGGACAGCTCCTTTCTGAATGCACCGGCCCGGAATCTGCCCGGGTGGCCCGCCCACCGGCCCCGGAGGCCGGCAGCGCCGCCAGGCTGGCGGCAAGCTGCGGAGCGGTGACCAGCGCTGGTCGCAGTCCCGGATCCTGGCGAGGAGCACGGCGACCAGCTGGCAGACCAGGTCGCCGGTCTGGGACCGCAGGGACTCGATTGCGTGCGGGCTTCCCGGCCTCATCACGCGACTGGCGGCTATGAGCGGATGCTCCGATAGTGGGCCCATGGGTGACTCCTCCGGTCGGATGCCACCAATAGGATCGTCGCCACGCGCATGCGTGGGGTCCTGGCTTTCCTGTTGACATGAGTGGTTTGGTTCATGTCGGACGGCCTTCTGGTGCCGTGCGGTAGCCGGGCACGCTACGGGTCGGCAGTTTCCGGGGCCTGCACATCGGGTCCGGAGCGTCGCGCCCCTGGCTGCCAGTGCAGTATCCGTTGGGTCGTGCCGGGCAGCAGGCTTACCTCAGACGGCTTGTCGGGCTTAGCCCGTTGGGCTTGGACGATCGCCAGAACGCTGCCGATCAACGCGAAACCGACGATGATCTTGAATGCCAAGACGAGCCAGCCGGCAAGGGAGCTGGTGTAGAACAGCGGTTGTTTGAACCCAAGGGTGTCGTTGACCTTGACGGTTGGCACCATGTCGCCGAGGTGCCACACCAGCAGCGAGAAGATGTCGTTGCCGGTGATCAAATCAGTCAAGGACACCCGCTCCGCCGGGGCCGCACCGGCCTTCGGCGCCACCAGGTAAAACCGGACCACATCGTGTTTGGCCAGCAGGAGAAGCAGCTGGTCCCACACCGCGATCGACGTGGAGACGATCAGCCCGAAGTACAGAGCGAACAGCGACTTGGCCGTAAGTCTGCCTTGGGTGAAGCGCCAGACCAGCATCGCGCGCCGCTTCGGTTCGATTATGGGAAATAGCAGATGATAGGTCACGACGATCAGCAAGACGATGATCAGGACGTGCACAACGAGCGGTGCGCCGACCACCAGAGACTGGATCCCCGTGGAGTACGGCGCCATCAACACTAGGAGATAGCCGCAAGCTCCGAGCACCAGCAGCCATAGCAACACGGCGCCGGTGCCGACTTTGGCCGCAACCGGCTGCAACCGTGCCGCAATCCGAGCGATCCGGGGCGTGGGAATAACCAGAACGTTGTAAGCCAGGACGCGGCGAGCACGCTGGCGCCGGCCAGCGCCCAGTCCCAGCCGTGCAAGTTACCGATACCGATAGCGAGGATCAACCCGATTGCGAGCCCCCCGGGGAGAGGCAGACATCGCAATGCTAGGCGGACGCGGGACATCGACTGCGCGCGCTCGCTGCCTGCCAATGATGTCTCGGATTGACCGTCGCCGGTCACCGGATCGGACATGCCAACGCGTCAGATAGTCGGGCCGGGGTGCCAGCCGCTGCCATCGCACCACCAGTGCTGATAGCCGTCATTCTGGTTCTCGACGATGATCTCAAGATCCGTGTCGCACGCTCGTCGTTTGCCATTGCCGCTCCGAGACCTGGTCGGGTCGATCACTGAGAAAGAGAGCAGCCCGAGCCCGTTGATACACAAGCTCCCTCCCACGCGCACCGCTCCGCATGAGCCCCCCGACCCTGTCGGCGGCTAAGCGGTTGACTTGCCGGTTCTGCGGGAACCTCGTCTGTCCTGGCGTCGATCGTCGTTCGTCAGGACGGCCTTGTGCCCTGCGTCATAGGCATCAGTCACCCGGAGTATGTGGGCGATACCAGCCACCGACGGCACGCCAGCGACCCGCACCAATGGACGCTGAAACCCGGGTCAGTTCACCGTTGCGATCACCAGCCGGATCCGCCGCCGGATATCCGGCCCGAAATACATGCAATAAGGGGGGGCCAGGTCAGCGAACTTCGGTGTACTCGCTGCGGTCCAGCTGGACAAGGTTGGTGTAGTGCCTGCCCTCTGGCTCGGCGACGTCGGTGTACTGGCTGCCGTCCAGCTGCACGACGCGGACGCTGCCCCCGGAGAGCAGCTTGCGCAGGTGCCGCATCCCGCTCATGCCCGCGAGCGCGACAGCCATAGCGGCGGCGAGGACCGAGCCGCCGAGCAGCGCGAGCCCGCCGACGGCGGATCCCAGCATCATCATGACCACTGCGGCCAGCAGGGCCACCGGCACGGCCGCCACCAGCAACAGCGCGAGCAGCGTCACGGCGATCATGGCCTTGGCCGACCTGTCCGGCGTCCGCTCTGCGTACCAACCGGTCATCACGCTCACCTCTCAAGGCCCAGAACCCGCCAAGGGCCCAGGCGTCGTCCGAGATTCTGGCCAGGCCAGCGGCCTCTTCAGCCAGCAACGGCGCCGCGTTAGCGTACTCCCGCACCACGCCCCGGGGCCTGATGACTGGGATAGGCCATGCAGCGACCCTGACCGCGCTGGCCTACGCCGATCTGGCGCGGCGACTCCCGGACGGATACTTTGATCCTGAGCCTTGGTGGCCGGACTGGGTGGCCGGAAGGGGGCGGTGAGCCTGGTGATGACCGTGCATTGGCTGAGGACCGCGGCTTAGCCGCCACTGGACTCAGGTACCCGCTCGTGGCCGAGTTTCCGCAGACGCGCTTCGTGCGGTCTGGTGACGCCGACCTCGCCTACCAGGTTTTTGGTGCCGGGGAGGACATGGTCGCGATCCCCGGCCTGCCGTCTCACCTGGAGGTGATGTGGGAGCTGCCGGAGTTCGCAGCCTTCCTCGACCGCCTCGCGAGTTTCCGTCGTGTGATCATGTTCGACAGGCGCGGCACGGGCATGTCGGACCGGGTGCCTGGGGTCCCGACGCTGGAGCAGCAGGTGGACGACATCATCGCGGTCATGGACGCGGCCGGATCCGCCCGCGCGTCCGTCGCGGGATGGGCTGACGGGGCGTTCATGGCGGCCATGTTCGCGGCCACCTACCCAGAGCGGGTTTCCGCGCTGGTCCTGGGCGGGCTCTGGGTCAAGGCCCTAGCCGGGCCGCCGGGGACGCTGGCCCCGGACATGGACGTGGCGCAGAGGCTCTCGGCGAAGATCGAATCGGGCTGGCGCCACGGCGCGCTGGCGGAGGTGCTGGCGCCCTCGTATGCCAATGACGAGCGGTTCCGGTCCTGGTGGCGGCGGTGGGAGGTGTACTCGGCCACGCCAGCGGCGGCGGCCGGCCTGCTGCGGTGGGCGGCCGAGTTCGACCCGGCCCCGATCCTGCCTGCCATCCAGGCTCCCACGCTGGTGCTGGAGCGATCCGCCACCTATCAGGATCACGACTCCAGGCGGATGGCCGCCGCCCAGATCCCGGGCGGCAGGTATGTGCAGCTGCCCGGCGCGGATACCTTGCCGTACCTGGGGGACGCCGACGCGGTCACTGATGAGATCGAGGAGTTCCTCACCGGCGCACCCAGCACTGCCGGGTCCGACCGGAGCCTGGCCACCGTTTTGTTCACCGACATCGTCGGCTCAACGGAGAGGGCCAGCCGGCTCGGTGACCGGCGGTGGCGGTACCTGCTGGAGGACCATCACGCGCATGTCCGGCGGCTCCTTGAACGGTTCCGCGGCATCGAGGTCGATACAGCCGGTGATGGGTTCTTCGCCACTTTCGACGGCCCCGCCCGGGCCATCCATTGCGCTTGTGCCATCCGCGACACCGTCGCCGGACTCGGCCTGGAGATCCGGGCCGGCCTGCACACCGGTGAAGTGGAACGCAACGGCCCGGCGGTCACCGGGCTGGCGGTCCATGTGGGTGCCCGGGTCGCCGCTCTCGCCACCGCCAGCGAAGTCCTCGTCACCAGCACCGTACAGATGCTCGTCCTCGGCTCCGGCATCGCCTTCACCGACCGGGGGAATCACACCCTTAAGGGTGTTCCCGACCGGTGGCACCTGTTCGCAGTGGAACGCACCTGACCGGCCATTAAGAAGATTGCCGAGCGCTGCACGTCGCAATACGGCTGCCTGCCCGGCGGAGCGGCCGAGATGATGCGCGCCGGTCCCTGGCTGGGTTCATGCCGGTGCGGCGGCTGCGTTCCTCGGTGGTCGTGCTGGTCCTGTTGTCGCGCCGCGGGTGTGATCGGACAATAGCGCTATGCACACCGAATCCGCCAAGGTCAGCGACGACTAGACAGCCACGACGCGGTCGTCGTGGGTGCGGGTTCGGCAGGGCTTGCGGCTGCTGCTGCGCTGCAAAAGCGCGGGTTCGAAACAGTCGTGCTGGAGAGTTCGGACGCTGTTGGCGCACGCTGGCGGTCAAGGTATGAGGAGCTTCGGCTGAATTCCTGGCGTGCTATGTCGAACTTGCACGGGTACCGCATGCCGCGAAGCTACGGCCGGTATCCTGTGCGGCTCGAAAATAGGATTCCGCTTTGACCTGGGCCTTCTCGGTTTTCAGGCGGCCCGCTCGTATTCGTTGATCAGGCCGCTCAGGACCGGTTTTCGGCGGATCTGACACGCGCTGGGGTTTGCTGCGGGGACGCGGGGGGCGGGGTCATGGTCCGAGACGCGCTGGTCGATGCCCTGATGGGGCCGGGCGGTGTTGGAATGCTCTTGGTGCTCGGCCAGGACGGCGCGCAGGTACGCCAGCCAGGTTCAGGATCAGGGTCCCGTCGGGGAGCTCACGGCGTAGCCTGCCGATCAGGCGCTCGCAGATCGCGTTCAGCCGCGGCACCCGCATGGCGCGCCTGCGGGCGGGGCTGAAGGGCGCTCAGGCAAGACGGTCGTCGGGAACGCGGAGCGCGTTAAGAGACGACTCAAGAGCCGACAGCCGGGAATGGAGCCCCCCGCCCTGCTGTGAGCTGGCAGCCCCCGAGGAACGCTGGGCGTCCATCACATCCCGGACAGCCCGCAGCGAGAAGATGGCATTCTCCACCTGAACGCGGCGGTGCTCAGTGGGAACGGTCTCACGCATCGCGAACAACGCCTCGGTGAGATCATCCGCGCGGCGCTGGAGGTCAGCCCAGCGGACGCTGTCCGCTCCGGTGAACACGCCCTGCCGTTCGGCCGCGCGCACAGCACCGTCGAAGGCCGCGCCCTTCGCATACGCATCGACGGCTCTCGAACGCCAGTTGGCCGCCGTGGCAGAGGGCCGGTCACGCGCGGGAGAGCGGGTAGCCAACAGGATTATGCCGAGGAGAACCAGGGCGCCGAGGGCGACCCACAACCAGATGAGGTTGGAGCCGAACCCGCTGGTTGAGGTGGACGAGCTGCTCGGCGTCGGGCTCGGCGCGGTCGAGGCCGTATTCGGCGCGGCCGTCATGCTGGCTGCGGTTGGTGCCGCCGTCGGGCTGGCCGCGGTCGGTGTTGATGAGGGCTGGGCGGTGGGCGTTGCCGGTGCGCTCGCGCTGGGCGAGGAGGCGGTGACAGCCCCGCGAGCGCTCTGCGCGCATGCGGTCACCAGGCATCCGGCAAACAGGATTACGGCCGCAAGCAGCACGCTCTGCATAAGGCGTCGCATCCCCGGTCGTTCCATGGCTTGATCCTGACGGAATCCTGATCCCGACGGCAACAATCTTTTCTCCTGGGCTGGGCCGACAGGCATCTCCGTGGCCGCTGGCTACGGTTCGCTTCTGGCGGCCGTGTGCGACGCGCCGCCGGGGTCCGGGTGCGGAATCGCCGCGGTGCATGGGATCGCGGGACGGGGTAAGCGGGCAGATGCAGTTCGCGGCCAGTAAAGCCCGGCAATCCAAATGCTTGGAAGCACCGAGAGCGAGCGGAGAGACCTTGGCCAAGCGGCTGGCACCGCCGCCTGATCGCCCGGAAATGGACGTACCCGCACCGCCCCGGCCGGCCACCGGCCAGCCCGCAGATCACCGCGCTCATTGAGCGGCAGGTCCCGGGTGGCCAGGGTTTCCGGAGCCGCGAGCCCGAGGACGGTGGCCAGCGCGAGGACGCCGTTGGCCAGCTTGAAGGGCTGCGCCATGGGTGACGGCTTCCGCGAAGTAGCCCACCGCGAGCGGCTCGGCGACCCTGTGCGGTTCCAGAACTCAGCCGCTGGTCTTGATCTGGGCTTTATGCGGCTCGCTCGTACTCGTTGATGAGGCCGCCGAGGACGGGTCGGATACCGGCCGCGGCCGCCCCGGTACGGGCCTGATCACGGCCGGTGATACCGACCCGGGCGCCCAGCGCGGCGAGCCCCGTGGCGGTGGCCTTGCCGATACCCCAGCCTCCAGTGACCAGAACGGACTTCCCCGGCCATGAGGAGGACGTCAGCCATGGACCATTTCTACCCCGGCGGCCCGAAGGCAGTCGCGAACCCGCCCGGCCAGCAGCTCGTCACAGGCCATGCCCGGCTCGCAAGACCCCTCACCCTGCGTGATCGACCCCGGCGTGGATGAGCGCGCAGTCCCGCCCAATTGCGCCGCCGCCGGCGCAACATGGGTCAAGACGCTGGCTGTCCAGATCTGGGCATTCTGTGGGCTCACGAGCCAGTGGCGTGAGAGAGAGTCGGCCTGGCTCCTGGCGTCCCCGGCAGAGCCCTACAGGGTAGTCGGAGTTCGACCTCACTTGCCGCGAGGTGCGCGGTCACGCCGATGGCCGTATGGTACTGATCCTCGTGCCTCACTCGGTCTTGTAGCACTCAACCCCGCGCTACGGGGGTGCCGGTAACAATCGAGCCGTGAGCACCGCTACGGCGTCCGGTTTCCTGAACGCGGCTGGCAGGCTGGGCGGGTGACGATCAGTGAGCGGATCGCGGCGGCCCGGCAGGAGCGGCGGGTGCTGGCGCGGGTCTCCCGTGCCGCGTGGCGGCTGGACCAGGCCGGGCGGGAACGGCAAGCGGGTCACCCGCCACGATGACGGGCCGTTTGGCCCTAGCCGGGAGGTCTCCTGGCACTGTAATGGGCGGGTGTGCGGGGTAGCGTCCGGCATGAGGCATCCGCATTGAGCGGGTTGTGTCTCCTCCCCTTGGGGGTGGAGCAATGAAAACAGTGCCTACCCTGCCGCGAGCAGGAAGCGTGATCCCCGGCCCGGACACCGCTGTCATCTCGATCACCGGGCTACGGAAGCGATACGGGAACGTGGAGGCGGTCCGGGGCATCGACCTCGCCGTGCAGCACGGCGAGGTATTCGCGTTCTTGGGCCCGAACGGCGCGGGCAAGACCACGACCGTCGAGATGCTGGAGGGCTACCGCCAGCGGGACGCTGGCGACATCCGCGTCCTGGGCGCGGATCCGGCCCACCCGACGCTGCCCTGGCGGGCCCGGATCGGGCTTGTCCTGCAGACCTCTCACATGCCCCCCGAGCTGACCGTCCGGGAACTGGTGGAGCGATACGCGAGGTACTACCCGAGGCCGCGCGATGTCGGCGAGACCATCGACCATGTGGGGCTGACCAGCAAGGCGAAGGCCCGGGCCGGCTCGCTGTCGGGCGGGCAGCAGCGAAAACTTGACGTTGCCCTCGCCCTGGTGGGCGACCCGGATCTGCTGTTCCTGGACGAGCCGACCACCGGGTTCGACCCGGCCGCCCGGCGCCAGGCCTGGAGCATGATCGAGAACCTGAAGCCGCTGGGCAAGACGGTGTTCCTGACGACGCACTACATGGACGAGGCCGAAGCGCTCGCGGACCGCGTAGCGGTCATCTCGGCCGGCCGTATCGTGGCCGAGGGCACACCCCAGACGCTCGGCGGGCGGGAAGACGCCCCGGCCGAGATCCGGTTCCGCCGCCCGCCGGGCATGGACCCGGCCGCGCTGCTCGGCGCCGCCGCCCGCGCCGGGGACGGCTGGGTCTCAATCCGGACGCCAGAGCCCACCCAGACGCTGTGGGTCCTGGAGGAATGGTGCCACGTCCGCGGCGCGGACCTGCCGGGCCTGGAGGTCCGGCGCCCGTCCCTGGAAGACATCTACATGCAACTGGTCGGGGGCGAGCAGCGATGAGCACGGCGACGATGGTGACGCACGAATTCGGCTACGTCAGGAAGGTGATGACGCGCAACCCGCAAGCGCTGTTCTTTACGATCGGCCTGCCCCTGCTGTACCTGTTCATCTTCGTCACGGTGTTCGGCAAGTATCACGAGCACCTGGCCGGGCAGCCGGGCACCCTCAAGGTGTCCACCGTCCTGGTGGCCTCGGTGATGGTCATCGGGGTGGTATCCGCGGCGTTCCAGTTCCTCGCCGGCACCCTGGTCAACGACCGCGAGGCCGGCATCTTGAAGCGGCTGCGCAGCGCGCCAGTGCCCACCGCGACCTTCCTGTCCGGCTACCTGATCAATTCGATCCTGACATCGGCGCTGCTGGCCGCGCTGGTGGCCACGCTCGGGCGGGTCGTCTACGGGGTGCCCCTGCCCAGCGCTCACATTCTCGCCGCCGCGGTGACGGTGCTGGTCGGGGCGTTCGCGTGCTGTGCGCTGGCATTCGCCATCACCGTCCCGATCCGCAAGGCCACCACCGCCACCGCCCTTGTCCCGGCCATCACCCTGACCCTGTTCTTCCTGTCAGGGAACTTCTTCAGCCTCGAGGCCGCACCCGCAGGGCTAAGAGCGGTGGCGAATGTCTTCCCGGTCCGCCACTTCTACCAGGCGATGGTCACCGCGTTCAACCCGCACGTCACCGGCAGCGGGCTCGCCCTCGAGCACCTCGGCATCTTGGCCCTGTGGGGGGTCGCCGGGCTGGCCCTCGCGGCCTGGAAGTTCAGGTGGACCCCGGCGGGCGACGAGTGAGCAAGCGCTAACCCGGCGGGTAACAGTTGCGCCAGCCGTCCGGCATCCAAGGTGCAGACCGGCAGCTGCTGCAGCGGCTGGCGCTGGTGGACGTGGCGGCCGACTGCGCGGTGTGGATGCTGTACTCCTCGTTCATGCGGGCGCTGGGGCCGGGGCTGATCTGGGCCTATGGGCCTGACGCGGCGGCTAGCGGGGTAGGCACCACCGGGGGCGGCCCGGATATCCCGGGCTCGCCGCAAATGCCGTCGCTGAGCTGGGAGGACCTGGCGCGGGATCCGCGCCTGGCCCGGCACTTTTGCGATCAGATACTGATCCACAGTGTGGAAGGGTGCGTCTGGCAGGGCTTCCTGGGTCGGCTCTGGTCGTTCGAGTGGGCAGACGTCGAAGGGCGACCGGGCAGCGCACGGGCCGCCGCGGCCCTGCGCAGCTGTCTGCGGGCAACCTTGTGGGCGAGCGCACATCCCCGGCCGGTGGGCATCACGGCCACCGCGGCCTGGCTCATCTGGCGCTGGCGACCCGAATGACGTTCCCGCAGCGAAATGGAACGCTGCCTCATTGGAGGCGGCCTTGAAGGTCCCCGGCCCGACGCGCCAGGCAGCCGTCAGCTCACACCCAGAGCTGCACCGGGACTAGGACACGCAGAACCGTCGATCTGTGCGCGTGCCCGGCGTCAGCCATATACACGACCAGGGAACGCAGAGCCGGCGATCCGGCGCATGGAGCGCTCCGCCCATCAGTCACGTTCCGTGTTCTGCCGGTGGAGAGCCCGCGACCGTATCCGTTCGTCTTGCATCGGCGAGCCGGCCAGCGTGAGGGTGGCCCCGTGCCGCGCCAGAGGTGGCTGGCCTGCGCCCGCGCACGCGGGCCCTCGGCTATCGCCCTTCAGCTGTAGTACTGGACAAGGCAGAACTCATGCCCCTCGGGATCGTGCATGACCATGACGACCCCCTCGTCGTAGTCGTGCCGCTCGCCGGACCAGCGGCCACCGAGACGCTCGACTTGCCTGCGGGCCGTGCCGATGTCGTCAACCTGGACATCGAGGTGGATGCGGACCTTTGTGGCCTTCGGCTCTGCCACTCGCTGGAACGTCAGCCGCAGCCGGTCATCGAGACGTGAGCCGACGGTGGCCCATCCGGCATCGTCGCCGTGCTCGCCGGTCATCGCCCTGTTCAGCAGCGCGCCCCAGAAGGACGCCAGCCGCGCTGGATCCGCGCAGTCGATCGTGATTCCCGTCAGTCGATTTGTCATGCAGGCACCCTGGCACCCGGTACCGGCGCCCGCACTGCCGCCCCGGCAGGTCCGCATGCCCGGGCCCGGCCAGGCGACCCAGCCCGCACTGGGGGCAGGGTCCAGCCCGACTGGGCGACTCACGCATCCTGGCGCGGGCGGCAGCGCAGCCGCGGAATGACACCGACAGCCGCCGGTGCCTGGTGCTCCAACTCGCGCGCTAACCGCCAATATGGTCGGCAACTCCGCCGTGGAGTGCCTGCCTCAACCGCGTTCCGAACAGGCGCTATGCGCACCAGAACAAGGCCGGCGCATGTGACGTTGGCTCAGCCCTCGTTTCGGGGGTGCGTCGCCAGGTTCGTGTCAGGGATCCGAGAAACTCCGGCCAGGGCGGACGTCCACTAGCTAATCGTGGCGGACCTGGGCCATTTGCCGGTGACAGAAGCCACGTCCCGTGGTAGCGCCTCGACTATCTGCTCCACCGGCCCTTCCCGCTCGGGCGAACGCCGAGGCCACCGCACCACTGAACATCGCCGCCGTAGATCACCGCAGCCTTGTTCCCGCGCAGCACCCGTCTCCTCCTTGTCCCGTGCTTGCCTGGTCCTGTGACCCTCACCGGCACCGGCCTCATCGGAGTTCACGGCCGGGGCCCGCCAGAATCGACAGCCCGCAGGCACCATGCACGCAAGCACGGGCAAGGAGGCACGGAAGGGTTCTGCGAGGCCACGCCCGGCGCCTCGCCGAGGAGCTGCCCCCTTGTGCCTAACCCCGGTGTTCGTCCAGGCCCAGGAACAGTTCCGTGGTCCTGCGCTGCGCGTAGTTCATTTCTCCCACCACGCTGGCCACGCGCCGCGCGATCCGCGCAATTGCGGTCATTGCCATGCTCCTCTCTTCTCACCGACCGCCTCTCCGGTCGTACCTCAAGGATCGCCGTAAGGCCCCTGGCGCCGAATCAGGCGAATGTCTTAATTCCTGCCCAGCACCAGCCTTAGGCCAGGTAGCCGGGGACAGGCCACCGCGGGCGATCACACACACACTCACGGTGCGTCATCAACGTTCGGTCCCGCGAGGCGCGCATCCCCGCCGTTCTGGGCGGCAACCTGATCGTCGGACTTGGCCGTCCGAGCCGCACCCGAACGGATATTCGGTGCCATCGTTGCTGAGTGTGCTGAGTGGCACGAGCTGCCCCGACTCAAAGGGCAGCCTAGTGCGGGCAGGTCGTGCGCGGGTTCACCACGATGAACCACGGGAGGGCCGCGGCGGGCTGAGGCGATCAGGGGGCGGCCTGCTCCCTGGCGCCGGACTCGCAGGCATCGTTCAGCTGTGGGAGTGGATCCCCGATGACGCAGCGATGGTTTTTCAGCTACTGGGGCGCTCCCGGCTTCATGATGATCGCCACGTTCTGGCAGGACAGCCCGCAGTAGGGGCGGGCCTCGCGGGTGAGGTCTGCGGGCACGCGTCACGTCCTTCCGCTAGCCTCGCCCGCCTGCGATGAGCCTGGCCTCGGGGGCATGCAACAGCCTTGTCATGGCCACGACGCCGAGCAGCGGCCCGGGAGCAAGGACAGTAAATGCCCAGGTCCATCCAACGGCCTGCTGCACGACGGGTATCAACCAGATGGTCACTGCGGTCAGCGTGAAGCCCGCCGCCAGCTGCAAGGTGACCGCGGTGCCCGCGTAACGCGGCTCGCTCGCCTCGGTCACGATGCTGGAAAACTGAGCCGAGTCGGCGACCACCCAGAAACCCCAGAACACCGCCACAGCGATCATCGGGGCGACGCCGAGACGCGCGACCGGGCCTATCAGCACGCAGCACGTGCCCGACAGCGCCATCGCCAGCCGGGTCAGCCGGGTACGGCCCCACCGGTCCCCGAGGATGCCGCCGACCCAGCAGCCAACCGCGCCGCTGCCGATGATGGCGAACGCAGTGAAGGCGGCGTCCCGTGCGGGATCCGCCTCGCCATTAACGGTGAAGACCGCATGGCTGAAGGCAAAGATCCATGCCCACATGGCATACAGCTCCCACTGGTGCCCGAAATAACCGAGGGCCGCGAGGCGGACGGCACGGTTGCGCATCACGGAGGCTGCCTGCCGGGGATCAAAGATCGCCTTCGGGAACCGGAATGGCCCATCGGCCGCCAGGTACCGGGCTGTCAGGCCGCCCAGGACCGTCAGCACCGAAGTCGCGACGATGACGCCATGCCAGTCCGCGCCTCCAATTCCGTTGAGGAACTGTGGTGCAGCAGAGCCCAGGGTCAGCGCCCCCACCATGATGCCCAGGGCGGTACCGCGGCCGGCCCGAAACCATGTGGACATCGCCTTGAGCCCCGGCGGATACACGCCAGCCAGGAACGCTCCGGTGAGGAACCGCAAGCCGATGGCCGGGTCGGCCGAGTGCGCCCCGACCAGCAGCAGGTTGACGGTTGCGGCGCCCAGCGCGCCGAGCAGCATGAGCGTGCGGGCTGGAAAGATGTCGGCCAGATTGACGAACGCGGACACCAGGGCACCGACGACGAACCCGAGCTGGACGGCAATGGTGAGGAAGCTTGCCTGGACCGTCGTCAGCATCCAGGCAGTGCGCAACTGCGGCAGGACCGCGGTCGCGGAGAACCAGGTAGTCATCGCGAGCAGCATCGCCGAGGCGAGCAGCAGGAGCGCATGCCTGCTGCCCGGCACCGGCCCTGGCGAAGCGGCCAGGGAGGTCGATCGCAGCCCGGCGCCGCCCGGCACCCTGACGGGATGTTCCTGGCCGCCGAACGTCACAGCACCACCGATTCCCCAATTAGATACCGCACCGGCCTGGCGTAACGGGTGCCAGATCAAAACGCCAGGCACGTACCCCTGCGAAGACCATGTCCCCCCTTGCTAACAAGACCTTCGATGGCTGTCCAGGCGGGCTACACGCCTCGTGGCAGTTGTCCCCGGCCAGCATCATCGGACCGCCGGAGGTGGTTATGCCAGAACCATCGATACAACACCTGTGCGTGCCGAAAACCTCGTCCACGTCATGCGACCAGGCGATATTCGTTGATCAGGCCACCGACGCGAGCGTGTCTTCGGACGCGGTACTGGTCGAGGTCGGCCGGTTCGGGCAGCGGTTTCAGCGGCGCGGCACCGTGCAGGGAGCGGTGCGGCCGGTGCTGATTGTGGTGAGTTTCGTACTCGCGCAGGATCCGCGAGATGGGCCTGGTTCCAGACCAGGGTGCGGTCGAGGAGCTCGCGGCGGCATCCCCCGATCCAGCGTTCGGCGATCGCGTTCATGCGGGGCGTCGCGACGTTGCAGAGCACGGTCCGGATGCCGCCGTCGGCGAGGACCGCGCCGAATGCGGACGTGAAATCCGGGCCGCGGTCGCGGATCATGAACTTGACTCGATGCGTCTGGTCGCGGAGGTCCATCAGGAGGTTGCGGGCCTGCTGGGTGGTCCACGCGCCGGTTGGATGCTGGGTGACGCCGAGGATGCGGATGCGCCTGGTGGCGTGCTCGATCACGGCCAGGACGCAGGCCTGGGTGCCGTCGAGCAGGTCGGCCGTGAAGAAAGCCGCGCCAGGATCGCCTCGGCCTGGGAGTGCAGGAACTGTGACCAGGTCGGCCCGGTCCGCCGCGGCGCGGGGTCGATGCCGGCGTTCTTCAAGATCTCCCACACCGTCGACGCCGCTATGTTCACTCCCAGGCCGGCCAGCTCGCCGTGAATCCTGCGGTAGCCCCATCCAGGGTTCTCCCGGGCCAGCCGGAGAACCAGGGCCTTGATGTTCCGGCGGGTCGCCGGCCGGCCGGTCTTGCCGCGCACGGACCGCGCTGCCCGGCGGCGCCGGATGATGTCGCGGTGCCAGCGCAGGATCGTGTCCGGGGTGACCAGCAGCCGCAGACCGTGGCGGCGCGCTTTCGGTATCACGCCGAGCAGCACCGCAAGGAGGGCCCGATCGGGCCAGTTCAGGTTCGGGCGGCGCGGCTACTGCCGCTGCAAGAGCGCGAGCTGGTGGCGCGGGATCAAGATCTTTGCAGTCTTCCACGTCTGCTCACGCCGGGACAGCCGCGGCCACGCGGCTAGTCGCGTGATCAGAAGGAACACCAACCGAAGGCACATGATCGGTGATCATCATCGGCGGAGAGCCGAGCGAGCAACTCCGCTGGTCAGAGCTGTGGATGCGATTCTCGGCACGCACAGGGCCAGCTCACCGCGCTGAGCAGCACCGTGACGTTCGAGGCGTGAGCCGCTCGCCGCGGCGTTACCTCCCGGTTCGGGTGACGTAGACGGCGTCGAACAGGTGGCCCGGCGCCGGATGCACGTCGGCCTGGCCGAAGCCCGCCTCGGCCAGCATGTGCTGGGACAGCCGCTCCCCGACAGCGCCCCCAATGCCCGCCCCGCCATGCGCTAGCGAGACGGTCAGGCAGTGCAGTGTGCTGACCGAGTAGAAGATCCGCGCCATCGGGTTGCCGAGGTTCTCGGCCAGCGTGTCGGCGGCGTGCGGCTCCTGCTTGAACAGCAGCCCGCCCGGCACCAGCGCGTCGTAGAAGAACCGGTCAAGCAAGCCGATTTATCAATCACTCACTAAAAAGGCTCAATCACTGTCATCTTCGGCATTGATAGGAGTTTTCATGAGGCTGACACTGATAACTGGATCTTCAGGTGCTGTCTGCTCGTCATTGGGCGGGTTAGCACTTCCCGCCTCTGCCTCAAGACGTGCCTGCGCTCGAATTCTCCGCTCGATGTCTTCAAAGTTCGGTTGCCACAAACCTAGCTCATGGGGTGACATGTGAAGGCGGACGGTTAGCCGCGCCAGCGCGGCGCGCCCTGCCGCTATCTGTGTCCGTGCATATGAAACGCTCCAACGATCCTCGTCTATCGAAGGTTCTTCTTCTTTGAGGGTCTTACTGAGCGAGTTAAGCACTTTCAGGAGCGCCCCTGGCCGGTCGCGCCAGTAGAAATGGACCCGAAGCAGTGGGTAATGAGTGATCGCGCCAAGCTGCTCGCGGCTCAGCTTCTCATTTATAAGGACCGAGAGCTTTGCCGAAGCGGCCTTATCGCGAAGCCTAGCTTCGAAAGAGTCGTTGTGATTGAGGTTACTGTCGGGGTCGTGGATTACCATTATGGCGACTGCCATGCCGTGCATTAAGGCGTAGGTCATGCCAGCCAAATGTACCCGCGGTCCCGCTTCCGTCACTTTATTAACAATATCGCTCTCAATATTGCTGCGGGCCTCCGCGCAGAACGTAAGTACCCGCCATGATTTTACATCTGCGCCTTCCCCCCCAACCATGGTTGGCTGGACTATGTCCAAATCGCTAGCACAAAGCTGCCGCAGGCCGAGGTCAGGCCCTGGCGCGGGTCCCATAGTGATCCGCGGGTCGGTGGTTGGCACAGTCTGTACCGCCACAATGCAGTGCCGAGGCTCCACCATCCTACGAGCTATGTGTTCGTATATAGCATTTAGGAACGTTGTGAGTCGCCGAATGTCTCCATTATTACGCAGCCCAATCCGGATTCGTGCCCACTGCCGGGCTCCGTAGCCCTTAACCGGTGGTGGGACGGGCAACTGGGCCTCTAGCACGATCAATTGACGTGAGGCGGCGTTGAGTACGCCAGAGAGGGGGTGCTCGGCGATAGTCAGTCTCGTACCTTTCGGCAGGCCGACGAATACGTTAACGACGCTTGTAATAGCTTCCATAGGAGCCAGGCGGTCCGGGTTGAGGCCAAGCTTCTGGACAATACGTGCAGAGGAAAACCAATCCTTACTGACTTCTTCACCAAATACGGCGAACGTTACCGTCTGCCCGTATGTACCAGCATGAAGAAGCGCAAGAATATCCGCAGAATCCCCATTTCTGGCGAGGTTACTATTCCAGTCAAGGATCGGTTTCAATGGCGGTGGTTTCCCTAGTTGCCACACGACGTATGCGTAGGCGGGTCGGCCCATCATCAAGGCCTCGGCGGTGGTGCTCCGCCAATAATCACTCCGCAGCGACTCGAAGAGGTTATAGTCCGGTTTCACCGTGAAGAATTTCCGGCTTTGCTCCACGCGTGACGGTCCCGTGGCCGTGAGCGGGCCATACAGCATAGCTACCTGAAATAGCAACTGCAAGCCGACGCAGATCGCTGCGAAAATGATCGGCACCCATCCCTCATGAGAGAAGGCAAGTGCAACTGCCAGTATCACGGCCGGAAGAATCGAAGCTGCTATGAGCCAGTTACCGGCTGCAGACAAGAGCCCGCGTAGATCTGAATGATCAGGGCTCTGCATCTGCCCTGCCTGAATTGCCGAGAAGAGAGTCAAGACAATTGCCAGAACCTCGGGGCTGATTTCGCCGTGGTAGTTCAACAACTGGGTACTCACCAGGAATGCCAACACTACAGTCATTAGCAATAGGCTCATCCGGCCAGAGAACCTTGCAATAGAAAAGTACTCGCCGTCAGTTACAGCCACGTCGGCACAGATTTTGGCGTTGGTGGGGTTTGCCCGCTGGTAGGCTTCTTCTACCATATCCGCTCGCGCTAGCAGCGTACGCGGTCCACGGCGATCGACCGAAACCCGCCTATACAGGTAAACGGTCTCTTCCTGGAACTTCTTGCTGACAGCCGCCAGTTTGCTTCGTGCGCCTGCCAGCTTTTCGTTCGCCCCTTTGGCTTGCTCGCCCGCACAGTTACGGAATTCTATAAGTGCAATGTGCAATTCTTCCAGTGTCTTACGGGCCATAGGCGTTGCCCGGCGGGCATCATTTCCTGGGGCAACATCGTACAACCGCAATGTCTCCCAAGCGGCTGTCATCTTGCTCTCGGCTAGATCCGCAAGACATTCCTGGGAAGATAGAGACTGCTGGCGCTGTGATTGATCGAGAACCTGATTCATCAATGACGTTAGGTCCTCCAATGGTTGTGGCCGCGACACGTGTATATCCATACGAGGGTATTCAGTTTCTTTCCCGTCCTTTGAGTTTGAAGGTTCGAATGCCATCCCGTCCGGCAGATGAATCTGTAGCTCACGGTTAGCATCTGAAGTCGGCATCAATGCGTCAATCTCAAGGCGGCCAAGAGGCCGGAGCATCCAGGTTGACGGCTTGAGCAATTTCCATCCACTGGATGAGTTAAGGCTGCGGGTAGGAACTCGCACCGTCAGAACTGTTGGCGCACTGGCAGGATATATTGGAACAACAATCAGAACTGACTCAGCGAGCGCATTCAGGACCACCACCGCACGACGCGCAAGCTCAGGCGCGAATTGCGGGGTTCTCGAACTGTCCTGACCCACACCTTCCAGGGACGTCTGCTTGGCGACTTCGTCCAGCAGATGGTTGTAGCGTTTGAGCACCCGGAGCAGTTGCTGCCTCGAACTGTCTATTCGTCCTATGGAAGCGCCGTTTTCAGGCGCTCTTTCACTGGCTTCCTTTGTAATTGATTGCTGCACGATACTGCCCCGTCGGAGCAGTCGGTAGATGGCTGCTGACAACAGCAGACATTGATCCCGGCTGGCGGATGGTCGTTGGCCGCCCGCGTCAGGCCAGTGAGAAACCGCCATGTTGACGATAATTGCGGCCATGGCCGCCGACATTTGGTGCCGGACGTCCGCAGTGGGCAACATGGGCAGCAATTGACCCGCCGCATCTGTTACCGTAGCGAAAGGATCGGGTTCTAGACGTTGATCTCTCAGCGGCAACTGGCCGCTCTGCGCGTAATGGGGCGGTAGAAGAGTAACCGGCATCCACAGTGGGCCGGCTTTCTTGCGGAACGCCTCATGAGTTATCTGATCTAGATCAATGTCGATCTTGAGGGTGGTATCGATGGCGTCCGAGCGTTCAATGTCGATTATCTCAGAAGTAGCTCGAACCCATTCATGGTTAGCGATAAGGAATAGTAATTCCCGACCGCGGCGAGAGTCGTGGTCGTAATGAGATTCCTGCCAGTGAAACTCCTCTGGAGTGATCCGTTCCACGATGGACTGCAAGTGCCTTGCCCGGTCAACTACGTCCTTCGCATCTCTGATGCGCATGATCCCCCCAAACATCGTGGCCGCCCGTAAGCGCTCGGGCTAGCTACGAACTCCTTCGTCACTTGATGTTGGACGCCTGAGCCTGGCACCAGGTTGTCGCGTATGACAGGTTGTGGGCGTCCCTCGTTGGCGGGGGAGTGGGTCAGGTTGGGTGGTCGATGATGCGTTTGGTCTTGCGGCTGTTGATGCCGAGGTTGCGGGCTATGGCGCGTTGGCTGCGGCCTGCGCTGTGCCAGGCCCGTACTGTCCGCGGTTCCCTGAAAGCGTGGACACTCTGATCGGCTGATCTTGCTTTGCCCTGCTTCTCGTTAGCTGCCATGTAAGCGCCGGAGCGCAGGCGATGTCCAGATGGAGCCTGTGCGTGCCGAAAACCTTGTCCACGTCATGCGATCAGGTGATATTCGTTGAGCAGGCCACCAACACGAGCCTGTTTCCGGACGCGGTACTGGTCGAGATCGACCGGTTCGGGTAGCGGTTTCAGCGGCGCGGCCGCGTGCCGGGAGCGGTGCGGCCGGTGCTGATTGTAGTGGGTCTCGTACTCGCAGGATTCGCCGCAGATGGTTCTGGTTCCAGATGAGGGTGCGGTCCAGGAGTTCGCGGCGGCATCCCCCGATCCAGCGTTCGGCGATCGCGACCTTGGCCCCCAGGCCGGCCAGCCCGCCGTGGATCCTGCGGTACCCCATCCGGGATTCACCCGGGCCAGCCGGAGGGCCAGGGCCGTGATGTTCTGCCGGGTCGCCGGCAGGCCAGTCCTGCCGAGCCTGGACCTGGTGGCCCAGCGGCGGCGGACGATGTCGCGGCGCTAGCGCAGGATCGTGTCCGGGGTGACCAGCATCCGCACTCCTAGCGCTGTGCCTTTCGGCATCACGCCGGGCAGGGCCGCGAGCAGGGCCCGGTCCGCCCAGGTCAGCTTCGGGCGGCGCGCCTGATGGCGCCCTAGGACGGCGAGCTGGTGGCGCAGGATCAAGATCTCGGCGGTCTTCCACGCATCCTCACGCCGGGAGAGGGTAGCCGCAGTCACGTGATCACCCGCGTGATCAGGAGGAAGCGCGAACCGCAGGCACATGATCGGTGATCACGGCCAGACGGCCGGGAGAGCAACCCTGCTGGTCAGAGCCATGGACGAGATTCTCGGCACGCACAGGTCTGCGGCGGCAGGCTCCGGCGCGGAGAGAAAGTGCGGCTAACGAGGTTCCCTGAGCATGGAGATGATCGGGGGACTGTCACCGGCCTGCCACTGCCCCGTCACGTCAAATCCATGACGCTCGTAGAAAGGCACGTTCCTCGGGTTGGTCGAGTCGAGGTAGGCGGGCAGGTGTTCCCGGTCCACGATTTCCAGGCAGGGAGTCATGAGCCGGGATCCGAGGCCTTGTCGCTGCAGTGCGCAGTCGACGCCGAACCACGGCAGATACCAGTGCGGCATTGCCGGGTGGGCCTCCTCCATTTGACCGAATACCCCCAGCAGGTCATTGAACTTCCGGGAGTCGAGGGTGGCCTGGAACAAGGCCACCGTGGCGTCGCCGCCGGGTTCGATTCCTGGCGGCAGCCACAGAGCGACTGCGGCGAAGTCACCGAGTTGCCAGACACCGCCTTGACTGAAGGCGACCCCGCCGAAGGCCTGCAACGCCTCGGGAAAGTGGCTCAGGTACTGGCTGGCTTCCGGGTAGATCCAGCGGACGAACGGGTCCGCCGTGAACGCAAGAACGAGAGTCCCGATGGCACGCTCGCGCTCGATCTCGCTCACACTCGTGAACTCCACGTCCATGTCGTTCCTCTCTCGGGATCGGCCAGGGGCGGTGCTCGACCCGGGTGCCTGGCCACCTGGCCACAACGCCGGACACCGGAGCAGGAGTATGCGGCGCTGCCGGCACCTATGGTCGGCGATTACCGGGCCGACACTCCGGTTTCGGGCTGACCGCTGTGAGAGGCAGCCACCAGCAGCGCACTCTTCACCTACGTCTACGGGGTCCTGCTCGAACTCGTAGTGAAACACAAGCAGCGCATGTGCTCGAGGACCTCGTACTGCTCAGCCGAAACCACCACGCTTCGGCGGCAGCGCCAGCATACTTGCGAGTCCGTCACGTGGTCATCCTGCCCGACCGGGGCGCCCTCGAATGCCGGGTATTGGGCTCCCGGCCATCGGTCGGGGTGGGTGATGGCAGGCCGGTTAGCGGGTTCGACTGTGAGTGCCGAAATGCGGTCACATCACGCGACCTGCGAATACTGGTGGAGGAGGCCGCCGAGCCGGTCGCGTCTGAGAACGCGGACGTTATCGTCGGCGACCGCGGCGCGGGCCCTGCCGTCGGGTGGTTGCTGGCTGAGGGTCCGGTGCGGCCGGTGGGTGTTGGAGTGATCGACATACTCGCTGAGGACGTGGTGGAGATGTCGCCGGCCGGCGATGAGGATGCGGTCGGTGCACTCGCGCCGCGCGCTGGCGATCCACCGCTCGCAGATCGCGTTCGCTCGCGGCGCCTGGGCTGGGGTCTTGATGATCCGCATGCTGGTCGCGGTGACGACTGCGTCGAACGCGCCGGTGTACTTGGCACCCCGGTCTCTGATCAGGAACTTCAGCCCTTCGGTCCGCTCACCGAAGTCCATGAGGACGTTCCGGGCCTGCTGGACTGTCCATGCGGCGGTGGGCAGGCGGTGACGCCGGCCAGGTGGACGCGGCGATTGTGGTGCTCGATGAGGAATAGGACGTAGAGCCGGCGGAGAAAGACGGTGTCTGCGTGGAAGAAGTTGACCGCGGCGATCGACTTGGCCTGCGGACAAGAACTGCTTCCAGCTGGCCGCCGCGCGTTGCGGCGCCGGGTCGATTCCGGCGGCCTTGAGGAGCTCCCAGATGGTGGAGGGCGCGATCTAATAGCCGAGGCCTGCCAGCTCGCCGCAGATCCGCCGGTAGCCCCAGGTCGGGTTGTCGCGGGCCATCTCCAGCGCGAGTCGCCGGATTACTGGTCCGGTGCGCGGCCGCCCGGGTGCCCGCCGCGGATAGGTACGGATGGCACAGTTTTCGACACCCACAGGCCCAGCAGCAGCCAGCCGAAGATCCTGATCATGATCAGATACAGGAGACGAAGAGACACAAACCGCGATCCTGCCCAACATTGTCACCTGGCCAAACCGCAGGTCACAGTCCTTGTGTCGAGTTCTGAAGCGGTACAGGGCAGGTTGCATGGGCGAGCTAAACAGGCATTCGCAGGTGGGGCCCCATCCGGCTTCTCGCGGATCCAGATTGCGTGGTGTGTGGGCTGCTGGCCCACATCCCCGCGTCCTCAAGGGGTCCCTCCCTGCACTTACATGTCATCGCTACCCGCCATCAACGCCCAGGGCCCAAAGTCCGGTATTGCCGGGACCTGCGGCCCATGACAGGCACCTCGCGAAGATGCTGATCAGGCCACCCCTCAGCAAGCGCATGATGGCACTGCATGTCCTCGCGGCCGTGCTGGATGTGCAAGACCGCGGTGTGCAGGTGACTATTGCTGCCTGCGCAATAGCTCAGGCCACTCGGGCCTTGCCGCACCTGCCGGTGCTGGCGGTGAGGATGTGCGCAGGCGGGCTGAGCCGGTAGCGCGACACGGTGCGCCGCGGCGCAATATGGCGCACCGGCCCGGCGGAGTCAGGTGCGCCAGCTGACCGGCCGTGCTTGCCTTGCACTCGCCAGCGCCAGCCTGACAGCCTCGATGTGATCGGCAGCGGTCATGCCGCCGCTGGCGTTCCCCGTTGGGCTGGCGCCGGGGCGTGGCGAGCAGAACGGCGGGCCAGCCGGCGCGGCCCGAGGGTCAGCCTTCAGGCGGCAGCGTCGGTGTCGGCGCCCGGGCCGCTGGTACAGCCACTGCGCATAGGACCGGGATCCATCGGGGCCGGGTTGCACCCCTCCGGGCATGGCGTTGGCGAACACGAGCGCGGCGGTGGCCCGGAGTTCACTGCGGAGCAGATCGGCGGGGGCGGGGCCGGTCACCTCGAAGCCCAGGGTCCACCAGTCCTGGCCATTTGTGTGGACCTCGGTGAGTTCCACCTCGCACCGCGGCTCTGCGCCGGGCCCCGGGGCGCGGGGCACGATCTGCCCGCCTGCGTGCGAGAACCGGCTGATCCGCCGCTTCTTGCGCACCGGCCGCCAGCGGTTACAGCTCCTCAACGCTGATAACGTCGAGGTTCCGGAAGACCGGCGGCCCGTCGCACAGCGCGGCCAGCCGTTCCGCGAAGGCCGTCGTCACCGGCAGGCGTGAGTTCGCCATCGCATCCTCGTATGAACCGAACTCGACAATCTGAATATATGTGCCGGGGCGATCGCGGTCTTGGGTCAGGGTGCTCCGCACGGCGGTCCGCTGCCCCTCGGTCTGGGCCTGCCACTCCGCGGTGAGTGCCTCGATCTCGCTGACCCGCGAACTCGTGATCTCGATGAGCTGAATGAATGCCATGTGTTCCCCCCATGTCATACCGCACGGCGTGGCCACTTCATTCCCCGGGCGTAGCCACCAGAGGATGCTACGCCCGGTTGAGCTCACCCTTGCGGTAGCACGCCGCTTCGCCCCGCTGAGCGGCGGGCCGTACTGATCACCTGCGGGGGTTCCAGAACTGGGTCACCGGGTCTTGACCTGGGTTTCTACGCGGCCCGCTCGTATTCGTTGAGGAGGCCGCCGAGGACGGCCCGGCGCCTGATCCGCTCCTCATCTATGTCATCGCGGTCCTTTTCTATACGGTGCTTTTCTGGGCGTACGCTGTGTTCATGCGATTTTTGTGGATCAAGTGGAGCGGGCGGCATCACGAAACTGTTGACGGAGGCCCGATCGATCAGGAAGCCACTCGCGGCTAAGCCCATCGCATCAAACTGACCATTACCCCGATCGATCGGAGCGGCCATTCCGTGCTGATTAGCGACGTTGACGTCTGTCATGTTCTTCAGTGCCTCGTCTCTCCTGCATAGTCTGGGCCTGGATCCATCGATCGATACGGGTAACAACGGGCTGCAACGCAGCAAGGTCGCTTCTGGACTGGGGCTGTCGGCGGGCATTTGCTACAGTCGCACCAGATCATGCGCGGCCTGGGCGGACCCTAGGTTGCATGCATATGAGATTCCTAGGCATTCATAACTGGCTGATCTGCGCTCGTGCAGGGCTAACCCGCTGATCGTCTGGCCTCGCAGATATTTGGCGTGTACCGCTCCAGAATTCGGCGCGTGGATTGTGACCTGCGGCTTGGCGACCAGGTGCATGCGCCAGGATCCCGGTTTATGACCCTCCGCCTGCTCTATCTGATCCTGATCCGGGTGTTCGGCTGGCTCGCGCTGTTGGGCCGCAGCCAGGCGTCCAAGGACGCGGAGATCATGGTGCTACGGCATGAGGTGGCGGTGCTGCGGCGTCAGGTCACCCCGCCGAAGCTGAGCGGTCAGGCCCGGTTGCGCGGCGGTCAGCCCGGTCGGCTCTTGGCCGGCAGGCGCCGCAGGTCGGCGGCGGCCGGTTCGCCGGTGGAGGCCAGCAGCAGTGCCACCTCTTCCAGGACCTGTGCGCCGCGCGGGACGCAGACGGGCTCAGAATCGCGGCCGGGCGCCCTCGGCGCCTCGACCGGGTTTGAGCGCGGACGACCCCCGGGCCGGCGCGGAGGCTGGTCCGGGGGTCGTCATGGCGGTCAGGGTTGGATACGCAGGATCTGGCCTTGCCCGGCGCCGAAGCCGAAGCCCTGGTTGGAGACGTAGAACGCCCCGCCGGGGCCGACGGTCATGCCGGTCGGGAACGTCAGGCCCGAGACGATCGTCTGGGCGGCACCGTGTGCCCGGACGCGCACGATCGCTCCGGTCCCCGGGATCGGGCTGCCAGCGGCCGTGCTCATCTCCAGCGCGTACAGTTTGCCGCCGCGGAAGGCGAGCCCGAGGACCTTCTCTACCCCTGTCGCACGGACCTTGAGCGTGCGGTGGCCGGTGAGCCGCCACACGTGCTCGTCACCCGCGCGGTCGCCGGGATCGAACACGCCCAGGTTCGCGATGTATGTCGCGCCGTGGTGGACCAGCGCCGTCGGGACGACGTGCCCCTGGCTCGCTGAGATGTCGATCACGCGGCTGATCCGGCCGTTCTGCGTGACCCGGTCGAGCTCGCCATGGTTGGAGTCCATCGGGTACAGGGCCCTGCCGATGGCGATCATGCTGTACCAGGTGCCGTCCGGCGAGAAGTCCGCCGGGTCGGGATGGGCGACCGGATGCGCCTTCTGGAACGCGCTCAGGTTCGCGATCAGCCTCCACGTGCCGTCCCGGCCGACCTTGATGACGCCGTTCGGGATCTTGGGCACGCCATGTGAACAGCCGGCACCGGACAGCAGCGCGTAAAGCTGATGGCCAATGAAGGCCACACTCGAAACGCCGCTGACCAGGCTCCCGGTGGCCGGGGTGGTCTGGCTCGAGGGCAGCGCGCTCACGACCGTGGTGACCACGCCAGCCGGGCTGATTTTCGCGATGCGTCCACCCCGCACCCGGCTATGGCTGCTTCCCGTGTAGGGGGCGGCCGCGCCGTGTGCCTGGGGGCACTTGCCAACGGTCGAGTGGGTGCCGCCCAGACCACCCTCGGCGACGTAGAGGTTCCCGTGGGGGCCGAACGTCAGCCCGCGCGGATTGTTCAGGCCTGTCGCGAAGACCGAGACCACCGCGGCGTGGTGCCGGGCAGGCAGGTGGCGGGCCGAGGCCTGGGTGCCTCCAGCGACACCAAGGAAACCGACGAGCGCGACGGCGAGTGGCGCCATCAAAAACCGTCTCATCTTGCCCCCCTTTCACAAGGGATTATGCGGTGAATGTCTGGGGGGCGACTTCGGACGGTACACCTGGACAGCCGCACGTTGCAATGCTCGGATCGAGCGAATCTAAAGATCGATCCAAGTTCCCTGGTCAGTGGCTTAGCTAACTCGCCGACGGTCGGCCGGACGCACTAGGCACACTCACGCGGCGGATGAGGCCGGCCTTCCCGGTGCCAGCCCAGCCCGTGACGGCCGACGGCGCTGACCGGAGACCCTGCTTGGCATAATGCGCTGCGCGGACCGGATCTGACCTCGGCTGTTCGCGGTCACACAGGTGGTGGGGCTGCAATGATCGACACTCATCCTGGCTCGATCATCAACATTGCTCCGCTCGCGGCCGAGCGATGCCTGGACCGATACCCGCTGGCGGCCTACAGCGCTGCGAAGGCTCTTTTATCACCGGATACCACCTGCTGGCCGACGGCGGGTGGTCGGTCAATAGAGCCTCTCTCGCGCGGCCCGAATTCCGCAGGCCCACTGTGTACCGCCGGCTCGAACGCGCGGAAAACGTCGAGGCGACCTCCGCGCTGACAACAACACCAGATCTGCTGTTCTGCGCCTCTCGGCCGCCGCGAGCCCTCCATCCGCGGGCAGTGCGTTCGCCCGGCAGGATGTAGGTCGTTCGCTCGTCGCCGGTGAGCCTGCGGCGTGATCACTCTAAGTAGTCAATTGAGTCGGGAACTCCCTCCCTGATTATCTTCCTGCCCTAAATACTCGAATGTCCGCTCATGCACGGCTGATCAGCTTCAGGGAGATCATTTCGAGGGGAACCTTGAGGGGCAGGATGGTGTTAGCGAGCGTCGGCCTGAGTCAGGCTCAGGTCGCGTGAGTTAGCGTCTGCGCAGTTGACGCAGCGTATGGTGTCGGCAGCGGACGTGCCGGTGGTTCATGGCATGCAAAAGGTCAGCGGTTCGAGCCCGCTTAGCTCCACCAGGTCAGAGATGGAATTCGAACGCAAACAGGTGAGCGTTCGCTCTGAGGGGCATTCGGAGGGCAAGGTCCGCCGGGGGCTGGCCGTCTGGCCAGCGACGACGCAGAGATCGCATCACCACTCCCGGCGAGTAGCGCTTTCGTGATGTGCAACAGGTCATGAGTTCAGGGCTACGCGGGCTCCGAGGCTGAAGGGCATGGCCGCTGAACCGGCTTACCGCCTGCGTGCACAGCCTGCGCATCAGCCGATGGGCGCGCGGCCCCAGGCGTCTGGGCGGGGGCGTTCCTGGTGGTACGGTCCGGATCGGCCAGACTGTCGCTACAGCAAGGAGGGATAGCCGTGGACCTGGATCAGTCGGGCCCGGAACTGGCCGCGGCTTTCGCCCGCGACGGCGTCGCTTGCGTGCGCGGCGTCCTGGACCGGGCCGAGATAGCCGCTGCGGTCGCCGCGATCGAGATCGTGCTGGCCGTTCCTGGCCCGCTGGCCCAGGTGGCGAGCGGCCTGGGTGATCCCGGTTCGTTCACTGAGGACTTCCGCCGCTGGGAGGACGTCCCGCAGATCGAGGGGCTGGCCCGCCACTCCCGCGTGCCGCAGATCGCCGCGGCGCTGATGGGAACGCCGCAGGTGCGGTTCTACCACGATCATGTGCTGGTGAAGGAAGGCGGAACCCGGCAGCGCACCCCCTGGCACCAGGACCAGCCCTACTACAATGTCGACGGGCACGGCGTCAGCGCCTGGATACCGGTGGACCCGGTGCCCGCGGCCGGCTGCCTGGAGCTGCTGGCCGGCTCGCACCGCGGGCCCTGGCTCATGCCGCGGGCGTTCCTGGCCGGGGAGGCGAAGTGGTTCCCGGACGGGAGCCTGGCCGAATTGCCGGACATCGAGGCCGACCGGGACGCCTTCGACATCCGCCGCTTCGAGCTGGAGCCGGGCGACGCGATCTTCTTCGACTTCCTGACGGTGCACGGGGCGCCGGGGTTCCCGTTCCGCGGCCGCCGCCGGGTGCTATCGCTGCGCTACCTGTCGGCCGATGCGCGGCACGCGCCGCGACAGTGGCGCACCTCGCCGCCGTTCGATGGCCTCGAATCCCAGCTCCCGGCCGGCGCGGCCTTGGATCATCCCCTGTTCCCCGTCGTCTGGCCGTAGGCTTCCGCCCGGCCTGGGCTCGCGCGTAAGGGCAGCTCGTGGCAGCTCGCCAGGGCTGCCAGGTGTTAGCGTGAGCTGGCGTTCTGGCTGGTCAGCCTACGCATCGCCTGCTCAGAGGATGCCTGAGGATTCACGGCACGGGCGGGGCAATCCGAGGGGCAAGATCCGCCCTCAGGATGGCTGCGTGAGCAGCAGCCGCGTGAAGTTCGACCAGGCCGGGCCCAGCGAACAGCGCCGTTGCCGGCGTTCAAGAGGTCACCAGTCGTGGCACAGCAGCTTCTCGGGACGGATCGGACGCGCTTGCATGCTGCCGGACCGTCATCAGTTGCCCAATACCGCCGGGGGAGTGGTCATAGTGGTCGTCTGCTGTTTGGCCGCGGTCATGCGGGGATGTCGCGCTCCGCAACTGGCTGACGAGTCGCCCCTCCGCTGCGGCGCGAGGCGGCGTCAGTGGCGCGCATAGCCGCCTGTTCTGGTGCAGCTGGGCGGAGCCTGTGCACTGAGCCGGGCGGAGCCCGACGCCGGGTCAAGGTCAAGCCGGGCCGCTGGTCTTTTCAGGGTGGTTGTCCACTCCGGGCGGCACAGGCTTGCGGCACCCATGGGCGGGTCAGTGCGTTCGCTATCTCTTGTGTGGTCTGTTCCCAGCCGCGCAGGGTCGACCGCCGCTGTCGTGCGGCGGCCCGTAGCCGGTGTCGGTGGCGCTCGTCACCCAGCCAGTCTCCGAGCGCGGCGGCGAGGGCAGCCGGATCGCCGGGAGGGACCAGTTGGCCGGGGCGGGTGCCATCGGCGGTGGAGCCGAGCGCTTCGGGCAGCCCACCGACGGCGGCGGCTATGACGGGTAGGCCGTGGGCGAGCGCTTCGGTGACGGTCATGCCGTAGGTCTCCGAGCGGGACGGCGCGACGAGCAGGTCGGCGGTGGTGTACGCGTGGTTGAGCGCCGCGCCGGTCAGGACGCCGGTGAGCCGGACGCGGTGGCCGTAGCCGAGGCGCGTGATACGGGTCTGCAATTGGTCGACGAAGTCAGGGTCGCGGTCGAGCGGTCCGGCCAGCACGCAATGCCAGTCCCGCTCAGCGAGGTCGGCGAGCGCCTCGACGAGGAGGTCCTGCCCCTTGTGGCGGCCGAGGACTCCGACGCAGATCAGGTGGCCGCGGACGGGCCGGGCCGGGGCAGCGACCTGATCGACGCCGGGCCGGGCGACGTGCACCCGGTGGGCCGGGATCGCGTATCGGGTCAGTACCTGCTGGCGGGTCCATTCGCTGGTAACGACCACGCCGGTGGCCGCGCGGAGCACGACCCGTTCGGAGCGCTGGGCGCTGGCATCATGGTGTGTGTCGAGGACGGTGGCCAGTGGCATGTGCAGCAGCACTGTCATTCGTATCCGGCCGGTGTGTGGCAGCAGTTGCGCGGCGGCCGGCGAGGCGATGATCCCGTCGATCAGGACGGTCTCACCGTCGGGAATGGCGGAAACGATGCGGGCCAGGTCGGCGCGGGCGCCCGAGCCGGGTACCGGCCACGCCGCGGCGACGGTCGTGACCAGCACATCCCATCCGGCCTCGGCCAGTCCGGCGCAGACGCGCCGGTCATAGATGTTGCCGCCGGTAGGCTGGCCGGGATCGTCGAACCCCTCGGGGACTACTACGTGGACCCGCACGATGTTCCGGCCCTCCAGAGCGCCTGCCGCACCGAACCAGCCTCCTCCCTGCGGCCGAGCTGAACCACACCCGCCGCCGATCCGTCATACCTGACACAGGGTGGTACGTAGAAGCGGTGGACGCGGTTCGACCCGAGACGACCGGCGCCCGCTCGACGCCAGCGCGGCGCGGCACAGCAGGTAGCTCTGCCGGGCCGGGTGGCACCGGCTCCGCCGTGCCAGGCACCGTACGGGATCTGACGTGAGACAGGATCAACGAGCACCATTCTTGACGGCGCTAGAGCGGGCCCGGGCGACCGCCTACCCCGCGGGCGAGTATGTAGGCCAGGAGAGCTTCATGCGGGCGGGCGAGATCCGGACGCTGGCTCACCAGGCCCGGGTCGGCCCCGGCGTCTCAGTGCTCGACCTGTGCTGCGGGGTGGCCGGCCCCGGCCGGATGATCACGGCGGAGTCGGGATGCCACTACCTGGGTGTCGATTACTCCGCCAGCGCACTGGCCACCGCCCAGGAGCTGGCCGGGAATCTCCCCTGCCGCTTCGAGCAAGCTCACCTCCCGCCTCTGCCCGAGGGCCGCTTCGAGGTGGTACTCCTGCTGGAGACGATGCTGGCCTTCCCCGACAAGGAGGCCTTGGTGGGTGAGGTGGCGCGCGTGCTGGAGCCGGGCGGGCGTTTCGCTTTCACGGTCGAGGAAGGCCGGCCGCTCACCCAGCAGGAGCGGGCGCGGATGCCCGGCGCCGATACAGTCTGGCTCATCGAGTTGGCGGAATTGACGGGCGTGCTGCGCGAGGCGGGGTTGACCGTGATCTGGCGGCAGGAGTACAGCTCCTCCCATCACGCGACAGCGACGGCGCTGCTTCGCTGTTATCGAGCTGATTCACCTCAGATCGCCGCCCAGATCGGGACGCAGGCCACCGCCGAGCTGATCACAGCCCACCAGCTGTGGAGTGACTGGCTCGGCAGCGGGCGGGTGCGCAAGTTCGCGATGGTAGCCAGAAGCAATGACTTGCTTCGATGAAGCCTCGATGACCTTCGACTATGCCCGCTACCTGGCTGCGAAGACGACCGTGGATGACCGGGCGCTTAACCGGCATGTGCTGGCCGAGCTGCGCCGCCTGATGCCCGCGGGTGCGCCGCAGGTGCTGGAGGTCGGCGCCGGCCTGGGGACGATGGTGGCCCGGCTGATGGACTGGGGCGCGGTCGGCGCCGGCGAGTACATCCTGCTGGATGCGGATCGGCAGCTGCTGGATTGTTCTCGCCGGTGGCTGTGCGATTGGGCGGCCGCGCGGGGCCTGCGCAGCGACCTGCTGCCGGATGGGCTGCGGGTGGGTGATCTCCGGGTGCGCCTGGTGCACGCCGAGCTCGGCAGTTACCTGGAGGCCGCTCATGGGGCGCCGGCCGATGTGCTGATCGCCAACGCCGTCCTGGACCTGGTGGACGTGCCGGCCGTCCTGCCCGGATTGTTGCGGTTGCTGGTCCCCGGCGGCGTCTACTGGTTCACGATCAACTACGACGGCGAGAGCATCTTCGAGCCCGGCCACCCCCACGACGACCAGATCATGCAGGCCTACCACCGCGACATGGATGAGCGCTTTCGCTACGGCCGGCCGGCCGGGGAAAGCCGAACGGGCCGCCGCCTGTTTCACTACCTGCGGGCTGCGGGGGCGCCTGCGCTGGCGGCGGGGCCGTCGGACTGGGTCGTAAGCGCCGGCCCGGATGGGAACTACCCGGGCGATGAGGCTTACTTCCTGCGCAGCATCCTTAACACGATCCAGAACGCGTTGCGGAATCGCCAGGACCGGGTGGAACCGGCGGACCTGGCCGACTGGCTGGCCGAGCGCGGCCGGCAACTGGCCGCGGGCGAGCTGGTCTATATCGCCCACCAGCTTGATTTCGTGGGCCGCTCGCCCGGCTAGCGCCCCGCCAGCGCCCGGCGACGACGGCCGGCCCTGTTCGCCGCAGCTGCCACAGCCGGGCCGACATCGCCTGTCGCAGCGCAATCCACCCGCGGTGCCGCTGGAAGGGGAGCTCGAACACAGCGGCGAACAGACGGGCGAAGCACACGGTCACGGGCAGCAGGATCGCGGCCAGCACGAAGAATGTCGGCGTCCCGGCAGCGACCCGGCCCAGTACCAGGCCGTACGACACGGCGATGACGATCGGCATGTGCGTCAGGTAGAGGCTGTAGGAGCAGGAGCCGAGGCTCCGCGGCAGGAGGCTGTCCAGGAAACGGACGACCGGCCGCGGGCGCGAGGTGGCGATCGCGGCGAGGAAGCAGCCGATCGCTGGAGCCCAGGCCAGATCGAGCCAGAACAGGTTGAGGTTCGACCACGTGGAGCCCTTGACCACCATCAACGCGATGACCGGCACCGTGGCGGCCAGCGCGTAACCGGCCCAGGGCCGGGATCGGGTGCGCTCGCCGGCGGTGACGATCCCGGCGGCCAGCAGGCCGACGGCGAACAGCACCGCGAGGTCGGGGGTGAACTTGACCAGGGCGCTGTTCATCAGCGGGACATGGGGCCCCAGCAGGCCGATGGTCACGACGATGGCGGCCACCAGGCCCACCATCGCGCGGGCACTCACCCGCCGGACGAGCAGCAGCAGCAACGGCAGCAGGATGTAGAGCTGGGCTTCGATGGCGATCGACCAGAACGCCCGGTTGGGGCTGCCCACGGAGAAGGCGTCTTGCACGAGCAAGCCGTACACGACGACGGACTTCCCGTTGGGCACTGCCCAGCCGGGCTGGGCGAGCACGTACCAGGTCATCACCAGACTGAATCCGAGCGCGGCCCAGTACGGCGGCAGGATGCGCCAGGCCCGTCGGTGCGCGTACGTCGCGATCGACTTGAACCGCCACCCCGAGCGCGCCGGGCCGAGGCCCAGCGAGAAGCCGGACAGCGCGATGAACATGATGACCGCGAACCGGCCGTAGATCATCCAGGCCGCCCAGAACGGAGCGGGATTGGCGGGGTAGCCCGGCCAGGCACGCTCGAAGATGTGGTTGAGCACGACGAACAGGGCGGCCAGGCCCCGGATCCCGTCCAGGCCGACGACGCGGCCCGGCCGGGTGGCCGCCATCGCGCGCGCGGCGGGCGCGGCTGACGCGGTGGCAGGCGGCGGATGCTCGCGGATGTCTGTCATCGGCCCTCGGTCCCGAGGTGTGCCGGACCGGCGAGCGGGCCGGCGTGCCGGTGCGGCTCGGCGGCGCGTTCAAGACCCCGCGAAAGCAGATCATGCCCACCGCGCCGGGCCTTGGTGGCCAGGTAGGCGGCGTTGGTCCCGGTAAGGTGCAGCGCGGTGGGGACCTGCCTGGCGATCGTGATGCCCAGGCGGGCCAGCTGAGCGCCCTTGTCCGGGTTGTTGCTCAGCAGCCCGATGCGGTTGGCGCCGAGCGCGTGCAGCATCTGGGCCGCGCTGGTGTAGTCGCGCTCGTCGGCCCGGTGACCGAGCGCGAGATTCGCGTCGTACGTATCCAGACCGCGATCTTGCAGCGCGTAGGCGTCGAGTTTGTCATACAGTCCGATGCCGCGCCCTTCCTGGCGCAGATACAGCACGTACCCGCCGTGCTTGGTGATCCGCTCGACCGCTTCGCGCAGTTGCGGCCCGCAGTCGCATCGCTGGCTGCCGAACACATCACCGGTGAGGCATTCACTGTGCAGGCGCACCAGCGGCAGCCCGGCCGCGGCGGGCCGGCCGAGTTCGAGGGCCACGTGCTGCTGCGCGTCGGTCAGGCCGGTGAAGCTGACGACCGTGGCAGTGGTTGAGTAGTCGTCAGCGAAACGCAGCGGGATGCGAATACGCCGGCGGATCGCTGCCGCCTGGACCGCCCCGGTCACGGGACGAGCCGTTCGGCCTCGCGCCAGGTCGAGGGCCTCGTCAGCGGCGTGCCGAGGCCGGTCACCGGGTATGGCCGGTCAATCACGAACGGCCTCCATCGTCAGCGGCGCCGGATCGGGTCGTCTCGACTCGCCCGGGTGTCCCGGGTCGCGACGGCGGCGAACGGCGTCCCCCAGCAGCAGGCCCGCGCCCGGGGCAACCGCGGCCAGCATGAGTACCGCATAGAGGGTGGCGACCGTGACCCCGGTGGCCGCGCCGAGCCCGGCTGCGCCGAAGGCCCAGGCGGCGGCTCCTTCCCTCAGCCCCCACCCGCCGATACTCAGGGGGATCACCATTGCAGTCTGGACCACCATCAGCAGCGCGACCAGTTCGCCCAGGGGTGCGGTGCTGCCGGCGACCCGGGCCGCGATGACGAACGTGGCCGTGTGCCCGGCGACGACCAGCACCGAGGCCAGCGTGAGCTGGGGCCACACGTCTGGGGCCAGCAGGCCGTGACGAAGGTCAGCGGAAACGGCCCGGGCGGCGCGTGCCAGCCGCGACCGGCCGCGGCGAGCAGCGCCGCGCACGACCAGCGCAGCACACCCGGCTACGCCCGCGACACCCGCCAGAACGTACGGCAGCGCGGGCCGGACCGGCGAGGGCAGGGTCAGCAACACGACGGCGGTCACCACGGCCTGGATGACCTGACCGCACAGCCGTTCCCACGCCACCGCGCGCAGCCCCCGCGCCACGTCTCCAGCGCGCCGGCCGTGCGTGACCGCCCGGTGCACGTCGCCGAGAACCCCGCCGACGAGCACGGAGTTGAGGAACAGGGAACGGTAGTAGGCGCAGACCGCGCCTGGCAGGCCGATGCCGACGCCGAGTGCCCGGGCGACGACCCGCCACCGCCAGGCCGAACACACCGTGGTCAGGGCAGTGAGCGTGACGGCGGCCACGACCGCCTGCCAGGTGACCGCGCGCAGCCCGTCCTTGAACGGCGCCGCGCCCACCTGCCGCCCGAGAAACCACAGCACGGTGACGCCGGCGGCCAGGCGCAGCAACGACGGGCCGAAGCGGCGGACGGCCGGACCGATCCCGGCCGGAACTGAGTGCAGGACAGCCACACCGGGTTACACGGGCCGGCTGGGCACATAGTTCAACCGTCCGGCTGCGGCAGCATCGCAGGCCGGCGGCCGGTCGCGGTGAACCAGCGTGACCGCGGACCCGTTGTCCCCATCAGGAACGGCGGCAGATGGCTACGGAGACGGAGGCGCGGTGCGCACGATTCAGCCTGCGGACGAAGGCGCGCCGCCTACGATTCGGCTCGCGGGCAAAGGCGCGCTGCCTACGATCCGGCTCGCGGCGATCCTGGGGCTGCTCGCCACAGCCGCCCTGCTCGGCGTCGTGTCCGCCACGGCTGGTCTCGGCGTCGCCGGCTGGATCGCCGGGCTGGCCACCGGTTCGGCGGCGACCGCGCTGCTGGTCACCGCCCGCATGCGCAGCGACCAGCCGGCGATATTCCCGGCGGACTGGGTCACCCTGACCCGGGCGGTGCTGATCGCCGGGGTCGCGGGACTGGTTGCCGACTCGTTCGGCCGGCCGGTGTCGGTCACAGCGCTGGTCACCCTGTCCACCGTCGCGCTGGTCCTCGACGCGGTGGACGGGCAGGTGGCGCGCCGGACCGGCACCGCCACCCCGCTGGGCGCCCGCATCGACGGCGAGGTCGACGCGTTCCTCATCCTGCTGCTCAGCATCGCCGTGTCCCAGGACTACGGCAGCTGGGTGCTGGCCATCGGCGCCGCCCGCTACGCGCTGCTGCTGGCGGGCTGGCTGATCCCGTGGCTGGCCGCGCCGCTGCCACCCCGGTACTGGCGCAAGGTCGTGGCCGCGGTCCAGGGCATCGTGCTCACCGTCGCCGCATCCGGACTGCTCGACCGCCTCGCCGGGATGATCGCGGTCGCCGCCGCGTTGCTGCTGCTGGCCGAGTCGTTCGGCCGCGACGTGATCTGGCTGTACCGGACCGGCGCCGGCCCGCGCACCCGCCGGGCTCTGCGGCTGGCCATCACCGTGCTTTCGGTCGTGCTCGTGTGGGGTGTTCTCGTCGCGCCCGACCGTATCTTCCAGCTCACCCCGGCCGCCTTTGCCCGCATCCCCGTGGAAGGGCTGGCCCTGGTCGCTGTCGCGGTGGTGCTGCCGGCCTGGCCGCGACGGATCGTGGCCGCCGTCGCTGGAATCCTGTTCGGCCTGCTCACTCTCGTCAAGATCCTCAACATAGCGTTCTACGCGGAGATCGGGCGGGCGTTCAACCCGGTGTTCGACTGGGGCGACATCGACCCGGCTATTGGCGTGGTACGCGACGCGATCGGCGCCACGCGCACGAACATCGCGCTCGTCGCGCTCTGCCTCGGTCTCATCCTGCTCATCGGCGCAATCACCGCATCAACGATTCACATCACCACCGTGGCCGCCCGGCATCGCCGCGCCACGGTTCGCGCACTCGCCGCCCTCACAGCGGTCTGGGCGCTGTGCGCGGGCCTGTCACTGCAACTCGTCCCGGGATCCCCGGTCGCCTCGACCAGCGCCGCCGGGCTGGTCGTCGCGCAGGTGCGCGACACCCAGGCAGCGCTCCGCGACCAGCACCGTTTCGAGCAGGTCCTCCACGGCTCCGACCCTGAAGCCAGCGTCCCCGCTTCGGACCTGCTCACCGGATTGCGCGGCAAGGACGTCATCATCGCCTTCGTCGAAAGCTACGGGCAGGTCGCCGTCCAGGGCACGAGCTTCTCCCCCGGCGTCGACGCCGTCCTGCGCCGGAGCACCGCCTCGCTGGCCCGCGCCGGCTGGTCCACGCAGAGCGCCTGGCTCACCGCCCCGGGCTTCGGCGGGGTCAGCTAGCTCGCCCACTCCACCCTGCAGTCGGGGCTGTGGGTCGACACCGAGCAGCGGTATGCCGAGCTGGTCGGCAGCCGCCGGTTCACCCTCAGCGACGCCTTCGACAAGGCCGGCTGGCGCACCGTCAGCGACGCCCCGCTGACGACGACGACTGGCCGCCCGGCACGTCCTTTTACCACTTCGACAAGCTCTACGACCGGCGCAACGTCGGCTACCACGGCCCGAGCCTTCAGCTACGCCTCGATGCCCGACCAGTACACCCTGGCCGAGTTCCAGCGGCTCGAACTCGCCCCCGGCCACAAGCCCGTGATGGCCGAGATCGACCTGGTCTCCTCGCACACGCCCTGGGCCCCGTTGCCGACCATGGTGCCCTGGAACAAGGTCGGCAACGGCTCGATATTCGACCCCATGCCCGCGCGCGAGCGAATCCCCGATCACGGTCTGGCGCAACGCCAGCACCGTGCGCCAGTTCTTCGGCCGGTCGATCCAGTACTCGCTGCAGGCCCTCACCTCATGGGTCACCGAGCTCAACGACCCGAACCTCGTGCTCATCCTGCTCGGCGACGAGCAGCCCGCTAGCCCCATCAGCGGCCCCGGGGCCAGCCACGAGGTGCCGATCTCGATCGTCGCCCGCGACCCTTCCGTGTTCAGGCAGATTGCCTCCTGGCACTGGCAGGACGGGCTGCTGCCCGGCCCCTCCGCTCCGCTCGAGCCCATGGACGCCTTCCGCAACCAGTTCCTCGGCGCCTTCAGCACGGCCTCGTCCCAAGCGGCGTCGGCCCATGGACCCGCAGCACCCGAACCGCCACGGTGAGCGGGGCCTCCGGGCGGTGACATCTTCTCCCGTGCGTGCCGCGGCGCCACCTTCCCGGCACCGGCGCCCGGCTGTCGCTTCGGTACGCGCGGCTTTCGACCGCAACTCGCAGTACGATCGGTTCCTGTTGCAAGCCAGGTCACGCGATCCGGGACGGAGCAGATGCCGGTGAACCAATCGCAGCCGCCGTGCGTATCACGCGACAGGAGTGGCGGCGCAGATGGCAACGGAGCCCCGAGATCGTAACTGACCGCCTCCCTGAGCAGCCCATCGGCAACGCCAGCGAGCAGGTCGTGAACCGCCATCTGGTGGCCGCCGCGCTAGGCCGGCTGACGCAGGAGCATCGGGACGTGCTGCGGGAGTGCTACTTTCGCGGCAGCTCGGTTGCACAGGCCGCGCATGCCCTGGGGATCGCGCCCGGCACGGTGAAGTCCCGCACCTACTATGCGCTGCGTGCGCTGCGGCTGGCCATCGAAGAACTACGAGATGTCGAATGACGGCCGACCCGTACGCGCGCCTCGACGCCGTCTACCTGCTCGGAGCGCTCGATGCCGACGAGCGCCTCGCCTACGAGGCGCACCTGGCCATCTGCCGGCGGTGCCGGGCGGGCCTGGCCGAGATCTCCGCGATCCCGCCGCTGCTGGCCGGACTGGACGAGTCCGTCTTCGCCGCACCGCCCGAGGCGGCCCCGACGCCAGTCCCTGACACCCTGCTGCCCCGCCTGCTGCAGGCCGCCGGACGGGAACGAGCCCGTCGCCGCTGGCTCACCACTGGTCTGGGCCTGCTCGCCGCTGCCTGTGCGATTGCGCTGATCGTCATCGTCGTGCCGTCGAGCAGCGGCCCGAAACCGGCACCCCGGGCAATGGCCGCGCTCGTCGCCACTCCGGTCGACGCCACCATCGCCCTGCAGCCCAGATCATGGGGCACCGAGATCGACCTGACCTGCTGGTACCAACGCGGCGCTGCCGAGCCGTCGAGTGACCGGTACGAGCTTGTCGCCCACGGCGCCGACGGCGCGACCTACGACCTGGGCAGCTGGCAACTCACCCCCGGCCAGAGGGTCATCTTCACCAGCGGCACCGCACTCACCGAGACACAGATCAAGAACCTCCAGATCACCCAGCCCAACGGGCCGCCATCCTCGCTTGGGGTGCCCGCTTTCCGGACTGCGATCGCTAGTCAGGCCCGCGGCCGCAGCCCGGCCCCGGCATATGCGGCCTGCGTTCGCGGCGGACGAGACGGGCCCGGTGAGTCAGGGAAGGTGGCTGGTGTCGTTGACGCGATGGACGGCGGCAAATCCGCGGCCGTGCCACTGGATCTCGTTAATGCAGGCGGAGCCGAGATACAGCCGGTAAAGGGTGCCAAGCGGGACGCCGAGAGCCCGGCACAGCAGGATCTTTATCGGGGTAATGTGACTTACCACCAGGACGGTCTGGCCGCCGTGGTCCCGCAGCAGCCGGTCACAGGCCCGGTTTACCCGGTGTGCGGTGTCGGCGAAGCTCTCCCCGCCCGGCGGTGCCTGTTCGGGGTCGCGCCGCCAGGCTGCCGCGGCTGCGGGCCATCGCTGCTGGATTTCTGCCAGGGTGAAGCCATCCCAGTCACCGAAGTCGGTTTCACGGAGATCATCATCGATGACTGCGGTCAGGCCCAGTTCGCCGGCCGCAATGGCGGCGGTGGCGACAGCGCGCTGCAATGGCGAGCTGACCACGGCATCGATCGGGGCACCGGTGGCTAGGCGGCAGGCGGCGGCCTGGGCCTGCCGGGTTCCGTTGGCGCTAAGCGGGAGGTCGCGCAGCCCGCTGAAGCGGTGTTCGGGTGACAGTCTGGGTATCGCCGTGCCGCAGCAGGATGGTGGTGGTGGGATCTGCTGTGGGGTTATCCCAGCCCAGTGTCATATGGCTGTCCCGCGAGGATGACGAAAATGTTGTGTCGACTGTTCCCATGACAGCAAGACGAACATGCCAGCAGAACGGTTCAGCCGCCAACCTTGGCCTCGTCACAGTACCCATGCCGCACGACCTGGCCGGGCTGGTCACCGATGTGGTACCGGTACCCGCCATCAGGATGGCCAGGTCGCCCGGGGCAATCAGGCAGAGCGTCAGCATCGTGCGTGGTATCCGCCAAACGCGACGGGAGTCTCCCACACCCGCACTGCCAGTGCCTCGCCGCCTGCGGCAGCGACGGCGGGCGAGAGGCTGTCATGCACCCAGCGGGCGAACACCTCGACTGTGACCGCCTCGGCCCCGGCTGGGCGTATCTCCTCCAGGTTGCGGCCTTCGACCCGGCTGGTCAGCTCGGTCAGCGCCGCTTCCAGTACATCCAGATCACAGACCATGCCCCGGTCGTCGAGCTGCTCGCGGTCCACCACGATCTCAATCCGGTAGTCATGATCATGCAGTTGCCCCTCTGGCCCGGGCAGTCCCGGCATGATGTGGAAAGCACGGACGCTTCGGCTCAACCCGACTTCACAGGTCACCGGCAGCACTCCTGTCGTAGTCAAGAACGGCATGCATCAACCCGGGTATCCCCTGGTCCACGGCTCGGAACGCCTCGGCTGCGTGGCCGAAGGCGAAGACGTGAGTGCACAGCTGTGCCAACGGTAGTTCGGCCAGCAGCTCAACGGCCTCCCGGCGGCGCCGAGACCGGGTCCAGGTCCCGGACAGCCGGGCCGGCACCGTGGAAACTTGAGTGCTGCGGATGATCAGACGCCGCCGGTGGAAGGCGCCGCCGAGCGGCAGCACCACTGGTTTGGTGCCGAACCACGACGCGATCAACAGGGTTCCCTCGTGGGCCAGCATGTTCAGCGCCATCGCTGGCGCATCCGGGTTACCGCTGGCGTCAATGACCAGCGGAACCTCCTCTTTCACCAGTTCCTCCGGTGCTGCGGTGGTGACGCCGAGGCTGCTGGCCATGGCGCGGCGCCACGCCTGCGGCTCGGCAATCAGCGGCCGCCACCCGGAGCGCTGCAACAGCAGGCCGGTCAGCAGCCCGAGCACGCCGGCGCCGAGCACGATGACCCGGTCGCGATATCCGGTCCCGGCATCGAGCGTCACCTGCAACGCCGTCTCGACCAGCGGGAACAAGGTTGCGGACGCGGGATCGATGGCAGGCAGCGGAATCAGTTCACCAGCCCGCGCCGTGAATACGTCCTGGTGCGGATGGAACGCGAAAACCGCCTGGCCGGACTCCGCTACTTCGCCGACGCACGCATACCCATAGGCGAAGGGATAGGAGAAGGTACCGCCAAGCGCGTCGATCGTGTCGTCCAGCGCCAGCTCGGCAGGGACCTCGCCGCGGTACACCAGCCGTTCGGTGCCACCGCTGATGCCAGAGCACAAGGTGCGGACGAGGACCTCACCGGCCGCAGGCCGCGGTGTGGGCACTTCCCTGATCTCCACGCAGCGCGGCGCGGTATGAAATAGCGCGCGGGCAGGCACGCAGCCAATTTACCCGCGCATCGATCTATACAAGACGGTTGATCTGGCCACCTGGACGGCAACGGGCTTTCTCGTGGGCGCCCGATGCACAGCACGCCCTATGCCAGTGAAGGCAGCAGCGCGGCGGTCTTGACCAGCGGCACAAGTAGCTACCTGAGCGGTCCCGTCGGCCGTCGTCGAGATCGAGTTGAGCGCCGCCCGGCGGTGGCTTTTCCCATGCTGCCGGGGCCCGCGGCCGAAGGCCGCCTTGAGTAGGTAGGGAAAGCCTTCCTCGCTCCGGGCGGTGCTTGCTCTGGGCGGGGCGGAGCCGCCTCACCCATCGGCACGGTGACTGTCAGCTTGCATCCGTAGTCCCTCGATCATCTTGGAGCCTGCCGGCAGCAATGTTGGAAACGCGCGGAGAGCAGAAGCGTCGCCGGGAGGCCGCCTGGGCGACGTCGCGTGTACTCCGGCATAGCGCAAATTAGCTGCCGTCACGAGTAAGTGGATCGTTTCCCGGCTGCACAGTGACGGTCAGCGGCTGTGACGCCCCCCACTGGTCGATTGCAACCGCGGCATAGCGGGTGGTGCGGCGCGGGAGCGGTAGTCGACACACCGACCGGAGGCTGTCCGCGCACCCGCGGCCGCCCCTCACCGGGCGCACGATCACCCGGAGGATGCGCGGGTCTGGGGCACGCAGGCGCGCCGAGACGATCAATCCCGTCGCGCGATGCCGGATTATCAAAGCGGCCGGGGGGGCGGGACGAGTCAGATCGCGGAGGGCTGCTTTGACGAACGCGACCACCTGCGGGTTGGGGGAGCGCCCGTCCAGGTCATCGAGCGCCCAAGCCAGCTCCATCGTGCCCATCGCGAACACGCGGCCTCCGCTCGGCGCGGTTGCCCGGACCATGTCTGCGCTGCGAGGGACGCCGTCGGATCCCGGGATGAGAGCGGTCATCAGCGGCACCACCTGACCCGCAAAGCAGCCAGGGATAAACGAGTCCCACTCGTAGCCGACGACCCCCCGGATCACATCCCCGGGCGCCAAACCGGCAGCCGCCAGCCATGGATCGCTGCTCGGCCCCACGACCGTGTACGAGGTGGGCGGCGCGGTCAGATTGCGCTGCGCGGCCCACCGGTGCTCGACTCCCATCAGCTTGCACTCGGGCTCGCCGAACGTCCTGAAGAACCCGTTGTCGAGGCGCCAGTTGCGGACCGGATCGATCGAGGGATCCCGCCACTCCACGATCGTTCGCCTGCCGGCGGCGTAGCGCATCCGCCACTCGCCGCTGTTGGAGCCGAACATCAGGTTCGTCGACAGCGCCAGCGCCCGGTTGAAGGCGCCGCGCATTCGCTGCGTCCAGTACTCGTCGTGGCCGATCGCGAACACCAAACGGTGATGCAGCAGCGATCCGGGAGCCCTGTCCGTGTCGACGTCGGTCTGGTAGGAAACGTCGATACCGTTACGCTCCAGGAAGCGGACCCAGGGCAGCTCGAGCTCCGTGACCATGTTGTAGAACTCCTGCTGGTCGAAGGGCCGATCGAACGACACCTCGAAGGCGTGCATGCTGGTGCCAAACTGGTAGAGGCTCTTGCCGCCCCAACGGTTGTAGGCCTCCCACGTATTGACCGGCACCTGGACCAACACCGCGGACGCGGGAGCCGCCGGGCTCTGGCGCACAATCAGCGGAACGCTCCCCACGGCGCCGGCGTACGCGCCACCCACGATCTCGAGCTTGGCCTCGTAGTAGCCGGAGACCGCGTCGGGCGGGATCTCGACACGATCGGTCACGCGCCAGGGGGCCCGGAACAGCCCGGTGACGGAGCCGGGTGTGGTTGGCGGGGGCTGTGCAATCGCGGCGTGGCTCGAGCGGCAACCAGGCACGCACATGATGAAGCGCCCCCCGACCCCCCGGTACCACCCCAGCCGGTACACGAGCACCCGATAGCGCGAGCCCGGCGGCGCGGCCACGTGCAGCTGAAAGCTTTGCCCCGGGGCGACGCTGGTGTTCGAAGCATAACCAGTGATCACCGTCCCCGCGCCGGCTGGGATCTCCCAGCCAGGGTTGCCCGGGCGCGAATTCTCTCGTTGCACCGGATTGGTGGCAGTAGCGGAAGTCGCGGGCACCGTGGAGGATGTGCTGCTACGGCTCGATCCACTGCACGCGCTGAGGACGAGCGCCACGATGGTGGCGCTGATGGCGAGGAAAGTCGTGTATGGCATGACGTCAGTCGTTCCGGTCGATCCTGGACGTCTCAGCATTTGAGGAAGAGGACGCGCCATCGAGCATCGACCTTCCCAACCTCTGGCTCCGCAGCTGGCCTCTCCGGCTGTAGCCGAGCCGCACGAGAGCTCGTCGCCCGCGCCTGGCACATAATATAAATTCGCCCTACCCGAGACCGGGTCAGCTGCGCCGCCGTCCCTGGCAGGTGCGAGAGATCCCCGCGATTTCGACGAGTACGTGATCGCCCAACGCTACGACGCAAAGATCCTGACCGCGCTGCTCGCAGTCGGCGACTGCATCTACTTCGATCTCGGAACGCCGGAATGCGCGTGGCAACGCCCAAGCAGGTCAGAGCTGCCCCAGTGCATTAGGTCTCGCCAGTCGCCAGTTGCGCGCATTCGGACGGAGGCGCTGCTTGCAAGCTCTCTGCTAACAATCCCGCTGGCTGCAGCAGTCCACGCTGACGGCAAGTCGGCTCCTGAGATGGACGAGGAGCGAGCACCCGAGTCTACTGCTCGTTGACGATCGCAACCTCCTGTGAAGAAACGCCTTTGGCGGGCGTGGTCGATACATGTCAGCGACCTGTACTGCTTGCCCTCCTGTGCGAGCGCTCGCCTTTTCAGCACCTCAGCCAGCGCCTGCCTTGCCGTTGAGCGCAGCCGGCGCGCTCGCCGCGCATCAGCGCCAAGAACTGCTTGCGCTCAACCCGCCGCGCCGAGTGTCAAATCAAGCGCGCTGGCGCCGCTGCCCCGCCACTGCCCGGGCGACTCGTCCGCCAAAGTCTCGCGTCCGCGTCGGGCCTCAGGTGAGAGGACGCTTGCTCAGCCCACGGTCACTGATGGCCGCTCCCCGCGGTCGTACACCGAAGGTTCCAGGGCCGCGGGACCCGGCAGCGAGGAATGCGGTTCCGAAGAACAACTCGGTCCAGGAGAGATCGGCCAGTTCTTCCTGCATGGCTGCGCGAATCGCCTCCCACGGACGGCGCATGATCCACTCATCTATGGAGGCGAAAGGCCGCACAATTGCGGTTCCGAGCTGCGCTAGCCACCCAGGCGTGTTGTCGGGAACCTTGAGATCCAGCACGACCCAGCGTCCGCCTCCGGAGAGGGCCGCGGCGCCGTGGGCGATGACCTCTGCGCACTCGGGCACCTGCGACAGGGCGTACGTGGACAGGATCGCGTTGACCTCGGTTGGGAAGTCGAAGTCGGCCGCGTCGGCTTGCACGAGGCTGATATTGCTCCAGCCGTTCGTCTCTATCCGATCCTGGGCATGGGCGAGCATCGCGTCGGTCAGATCGACGCCGACGATCCGGCCGTCGGGACCGATCACCTCCTCAATCAGCGGGAAGTTCAGACCTGTGCCGCATGCGATGTCGATCACGCTGTCACCCGCGCGAAGGCCGAGCGCTTGTACGGCCCGGAGGCGTTGTGCCCGCTGGGGGTAGCCGGGCGCGGGGTAGAGCCGGGAGGTGATGTCGTAGTGCTTCGCCTTCTTGCGGTATGTCTCGATCAGGTGCTCTCGCGTACGGTCGATCTGGCTCACGGTGTGCTCCTCGATCTCGGTAGCGTCGCGGTAGAACCGCGCGCCCACCCCATCTAGGACTCCGCGCCTCCCCGCGTAGCGGACTCGACCGCAGCCTTGATCGCCGCCATCTCGCGATCGCTTACGCGCTGAATTCTGCCTTTGAGAGTGCGGCCGGGGACCGCGCGCATGATGCCCGCGAGGTCGACCTCAATCCACATCTTGGCGTCGGTCTGCCTATCGTCCACCGGCTCGAGTTCCATTCCCCAGCGCGCCGCGGAAGTACCCATTGGCCCGGCGAACGCCACGTAGCGGGGCGCCTCGACAGCGGTCACCTCCTGGCTCCGGCCGCGAGTCAACCAGAGTATCCCCTTCGCCCGCTGCTCCACCCGCGAGCCGGGCTGAAGCGGAGCTCCTCCGCGAACCCGGCATTCGAGAACCGTTGGCGCCCACTCCGGCCAGCGTCCGACGTCACAGACATACGCCCACACCTCACGGACGCTGCTGGCGATTTTTATGCGGCTCTCGGTTCTGATTGTCATCGGGCGGACTTTGTGTTGATCACTTTCCGGTTGCGTAAGGTCTCCCGCGACGCTACATCCTGACTGAGACGCCTGCAAGTGCGCTCCGATGGCGGGAGGATCAGGCAAATCTCGCCGCCCAAGCTCTGCAGGTAGGAGTCAACGTGAGCCACACCTGCGAGGCCACGTTTGGTGTCCCGGGCCGAGGCGGTAAGGGTCGAGGAGGCGCACGCGAGTCGAGAAAGAGGGGAGTCGCCACTGACGCGCGCGGACTACCGGCTCTCAGGTACTGGACGAGATCGCTCCTCCTGCTCGTCAAGTGAGTGTGAATCATGGTGCCGCCCTCGGTGAACAGCCGACCGATGCCGCGCGCGGTCAGGTTAGCCAGCATCGCAGCCAGCTCGACATCCCGTCCGGTGCTGATCACCTCGACACCGGGCAAGCCATCGAAAGGTGGACCTGATCTTCACCGAGCCGCATGCCGTGCTGCCCGCATGGCAGGTCACCGCGGCCACCCTGCCCGGCATCGACGACCACTTCTGGGACTGGATGCTGTGGCTGGCCGCCAAGCACCAGGCCGTGCAAAGCCGGCCTGGTCGCCGCCGAACTCGCCAAGCTGCATGAGCATCTGCTGGCCCCGCTCGGCGTCCGGGCACAGCCTGCGACACCCGCACAGGCCATCGGAAGTTACCGGGCCGCCCGCCGCCGCCAGGAACACCGGCTGAACTGCCAGGTACCCCGCATCGGTCCTGTGACTCTTGCCACCTGGTCACCACCCGGCCCCGGCCGCACCAGGTGCGAACAAAGACTCCCGCTGCACGAGATCGGCCGGTCGATATGACCGCCCGGATAACGAGCCGACAGGTCGTTCAGGGCCTGATCAGCGAGTACCGGAGAGCAGGCCAACGAGAAGAGAAAACACCAACTCAGGGACCAAGTGCGAGTTCTGGCACGGCATACGGTCTACAGACAGCTTGGCCTAGAAGGGTCAAGTACCGCCTTACCCGCATATTCCTCTCTAACGATCATCGCCTGGGCGATCCTTGTCCGTCATGCGTCCGCCCAGGGACCGGTGTACCGAGGCGAATCCAGGGACGCGTCCCCCACGCAATCACTCCTTCGGGGTAAGGCTGCCGGCCGGGCTCTGGCTGCCGCTCGGACTCGGAGTGGGGCTGGTAGCCGCGCCGGTTTGGCTGGTGGTGGGGCTTGGGCTGGTGGTGGGGCTTGGGCTGGTGGTGGGGCTTGGGCTGGTGGTGGGGCTTGGGCTGGTGGTGGGGCTTGGGCTGGTGGTGGGGCTTGGGCTGGTGGTGGGGCTCGGGCTGGTGGTGGGGCTCGGGCTGGTAGTGGGGCTCAGGCTGGTACTGGAGCTCGGGCTGGTGGCAGAACCCGTAGGGCGGCCGGCGGTGCTTGCGCAAGCAGCTGGGCTTGCGTTAGTGGTGGGGCCTGCGCTAGGGGTGGGGCTTGCGCTGGCGGTGGGGCTCTTGCAAGCCGCCGGGCCCGCGCTGGCAGCCGTGCTTGGGCAGCCAGCCGGGGCGGCCGCGCGATCGGTGCGGGTCGGCGGCGGCGCCGAGCAGTTGGCGGCTGTCGCTTGCGCTTGACCCGCGCCATGGCCGCTCACCCGGGACCCGCCGGCGCTGCTTTGGTGCCCGTCGCTTTCGAGAGACCGGATGAGTCCGGCTGTCTGCGAAATCGCCAGCTGGGGCACCGGAGTCAGCGCGAGAACACCTGCTGACACTAGGATGACGGCAATGGCCAGCACCGCGCCAGGGCGCAGCCCCGCTGGGTGCTGCCGGTCGCGCAGTCTGCCGGGCCCCGCTACCCGCAAATGCTCGCTCACCGCGCCGCGCACCCCTTGCAGCCACGCGGATATAGCTAGCAGCCCACTCAGCGCGCGCCTGGCCCCGGCGGAGTATCCGGCCATTATCCAGGCGACGAGCAGCGGGCGTGGCGTAGTCAGCCGGGCGCGGATCCGCTGCAGGCCATCGTCCGCGGGCTCTACCGAGCTGGCGGCTGCCTGCAGCGCGCGGCGCAGAATCTCCTCAAGGTCACGATCGCGCTGGGTCATTTCCGGTTCTCCAGCAGGCCACGGAGCGATGACATGGCCCGGGCGGTGTGGCTCTTGACGGCGCCTGTGCTGATCCCCATCGTCTGGGCAATCTGAGTCTGCGACAGGTCCCCGTAGTACCTCAGCACGAGCACCTCGCGCTGGCGCGGCGGAAGCGTGCGCAGCGCGGCGACCATTGCGGACCTCTCGAGCAGTTCGACCGCTCCCTCCTCCGCACTAGGCATATCCGGCGGCGGCTTGGGAGCGTTCCGGTCCACGACCTGGCGATGCCGAAGAACGGAGCGAGACCCATTCACCACCGACCTCTGCAGATAGGACAGCGCCTTCTCACCGTTCCTCAGCAGGCGCCAGCGGCTATGCATCGCGATGAAGGACTCCTGCACTACTTCCTCAGCGGTCCCCACATCGTGTACCAGCAGGACCGCGAGGCCGACCAGTGATCGATAATGCGCGGCGTAAAGCGCAGCCACCGCACCGGAGGCACCCCCGTCAGCCGCGGCCGGATCCCGGACGGCGGGCGCCATAGGCTCGGGTACGCGAATAGCGCGCCCGGCCACACCACCCCCCAACGACCGCACCGCCCCAGCCCATCATGCCAACCGGCAGCCCCCTACTGTTTCAGACTGCTACTACGCAGGGCAAATGTCCAGTCACGCTGACGGTAGGCATACGGGCCCGACACCGACGACAGGCGGTGTTCTGCCGCATGCATGGTTATGCGGCAACGCCGGGTCACGCGTACGGCGGAACCTTGAACCTTGATCAGGGGACGCCCGGGCGTACCCCTGACTTCGTACGCGTAGTCGCCTCGGTGCAGATATCGCTACCTGTCAGGCGTTCAGGGTCTTTGGGTAGGTCCGCGAGCTGGCATGATCGCCAGCCGCCTGTCCGCATCTGTTTACCTGGCGTGGGAAGTCGTTCGCCCGGATGGCTCCCATTTTGGCTCCCGGCCGCCGCGGTCGGCACTGCTTGGGAGGCGCCGGGGAACCAGATCACAGAATGCCCAGCGAGGTCGCGCGTTTAACGGCGGACGAGCGGGAGGTGACGCCGAGCTTCATATAGGCGCGGCGCAGGTGTGTTTTGACCGTGTTGAGTGACAGGTACAGCTCCGATGCTATCTCGGTGTAGGTGAGCCGCTCGGGCAGCTTCTCCAGCACGCGGATCTCAGCGGCGGTCAATGGGTTGATGAGGTTGCCCTGCCGGGAAGCGGTCGTGGCGCGCTTGCGTGCTCGGAGACCGGCGGTGATCAGTGCCGTCCGCTGCCTGGTACGGGGGTAAAGGTGTGAGTTGGAGATCACGTGCTCGACCAGCTGAGGAGCTGTGTCCACGACGGTTTGGACGTAACCGTGCCGCTCGGTCACGGCCAGGGCCTGCCTGACCAGGGCGGGTGCCTGAGGTGAGGACTGGCTGATGGCGACGCTCGCGCGCAGCAGCCGCAATTCCAGATCGGAACGGATCGTGGCTCCCTCGGCTGGCGCGTCGCTCAGGGCTTGTGCTGCTTCGTCGGGGTTCCCAGCGGCCAGAGCGATGATCGCCGCCATGACGATGCGCCGGTCGCCGGGCAGCTGCTCGGTGGCGGTGGTCGCGCCTTCCTGGTCGCCGAGATCCAGACGGATATGGGCTTCGAGTTCGTCGGCCAGGGCGAGGAGGGCGGAGTGGTCGCTTTTGAGCGCCGCACGCGCCGCGGGCAGCGAGGTGAGGGCTTCGTCGAGGTTGCCGTCGGCCGCCCAGATCCGGGCGCGGTCCAGCTGGGCAAGGTAATTGAAAACGGGCCTGGCGCTGCCGACCAGCGCCAGCGCGAGTTCTACCGGCTCGGCAGCGGCAGCAAGATCACGCCGCTCCAGGGCGAGCAGGGCCGTTGTCCGCAGCGCGTGGAAGTTGAAGAAGTGGCGGTCGAAGCCGAGGCGGCGGGCCGCGGCGATGGTGGCGGCGGCCAGGGTGCCAGCCTCTTCCAGGTCCCCCTCGATGAAGGCGGCCTGGCTGATCACTCCGGGGCACAGGACCTCGGTCAGCGGACCGCTCACGTGGGCCGCGGTGAGGGCATCGGCGAGCTGCCGGGCTTGGCTGAACTGGCCCGCGTAGGTGTGGCAGTACATGGCCAAGGTGTCGAGCGTGACGACCCAGTCGCCGACTCCGCCGGCTTTGGCTTCGAACGGCCGCGCCCACTCCCGGTACTCCAGTGCCTCGTCAAACTGGCCAATGAACGTGCAGTACAGCATGTTCACCAGCGCCAGCCGCACGGCCAGCTCGGGTTGCCGGATCTTGTCGATATGTTTCTGCCGGGCGAGCGCGACGGCCCGTGAACCGCGCTCGAAGGCCCCCCGCCACAGCAGCTCAGCTGCCAGGGGCAGCAAGAACTCGGGTGCGTCTGCGAACAGTTCCGGCCGGATCTCGTCGATGTCGAGCGCGCTGACGGTGACCGGGTTGGTCAGCACGTCGCGCACGACCCCCTCGCTGAGCAGGCTGACGGCCGTGGCCTGTTCACCGGCGGCTAGCAGGTGCCGTGCGGCCGCGCCGGTCTGGCCAGCCTCGATCAGGTAATCCGCAGCGGCCTGGTGCAGCCGCTTCTCCCGGGCCGGGGCCCGGGCATGCAGCTCGGTCTGGAGGACTTCTTTGATCAAGTGGTGGTAGCGGTAGGTGCGGGCCTCGTCGTCCACGATCGCCACGAACATGTGCGCGCTGTAGAGGAACTCCAGCATCTTGGCTGATCCTTGACCGTACACAGCGGTGCAGGCGGGCACCGAAAGCTCGTCAAGGACCGAGGTGGCCAGCATGAAATCGGCGACCTCCGGAGGCTGGTGGGAGAGGACCTCCTCCAGGAAGTAGTCGGCTATGGTGTAGCGGTGCAGCTGTACCCGGCCAGCTGCAGTGGCGGGGTCAGGCGAACCATGGATCGAAAGTGCGGCCATCTGCAGCCCGGCCACCCAGCCCTCGCTGCGCCGGTGAACCAGGGCCAGGTCCGGCTCGTCTAGCCGCACGCCGAACGCAGACAGAAAACTCCTGGTTTCCTCCACCGAGAAAGACAGGTCCCCGTCCCGCAGCTCGACCAGGTTCTGGTGGGCGCGCATGCGGTGCACCCGCAGCGGTGGGTCAACCCGGCTGGCCACCACCAGTTGCAGCGACGGCGGATGATACTCCACCAGCCAGCGCAGGGTGTCGGCGCTGGCCGCGCCGGCCAGGTGAAAGTCGTCGATGACCAGTGTCCGCGTCCCGTCCGGCGCCTCAAGGTCGTCGGCGAGGGCAGCGATCGCATCGGCCGATACCTCACCATCGAGGCTCATCAGCTGGCGGGCATCCTCGCCAATCTGTGGCTGGCCAAAGCCATACCGTGTGGCTTCGACGATGGCCGCGACGAACCGGGCCGGGTCGGCGTCGGCCGCATCGCAGTTCAGCCATGCCGATGGCCGCTCCGGGTGGGCGGCCAGCCAGTCGGCGAGGAGCATCGTCTTCCCCGCCCCTGCCGGGCCCACCACCAGGGCGAGGCGAACCTGTTCTCCCTGGTCCAGCTGGTCGAGCAGCCGTGACCGGCGCACCAGCTGCGGCACCAGGTTCGGGGCGCGGAACTTCGAGGACGGGAACCGGGGATTACGTGGGCCAGGCTCAGCCACCACTGTCGCTTGCGCCACTGCGACCGGCCTCCCCCAACGCACCTGCCCGGGCTTCGCCGTCAGGGAGCGGCACGAAGCCAGTCTTGGGCGGGGTCACGATATCACCTCTGGGTGGCCGCGAACTATACGCGCCCTGTTGACAGCGTGCCCGCATGGAAATGCCGGAGATCTCCGCCTTCCCTCCAGCCACCCAAGTGCAGGTGTCCCGCGCGGCGTGGTGATCGCTGGAGACGAATCCGGGGCAGCAAAGGCAGCGCGGGCGGCGGACAACCCACTCGACAGCTCCGCAGCCAAGAGCAGGCCGTCGAGCGGCTCCGCTCCCCGAACGCAGATGCCGTCCGATCGCGCCCACCGACTCAACCCCAGCGTCACCCGCTAACGGGTGACGACGCACCCCCCCGTCGGCAGGCACGCTGGCGGCACATCAGCCACCGACTATGAGGCGTAATCGCGTGCGACCACGCACATACGAGATCACTTTCACCGGCCAGGCAGACAGAACCCTGTGCGCACAATTCGATGACTGCACGGTCACCACAGGCCCGGACACGACCACCCTCCGCGCTGAAGTGCTCGACCCGGCTGCTCTTTCCGGGCTCGTGCAGCGGATCACCGGCCTTGGGCTTGAGGTCACACACGTGTACCTCGTGACACCGCCCTCTGCGCCATGACCGATCTCACTCAGATAACCAATGATGGCCCCATACGCGGGTCACCGCCGCGTCTGAGGGCAGCTGCCCAGCGCCGTGGGCGGGCAGGCAGGTCATCGTGACACTGCCTGAGCAGATCGACGGTTCCAATGCCGACCAGGTCCGCAAGAGTCTGCTCGGGGTGATCAACCACGGCGCGACCATCGTGACCGCCGGCACGACCATGCCAAGGTCGTGGATCATGCTGGTGCAAACACCCTGATGCGCGCCTACCAGCGGGCCAGCGCCAACGGCACCGCGTCTGCTACTGGCGGTTCCCGGCCCGATCATGCGGCAGGTGCTGAGCCTGAACGGACCCACCGCCTGGTCCCCATCTACCCCTTCCTGGCGGCGGCCTCGGCGGCCCTAGCCGCAAGCATCTGTGCCCCGACCTTCTGGGCGGGCCAGGACAGGACACGGCGCCCCGCGGCGACGCGCCCGCTGCAACTCGTCTACCCGGCGAATGACGACGCGGGCATGCCCACCGCCCCGGGACGGCAGACGAACGTCGCACCCGCATGCGGCTCCTTCTGCAACTGGTCGGTGCTGAGCCGGTAGGCGGCCGAGGTCACATACAGATCCGCTAGCCCGGCGCCGCCGAAGGTGCAGCTCGTCACCTGGGTAACTGGAAAGAGGACCTCGTCCAGCTGCCCACCGGCTGGTGAAAAACAGCGGACCGCCGCTCCGCCGAAGCACGCAACCCACAGGTTCCCCTTGCTATCGGTGGTCATCCCATCGGGCACCCCGTGCGTGCGCTCGATCGTGACGAGCCGTCTCCGGTTACCTATCGAGCCGGTGCCGGCGTCGTAGTCGAAGACGTCGACACCCTGTGTGGCCGAGTCGATGAAGTACAGCTGGCTGCCGTCGGGGCTCCACGCGATGCCGTTCGATTGGGTGACACCGCCGATTATTCGCCTGAATGACCAGTCCGGTTCGACACGGTAAAGCGCCGCCGAATGTGGCGTGAAGTCAAACGCGGTTGTTCCGGCGAGCAGCCGCCCGGCGGGGTCGCACTTCGCGTCGTTCATCCGGTTGCCGCGGATATCGCGCTCGACCGGCGCGGCCAGCTCGAAGCCTTCCCCCGTATCTGACGCCACAGCGATACCATCACGTACCGCGAGCACCAGTCCGCCACCACGCCGGGGGACAACCGCGCCTACCTCCTGGCCGACGGAGAAGGAGGTCAGCTCAGCCCCGGCCTGGCCGTAACGGAACACCGAGCCGCCGGTCAAGTTGACGAACAGCAGCGTCTTAGTGGGCTCGTCCCAGTGCGGCGCCTCGCCCACATCGGCATGCAGGTCGGCAAATACCTCGACACTCACGCTCGCAGAATGGGCCATCTCCTACCTTGCCTGGGCTAGCTGGATCATCCAGAGCCGATGTCAGCGCCTTCTGGAGTCCAAGCTCGATAAAGGAGCCCTTTACTCAACCTGTGCTGATTTTGGCAGGCTGGCGTATGTCCCCGACATAGTAGAGCCGTACAGTGGTGACCGCTAGGTCACAAGATCAAGATCGCGACCCGGGCCGCCTAGCCGCCCTGCACCCTGACCGCGCCGCCTAAGTCCTAGTGCCCGGTGCAATCACCCCAAATCGGGTGACTACACGGACCCCAGCCGGCCGGCATGCTTGCCACACAGCCAGCGGACACCGAGGCGCAACCCTGATGCCATCACTTACCTACGAGATCACTGTCACCGGTCCCGGCTTGACGTCGTGCACTGTGCCTCGGTGTCCCCGCCCATCACGACTGATCATGGGCCGGTCGAGGGGGCCCGGCCCATCACCCGCAACCCGTCGCGCAGAACCGCTTGGGGGAGCCAGACGGGCAATAACAGCTCACGCTGACCCCGCCTGTTAACGGGCGGATGGAGGGCCGAATCGCCTGTGAACGGCCGGCCGCAGCGTGGGTGACGGAGGAGTGGAAGGCAGGATGCTCACACATGTTGCTGAGGAAGGACCCGTCGGGGACGTTACCGTGGCAGCACGGGGCGATCCGCGGGGACCTGCGGCGCTTGAGCTGAGTCAGCGGATCGGGGATGCTGACGAGGCCATCGTGTACCTCGACGGCGAGCTGGATATCGCCAGCGCCGAGCAGGCTGTCAGCTATGTCCGGGATGTCATCGATCACCGGCGCGGGCCGGTGATTGTGAACCTGGCCGCGCTGGCCTTCTGCGATGCCCGCGGCCTGTCCGCCCTGGTACGCATGGCCCGTTACGCGGAACAGAGCGACTGCCCATTTCAAGTGACCTCGCCTAGCCCGTCACTGGTCAAGATCATGCGGATCACAGGTCTGAACCGGAGGTTCCTCGCCTCCCAGCCGCCTGCCCAGCCAATTGACAGCTCGGCCCAGCACGCCGAGTCGGCGTTCGGCGCGCATCCTGGCCTGTCTGATCCATTCCCGGCAGCCGCGCGTGCCGCCCCGGGGCCGCGTGTTGGCTGGGGCAGCGCCGGAGGCACGGGCTCGGTGCACCGCGCCGATGGCGCCAGTCCGGCGCTGGCCCACTGATGCGCTGCGCCACTCAGGGCGCGGGGCCGCGCCGCGGCGCGTCCGGGCGCGCCGGCCGGTGCGCTGCGGCGCCACGCGGGTACAACGCCCGGCGCAGATGGGTTCGGCCGGGGTCGGCTGCGAGGCCGTCCGCTCAGCGGACGGCCAGCTCACCGGGCCGAGGTCGCGGCAGCAGGGCAGTGGCGCAGTGACAGCGGACGTCAGAATCTCCTCGTCCGCGGGCACCGCCTCCCGGCCGGCGGACAAGCAAAATCGGCGTCCGCAGACAGTACGCTGCTCTCCGTGGGCATTCCCGGCCGGCTGGAGGGCCATGCTGCCGTGCCGCTTCCGGTGCTCGGGCCGCGGGCGGCCCTGCGCTCCGGGTCGGCTTGCCCTCGATTACCTGGGCTAACCGCAGGTGCACCAAGGGGTGCAATTGCAGGCCGCACTGCACCAGCTCGTGTCTCCCGCCGCTCCCCGTTGTCACCTTCCCTTAGCTGCAACGCTGTGTCCGCCTAGCATCGGCAGCGTCATGGCCGCTGTGGATACGAGCCGTAAGCGCCGAGCGTGCCGTGGTCCGCCGCGGCAGACCCGACGGAAGGGCGCCCGGCGCGCAGGCCGGCGGCACGAGCAACGCATGGTTTTCCTGCCGCGGACCGGTGTCAGATGCCGCGGTCGCGGGGAGATCAGGGCCGTGACGACCGGAATCCGGCCGAGACGGTCTCGCAGAGTGCCTGCAGTTCGCTGCGGGCGGCGGCGGTGAAGGTGTCGAGATCGGGGACGGCGTCGCGGTCGGCGACGACAGTGATGTTGAGCTGCCCGGCGTAGGACAGTGCGCCGACCCCGATGGTCACGTTCGCGATGAGGGGCAGCATGGGGAACACCTCGAGCACCCGGGCCCCGGCGAAGTACACGGGATGCGGCGGGCCGGGAACGTCCGCGGTGGTCACGCTGACGGGATGACGGTCCAGGAACGCCAGCAGTGCGCGGCGGGCGAGCCGGCTGCGGAACATCGTCCCCAGGTTGGGGTGGCTGCTGGCTTTCTGCCTGGCGGACTCGGCCGCGATCTGCTCCAGCAGCAGGCCGGAATCGGGCTCCCCGATGGGCAGCAGCACGACCATCTGGCCGACCAGATTCCCGCGTGCCTGCTCCCGGTGTTGCGCCTGCCGCAGCGTCACGGGAACGTAGACCGGCAGGGTGAGGTCCTCGACGGGTTCGCCGCGGCCGCGCAGGAGCCCCCGCAGGCCCGCGGCGGTCACCGCCAGCAGGACGTCGTTGACCTTCGCACCGTGCCGATGCGCGGCCTGCCTGGCCAGTTCGAGGTTGCCGCGGATGACTGCCAGGCTGCGGTCGGCCCCGACCACGTGGTCCAGGCTCGTCCGCGGCGTCGGGGGTGCGGAGAACATGCCGCGCGCCGCCGACAATACGGCCTGTACCTGCCGCGCCGTGGTCCTCGGCCGCTCGAGGGCGGAGAACGCGCCGCCCACCCCGGCCGCCTGGCGGCGAAGGTTGTCGGCGAGCAGTGAACGGGCGGGCGGCACTGGCGCTGGCGTCCATGGTCGCTGCTGGTCCGGCGGGTGCACCGGGAGTCGCGTCGAGGAACGCGCCGAGGGTGGCCACTCCGGCTATGCCGTCGGCGATGGCATGGTGCATGCGGGCGAACAGGCCGATCCGCCGCTCCGGGAGCCCGGTGAGGAACCACATCTCCCACAGCGGCCGGGACCGGTCCAGGCGGCGCCGGCGCAACTGCTCGGTCACACGCAGCAGCGCGGCCTCGTCCCCGGGCGCGGGCACGCCAGTCACCCGCACATGGTCTGCCAGGTCGAACGCTGGCGCGTCCGTCCACAGCGGCCCGCCCAGCCCGCGCGGCGGCACACGGAGCACCTGCCGGAACCGGGGAACCAGGGGCAACCTGGCTTCGACCGCCCGCCGCGCCACCTGGACCCTGAACCTGCCGTCCGGGTCCAGCATGCTGCCAGCGCCGTCGAGGATGGCGAGTGCGCCGATGTCCTGCGGCCAGAACTCATCCGGCCACAGCATGAGCCGGTCCTCGGCGGCCAGCCGCTCCATCGATGGCGCCTCCTGGTTCCCAGGATCGGCTCGGGGCGGCAGGTCTTTCAGGGGCGAAGGTCCCCCCGATGCGGGCCTGGTGACTCCGGCGCCAGATGGCACCCGGTGGAAGCGTCGATCGTGGCGGGCCAGGTAGCGGCACGACAGCCGGAGGCGCGGCCATGGCGACCAAGACGATCCGCGAACAAGGCGGCAACCCCCGGCCCGGGCTGACCGGCGAGCAGGTGTGGCAGGCGGTCACGCGGGCATCGTTCGCCGTGCTCAGTCACGTCACCCCGGGCGGGGAGCCCCGGTCCAGCGGCGTCGTGTACAAGACCAGCGGCCGGAGGCTGGTCGTCGCGGTCGCGCCCGGCAGCTGGAAGGCCCGGCACGTGGCGGCCGACGGCCGGGTCGCGGTGACTGTTCCAGTGCGCCGGGGCGGGATCTTGTCGCTGGTGGCGCCCATTCCCCCGGCGACCATCAGCTTCCACGGAACGGCGGTGGTGCATCCGGCCGGATCGCCGCGGGCCCGGTCGGTGCTGGACGAACTGGGCTCCCTTGTCCCCGCGAAGCGGCGGTCCTCGGCGTGCGTCATCGAGATCACCCCGGCCGGGGCGTTCCGCACCTACGGGCTCGGCGTGTCGCTGCGGGCGATGCTCAACCCGGCCGCGGCCCAGGCGCGCGTGCCGGTCACGCCGGACGGGGATACCCGGTGAAAGCGCTGCCCGAAGAGGCCGTGAGCCGGGCACCCGGACAGCGGCCCCGCGGGGATCTCCAGCCGCCACCCCGCCGTCGGCCTGGCGGTCGGCGTGGTCCGCGACGGGCACCTCAGCTTCTTCCACGGGCACGGGCTCGCCGACATCGTCTCGCGCACGCCGGTGACCGAGGACACGGTGTTCCGGATCGGGTCCATCACCAAGACGTTCACTTCCATCGCGGTGCTGCAGCTATGCGAGCGGGGGCTCATCGACCTCGATGCACCCGCGGGCGGCTATCTGCGTGGCTACCGCCTGATTCCGGCGAAGCCCGGGCACCGGCCGCCGACCGTCCGGCAGCTGCTCACCCACACGGCCGGGCTTCCCCAGCTCGTCTATCCTGCGCGCGCGTTCCAGCCGGTCCTGGGCGAGACTGTGGCCTACGGGCAGCGCGTGCCTACGCTCGCTGAGTTCTACCGGGGCCGGCTTCACCTGATCGCGGAGCCGGGCACCCGGCATACCTACAGCAACCACGGGTTCGCCACGCTCGGCCAGATCGTTGAGGATGTTACCGGCCAGCCGTTGAGCCGCCACTTCCGCGAGCACATCTTCGGACCGCTCGGCATGACCGACACCGACCTCGCCAGGTCCGATCGGATCAGAGCCCGGCTCGCGACCGGGTACGCCCTGCGGGCCGGCGGTCCGCGCCCGGTGCGCGACTGCGATCTGGTGACCGCCGGCGCCGGCGGCATTTACTCGACCACGGCCGACATGGCCCGCTACGTGGCGGCGCTGCTGGCCGGCGGTTCAGGCGAGCACGGCCAGATACTCAAACCCGAGACTCTCACCAGCATGTTCGCGCCGCACTACCAGCCCGATCCTCGCCTGCCCGGGGTCGGGCTCGCGTTCTTCCGCCACAGCCTGGGCAGCCACCTCGTCGTGGAGCACGACGGGCTGGTGCCCGGCTTCAACTCGCAGATGTCGCTGGCACCCCACGATGGCACCGGGGTGGTCGCGTTCACCAACGGGGCCCGAAGCGCCATGACATGGCTCGGCGCGGAGGTCACCGCGATCCTCGGACACATCATCGGCGCCCCCGAACCGGTCATCCGGGCCGACGTCCCGCACCACCCGGAGATCTGGACCGACGTCTGCGGCTGGTACTCGTTCCGCGGTTCGCTCCGCGACGCGCAGAAATGGTTCGTTACCGGGGCGGAGGTCTTCGTCCGGCGCGGCCAGCTCACACTCCGCCCCGTCACCCCGTTGCCCGCGCTGGCCCGCGAACTGGTGCTGCACCCGGACGACTCCGGCGACCCCTACGTGTTCCGGATCGACCTGTCCAGCCTCGGCATCGGCACCAGCCGGGTGGCGTTCAGCCGGTCACCGCACGCCGCCGTGAATGCGTTCCACCTCGACCTCGGCTTCGCCCCGCTGTCGTTCGACAAGCAGCCAGCCACCAGGGACCCCCGATATTGGGTCAGTGGCGCGCTCGGCGCGGTTGCCGCAGCCACCACCGCGAACGCCGTCCGGCGTCACCGGCAATACGCGCCGCTGCGAGCACGAGGGCGCGCTCTTGCGGCGGCAGCCGCCGCGCCCGCCCGCCGACGCCAAGACATGCCGCACCAAGGGATGCAGGCGTGAGTACCACGACCGTCACCGAGCTGTGGGGGATGAGCGCCACCGAGCTGGCGGAAGCGATCCGCTCCGGACAGGCATCTAGCCGCGAGGTCATCGAGGCGCACCTGCGCCGGATCGAGGAGGTGAACCCCGCCGTCAACGCGGTCCCGGTCGTCCTCGGCGAGCAGGCGGTGGAAGCGGCTGTGGTGGCCGACCGCGCCGCTGCGAGTGGCGGTGAGCTGCCGCCGTTGCACGGCGTCCCGTTCACGGTCAAGGGGAACATTGACCTCGCCGGCACGCCGACAACCCACGGGATCAAGGCACTCGCGGCCACCTATCCGGCGATGGACGCCCCGGCCGTCGGGCGGATGCGGACGGCCGGGGCGATCCCCATCGGCCACACCAACCTGCCCGACTTCGCGATCAGCTGGCACACCGACAGCGAACTGTGGGGAGCGACCGTCAACCCGTGGGACCGGTCCCGCACGCCCGGCGCGTCCAGCGGCGGCGAAGCCGCAGCGCTGGCCACCGGCATGACCCCGCTCGGACTCGGCAACGACACGCTCGGATCGCTGCGCTGGCCGGCCCAGTGCTGCGGGGTCACCACGCTCAAGCCAACCCTCGGCCGGATACCGCACGCGACCACGATCGAGCCCGCAGACATGCCGATCAGCAACTAGCTGCTGGGCGTCACCGGCCCGATGGCACGGCGGGTCGCCGACCTGCGGGCGGCCCTGGCAGCGACGGCCGGCCCGACCTGGCGCGACCCGTGGACGGTGCCGGCCCCGCTCCGCGGCCCCGACCCGGCCCGGCCCATCCGGGTCGCCGTCGTCACCGACCCGGCCGGGCAGGGCACCGCCAGGCAGGTGCGGGACGGCGTCCGCGCAGCGGCCGAGGCGCTGGCCGACGCTGGGTACGCTGTCGACGAGGCCGAGCCGCCCTCGGTCGCCCTGGCCGCGAAGACCTGCCTGGACATCTTCATCCCCCCGGTCCGCGCGATGTGGCCCGCCACCGAGGCGATGTTCCGCGCCCGGACCCGCCAGTTCGTGTCGGCCTTGTTCGCGGTGGCCGGCGAGCATGACCCTGCAGCCGTCATCCAGAGCTTCATGACGCGGCAGTCGCTGCAACGGGCGTGGGGCGAGTTCCAGCAGACTTTCCCGCTGATCATCGCCCCGGCCTACACCGGCCTGCCCTTCGAGATCGGCACGGACCTGACCACCCCCAAGGTGGCCAGGATCGTCGGCGGGATGCGCATGGTGCTCGCCGTCAACGTGCTCGGCCTGCCCGCCGCCGCGCTTCCCGTCGACACCGCCGACGGCCTCCCCCTATCTGTCCAGGTGATCGGCCCGCGCTACCGCGAGGACCTCTGCCTCGACGCCGCCGCCGCGATAGAGGACAGGCTCGGCATCCTGACCCCGATCGACCCCCGGTAACCGGGGACTTCGGCTGACCCCCCCGATGGCTGCTGATGGGCGGTCTTGCCGCCGGTGGTCAGGGCAGGGTCAGGTAGAAGGGTGGAGCGATCGTGGCCAGGCAGCGGGTGTTGAGGTGGGCTACGCTGGCGTACTCGATGAATGCCTGGTCGATTACACCGGCGCACGCCTGCCAGCTGGCGGAGTCAACGTCGTGTCCCTGGCCGGGCAGGGCAATGTCCCGGCTGTCCGGATAGAACTTCTGCGCTCCGGCCCAGTTCTGCGGCTGCTCGATCGGGTCACCGGCGCCGTTGAACGCCAGCACGGGCACGTGGGACGCCCTGGGATGCAGGTGGCCCGCCGCGGCGGCGGACTTCGGGATCAGCGGGCAGACGACCTGCCACCACTGGGCGTCCTCTAGATCCAGGTGGTAGGCGAAGCTGGCAGCATTTCATGACCGCGATAATTTTGCGGGAGCATTCGCCGGGAAGCACGAAGCACAAGCGGCTGGTGAACCACAGGAAGTAATGCCGGCAAACGGCCGGGGTTCAGCGCGATCGCGGCCGCGCCCCCCAGCTGGGATTGGCCAGCTGCCCGCTGGCGGTGGCGTGCCGGGCCGGGACAGAAGGGTCTGGTGCTGCCGGGATGCCCGCCATCACCCATAACGGGTGACGACGGCTGTGAACTGTCGCGCCGAGCATCGGTAAATGTGGGGGCCCGGGCCCGTTTCGGTCATGCCGGCCGCCTGCTAGCCATGGAAAAGCCAGCGAGGGAGTGTCAATGGTTTCCGACGAGTCGTCAATGGTTTCCGACGGATATGGCACGCCGCCGCCAGCGCCGCCTGGGGTAATGGCGGGAACATGGCAGGCGACGTTGTTCCTCGGCACCCTGACCCTGATCCTCGGCATCATCGTGAGCTTCCACCCGACAGGCTCCCTGAACGTCCTCGCGGTGCTGCTCGGCGTCCTGATGATCTTCTCCGGGATCTTCCACCTGATCCGGGTGTTCGACCCGGCCGAGCCGCACCGGGTCTGGCTCGGCATCGCCGGCTTGCTGTTCATCGTGATCGGCGTGGTCCTGATCCGCCATCTGCACCTGACCAGGTCGCTCATCGGCCTGATCATCGGCATCACCTGGATCGTCCAGGGGCTCGCCGCGCTGATCGGGGGGATCTCCGGCGGTGCCCGCGAGGGCAGGGCCTGGTGGATCATCTTCGGGGTGGTGAGCCTCATCGCCGGGATCGTCGTCGCGTCCGCCCCCGCGTCCTCGCTGAACGTCCTGGCCGTCCTGCTCGGGATCTGGTTCATCATCATGGGCATCTTCGAGATCATCGGCGGGTTCCTGCTGCGGCACGCTGTCCGCACCACGCAGCCGGCGCCCGCATAACTGTGCTGCGGGGGAGGTCCCGGGAGGTTCACATGTTTGGGACCGCCGCGTATCGAGCGGAGCGGCCTTGCGATCAAGGACACCATCGCGCCGAAGATCAGCGAGGCGCCGTGGGCGGCGGATCAAAGGGATCGTGGCCATACTGGGCTGTCATGCCGGAGTATTGGCGCCGCGGTTCCGATCCCGGTCGGCTGACCTAGATGCGCGAGATCCTCGATCTCACCGAGCAAGCCGGCGTCACCCTGCGCCTCGCGCGGGTTAAGCCGGCGGTCCGCGAGCTGCTCGCGCGCGACGGCGTCCTGGATCGCATCGGTGACGACAAGATCCACGAGGACATCGATCAGGCAGTGGAGGCGCAGATGGTCGCCAAAGGAGGCAGCCGTGCGGACCTGTGAACAGCCCGCGCTGGGATGGACGGTGGTTCTGCGCCGCCAGCCGGTCCGCATCGTTGACGGTCAGGTGGAAGAAGGCCCTGGCGACGTGTTCGAGATCATCTGCTGCGACTGCGGTGACCATCCAGACCTGGACTACTGCGATGTCTCACCTGAGCTTCAGCGAATCCGCGGGCCGTACACGATCGTGGCGGGCGTGGCGGCATATGAGGAGCACCTCGACCGTCAACACCCGCGGCCTGCTCCGGAGGGCGTGACAGGTCGCGATGACTGACACGACAGCCTCCAAGGCGGGCTCCGCGGCCCGGGCGATGATCCTGCCGCTGGCGCTGGCCCAGTTCATCGCCAGTTACGCGGCGACGAACATGAACGTGGCGATCAGCGCGATTGCCAAGGACCTGGGTACGACGGTAGGCGGCGTGCAGACGGCGATCACGCTGTTCACGCTGACGATGGCGGCGCTGATGATCCCGGGCAGCAAGCTGACCGACATCTGGGGGCGCAAGCGGTGCTTCATCATCGGCCTGGCCGTCTACGGTGTCGGGGGGCTGCTGGCGGCCCTGGCGCAAGGACTCCCACTGCTGATCGTGGGGTACTCGCTGCTGGAGGGCGTGGGCTCGGCGTTGATGATCCCGCCCATCTACATCCTGGTCACCGTGACCTTCCCCGACGTCAAGTCGCGCGCCCGGTACTTCGGGGTGGTCAGCGGCGCAGGCGGGCTGGGTGCCGCCGCCGGGCCGCTGATCGGCGGCCTGGTGACCAGCGCGATCAGCTGGCGGGCCTCGTTCGGCCTGCAGGTCCTGGTTGTCGCCTGGATTGCCTTCCTCGCCCGCCGGATTGCTGACCCGGCCAGGCCAGGGCCAAGGCCGCGGTTCGACCTGACCGGAGCGGTCCTGTCAGCCGCGGGGCTGTTTTTCGTGGTGCTCGGGCTGCTGCAGTCCAGGACGTATGGCTTCCTGGTGTCGCGGGAGAACTTCACCATCGGCGGCACGGTGGTGATACCAAAGGGCTCGATTTCCCCGGTATGGCTGTTCGTGGCCATCGGTGCGCTGTTCTTGCTGTGGTTCTTCCTGCACATCCACTCCAGCGAGAAAAAAGGCAGGGACGTGCTGCTGCCACTGCGGCTGTTCCGCAACAAGATCGCCAACCTGGGCCTGGGCACCCAGACCATCCAATGGCTGATCCTGCAAGGGTCATTCTTCACCGTCTCGGTCTACCTGCAGGAGGTCAACGGCTACAACGCGATCCAGACCGGCTTGATGCTCACCCCGGCCACGATCGGGATCCTGGCCGCCTCCGCCGGCGCGGACAGGTTCGCCCGCAGGCATCCGCAGCGGTGGCTGATCATCGCCGGCTTCCTGGCCACCGCGGCCGGCATGATCCTGCTGCTGGCCCTGGTCCGTGCGCATTCGGGCATCTGGACCTGGATACCGGGGCTGCTGCTGTTCGGCGCCGGGGTCGGGGTCATGCTGACCTCGTCGGTCAACGTGGTCCAGTCCAGCTTCCCCGACGCCGATCAGGGTGAGATCTCCGGTCTGTCCCGCAGCGTCTCCAACCTGGGATCATCGCTGGGCACCGCCCTGGTCGGCTCGGTCCTGGTGGCCGTCACGCTGCCCAAGGGACAGCCGTTCGCCGTCGCCCTCACCATCCTGCTCGTGATCACCCTCATCGGCCTGGTCCTCGCCGTCCTCATCCCCCGCCAGACAATCCAGGCCAACGAGCCAGCAGATTCCGCCGCGGGGCCAGCGACGCGGCCGTCGGCGCGGTGATGCCAGTCACAGTCATTGCGGGCGGAAATGTTCCAATGCGCGCTGACGCGACCAGCATCAGGATCCCTTCCGCCGGGTGAGAAGGGAAAAACGGCCGTGGTGCTTGACCTTGCCCTGATCGGCCTGGCGATAGCGCTCGACCCGCTGCCGTTGACGACCTTCCTCATCGTGCTGCCCTCCGAGCGCGGCGTGAGAAAAGGCGCGGCATTCGTGTTCGGGTGGCTGGTGTCCCTGGCGATCGTGATCACCGTCACGGTGCTGGCCACTGGCAACAATCCACCCAGGCCGAACACTGCGCCCTCACTCGCAGACCTCGCGGTCAAGATCGCTCTCGGGATTGTCCTTATCACGATCGCGATCCGGCAGCGCCGGAGGATGGGCGGCCGAAGAAGCCGAAGAAGCCACCGAGATGGCAGGCGCACGTTGACAACATGTCCCCGTGGTTCGCAATGAGCCTCGCGGCCGCCCTCCAGCCGTGGGTTCTGATCAGCGCGGGCGCTGCCACTGTCGTAGAGGCCAAACTGTCCACCGCCGGGAGCTACCTCGCGCTGTTCCTGTTCTGCGTCCTGGCCTCGGCGTCCTACCTGGCCATGGAGATCTACGCCGGTGTCAAGCCCGGCCAGAGCCAGGCATCCTTGGCTAGGTCCAGAGCTTGGATTAACGACCACACCGATCAGGTGATCATCTGGGGGAGCTTGATCCTCGGTTTCTGGCTGATCGCATACAGCCTCTACCTGATCGTCACCTGAGACTGTCTTGGATCACGGTGATGGCGGATCTCCGATGACACCAAAGAAACCGGAGCCCGCCACGCGAACTTCCTGACATTTATCTGATCCTTTTCCTTGCTATCCGGTCCGGTTCCTCACGCTGACAGCGCGCGTCCAGCCTCATGCCGATGTGCGGCCGGCCGGGGTACCCGCCGCGAGCGCGATGTTTGCTGGCGGTGTGCAGCTAACCCATAGGGGTGATGTCCCCGGTGAGGGGAGCGGTTGAGTGCTTGCATGCCCGGTGAGGTCACTTGCGCCCGTGCACTCTGTCATCCGTTCACGTTCTGTCACGCGCGGGAACGGGCTGATGGGAGGCACGGGACCTGGATGGGCCGTGGGCGAGACGACGGCCGCGCAGATAACCGGACTTCGGTGAGCCGCTCGGTCCAGGCAGGTCTTGAGCTGGTCGTTGCCGGTTTCCTCTTCCCGTCGCTGGCAGTACGCCAGGGCCAGCTCGCGGGCGGATGCCTCTGCCGGATCGGTGATGGTGGTGATCAGGGCGACCAGCTCGCCGCTGCCGTCGTGGTCGGGGATCTCGTACTCGATGACCCGCACCCGGACGGCCTGGCCGGGGCCGGGGTGCTCGCCGGCGCGGGCGGCTGCGATCAGCTTGTTCCGGGCCTTGTCGTGGATGGCGGGGCCTGACCACGATCGATGTATAGAGCTCCCGCTGCGGCCGGCGACTGTGGGGGAGCGGCCGCGGCTCGGTCAGGGAGCGGTGCTCGCTACCGCATACCGACCGGGCTGCTCCTCGCCGCCAGGCGGGAGGGCGGAAGCCCGACCTTGTCCCTGATGGTCTGCTGGACCTGTTCCTTGCCTGGCCGGGAATCCACCGTGATGACGTACTCCTTGCGGCGGAAAATGTCGAGCACGGGATTGGTCTTCTCGTGGTATTCACGGAGCCGGACGGCCAGCGTCTCCTCGGTGTCATCCTCGCGCCTGATCAGCTCGCCGCCACACGCGTCACACCTCCCCTCGCTGGCCGGGCTGTTGTCGATCAGGTTGTAGTCCAGCCCGCAGTTCGCGCACAGCCGCCGGGCGAGCACCCTGCGCGCGACCTCGCTGTCGGGCAGGTCGAGATGGATCACCCCGTCGAGGTCGTAGCTCTCCAGGAAGAACTCCGCCTGGCGCTCGTTGCGCGGGAAGCCGTCGATGATGAAGCCGTAGTTCCAGTCGTGCTCGCTGAGCCGTACCCCCACGACACCCTCGACGAGGTCGTCGCCGACCAGCAATCCGGCCGCCATCGTGCGCCTGATCTGCGCGCCGAGCTTCGTGTGGTGCTGCACGTTCCACCGGAAGATGTCCCCGACAGCGATGTGCTCGAGGTCGAACTCTTCGGCGAGCATCTTGGCGTGAGTTCCCTTGCCGCTGCCCTGGATGCCCATGATGACATATTTCCGCATACAGCTAGCTTCGCACGGAACGAAGTCGCTGGCTCCTCTGGAGACGGCTGCGCTGCTGCCAGGCGGCACCGCCCTACCACGCCGCCCTACCACGCCACCGGCACGACGCCGAAGGCGGAGGGTCTGCGGCAGGCACCTGGCGCGGCACGGCAGCGCACCGGAGCCCGAGGTGGCCGGCGCGGTTGCCGAAGCGCAGCTTAAAGAGCGCTGCCCCCGCTGCCGGCGATGTTGGTGGGCGATGCTACCCGGTGGTGCACGTCCGGGCTGTTCCGGGGCTGTTCCCGGGCGGCCCCAAGCGTGCTGTCGAGCCATGGACTTGCATCCTCTCCCGGCCAGCGGCGGATTGTTCAGGCAAGGCCGCCAGGTCGTCACAGCCCGGATGCGGGGGCCGGAAAATGGAGCGAGCCGCCGCCTGTGTCCTGGAGCGGAGTCCGCAACAGGATACCTTTGAAGCAGGTGGTCACCATGCGCAGATATCTTGTCGTCGCGAACCAGACCCTGCAGCGCGCTGAGCTGCACGAAGAACTCCGCATGCGGATCAGCGGGGGGCCCTGCTCCTTCTTCGTGCTTGTCCCGAACACGAGGGCCGCGCACTACGACGCCGTGGCGGCCGGTGGCGTCCTGCCTCAGCCCGGCATGTGGTGGTGGGTCACGGATTACGCTCCTCCCGCCACCGACGAGGAGGCGACTGCGCAGGCCCGGCAACGGCTCAGCCAGATGCTGGCCGGCCTCGCTGCGCTGGGCGTCCCGGTCCAGGGCGATCTCGGGAGTTCCGGCCCGCTCGAGGCCATTGAGAAGGTGCTCGCCGATCACCAGTTCGACGAGATCATCGTGGCCACCCTGCCCCAGACCATCTCGCGCTGGCTCGGGTCCGATCTGCCCCATCAGGCCGAGCGCCGGTTCAGGCTGCCGGTCACGACCGTCATCTCGAAACGCTGACCCAGCCGGGGCACCTGCTGGTTCCCCGCGCGGATGAATTTCCGGCACCGCACTACGGCGGCCCCCGGACACGAGCAACACCGGCACATGCGGGTTTCAGTCCATCCAGCGCACAAGCCCCAGGACTGCGTGGCTGGCAACCAGCCGCGATCTGTCGCCAGCGCCGGCGGCGAAACGGTCCGCCGCGATCTGCCGCGGTCACGAACCCGGTGTGGGAGGGGCCGGGACTGCCACCGTGTCGGCGGGCACGGGGACTGGTTTGGCGTGCCAGATGTCGCGGCAGTAGTCCCGAACTGTCCGGTCGGAGGAAAAGAATCCTGAGCGTGCGGTGTTCAGGATGGACATCTGGGTCCACCGGTCCTGGTCGGCCCAGGCCGGTTCGACGGACTGGTCGTGACAGTCAACGTAGGGCCGGTAGTCGGCCAGGACCATGTATTCATCCTGGCGCAGCAGCGAGTCGATGAGCGGCTGGACGGTGTCGCGCTCACCAGCGGTGAAGGCGTCCGAGGTAAGGGCGTCGATGGCCGCTTTGAGCTCACCGTCACTGCGGTAGTACCTATACGGGGAATAGCCGCCCCGCCGGAGGGCGGTGGCCTGGTCGGCGGTGAGGCCGAAGAGGAAGAAGTTGCCGGGCCCGACCCGGTCGCGGATCTCGATGTTGGCGCCGTCGAGCGTGCCGACGGTGACGGCGCCGTTGAGGGCCAGTTTCATGTTGCCGGTGCCGGATGCTTCTTTGCCGGCCAGCGAGATCTGCTCGGAGATATTGCCGGCGGCTACCACCAGTTCGCTGACCGAGACGCTGTAGTCGGGCAGGAAGACGACCTTGATCCGGCCGGCCACGTCGGGGTCCGCGTTGACCACGGATGCGACCGAGTTGATCAGCTTGATGATGCGCTTGGCCTGCTGGTAGCTGGGCGCGGCCTTGGCCGCGAAGATGACCGTGCAGGGCGTGACCGCTGCGGTCGGGTCTGCCTTGATCCGGTTGTACATGGTGACAACGTGCAGCAGTTTGAGGAACTGGCGCTTGTACTCGTGCAGCCGCTTGGCCATGACGTCATACAGCGAGCTGGGATCGATGGCCACACCGGCCGCGGCGAGCGCGTAGGTGGCCAGGTCGGCCTTGTTCAGCCGCTTCACCTCGCGCCACTGCGCCCGGAACTCTTCATCGCCGGCGAAAGCCTCGAGCTCGGCTAGCCGATCCAGGTCGGTCAGCCACCGCTGGTCTCCCAGCCGGGCCGTGATCAGGCCGGACAGGCGCGGGTTAGCCAGGAGCAGGAACCGGCGGGGGCTAACGCCGTTGGTCTCGTTCCGGAACTTCTCCGGCCACAGCTCCGCGAAGTCCCGCAATGTGGTCTGGGTCAGCAGCCGCGACTGCAGCTCAGCCACGCCGTTGACGGCGAAGCTGCCGACGGCCGCCAGATTGGCCATCCGCACCCGGCGCTCGGAGCCCTCCTGGACCAGCGATATCCGGGCGATGCGCTCATCCTCCCCCGGGTAACGGGCCCGCACCTCCCGCAGGAGGAGCTTATTGAGGATGTGGATGATCTCCATGTGGCGCGGCAGCAACCGCTCGAACATGGTGACTGGCCACGTCTCCAGTGCCTCGGGCAGCAGGGTATGGCAGGTGTAGGCGAAGGTGTGGCGGGTGATCGACCAGGCCTGCTCCCAGCTCACCCCGTTCTCGTCCACGAGGAGGCGCATCAGCTCGGGTATGGCCAGCACCGGATGGGTGTCGTTGAGCTGGACGGCGACCTTGCCGGGGAAGGCGTCCCAGTCGCTGTTGCGGAACCGGAACCGGCGGATAATGTCCCGCAGCGAGCAGGAGACCAGAAAGTACTGCTGCTTGAGCCGCAGTTCCTGGCCGGCAGGCGTGCTGTCACTGGGGTACAGCACCTTGGTAAGGTGCTCCGAGCGCATCCGCGCCTCGACGGCCTCCGCGTAATGGCCGGCGTTGAACAGGGCCAGATCGAACGACTCCGGGCCGGCCCGGGCCTGCCATAGCCGGATGATGTTGACCGTCTCGGTGCCGTAGCCGGGGACCAGCATGTGGCTGGGCTCGCCGAGCACCGTCTCGCCCGGCACCCAGCGCCGCCGCAGCCCGCCCGGATCGTCGTCAACCGGCTCGGTATGCCCGTAAAAGCCCACGACCTGGCGGTCATCAGGAGCAGGGAACTCCCACGGGTTGCCGTAAAAGGTCCAGTCATCGGGATGCTCCACCTGATAGCCATGCTCAATGACCTGCTTGAAGATCCCGAACTCATACCGGATGCCATAACCCACCGCCGGTATGTCGAGAGTGGCCAGCGAGTCCAGCAGGCAGGCGGCCAGCCGGCCCAGGCCCCCCGTGCCCAGTCCCGGTTCCACATCCAGGGCTTCCATGTCAGCGGTGGACCAGCCGATACGCGCCAGCGCCTGGCGGGCAAAATCAGCGGTCCCGCTGTACACCGCGTTCTGGGAGAGCTGGCGCCCCAGCATGTACTCCGCCGACAGGTAGTAGACGAATTTCGGGTTGGCCGCATAATGCGCCTCGGCCGTCCTTGCCCGGCGGTCGGCCAGCCGGTCACGTACGGTCACCGCAAGCGTCCAGTACGTGTCCTGGGCGCTAGCTGACTCGGCGGTCGTGCCCCGGTCGTAACACAAATTGTCTGCAAGATCACGCTCGAACTCGGCCAGCGAATTACCCGCCCACCGGGCATGCGGACCATGGCTGAAAGACATGAGCCGAATGTAAACCCCATGTCCCGGCAAGGACAGGTCCCAAAGTCCCCTGCCGGGCCAGCCTGCCCGCGCTGAAGCCGCCGGGCGGCAGCGAAACGGCGACGAGAAGACGTGGTTGCACACGGCAGTTATCGGCGCGGTCAGGGCGCCCGGCTCAGGTGTTGCCCACTCCGTCCTCGCCCTGCTGGCCCCGTGCAGGCCGACCACTGGCGGCATCACCGTTTCGGGTCAGCCGCCAGGGGCCCTGTCCACGCCGCCGAGCGGCTCGGGCTGGGCCTGGTAGCTGAACCAGGACGCCCTGAGCAAGCTGCCCAACGATGAGCTCATCGCGGGACTCACCACAATTCCGGGGATAGGACTGTGGACCGTGCAGGGCGCCCTCCTCATCGCCCTCGGCCGAGAAGACGTCGTCCTGCCGGGCGACCTGGCCCTGCGTAAGGCCATCCTGGCCGCCTATCACCGACCGCCTTCCCACCCAGCAAGAGGTCCTCGACATCGCCGACACATGGCGGCCCTACCCCAGCCTGGCCACCAGCTACCTGTCTGGCCGCGTCGCCCGACTATGTCGTCGGCAGCGTACACGCGCTGACCGAAGGCGGATCGCTGCTCATCGCTTCCGCCAGCGGCAGCCAGCTGGGCCCGCTCGTGTCGGGTGCGGGGCATGTGATCCTGGTCATCGGGGCCCAGAAGATCGTCCCCGATGTCGCAACCGGGATGCGGCGGATCTATGAATACTGCTACCCGCTCGAGGATGCCCGGGCCCGGCGAGCCTACGGAGTGCCCAGCGGGGTGAACAACATCCTCATCATCAACAAGGTAATCGACCGCCGGCCGGGTCACCGCGATCATCGTCAACGAGCGCCTCGGCTTCTGATCACCTTCATGCTGCCAGTGCCGCCAGCAGGGTGGGCGGGTCGTAGCCGCGCGCGGTGCACCACGCCGTCGATGAACAGGGTGGGCGTGCCGAGCACCTGGCCCGAGGCCAGGCCGCTGTCGACGTCGCGCTGGATCCGCTCCAGCACGGTCCTGCTGGCCCGGTCGCGGTCGAATGCCGCCACGTCCAGCCCGAGCTGGGCGGCGTACCCGCGCAGGTCGCCGTCCTCGAGCGCCTTCTGCCGGTGGAAGAGCAGCTCGTGCATGTCCCAGAACCGGCCCTGCCGTGCGGCGGCCTCAGCCGCGGCCGCCGCGGCGAGGGCGTGCGGGTGAATGCTGGTCAGCGGGAAATGCCGGAACGCGAACCGCATGTTCCCCCCAAGCTGCTGTTCTACCTGCTCGATCGCATGGAACGCCTGCCGCGAGTACGGGCACTCGTAATCGCCGTACTCGATGATCAGGCGGCCGGTGGGCGAGCCGCGGACGTGATCGACCTTCTCGTCCAGCGGCGCCAGGGCGAACTGGCGGTCGTGCGGTACCGCGTTGAGGGTCATGGGCGGCCTCCTGGGTGCTGCGGGCAGATCCGGCTGGCTCGGCGGCTTAGAAGCCGACCGGCTGGCGGATGAGGACGATGTGGATGCGGCCGGGCAGTTCCTGGTGGATCTCGAGGATTTTCCCGACCTGGCTGTGCTGCCCGTAGGCGGCCTGCGCGCGGGCGTCTTCCAGCGGCAGGCTGTGCTGATAGATGCGCTCATGCGCCGCTGCCAGCGTAGGCACGAGCTTCTGCGCGCCGACCACGAAGATCACATTGGCGGCGCCCCAGGCGTAGGAGGCGAGCTGGCTGCCCGACGCCGAGGCAATGACCAGGGTGCCATCGCGGGTCACCGCGTGGACGCTGCCCAGGGCGTAGTCTGGCTGGCCGCCGATCGCCTTCATTTCCTGCGCTTGGGTCGCGAAGTCGAGCGCGAACATCTTGTTCCGCGCCGACTCCCACCGGCCGCCGCCATCGTTGATCGCGTCCGCGATCCCGGTCTCGGCCAGCGTCACCGAGGCGTTGGTCATCACCGGCGAGCCCTCCGGGATGCGGGCAAGCACCGCCTGGCGCGCGGCATCGAGATCACTGACGACCTCGACACTGAAGCCGTGCTCCTCGAGCGCCACGACGGTCGCCTGCAGCGCGTGTTCATCCGGCAGCGTGGTAAATCGGTCAGGGACGGCAGTCGTGCTCATTTGCTAGTCCTCCTTGATGCAGCTAGCTGGCTAGTCGAGTGCCCCGAAGCTACTGGGCATCAAGGTGAGCGACCGTCACCTGGTTCCGGTGATTTCGCGGACCAGAGTCTCGCAGACCGGTGAATCACCTGGATCAGATGAGGATTGCTCACCGGCCTAGTCAGAAGAATGCGGAGGGCGATCTGGCCGTCAAGTACTCATTACCCGGGAGATCTCAATGCCATCGTTTCGCCAGGCCCGTGGCGCCGACTCGAGCCCTGGAGGCCGACATGATGTCACACGTTCGAACTCGGCCAAATGCTGGTCAGGCGGTCAGGGGTACGGTGCGATGCACTCGCCTGCGCGTACGCCTTTGGGCCGCCACCGGAGCCGGGCATCGGCTATCGGCGTGCTCCAGGCCGCGGTCAGCCGCGGAGTCGAGCACATCGACACGGCCCCAGTTCTACGGACCCTGGCGTCGTCAACGATCTGATCCGCGAAGCGCTTCCACCGCCTACCCCGGCGGCCTGGCGATCGTCAGCAAGGTCGCGGTCCGGCGAGACGATTACGGTGCCGTCCTCCAACCTGTCCATGGTCGATCGGGTTTGCGGTGCTCCGGTCGCGCGAATCACCGTGATCCGGTGACGCCTCCTCACCTGCCTGGCGGCAACCTGGCAGTGGCCCGCCTCCCGGCAGGAAATTTCAGCAGCGGATTGACATGGGCGAGCGAGCCTGGAGCGCTGCCAGCCAACCCCAACCGAAGGGAGATCCTCCGTGAGCACCGAGCAGCGAGAGAACCTCGAAGCAGTCCTGCGGCAGTCAGCCTTCCCCGCCGGCATCGATATCAGCGAGCAACGGCGGCTGCTCCGAGAGTTGACATCGGCGCAGCCGCTGCCCGCCGACGTGACCGTGACCGCAGCCGCACTGGGCGGCGTCCCAACCGCCGAGATCACAATCGACGGAATCGAACCTCGCCACGTTGTCCTGTACTTCCACGGCGGCGTGTACGTACTGGGGGACGCCTCCGGCGCCGCTGACCTGGCCTCGCAGGTCGGCCGGCGGACGCGCGCCAAGGTCATCTCCGTCGACTACCGGCTCGCCCCCGAGCATCCGTATCCGGCGGCGGTCGACGATGCTCTTGCCGCCTACGAAGCCCTCCTGCACAACGGCACTGCCCCTTCGGACATCGCCTTCGCGGGAGAGTCCGCCGGCGGCGGGCTCGCCGTCGCCACCCTGGTCAACGCCCGCGATCACGGGCTGCCCCTGCCCGCCGCGGCCTTCGTCATGTCACCGTATGCCGACCTCACCCTGGCCGGGACGACCATGCAAACCAAGCGCGAGGTCGACGTGCTGATGAGCCGGGAAACCCTCCAATCCCGGGTCACCGACTACACGTCGGGACAAGACGCCGCTCTTGGCCTCATCAGCCCGATATTCGCCGACCTGTCCGGCCTGCCGCCCCTGATCATCCAGGCCGGAACTCACGAGGTTCTCCTCGACGACGCCGTCCGCCTCGCGCGGCAAGCCGCCACCGCCGACGTCGAGGTCACCCTCGACATCACCCCCCGGGTGCCGCACGTCTTCCAAACCTTCTACCCGATCCTCGACGAAGCGGCCGCTGCACTGGACAGAGCCGGACAGCTCCTGTCGGCGCATCTCGCCGGCGCAGAACGCGTCACCGCATAGCGAAAGGCAGATCGCAAGGGATGACGGACTTAAGAACGAGTCGAGGCCGGCTCCGAGGATCCGCCGGAGCCGACCATCCAATAAGCCGATCGCCCCGGACCCCTTGAGGCGGTCTTTGGGCCAGACCTTAAATAGACGTACGTTGGCAAATCGGGAGTTCACATGGCACAGCCAGCCGCTTCACCAGGTCCCCGGGATACGCAGGGCCACTCGGCGGCGCCTGCTGACCGGCGCTGGATGATCCTGGTCGTGGTGGCTGTCGCCCAGCTGATGGTGGTGCTGGACTCCACCATCGTGAACATCGCGCTGCCGTCGGCGCAGCAGGCGCTGGGGTTCGCCAACAGTGACCGGCAGTGGGTGGTGACGGGCTACGCTCTGGCTTTCGGCAGCCTGCTGCTGGTGGGCGGCCGGCTCGGCGACATGTACAGCCGCAAGTGGGTGTTCATCACGGGCCTGATCGGATTCGCCGTCGCCTCTGCGATCGGCGGCGCCGCCGTCTCGTTCGTGATGCTGGTGGCGGCCCGGGCGCTGCAGGGTGCCTTCGGTGCCATCCTCGCGCCGTCCGCGCTGGGCACCCTGGTCAGCACGTTCCGGGACCCGCGCGAGCGGGGCCGGGCTTTCGCGGTTTTCGGCTCGGTCGCGGCCGGCGGTGGGGCTGTGGGCCTGATCCTCGGCGGGGTGCTCACCCAGTACCTGTCCTGGCGTTACACGCTGTTCGTCAACCTGATCTTCGCCGCGATAGCGGTGGCGGGCGCCCTGGCTTACATCCGCAGCAGCCGCCCGGCTACCCCGCCGCGGATGGACTGGCCTGGCGCCGTGCTGGCCTGCACTGGGCTGTTCCTCATCGTCTTTGGCTTCTCCCACGCCGAGACGGCCGGCTGGACCGCCACGCTGACCCTCGGTTCCCTGGTCCTCGGCGCGGTCCTGCTCACCGCGTTCGTCGTCGCCGAACAGCGATCCAGTCACCCGCTGCTGCCGCTGCGGGTCATCCTTGACCGCACCCGGGGCGGCTCCTACGTCGCGGTCGGCATCACCGGAATTGCGGTCTTCGGCATTTTCCTGTTCCTCACCTACTACATGCAGCAGGTCAAGGGATACAGCCCGCTGACCACCGGGCTGCTGTTCCTGCCGCTGGTCGCCGGGATCCTGGTTGCCTCCACGTTGTCCAGCGTCGTGGCCCTTCCCCGGGTGGGGCCCCGCCCCCTGATCACGGCGGGCATGCTGCTGGGCGCCGGCGGGACGGCCTACCTGGCCCAGCTCACCGTGACCTCCAGTTACCTCGGAGGTATGCTGCCCGCCCTGCTCATCATGGGCCTGGGCTTCGGCATGATCTTCGCGCCGGCGATCAACACGGCCACGGCCGGCGTCCCGCGCCAGGACTCCGGCGTGGCCTCGGCGCTGGTCAACACGATGCAGCAGGTTGGCGGATCGATCGGCATCTCCATCCTCAGCACCATCGTGGCGAGCGCGACGACCAGCTACCTCATCGCCCACCACACAGGCCCGCAGGCACCAGCGATCGCGGCGACCCACGGCTACACCGTGGCCTTCACGATCTCGGCCGGACTGCTCGGGCTCGGCGCGATCCTCGCGATCTTCATGCTGCCCTCACGGAAGCGGCTTGAAGAACTCACCAGCGAAGCCTCGGCCCTCATCCCCGAGCCGGAGCCAGAGGTAGCCGCGCCCGCCCTTGCGCCGCCGTCCCAGGTGGCCGCCGCGACCCATCCAGCGGTCAAGGTGATGCCCGTGGGCCTTCTCTGCTGCTCGCCAGTGATAGACCCGGGTCTCCCACCGGCGGTGGCCAGGCCGTCCTTGTAGCGGCAGGACGCGAACCGGGCGGCTGATTGAGTGCGCCTGACACTCTGACGTCGCGGTTCAGGGCCTCCTGTGACCTCCTCGGGCAGGCCTGTGGGTGCCGAGAACCTCATCCACGTCACGCGATCAGGCGATATTCGTTGATCAGGCCACCGACGCGAGCCTGTCTTCGTGCGCGGTACTGCTCGAGGTCGATCGGTTCGGGTAGCGGTTTCAGCGGGGCAGCGCCGTCCAGCGACTGGTGAGGCCGGTGCTGATTGTGGTGGGTCTCGTACTCCGCAGGATTCGTCGCAGATGGCTCTGGTTCCAGGTGAGGGTGCGGTCCAGGAGTTCGCGGCAGCATCCGCCGATCCAGCGTTCGGCGATCGCGTTCATGCGGGGCGCCCGGACGCTGCAGAGCACGGTCCGGATGCCGGCGTCGGCGAGGACCGTGTCGAACGCGGACGTGAAATTCGAGCCACGGTCGCGGATCATGAACCTGACTCGATGCGTTTGGTCGCGGAGGTCCATCAGGAGGTCGCGGGCCTGCTGGGCTGTCCACGCTCCGGTTGGATGCTGCGTGACTCCGAGGATGCGGATGCGGCCTGTTCACCAGGGGGCCGACCTGGATCGGGCTGATAGTCGGCGGCCTGCTCATCGGCGAAGTGACGCAGCAAGCGGCCGGCTCCACCTCCCACCGGCGTCAGGTCAACCAGCGCACCAGAACCATCTACGTCACAAGGTCTCGCAGGCCGGCTCCATGCCGATCTTCCGGGGCCATCCGCCGCTGGCCGCGGCACGCAGGGCCAATGTGCTTATGCCCCCTGGCCTGGCTGGCCGTTCCCGGCGAACGATACTTCAATTGTCCGCTCGTCGGTGCCACGCACGACGTTCAGCTGGATGCTGTCGGCCTGTGCCGCCCGGAGCGCCTCGTACAGGTCATCGGGGGTGCGCACCGGCTGGCCGCCCGCGGCCACGATCAGGTCGCCCTGGGCCAGTCCGGCGCGGGCCGCCGGGCTGTCGTCCATCACCTCGCGGATGAGCAGGCCGTCGGTGTCCGGCAGGCCCACCGAGCGGCGCAGCCGCCTGGCCACGTGACCAGGGGCGATGGCTACGCCTAGCTGTGGGGATGGCGGGGACTCGCCGCGGGCTAGCGCGTCGGCCCGGCCTCGCAGCGCCTCGTCGGCCGGTATGGCCAGGTAAAAGCCCTCACCCAGGCGGTTCGTGTTGATCCCGAGCAGTTGCCCGGCCGCGTCCAGGACCGGGCCGCCCGAAGAACCGGGCAGCAGCGGCGCGGTGTGCTCCAGGGTGCCGGTGATGCGGCGGCCGCGCGGGCCACGGAACGTCCGCTCGATGCCGGACACGAACCCGAACGTCACCCGCAGCCCCCGGCCGCCCGGGTTGGCCAGGGCGAACACCGGCATGCCGAGTTCCGCAGACGCGGCAGCGGCCCACGGCAGGGCTGGCGCCCCGGCGGTGTCCACCTCGATGACGGCCAGATCGCCGTCGATGTCATGCCCGGCCACGGTCCCGTCGGCGGTGCGTCCGTCCGCGAACGTGACCGTCACCTGATCCCCGCGCACGTTGTGCGCGTTGGTCAGCACCCGTCCCTCGGCGAGCACGATGCCCGAGCCGAGGCCCCACCGCTGGCCGATTCCGACCACCGAGGCGCCGGCCCCCTCAGCCAGCTGCCTGATGCTTGCCTGCACCTCATCCAGGATCGACACCGCCGCCTCCTCGAGTAACTAGTAACTTGCAACCTACTATCAATGTCGCATCTGTCAACCGGCTACCATCGGGGCATGGCCGAACCCAAGGACAGCTCACCGCTCGCCGAGGCGCTGGCCCGGGTGGGTGACAGGTGGACCCTGCTGGTGGTGGAGGCCCTGCTCACCGGCCCGCGCCGGTTCAACGAACTGCTCAGCGAGATCCCGGGTATCGCGGCGAACATCCTGTCCGAGCGGCTCAAGCGGCTCGAACGCGACGCCCTGCTGGTAGCCCGGCTCTACTCCGAGCGGCCCCCGCGGGCGGCCTACGAGCTGACCGCCGAGGGGAAGGAGCTCGCTGGCGCCCTCCGCCTGCTGGCGCACTGGGGCGCTAACCACACCGACCCGGCCGACGTGCCACGCCACGACGCGTGCGGAACCCCAGTAGAAGCCCGCTGGTACTGCCCGACCTGCGACCAGCTGGTTGACCATGAGCCCGGCGGCGCCCAGGTGCACTTCGTGTAGGCGTTCTCACCGAAACCCATTTCCAGCCGAACGATCCGTTCGTGGTATCCGTGCCGCCCACCCGCCCGCCCTCATTCGCCGCTGCCAAACAGTAGCTAGCCGGGCCGGTCCAGCCAGCAGCGGCATTCCCCGCCTGCGGCCGCGACGTGGCGGAACCCCGCCTTCCGCAGTACCCACCGTGAAGCTGCGTTCCCGGTCGCTGCCCGCCATCACCGTATGCTCGCCACAAGGCACGGACGCTGCGGGACCCGAGTGGACTTCACCGGACGCGATCCAGGACCTGCGTGGCGCTGGCCAGGCGCACTCCAAGGCCACGGACGGATGCGCGGTGCAGGGCACCGCCAGTCCGTGGCGCTGGTGACGTTGCGGACAAGCGCTCGGGCACGGTGACCACGGCAGCGCTTGGGGTCCTGTGCTAGCCCGCGGAGGCCAGCGCCTGGCGTGCTGCTGCGTTGAGCTCGATGTCCCGGACGGCCATGTTTTCCTCGAGGTGCCTCAGTGATGATGTGCCGGGGATCAGCAGGATGTTCGGCCGGAAGCTCAGCAGCCACGCCAGGGCTATCTGGGCTGGAGTGCGGCCGAGGCGAGCTGCGATGCTCGCGGCCTGGGGGCTGCGCAGGACCGGGTTACCTCGGGCGAAGGCCGAGCCGAGCGGGAAGAACGGCACGAAGGCAATACCCCGTGCCTCGCACTCCTCGAGCACCGGCAGGGAGTGGCGGTCTGCCAGGTTCATGGGATTCTGCTCGCATGCGATGTCGGTGACCGCCAGCGCGTGAACCAGGTGCTCGCGGGTGATGTTGCTGAGGCCGATGCCGCCGATCAAGCCGTTGTCGCGCGCCTTCACCATCGCGGTGAGCTGGTCATCGAATCGCTGGCCGCGCTTGGCATCGTCCATAAGGCGGAGATTGGCTGCGGCAAGATGGTCAACTGCCAGGCTTCGCAGGTTGTCCTCGATTCCCTGCGTGAGCTGCGCCGGGGAATCGAAACGCAGCACCCGGCCTGACAGGTCCCGTCGCGCGCCAACCTTGCTGACCAGCGCCAGTCCCTCCGGGTATGGATGCAGCGCTGCCCTGATGAGCTCATTCGCGACGTCGGGGCCATAGAACTGGGCGGTATCGATGTGATCGACGCCAAGTTCCGCGGCGCGCCGCAGAACCGCAATCGCCTGGCCGCGGTCTTGCGGCGGCCCGAATACCCCGGACCCGGCAGCTGCATGGCGCCGAAGCCGATGCGTGACACGGTTACCGGCCCCAGGCGATAGCGGTGTCCGTTACCGGTCATTGGCGTCATCGCTTCCCGTGGCAGGAATTCTTCGCCAACGTTAAGGCAGCAGCCGGGTGAGTGGCTGTCACCTAGTTCTGGTGATTGTGCTTCAGCAGAGGCTGGCCGCCCGGCGATGTCCGGCTAGCGTTTAGCCGTTCAGGCCGACCGAGAGCAGCCGCATCTCTCGTGCGCGCTGTACTGCCGAGGAACGATCCTGAGCCTGGAGCTTGGCGTAGATGTTGCGGATGTGGGTGTTGACGGTGTTCACCGAGACCGATAGCTCGCTGGCGATCTCCGGCCGGGAGAGGTTCGTCGGGAGGTACCGCAGCACCCGCAGCTCGCTCGGGCTGAGTTCCTCGATCTGCGCCAGTGAAGGCTCATTGCCCGGCGCTATGGACGATCCGCGCATCACGTCGAGGATGTCGGCCAGCAGGGCCGCGTGAGCCGTCTCATGCCGCGGCATGGCCTCGAGCAGCTCGAGCGAGCCCGTCATCGCGAACGGCAGTATGAGCCGGTCCGCCTCCGCCAGGGCCAGTGCGCACTCGGTGGCCGCGGTGGCAGCACGGTGGTCGCCGAGTTCGCGGTGCGCGATCGCTGCCAGGAGGTTTGCCTCAACGACTGTCACGTAGCCGATGGCCGGAGCTATCCCGTTCAGGACATCCTGGACCGCAGCGAGAGCGGCGGCCGGGTTGCCCTCGGCGAGGCAGATGGCCGCGCGGGCGTTACCGATCTCGCTGGAATCTGCCAGTTCCGCATCGAGTGCTGCCAGCGAGGCGCGGGCGTCGCTGAGCTGCCCGAGCCGGGCTTGCGTGGCCAGCCTCCAGCCCGTCAGCTGATGCGCCAGTGCGTGTGAGTCTTCCAGCTGCGCCTGCAGGTGCTCGGCCGCGGTGTATTCCGCCAGTGCCTCGCGCTGCCTGCGCCGGCCAGACAGCAGCATGCCCGTGCCTATGTGCAGCAACAGCCTCATAGGGGGTCCGGTGTCTGTCTCCAGGGCGCGGGTGGTGCGCTGCAGCCAGTAATCGCCCTCGTCGAATTCGCCCGTCCATATGAGAGCGCCTGCGAGGTTCACGAGCGCAGGCGAGATGACCGGCTCCGCGCCCCAGCCATGTTGCTCGGCGAGGGCTATCGCCTCCCGGCACCGCCGCCGGGTAGTCGCGAAGGGCTCGATCTTCGATGCGAAGGCGAGCTCAGCCAGGCAGGCCACTTCGAGGTACGGGCGTCCGATCCTCCGCGCAAGATCGGCGCCCTCTTGCAGGTGCCGCTCACTGTCCTGGTTCCCCAGCGACCACGCTTCGACGATTCCGAGATTCATAAGCGCCACCGCGCGCAGGTCGCTGTCGAGCGCGATGTCCTCGTCAGACTGCCCGGTTATTGGCGAGGCAAGGAACCTGACCTGCTCGACTACGCCCGCCAGGTGGCCGCGCTTCCGCGCGAGCGATAGTTTCAGCGCTGCGATCGCCACTTCGAGGCGGTGCTTGCGGTCTGGCGGCGTCGATGTGATCGCGGTTTCGGCCACGGTCAGGTGGGCGGCAGCCTCGTCCAGGCGTCCCTGAGCAAGATCGCTGGTTGCGCGCGCGAGAGGGATGTCCGGGCCCTCGATAACGGCACCTGGCGGGAACGCGCGCAACAGGGACTCGATGGTCTGCACCTGTCCGTCCAGGGTCATGCCGAATGAGTGGTCGGCGAGCTGCCGCGCCGCGTCGGACCAGTCACCCGCGGCCTGAGTATGCCGGATGGCGTCGATGATCTCGCCGTGCTCGATCAACCACTTCGCGGCCAGCCGGTGCAGGGCCGGCAGTTCTTCGGGGAGCCTTCGGCGCAGCTCCAGGCGGAGCAGGTCGGCGAAGAGGTGGTGATACCGGAACCAGGTTCGGGCCGGGTCGAGCGATACGACAAACGCATTGGCGTCTTCGAGATCGAGGAGGATGCGTTCGGAGCCTGGATGACCAGTCAGCAGATCCGCCAGCTCGCCGTTGACCCGCTCGAGCAGGGCAGTGCGCAGAAGAAGCTGCTGGACCCCGGGCGGCTGGCATTCCAGCATCTCGGCGAGCAAGTACTCGGCCACAGTACGGCTGCTGCCAGAGAACTCGGCGACAAATCTCTCCGGGTCCGGGCTGCTCGCCAGCGACATCGCCGCGAGCCGCAGGCCGGCAGCCCAGCCTTCCGTGCGCTGGTGCAGCCTGGCGACCCCAGCCTCCGATAGCGCGATGCCCGAAGCGTCCAGGAACTGGCGGGTCTCGCCCTCAGTGAAACGCAAGTCTGCCGCGCGGATCTCGGCCAGCTCGCCGGCGAGGCGAAGCTTGTGCAACCGGAAGGGCAGATCACGCCGCGTTGCGAGGATCGCGTGCACATGCTCGGGGAGCTTCTCCAGCAGCCGGGTCAGCTGCATGAGCGCCTCTGGCGAGGTCAGCTCGTGCAGATCATCGATGACCAGGAAGGTGCGATCGCGATGCTCGGCGAGCTCCGACAGAACTCTCTCGCCGATGGCCGCTTCATTGAAGTCGGGTGTGGCTGCCAGCTGTTCGCCCTCGCCAGGCGCGCCTGAGGCCGCCTGGATGGCGCTGAGGACGGCAAGCCAGAACTGCTGGGAGTCCTGCTGATCGCGTCGCACCTGGACGACTGCCAGCCGGTACGGCTGACCCGCACCATCTGCCCAGGCCCGTAGCAGGGAAGTCTTGCCGCTGCCTGCGGGGGCTGAGATAAGCGTCACCTTCGCTGTCGTCGCTCGATCGAGGGACGCAAGAAGCTCTCCGCGCTGAATCAGTCGCGGAGCTGCCTGGGCAACGCCACGCCTGAACCCGATCCCCGGCGCGCTGGCCCGGCGCCGGCCGCCTCTCAGCATCTAGCCAGGTTACGTGCCCGGACGGTGACTAGCGCAACGCCTGGCTGCTCCGCGCTACGCCATTCGGGCGTCGGTGTCACCAGATCCTGGCGATGCGGACTCACCTGCCTGCGCCGGACCATAACCGCATGGACCCTGCATCGGCCAGGTACATGATCAGGATCAACGGTCATCTCGGCGCCATGTTGCTTTCCGCGTTTCCGGCGATGGCGTGGAAGCGGCAGGGCCCGGAAACAGTCTTGACCGGCACGCTGGACCGGCCGGGACTCCATGGCGTCCTGGCTGAGATCGAGGCGCTTGGCCTCGACCTCCTCGAAGTCCGCCAGCTAGCCCCTGAGGCGAGTTCGCCAGAACGCGGTGACACCTGCTCACCGTGAAGATCTGGGCGGCGTCATCGAGCATGCTGGTCTCACTCCGCCTGAGGCGCTGCTGTGCTGCGGGTCGCGTCCGTGGCCTGATGACGTCCCCGCCCGGGGGACGGTTACTGTCGGTCCTTGACCGATTGAACGAGCGACGATGGAGGTTCAGCATGGATGTCGGGATCGGCCTTCCGAACGCAGTTCCGGACACGGAAGGCAGGACTCTCGTCGATTGGGCCCGGCGGGCAGACGAGGCTGGCTTCAGCACTCTCGGCACGATCGGCCGGCTCGTGTACCCGAACTACGAGGAGCTGATCGCGCTGGCCGCGGCGGCCGCGGTCACCAGCCGGATCCGGCTGACGACGTCGGTCCTGCTGGCGCCGCTGCGCACGAACACGGCGCTGTTCGCCAAGCAAGCGGCCTCACTCGACCGCATCTCGGGTGGCCGCCTGGTGCTGGGTCTGGGCATCGGCGGCCGGGAGGACGACTTCGCTGCGAGTGGGCTGACCATGGCCGGGCGAGGGCGGCGCTTCGACGAGCAGCTGGACGAGATGCAGCGCATCTGGGCGGGTGAGGGGCGGGGCGACATCGGCCCGATCGGGCCGCCGCCGGCCGGCCGGGTGGCCCTGAGCTGATCCTGGGCGGCTCGACGGAGGCCAGCTTCCGCCGGGTAGCCCGCGTCGCTGACGGATGGATGAACGGCGGCGGCACCCCGGCCATGTTCGGCCAGGCGGCGGCGGCCGTTGACCAGGCGTGGCAGGACGAGGGCCGGCCGGGCAAGCCGCGCAAGCTGACGCTGGCTTACTTCGCGCTGGGCCCGGACGCCCGCGCGCTCGCAGACGGCTATCTCGGCCACTACTACGCGTTCCTGGGCGACATCGCAGGCCAGATCGCGGCCAGCGCGGCGGTGAGCCCGGAGATGGTGAAGGGCTACGCCGCCGCGTTCGCGGAAGGCCGGCTGCGACGAGCTCATCTTCGTGCCGACCTCGTCGAGCCTGGAGCAGGTCGGGCTGCTCGCTGAGGCGGTGTCCTGAGGGAGCACCGTCCTGAGCGCCGCGCGGGGTGTCAAGATCCTCGCGGCGCGGGAGAGTCGGCAAGGCCCCGCCCAGTCTGGTCCCGGCCTGCACCCGGGCGTTCGGTAGCCGGGACAGCGCGGGTTCGCCGTGGCGCAGCCCTGCGCGCCTGCCGGCGCGCTGGCGCACCACGTGAGGAACCAGGCGCGACGCGCGCACGGGGCGTGGCCGCCGACGGCCGCTCAGGTCGCCTGCCCGGGGCTTGACGCTGCCCGTACCAGGATCCTCGCCACCGTCCATGGCTAGATGGCGCAGCGAACCGCCGCACGCCCCCTTGTGCCGCGCCAGAGCCTCGCCGCCGGATCGGTGAGTACAGGCGGTAAGCGCCAGCCGCGGTGTAGATATGGCCAGGAACACACGCGTATATCGCCGAGTATGAGCGCGAGGATTACCAGGCGCCCGCATTGCTGGAGATGCGCATATTGGTCAATTCTGTGTCCGGCCAGGCGGCAGAGCCGACAGCCACCGTGGCCGGCCGGATCGGCGGGCAGGAAAGACCCACGGGCGGCGGCCAGCGGGCAGGGCGGGTGCGTCTTGGCGGTGATCTTTCCGCGAATGGCGGGAGTGGCCGGTCAGGGCCATCTCGGCGAAGTGGCCACTGGGCACAAGGGTGCGGGCAGGGCCCGGTGCCCGGTTACCGTCGTCCGGCCCGCCACGATGACCCCCGGTGCCCGTGGGAAAGGCCGTCGGCTGGGGTTGTCTGGCCTGCTGCGCGGGCGGTTAGAGTTGCCTGGTGGTGACGTGTCCGCGGTGCGGTGCGTGCCGGGGGATGGCGGTGTGGGGGGACGCCGGTGGCGTAGGAGGGAGATGCGAAGCAACCGGAGGCCCGGCCTGGCTCTTCATCCTGGAAGCGCTGCTGCTTGCTCCGAGTTTTAAGGACCGCGCCTTTAGTGGAGAAGAGGAGGTGCGGCTGCAGGTCTTTCACGATCCCAAAACCGGTATCTGGGATGATCTGCACTTCAGGAATGGAGCAATGGGCCTGACTCCTTACGTCGAGATCTCCTTGAAGGGTCCAGAGACGAAAAGGATAACCGCCATTTGAGAGGTGATGGTTGGGCCGCAGGCCAACCGGTCGGCGCCGCGGAGGAGGCCGGCTTGGCGGTCAGTTCACGAGCCTGCCGATCCGAGGGCGGTGTGGACGGAGCGGATGGCGCTGGCGCCGTCGCCCACCGCGGCGGCGACGCGTTTCATCGACCCGGCCCGGACGTCGCCGGCAGCGAAGACCAGCGGCTGGCTGGTCTCGAACGGCAGCGGGCGGCGGCCCAGCTCAGCCCAGGTCGCGCCGAGCAACGCGCCGTCCAGGTGGGTGCCGGTGAGCACGAAGCCGTCGTCATCGACAGCGATGTCCTCGAGCCAGCCGGTGGCAGGGGTGGCGCCGACAAAGCAGAACAGACCCCGGCATGGCTGGTTGATGTCGGATCGGTCGTCGCCCGGCGCTGCGGTGTGCACGGTGATGGCCTCAAGATGGCCTCCGCCGTGCAGCGCGGTGACCTCCGTGGCGGTGCGCACGGTTATCCTCGCATGAGCCAGGATGCGGTCGGCGAGGTAGGAGGACATGCCGGCGGCCAGGTCATTGCCGCGCACGATCAGGGTGACGGCGTTGCCGTGCCCGGCGAGATACAGCGCCGCCTGGGCGGCGGAGTTCGCCCCGCCGACGACCGCGACCGGGTCCGGACCGCAGGCCCTGGCCTCCAGCTCCGTCGCCGCGAAATAGATGCCCGCGCCCTCGAACTCCGCCCACCGGTCGAGCGGCAGGGAGCGGTAGCGGGCACCGGTGGCGATGACCATTGCTCGCGCCTCGATAGTGGTGTCGTCGGTCAGCATGATCCGCAGACGCTCGTGGGTGGTGTCCAGCCGGGCAGCCTGGCTGGGGCTTGCGATACGGGCGCCGAATTTCTGTGCTTGCACCGCGGCGCGGCCGGTTAGCTCAGCGCCGCTGATGCCGGAGGTGAACCCGAGGTAGTTTTCGATCCGCGAGCTGGCCGCAGCCTGCCCGCCAGCGGCGACGGCATCAAGCAGGAGCGTCTTGAGGCCTTCCGACGCGCCGTAGACCGCGGCAGCCAGTCCAGCCGGGCCAGCGCCGACGATGACCAGATCCAGGAGCGGCCCCGCGACGGGCTGGTAGGACAAGCCCAGATGCCCGGCTAGCAGGGCGGGTGTGGCCTGTCGCAGCACCGCGGTCGGGGTGATCACCACCGGAAGATCACCGCCGGCAGCGGCGACGGCGCGGGCGAGCGCCGCACCGGCCGCAGTGTCGATCTCGACCCAAGTATGGGGCAGCTGTTGCCGGGCGGCGTAAGTGCGCAATGCGAGCGCCCCGGCTGACATCTCGCTGCCCAGGATCTCGATGCTCCGGGCAGCCTCACCCGCACGCAGGTACCGGCGGCGGACCATCAGGGCCCTCAAGATCACGTCAGACAAGTCCGGATCCTCATCCATCAGCTGCCGGAAACAGACAGGCGAGATCCGGTGGACCTGTCCTGGCTTGGACACCCGGGCGCTCAGATATGTCGCCTGCCCGGTGAGCAGGCCCAGCTCTCCGACGAACTGGCCCGTGCCGAAACGGGCGACGACGGCCTCGGCCGCCCGCGCGGTTGCGGCCCGGACGACCTCTGCCTCTCCGGAATCAACCAGGATCAGGTCATAGGTAGCCTCGCCGACCCCGGACAGCAGCGCACCCGATTCCACCTCCTGCGCAGATCCGTAGGCCTGCAGCCGCGCCCACTGCTCATCGCTGAGCGCCGGGAACGCCTCATCGCCGTAGTAGGTCATCAGTTATCGCGTCTTCCGTGCGGCACGTGCGGTGGCCTGCCGGGCCCGGCGGATGGCCGGGTCGTGGTATTCCGCGCGCGGCGGTTCGCTGTCCGCGCTGCGCGGCGGGCGCCGCTGGACCTGTATCTGCCTCACTGTGTCTCATTCCTTCCGTGCTGGTTGCGCTGGTCAGCAGTTGTCGCGGGTGATCCCGCCACGCGGGCCGAGACACTGCCCGGCTAACCTGCCCGCCCGTATATGCCCGGCTGCGCGGCAGCGCGGCAGCGGGCCGGCGATCCGGGCCCGTCAAGACAATGTCCGCCGCGGTTCTGCTGTGACGCGTCGGCACAGTTGCGCCGGGCGGCTACTGGACCGGGCCGATCTCGGCGCCGGCGAGTTCGGCGTAGATGAGGAACTTGAACGGGTCGAACTGCTGGTACTGCTCCATGAGGCGGTGCAGCGCGGTGCGGCGCAGCCCGGCCAGTGTGATGCTGGCGGGGTGGCGCAGCAGGCCCGGCTGGATGATCTGCAGGGCGAGGGCGTGATCGCCTTGGCCGATGAGGGTGGCAGCGGCGGCGGCGAACTGCTCTTCCCTGCCTGCGGCCAGCAGGTCGAGTGCGGCGGCGTGCTCGGCCGCGGTCGCCGGCTCGAGTCCCCGCCCGTCTGGCTGCCAGTAACCGGTGCGCTGGTGGTAGAGCCGCTCGGTGAAGTGGTCGCGGATCACCAGGTACGGCACGACCGCGGTGGGGTGATCGCGGAGCACTGCCGGGAGGCTGGCCTCCTCCAGGATGTCGGGGAGGGTGCGGCCGTCGCGGATGCCGTCCAGCACCTGGCCGTGCAGCTGGGTCAGTGCCGCCTGCAGGCCGGTGATCGCCTCGGCGGTGAACTGCTCGGTGAGTGTTGTGTGGCCGTGGATGAGCAGGCGGGGCCGCAGGCTGCCGATGAAGGCGAGGGCCTCCAGGAGCCCTTCGGGGAGCCTTCGCTGGCGAATGGCTGCCCCAGGTAGGGCATCAGCACGTCGCCGGCGAACAGCACGCCGCTCGCCGGAAGGTGGACCATCAGCGCGTCTGGGGTTTCCCCGCCCGGCGTCGGGTACAGGACAAGCTCGGTGCCCCCGACGGTCAGTGTCGTCGGCTGGCTGATCAGCTGGTCGGGGACGACGGCCGGGGGGACACTGCCGGCGGCTCCGGTGAAGTAGCGGAACAGTGGCCGGTCACCCTGCTCACGGTCGAGTCCGGCGGGGAAGCCGGCCTGGGCGATCACCCGGGTGCCGGGCCCGCGCAGCGCGTCCGCGCCGCCGATGTGGTCCCAGTGCGCGTGGGTGAGGATCAGGTGGCTGATCGCGCCGTCGGCGGGCGGGTCGAGGTCGCCGAGCGCGGCCTTGACCCGGTCCTGGGTGGTGCCGGCGTCGATCGCGACGACGCCGTCGCTGGTCGTGATGAACGCGAGGTCGCCGAAGTCGTAGCCCTGGGCGACCTGGATACCGGGTTCCGGGCGCAGGATCCTGGGCGAGGTGAAGCGGAACCCGTCCTGGGCGGTCGCCGAGAAGCCGCCGAACATCAGCTGGGTGTCTGCCGGGGCGGCACCGAGCCCGGACTTGCGCATCGCCTCGGCGGCCTGGTCATCGTGGCCCAGCACGGCATGGGCAGCGGCGAGGCCGTGGTACGCGGCGCGTATCAGCATGGGCGGGAACTGGTCGGCGACGGCCAGGACGAACTCCAGGTCGGCCACGGCTTGTTCGGCCCGCCGCCGGTCTGGCGGCAGCCCGGCCAGGGCCAGCCCGCGGAAGTACTGCGGCGGGCCGAGATCGGTGGCCGCGGCCTGGTCCAGCTTGGCCAGCGCGGCGTCCACGTCTTCGCCCAGCCGTGCCTGGAAGAACCCGGCGAGCGTGAGCGGCAGCGCCTCACCTGGCCGGGCGCCGGCCAGCTCGGAGAAGTAGCGGTACCCCTCGCCGTCCGCGCGGGCGGCCGCGAGCCTGGCTGGCGAGGATGACCGTGGTGTTCCGGTCGGCGCCGGGCCAGCGGGCCGCTGTCTTGAGTGATTCGATGTCGCGGTGGCGGGTGATCGGTCCGGTCATGGCGGTGATCCCTTCGGTGTCAGTCAGGTGTGGCGGGGCAGTTATTTCCTGCCGCGGGGTTACCGGGCCGCTGAGGCGGGGTGCGCTTGGGTCTCGGCTTCGTGCGCGGCTTCGGCTGTTGCGGGTTCATCGGCCGCCGGGCTCGCTGGCGGGGCGATCTGGATTGGCTGGACGGGCTGGGCGGGCAGGAACAGGACGGCCAGGAGGGCCCCCGCGGCGGCGACGGCGCCGGCGACGAGGCAGCCGACGGTCAGGCCGCGCAGGAACGCGTTGGCGGAGGCGTGCTGCAGCGCCTGTCCCAGGACCGGATGCCCGAGGGCCGCGATCTTGCCGGCGGCCACGTAGGCCGCGCCGACGGACTGGTGCGCGATCGCCGCGACCGGGCCGGGCACGCTGGCCGGCATGATGGCGGTGAGCCGTGATCCGTAGACCGATGCGTACACGCTGCCGATCACGGCCACGCCGAGCGTGCCGCCGATGAGCCGGGTGGAGTCGTTCACGGCCGAGCCGACGCCGGCCTTGGCCGCCGAGATGGCGCCCATGATGGACTCGGTGGCGGGCGCCGAGGTCAGGCCCATGCCGAGCCCGTACAGCACCATCTGGGCCGCGATGACGTCGTAGCCGATCGTTGTGCTGGTGGTCGCCGCTACCCAGCCGTAGAACGCCGGCCATCGCGACCAGCCCGGTAGTGACGATGAGCTTGGTCCCGGCCCGCACGGCGAGCTGGGTCCCGGCGACCGATCCGGCGCCGACCGACAGCGCCACCGGCAGCAGGTGCACGCCGGCCGAGAGCGGGCCGTAGCCGCGGACGAACTGGAAGTACTGGGTCATCAGGAAGATGAAGCCGAGCAGGGTGAAGAACGACACCGTGACCGCGGCGCTGGCCGCGCTGAACCGCATGTTGCGGAACAGCCGCACATCGAGCATCGGGTGCGCGGCACGCCGCTCACGCACGATGAACGCGGCGAGCAGGACCGCCGAGGCGGCAAAACCTGCCAGGCTCCGTACCGCTCCCCACCCGTAGGCCGGCGCCTCGATGATGGTGAAGACCAGCAGCGCCATGGTTGCCGACGACAGCACCAGGCCGGCGATGTCAGGAGCTGCCGCCTGCGGGTCCTTCGAGGTGGGAACGACCAGCGCCACCACGAACGCGGCCGCCGCCGCTACCGGCGCCATGGCGATGAAGATGCTGGCCCAGCTGAACTGCTCCAGCAGCCAGCCACCCACAATCGGCCCCATCGCGATGGCCACGCCGGCGACCGCGCCCCACAATCCGATCGCGCGAGCCCGTTCCCTTCGCTCGGTGAAGACGTTGGAGATCAGCGACAGCGTCGCCGGGAATGCCATCGCGGCGCCCAGCCCCATCACCGACCGCGCCGCGATGAGCTGCGCCGGGTCGGTCGTGAAGCCGCCGGCCAGGCTGGCGGCGCCGAACACGGTCAGTCCGGCCAGCAGCATGCCCTTGCGGCCGAACCGGTCGGACAGGCTGCCGAAGGTGAGCAGCAGCGCGGCGAAGACGAGGTTGAAAGAGTCGACGACCCACAGCAGATCAGTGGTGGTGGCATGCAGCTCGCGCACCAGGGCGGGAAGCGCCACGTTCACCAGGGTCGTGTCCAGGTTGACGAGGAACGCTGCCAGCAGCAGCGCGACGAGGATCATGGGTTTGGATCGCATAGTGCGAGCCTGACTGTGACGCGGCCTTGGGGACATCCGCCGGATGGCCGATGTCGTTCCCCGGGACGGGCCTCCGCCCCGGCACCGGCGGGCCCATCACGGCGGTCTTGTCGGGCGCAAGATCTGGCATTGCCCGGTTCACCGCAGCCTCGTAGCTGGCGGCTTCGCCATTGGGCGGCCGGGCGATGGGTGCCTGCGCCGCGATGAGCGTCACGGCGCGGCCGGCCTGATCGCGGGCGGGCTGCTCAGCACCTGCGCGTGCTTACCCGCCGGCGAAGTCTGCGGTGTCCGCCGGGTCGCTGCCCCGATGCCTGGTTACGTCGGCGGCGAGCTGGGCACGGGTGGCGATGTCCAGTTTGGCGAACATGTGCGCGAGGTGGGTCTGCACGGTCCGGTGTGATATGTACAGCCGCTCGCCGATCTGGGGATTGGTCAGTCCCTCGGCGACCAGGCCGGCGACCGCGTGCTCGGCGGGGGTGAGGCTGGCCCAGCCGGTCTGCGGCCGGCCGCGTGTCCCGCGGCGGCCGCGCCGGATGCCCGCCTCGCGCAATGTGGCTTCGGCGCGGGCCAGGTCACGGGCGGCGCCGAGCTGCTCGTAGATGCCGAGCGCCTGATCGAGGAGCGGGCGGGCGCGGTCCAGGCGGCCCTGCCGCGCGAAGGCGGCGCCCGCGTCCTCGCAGGCAAGCGCGAGCCCCAGGGGACGCGACCCGCCCGCGCAGGCGACAGCGGCGGCTTGCAGGACCTCGGCGTCGTCCTCGATCAGGCCCCGGCAGCGCAGCGCGGCCCCGGTCATCCAGGGCACCTCGTTGCGTGCCGCTACCTCGGTGACCGCCGCCGAGGCATCCCGGGCCCGTCCGATATCACCCGAGGCCAGCGCGAGCCGGACAAGATCGGCCCCGACGGCCGGGTAATCCAGCGCGAGCCCCAGCCGGGCGCACGTGTCCCACGCGCCGGTCATGGTGGCGAGCGCCTGTCCAATCTCGCCGCCGGCCTCCTGGATGAGCGCGCGCGGCCACGCGGCCCAGGTCGTGAGGTAGCCGGGGCCCCAGCGGGCGAGATCCCGGGCGGCGGCGCCGGCGGCCTCCTCGGCGCGGCTGAGGTCGTTGCGGTGAAGGCTGATCAGGGACAGGATGCCGTGCGCTCGAGCTACAACCGTCTGGATCTCGTCCGCCAGCTCGAAGCTTGCCTCGAGCTCGGCGATCGCGTCATCCCACTCCCCGGTGATGAAGCGCTCGAGGGCAAGGAACCCCTGGTAGAGGAGCAGGGGCCAGCGGACGCCGATCTCCTCGCTGATCCTGTCCGTGCCGAAAACCTCGTCCACGTCATGCGACCAGGCGATATTCGTTGATCAGGCCACCGACGCGAGCTTGTCTTCGGACGCGGTACTGGTCTAGGTCGGCCGGTTCGGGTAGCGGTTTCAGCGGAGCAGCGGCGCCCAGCGCCCGATGAGGCCGATGCCGGTTGTGGTGGGTCTCGTACTGGCGCAGGATCTGTCGCAGGTGAGCCTGGTTCCAGATAAGGGTGCGGTCCAGGAGCTCGCGGCGGCATCCCCCGATCCAGCGTTCAGCGATCGCGTTCATGCGGGGCGTCCGGACGTTACAGAGCACGGTCCGGACCCCGGCATCAGCGAGAACCGCGTCGAACGCGGCCGTGAAGTTCGATCCGCGGTCGCGGATCATGAATCTGGCTCGGCAGGCTTGCTCGTCAAGGTCCATGAGGAGATTGCGGGCCTGCTGAGCGGTCCATTCCCCAGTCGGATGCAAAGTGACCCCCAGGATTCGGATGCGCCTGCTGGCGTGCTCGATCACGGCCAGGACGTATGCATGGGTGCCGTCGAGCAGGTCAGCCGTGAAGAAGTCGCACGCCAGGATCGCGTCGGCCTGAGAACGCAGGAACTGTGACCAGGTAGGCGCAGTCCGCCGCGGCGCGGGGTCGATTCCGGCCTTCTTCAGGATCTCCCATGCCGTCGATGCCGCTACCTTCACTCCCAGGCCAGCCAGTTCGCCGTGGATCCTGCGGTATCCCCATTCGGGGTTCTCGCGGGCCAGCCGAAGGATCAGGGCCCTGATGTTCCGGCGGGTCGCTGGCCGGCCGGTCTTGCCGCGCATGGACCGGGCGGCCCATCGGCGGCGGACGATGTCGCGGTGCCAGCGCAGGATCGTGTCCGGAGTGACCAGCAACCGCAGCCCCTGACGACGTGCTTTCGGTATCACGCCGAGCAGGGTCACAAGCAGGGCCCGATCCGCCCAGGTCAGCTTCGGACGTCGTGGTTGCCGCCGCCGCAAGACGGCGAGCTGGTGGCGCAGGATCAAGATCTCGGCGGTCTTCCCGGCCTCATCGCGCCGAGACAGCCGCCGCCAGGAGGCCGCACGCGTGATCAGGAGAAAGACGAATCGCAGGCACATGACCGGCGATCATCTGGCCGGGAGGCAGATAGAGCAACTCTGCTGGTCAGGGGCATGGACGAGATTCTCGGCACCCACAGGATCAGCGCGGCGAGGACCGCGCGGTCGGCCGAGTCCAGCCGGGGCCGCGGGTGGGTACGGCGCAGCACGGCGACCTCATGCCGCAGCACGAGCAACTCCGCGTTCTTGAAGGCGGATGACCGGCCGCAAGACCAGCCAGTCGCAAACCCGGACGAAGATGAGATAGAGCAGGCGAAGGGACACGGATGATCATCATGCCGCACAGCCGACCTGGACATCGCCGCAGCTCACAGGTCAGGCAGACTTCTGGCACCCGACAGGCCCGCAGCGCTGGGAGACGGACTTTGGAAACCTCGCTGGAACGGGTATAACCTCCCAATCATGGCGGAATCGATCTCAGCCGAGGCCGAGGCTGCCGTAGGCCCCCTGTTGCCTAAGGCCCCGACGGGGATCCGCGGACTCGACGAGATCACCCGGGGCGGTCTGCCCCATGGCAGGTCGACGCTGGTTACGGGCGGCACGGGATCGGGCAAGACGCTGCTGGGGTTGCATTTCCTCGTCGCTGGCGCCCGGGAGCATGGCGAGCCAGGCGTCCTGGTCACCTTTGAGGAGTCGGCAGAAAAGGTGAGCGCCAACGTCGCCTCGCTGGGCTTCGACCTCGACGGGCTCCAGCGGGACAATCTGCTGGTCGTGCATGCCTTGCGGGTGAACCCCTCTGAGCTGGTCGAGACGGGGGAGTTCGACCTCGAGCCGCTATTCCTCCTCCTCGGCGACACCATCGAGCGTATCGGGGCGAAGCGTGTCATGCTCGACACCGTCGAGTTGCTGTTCAGCGCGTTCCAGGAGCAGGCAATCGTGCGAGCGGAGCTTGGCCGCCTGTTCCGCTGGCTCGAGGACCGGGCCATCACCGCGATCGTGACCGGCGAGCGGGGCGACAGCGGCCTCACACGCCACGGGATCGAGGAGTACGTGTCTGACTGCGTGATCGTTCTCGACCATCGCATACACGACGAGATTTCCACGCGCCGTCTCAGGGTGGTCAAGTACCGCGGGTCAGCGCACGAAACCAACGAGTACCCCTTCTTGATCTCGGCCCAGGGCTTCGTCGTGCTGCCGATCACGTCCGTCGCTCTGGACTACGGCGCGCCCAAGGAGCGGATCTCGACAGGCGTGGCCCGCCTTGACCACATGCTGGCCGGCGGCCTGTTCCGGGGATCGACCGTCCTGGTCAGCGGGACCGCGGGCACAGGCAAGACCACGCTCGGAGCGAACCTCATCGACTCCGCGTGCGCACGGGGTGAGCGGGCGCTGCTGGTCCTGTTCGAGGAATCACCCGACCAGGTCATCCGCAACATGCTATCGGTGGGGCTCGACCTGCGGCGCTGGGTCGACGCGGGCCTGCTGCGCATGTGGGCGGCCCGGCCAACAGCGTTCGGGTTCGAGGCCCACCTGGCGATTCTGGCCCGGCTGATCGAGGAGGTCACGCCGTCCGTCGCCGTCCTCGACGGGCTCGCCAGCCTCGCCCATGGGCCCACCGGCCCCGAGGTGACCTCGATGGTGGCCCGCCAGATCGACCTGTTTAAGGCTTCGGGGATAACCGCATTGGCGACGACGCTGGCTCAGGACGAGACAAGCGCGGCGGGCATGTCCTCGTTGGTGGACACCTGGTTGCTGCTGCGCAACGTCGAGTCGAACGGTGAGCGTAACCGGCTGCTCTTCGTGCTGAAGTCGCGGGGCAGCGCCCATTCGAACCAGGTGCGTGAGTTCGTGCTCACTGACCGCGGCGTCCAGCTCGTCGATGTGTATGCGGGCCCGGACGGCGTCGTGACCGGTTCCGCTCGCCTGGTGCAGGAAGCCCGGCAGCGCGGCGCGGAGCTGCAGCAAGCCGAGGACCTTAGCCGTCGCCGGCGCGAGCTGCGGCGGGGCATTGTGGAGGCCGAGGCAAAGTTCGCTGTACTGCAGGACGAGGTCGCCGCGGACAAGGCCGAGCTCGAGCGGATCGCCGGGCGCGAACAGCGTCAGGCGGCCGACGCCGAGGCGGACCGGTCGGCGCTGGCCTCGCAGCGCTGGGCCGATTCGGCGCCGCGCGACGAAGCGCCGCGCGACGCCGGAGGGCAACGATGACCCGAGCCCGCAACGCCGATGCAGGAGCCAAGGCACCGGCGCTCACCAGTGAGACCTGGGAGCTGCGACTCTATGTGACCGGGCGCTCGCCCAGTTGCCTCCGCGCGATCGAGAACCTGCGGCTTGCCTGCGAGCAGCACCTGGCGGGGCGGCATCGCATCGAGGTCGTGGACCTGCTGGAGAACCCGAGCCGGGCGGCCGACGACCAGATCCTGGCGGTGCCCATGCTGGTCCGGCAGTACCCGCCGCCCATCCGGAAGATCGTCGGCGACCTCTCCGACACCGGCCGGCTCCTCGCCGGGTTGCAGCTTCAAACGCGAAAGGGCGAGGCGATGTGACCGATATCGCCGCGTACCCTGGCTGGTCGCTCACGCTCCCTCAACGGCGCGTGCCGCATCGAAGGACGTGGGATAGGGGCGTGGGGCGGGGGCGTGCTCAGCTCAGCTGGCGCAGGAAGGGATCCCTGGGCTCTGCCGGGGTGATCTGCACCCGCACGTCGACGCAGTAAGCACCGTCCTCCCTGGCAACGACGGGGTTGAGATCCAGTTCGCTGACCTCAGGAAGATCATCGGCAAGCCTGGAGACTCGCAGCAGGGCATCAGCGAGCGCCGCGGTGTCCACCGGCGGTGCGCCCAGAGCGCCGAATAGCCGCGGCGCGGCGCGCGCCGCGTGGATCATCTCGTCGGCGTCGGCGTCGGTCAGTGGCGTCAGCCGGGTGACGTGCTTGCCGAGCGCGTCACCCGGCGCCCCGCCGGACCCGAACACGACCAGCGGCCCGAATACGGGTTCCTGCACGACGCCGATCAGCACCTCGAATCCGCCAGTCAGCATCGGCTGGACAAGCACCCGCTTCAGCCTGGATCCGAAGTCGGCTGCCAGCGCGCGGTAGCCCTCGGCCACTTCCTCCGGGGTGCGCCGATCGAGCGTCACGTCCCCGGCGTCAGCCCGGTGCACCAATCCCTCGGCCTCCGCCTTGAGCACGACGCGGCCGCCGAGCTTTGCCGCAGCCTCGACCGCTTCCTGCTCGCTGGCCGCTGACATCGTGACAGCCAGCGGGACGCCGTAGCAGGACAGCAACTCGGCTGCCTTCGCCTCGGGCATCCAGCCGCCCGCTGGTGAGCCGGCCAGAAATCCGGTGATCAGGGCGCGAGCGTCGGCCGTGCGCAGTCCGCTCAGCTCGGGGATCTTGCCCCGCGGCCGGCTGCGCCAGGCCTGGTACCGGGCCGCGTGGCCGAGCGCGCGGGCCGCGCTCTCCGTGTCGGCGTAAGCCGGCACTCCGGTGACGGCAGCGGCCGCCTCGTCAATGATTGCCGCCGCCGTCTCCTCCTTGTCGATGATTGCCGCCGCCTCCTCGTCAGCTGCCGCCGCGTCGACGACGGTGAGACCGCGCGCCGGTCTGGTCTCCGCGCGCCGGCCGGCTGGCGGCTGCGCTACCGGCAGGCGCCTGAGCCGTTGCACGGACTCGGCCCGGTCGAGCATGGCGACAGCGAGCGGCTTGCTGATGACCGCTTCGGCCGCCGCGGCACTTAGGTCGGAGATGGCCGTCGGGACCACCACGGCGAGCATCGCGTCAACGCCGTCGGCAGCGGCTACTTCCTCCAGGCAAGCGCGGAAGGCATCGGTCGTCGCCTCCAGGCTGGTGTCCACCGGCCCGGTGACGACGGCCCGGGGGGGCAGCAGCCTGCGCAGCTTACGCCGGGTGGCCGCGCCGAGCTGGACGACCTGCAGGCCGTGGTCGCTGCACGCGTCGGCGGCCAGCGCGGCCGCGCCGCCGGTGTTGGAGATGATCGCGACCCGGTTACCCGCGGGCAGCGGCTGGCAGGCGAGCAGCGCGGCGGTGTCGATGAGCTCACCGAGACTCGTGGTGGCGATGATACCCGCCTGCTCGAACAAGGCCTCCTGGGTGGCCAGCGGCGTCGCGGCTACCGCGGTGTGCGAAGCCGCACGGTGGCCCGCCGGGGACCGGGCGCCGATGACGGTCAGCACCGGCATCCGCTGCGCGACCCGGCGGGCCGTGCCGGCGAACTTGCGCGGGTTGCCGAACGACTCCACGAACAGGACCCCTATCTGGGTCACCTCATCCTGCGCCCACCAGGTCAGCAGGTTATTAGGGGACACGTCGTACTTGTCGCCGACCGAGGCGAAGGAGGACACGCCGATGCCGAGCCTGGACATCTGCTCGAGCAGCGCGATCCCCACCCCGCCGGACTGCACGACCACGCCCGCGACGCCCGGCAGCGGGTGGTCGGCGGCGAAGGTCGCGTCCAGGCCGATCCAGGGCATGATGATGCCGAAGCAGTTCGGCCCGACCAGCCGCATGCCGTACTGGCGGCAGATGGCCAGCAGGTCCGCGCCTGCGGCGCCCAGAGCGGAAGTTATCACGACCAGGGCCCGGACCCCGTTGCGGCCGCATTGCGCAGCCACTTCGGGTAGGGCGGACGGCGGCACCGCGATCACCGCCAGGTCCACCTGCCCGGGCAGGTCACTGACCGATGCCACGCAGGGCACTCCCTCGATCGTCCGGGCATGCGGATTCACCGCGTAGACCGGACCGGTGAAGCCGCCCGTCACGATGTTGCGCAGGACGGACCGGCCGACGGTGCCGCGGCGCCGGCTCGGGCCCACCACGGCGACCGACCGCGGCTGCAGCAGCGGGCGCAGGCTCGCCACATCCGCCCGGCTTTCCTTGCTGGCCACGGTCGCCAGGTAATTGTCCAGCCGGTAATTGTCTTCGCCATCGGGCAGCGGGAAGGTCAGCTCGACCACGCCGCCGGATATCCGCCGCTTCGCGGGCAGGCCGACGTCCGCGAACACCCGGAGCATCGCCGAGTTCTCCGCCAGCGTCTCCGCGGTGAACGCCCGCAGGCCGCGCTGCCGCGCCTGCCAGACCAGGTGCTCGAGCAGCAGGCTGGCGATACCGCGGCCGTGCATGTCATCGGCGACGGCGAACGCCACCTCCGCGACGCCGGACGTCCCGTCCGACTCGTAGGCGCCGACGCCGACCAGCCGGTCGTCCCGCCAGGCCAGCAGCGCCGCGTGGCCGGAGTCCGGCTTGCGGCAGACCCGCTTGGCTTCTTGCTCGGCCGCGTCCGGGCTCATGCTGAAAAACCGCAGGTAAATGTTGTCCGGTGACATGGCCGCGTGCATTGCGCGTACCGCCTCAAAATCCTGCGCCCGGGCCGGCCCCATCTCGACCGTGCTGCCGTCGGTCAGCAGCGCGTACATGACCGCGGATGGCGTGCTCACCTGCTGGCCCGCTCGGCTGGCGACACAACGAGCACCAGGCAATGCGCGTGCTCGCAGCAGTAGCGGCTCACGGACCCGTGCACCGGGTGCTTCACCGCGCCGGTCCGCCGCTGGCCCGGGACCTGCCGGTGCCATCGGCGGACCGGCGGCGAGTCGCTTCGCAGTTCCTCTCGCCTGTTCCGGGACGGCTCATCGGTCCCTTCCTGGGTAACTCGACTACGTCACCAAGGGCTGGAGCGACGTACCGGAACCGCCCCGACTGCAACCGCGCCGAGGCGATCGGAACTACTGCTACGACCTTGACCATACGCTCAGCGAACAACCGGGGCAACGAGCGC
>CAVULT010000029.1:0-208728 GCA_963742235.1 Candidatus Aminicenantota bacterium | reverse complement strand
GGCGCTCCTCGGCGAGTTCATCGACGGGCTCCGCTTCTTCCGGTCCTTGACCCAGCTGGCTTTGTATGCCGTGCTGTCCCTCGTCGTCTGGCTCGGCATCACCCTCTTCTATTGGGTCTTCCTCGCCGCCTATCACATCCACGTGCCGTATTTCCTGGTCATTCCGTACGTCTTCCTGACGGCCGTCGGCGCCTCCATCCCCACGCCGGGCATGGTCGGCGGCTTCCATTATTTCAGCAAGCTCGGCATGGTGCTCCTCTTCGGCCTCGAAGCGGGCCGGGCCGCGGGCGTGACGCTCGTCTTCCACGCCGTCCAGATCGCCGTGACATGCGCCCTGGGTTATGCTATATTGGCCCGCGAGGGGCTGACCCTCCTCCAGCTCAAACGGATGGGGGAAAGCGAAAAACGATGAGGTGTTCATACTGCGGCTTTCTCGAGAGCAAGGTCATCGATTCCCGCGAGAGCAAGAAGGGCATCTCCATCCGCAGGCGGCGCGAGTGCCTGTCCTGCAAGCGCCGCTTCACGACCTACGAAAAGATCGAGGAGATCCCCTACATGGTCGTCAAGAAGGACGGCACGCGCCAGCCGTTCGACGCGCAGAAGCTCCTGCGGGGCATGATGAAGGCCTGCGAGAAGCGCCCGATCCAGATCAGCCAGCTCGAGGAGATCGCCGAGGAGATCGAATCCCTCCTCCAGGAGCGGCCGGACAAGGAGATCGGCGTCGCCGAGATCGGACAGCTCGTCATGGACAGGCTCAAGGAGCTCGATAAGGTCGCCTACGTGAGGTTCGCCTCGGTCTACCGCGAGTTCGGCGACGTCGCCGAATTCCGCCGCGAGCTCGAGGACCTCATGAAGGAAAAATAACCCTCATTAGCGCCATGGTCCGCCGCATCAAGCCCGTCTCCCGTCCCGTCAAGGCCGAGACGCGGGTGCGGGCCACGACCCTGGCCAAGAAGACTCCCGGACCGCGGCTGCCGGCGCCCGGCGAGGTGACCATCCCGGCCGTCGACGTGTACGAAACCCGGACCGAGTTCATCATCGAGATGGAGCTGCCGGGCGTCGACGGCCCGGACGTCAAGGTGCTGCTCTTCTCGAGCCGGCTCGAGGTCAGCGGCTTCAAGCGGGAGCTGGACATCCCCCGGGGTTCCCGGTACACCCGGCTCGAGCGGGAGTACGGGGCCTTCCGGCGCGATGTCGTCGTGCCCGGGGCCGTCGACCCCGAACAGGCCGTCGCCGCGCTCGAGAACGGCGTCCTGACGATCGTGTTGCAGAAGCCGCCGCGGAAGCGGAGGGACGTGGAGATCAAGACCCGGCGGAACGCCGGCTAGGATGGGAGAACGCTATGGCCAGCATCGATGACAAGAACGGCGACGACCTCGGGGGCATCCTGGAAGAGCAGGGCCAGAAGCTCCAGGTGCCCCCGAAGCTCCCGGTCCTGCTGCTCCGGGACGTCGTCATTTTCCCGTACATGATCGCCCCGCTCTTCGTCGGGCGCGAGAAGTCCAAGACCGCCATCGACGTCGCCCTGTCGACCAACCGGATGATCCTTCTCCTGACCCAGAAGGACATGGAGGTCGAGGACCCCAAGCGGGAGGACGTCTACGACATCGGCACCGTCGCCCTGATCATGCGCATGCTGAAGCTGCCCGACGGCCGGGTGCGCATCCTGGCCCAGGGCCTCCTCCGGGCCCGGGTCGTGGGATTCGAGGAGGAAGGCGCCCACATCACGGCCGAGGTGACGGTCATTCCGGAGCCCGATAAGCCCGACAAGAACCTCGAGACCGAGGCCCTCATCCGCAACGTCCGCTCGGGCCTGGAGAGGGCCGCGTCGCTCGGCAAGAGCCTGGCGCCCGAGGTGCTCATCATCGCCTCGAACGTCGACGAGCCGGGCCGCCTGGCCGACCTGACCGCCTCGAACCTCGAGCTCAAGGTCGAGGACGCCCAGGCGATCCTCGAGATCGCCGACCCCGTCCAGCGGCTGAAGAAGATCTACGAGCTCCTGACCCGGGAGCTCGAGCTGCTCGACGTCCAGTCGAAGATCTCGACCGAGGCCAAGGGCGAGATGGACAAGCTCCAGAAGCAGTATTTCCTGCGCCAGCAGATGAAGGCCATCCAGAAGGAGCTCGGCGAGGGCAACGAGATCCAGGAGGAGATCCGGCTCTATCAGGAGAAGCTGCGCAAGATCCGCGTCTCCGACGAGGTCAAGGAGGAGCTCGAGAAGCAGATCAGCCGCCTGGCCCAGATGCATCCGGAGTCGGCCGAGACGTCCGTCGCCCGGAACTATCTCGATTGGATGTTCATGCTGCCGTGGAACAAGTCCACGACGGACACCCTCGACCTGTCCAAGGCCAAACGGATCCTCGACGAGGACCATTACGGCCTGGACAAGGTCAAGGAGCGCATCCTCGAGTACCTGGGCGTGCGCAAGCTCTCGAAGACGGCCAAGGGGCCCATCCTCTGCTTCGTCGGGCCGCCGGGCGTGGGCAAGACGTCCCTCGGCAAGTCGATCGCCAGGGCCCTCGGGCGCAAGTTCGTCCGCATCTCCCTCGGCGGGGTCCACGACGAGGCCGAGATCCGCGGGCACCGCCGGACCTATGTCGGGGCCATGCCGGGCCGCATCATCCAAAGCATCCGCCGGGCCGGCACGGAGAACCCCGTGTTCATGATGGACGAGGTCGACAAGATCGGGGCGGATTTCCGGGGCGACCCCTCGTCGGCCCTCCTCGAGGTCCTCGACCCCGAGCAGAACAACCAGTTCCGGGACCACTACCTCGGCGTCCCGTATGACCTGTCCAAGGTCATGTTCATCACCACGGCCAACCTGCTCGATCCTATCCAGCCGGCCTTCCGCGACCGCATGGAAGTGCTGGAGCTTCCGGGCTATACCGAAGAGGAGAAGCTCCAGATCGCCGTCCGCCACCTCATCCCCAAGCAGATCGCCGAGAACGCGCTGACGGCCAAGCTCATCACCTTCACCGGGGGCGCGGTCAAGAAGATCATCTCCCTCTACACGCGGGAGGCGGGCGTCCGCAATCTCGAGCGCGAGATCGCCTCGGTCTGCCGCAAGGTGGCCCGCAAGGCCGCCGAGGGCAAGAAGGGGCTGACCGTGGTCACGGCCCAGTCGATCGAGCGTCACCTCGGGCCGCCGAAGGTCTTCAAGGACCAGCTCCTCAAGAAGGACCAGATCGGGATCGCGACCGGCGTCGCCTGGACGGCCGTCGGCGGGGAGATCCTGTTCGTCGAGGCGACCAAGATGCCGGGCAAGGGGAACCTGCAGCTCACCGGCTCCCTCGGCGACGTCATGAAGGAGTCGGCGCAGGCCGCGCTGAGCTACGCCCGGGCCCACGCCTCGGAATTCGGCATCGACAGCAAGATCTTCTCCCAGAACGATTTCCACGTCCACTTCCCCGAGGGGGCCATCCCCAAGGACGGGCCGTCGGCGGGCGTCACCATCGCCACCGCCTTCCTCTCCGTCTGCTCGGGCCTCAAGGTCAAGTGGGACGTGGCCATGACCGGCGAGATCACCCTGCGCGGCAACGTCCTGCCGGTCGGCGGGATCAAGGAAAAGGTCCTGGCCGCCCAGAGGGCCGGGGTCAAGAAGATGATCATGCCGGCCGCGAACAAGAAAGACCTCTACGAGATCCCCAAGAAGGTCCTCCGCGAGATCGAGTTCATCTTCGTCGATGACGTCAAAGAGGTCTTCAAGGAAGCCATGGTGGGATCGTTGGTCCGGGCGAGAATCCGGACCGGCGGGACGAAGAAGGCCGGGAAGAAATCCGTCAAGAAAGACTAGCCCGGCCGAGCCCCCTGGAGGGATGAGATGCGGCTGAAGCACCTCGGCGAGCGTCGCTTGATCTCGAGGATCCGGCTGGCCTTCGGCGAGAAGAGGGCCGACATCCTCCTCGGCATCGGCGACGACGCGGCTCTTGTCCGGGGGCCCGAACGCCTTCTCTTGACGACCGACATCCTGGTCGAGGACGAGGATTTCCGGCTGGCCGACCATCCGCCGCGGCTCCTCGGCCGCAAGGCCCTCAACGTCAACCTCAGCGACATCGCGGCCATGGGCGGCCGGCCCCTGCACGCGCTCGTCGGCCTGGCCCTGCCCGGAGACATCGAGGAGAGCTGGCTCCGGCAGTTCATGGCCGGATTTCGGAGCGCCGCCCGCGAGGCGGGGGTGGCCCTCGTCGGAGGGGACCTTTCTCAGGCCAACGAGATCATGATCTCGGTCACGGTCACCGGGGAAGTCAAGTTCCCTGTGGCCAGACGCGGGGCCAGGCCCGGCGACGGGATCTTCGTTTCCGGGATGCTCGGCGATGCCGCCGGCGGCCTGCGGCTTCTCGAGAAAGGCGGCATCCGCGGCGTCGCCAAGCCCGTCCGGCCTTTGGTCGGGGCTTTTCTCGATCCGGCGCCCCGCCTCAAGCTGGGAGCGATCTTAGGGGGACGAAAGCTCGCCTCGGCCATGATCGACATTTCGGACGGTCTCTCGGTCGATCTCGCCCATATCTGCGACGAGAGCGGCGTCGGCGCGGAGGTCGAGTCGGACCGGATACCCATTTCCCCGGCTTTGAGGCGGTTCGCCCGGGACCCGCTGGACATGGCCCTCAACGGGGGAGAGGATTTCGAGCTGCTGTTCACCGTCAGGCCGGCCAAGCTGGCCGCCGTCGAAGCCCTGGCGCGGGCGCATGGGCTGACCCGGATCGGCCGCATCACGGGAGGTCGAATGATCCGGCTGGTCACTCCCGGCAAGAAGGCAAAGAGACTTCGCCCCGGGGGCTTCGAGCATTTCTCGGGATGACCGCTCAGGCCGCGGGATAATCGCCGGAGAAAACGACCTCGGCGGGGCCGGTCTGGAAGAGCTCTCCCCCTTCGGGCCACTCGACCTTCAGGCTTCCCAGGGCCGTTCTGACCGTCACGGCGCGGTCGGTCAATCCCTTGAGCATGGCCGAGGCCGCCGCGGCCGCGGACCCGGTCCCCGAGGCCAGAGTCTCGCCGACGCCGCGCTCCCAGAAACGGACCTCGATCTCCTTCCGGTTGAGCACCCGGACGAATTCGACGTTCGTCCTTTGCGGAAAAAAGGGATGGGTCTCGATCCCGGCGCCCAGGCCGTGCCATTCGCCGGGCGAAGGGATGGCGTCGAAGAAGAGACTGCAGTGGGGATTGCCCATGGAGACGCAAGTGACCGGGAAGGTCCGTTTGACGACGAAGAGGGGATAGTCGAAGACGCGGTCGAGGATCCGGCCGTCGTCGAAGGGGATGTCCTTCGCGGCGAGGCGGGGAACGCCGAGACCGATCCTGACTTCGAACAGGGGGCCGCGCGAGGACAGGACCTCGGCGGGGCGCTCACCGGCGGCCGTGCGGAAGAGGATCCTCGGCGACTTGACGGCGCCGCACCAGGAGAGAAAGGCCGCCGCGCAGCGCAGGCCGTTGCCCGAGATCTCCGCTTCGCTGCCGTCGGCGTTGAAAACACGGAAGCCGGCCTCGGCTGGCTCGGTCTTCTCGATCGTCAGGAGAACGAGGCCGTCCGCTCCGACCCCGGTGTGCCGGTCGCAGATGCGCCGGGCCAGGTCGCTTGCGGTCGCCGGGGGCGTCCCCGCGCCGGGGGCGACGAACAGGAAGTCGTTGCCGAGCCCGTGAAGCTTGCTGAACCTCATCAGCGGACTTTGACCGTGGCGATGAAGTCCTGCGATCCGCCCTCGGCCTCCTGACCGGACGAGGAGGATGACCTCGTCGCCGCTGGCCGTCTTCTTGAGTACGTCTTCGAAGTCGCGGACCGAAGTCATCTTTTTGCGATTGACCTCGAGGATGATCATGCCGACGGCAAGGTTCTGGCGGAAGGCTTCGCTGCCCTGGCGGACTTCGGTGATCAGCAGACCTTCCGTCGTCTTGAGTTCGTAGCGGCGGGCGACGCCGGGCGTCAGGGCGATGACCGAGACGCCGATGTCCTTGTCGGGGCTGGCGATCTGGCCCTTCTCGCGCTCGGGCTCGAGCTCGTCGACGATGGCCGTGGCCTTGACCTCTTTGCCGTCGCGGATGATGGTCAGGTCGACCTTGCTGCCGGGCTGGATGTCGGCGATCTTGAAGCGCAGGTCGTCGCCGTTCTTCACCGGCTCGCCGTTGACCTTGATGATGACGTCATACTGCTTGATCTTGGCTTTTTCTGCCGGAGAATCGGGCTCGACGGAGTTGATCAGCGCGCCGGCCTTGGACGGAAGGTTGAATTGCTTGACCATGCCTTCGGTCAGATCCCGGGCGAAGATGCTGATGCCGAGCCGGCCGCGGACCACCCGGCCTTTCTCCTTGAGCTGGAGGACGACTTTCGTGGCGATGTTCGAAGGGATGGCGAAGCCGATGCCGATGTTGCCGGCGAAGCCCGAGGTCAGGATGCTCGAGGTGATGCCGATGACCTCGCCCTTCATGTTGATGAGCGGTCCGCCGCTGTTGCCGCGGTTGATGGCGGCGTCAGTCTGGATGAAGTCCTGGTAGCTCTGCGTATCGATCGAACGGCCTTTGTAGCTGACGATGCCGGCCGTGACGGTGTTGTCCATCCCCAGGGGATTGCCGATGGCCAGAACCCATTCGCCGACCTTGACCAGGGAGGAATCGCCGAGCTCGGCGAACGGCTGGTTCTTGGCATCGATCTTCAGGAGAGCCAGGTCCGTGCTCGGATCCGTCCCGATGATCTTGGCGACGTACTCGTCGCCCGAGGTGGTCGTGACGCTGACTCGGGTCGTCTTGTCCTTCTCGACCATGTGATTGTTGGTCAGGATGTAGCCGTCGGCGCTGATGAAGAAACCCGTCCCGCCGACCTGGACCACGCTCGATTCAGGCTGCCTCTGGCGGGGTTGGGGGAACATCCGGTTGAAGAAATCGTCGCCGAACGGCAAGTCCTCCCCGAATCCCTGGGACGGCGCCGTCTCCCGGCGGTCGGCCACGATCTGGACGACGGCCGGCCCGATCTTCTCGGCGATGGCCACGAAGTCCATGGGGGCCTTCTCTTGGGGCATGGGGGAGGCGAAGAGGTTTGACGACGCGGCCGGAGCGGGCGTGGCCGCCTTGGCGAACACGTCCGCGGGAGCGGCGCTTTTCTCGGGGAGATAGAGGAACACGTAGCCCGCGAGGAGCAGGCCCAGTGCGAAGCTCGAGACAGCAATCCAAACGTACTTTCTTCATGGGAATCCTCCGAAATCGACCCTTCATTACTATCATATCAGGCCTGAAAATTCAATTTCGCCAAGCCTATCCAAACGCCGTCGGATGGGGGAACGTTGCACCTAAACAGATGGGGTCAAACCTACGCGATGCCAGTTTTCATCTGGCATCGCGTAGGTTTGACCCCATCTTGATTGCATCGAACACGCATCCGCTCTAAGATAGCCTCAGAATGCCCACCAAGCGCCGCCGCGGCCTTCTCATCGTTCTCGAAGGGATCGACGGCTCCGGCAAGACGACCCAGGCCAAGGCCCTTCTCCGGCGCCTTCGGCGTCACGGCCGCCTAGCCGTCTTCTTCCGCGAGCCGACCCGGGGACGCTGGGGCCGGGAGATCAAGCGCCTGGCCGCTCGGGCCGATTCGCTGACGCCCGCGGAGGAGCTGGAGCTCTTCGTCAAGGACCGGCGCGAGAACGTCGAAAAGAACCTCCGGCCTGCCCTGGCGGCCGGCAAAGTCGTCGTCCTCGACCGCTATTACTTTTCGACCATCGCCTATCAGGGGGCCAAGGGGATCGATACGCGGCGGATCCGCCGGATGAACGAAGCTTTCGCCGTCCGGCCCGACCTCGTCATCATCCTCGATGTCGACGCCTCCGCGGGTCTGGCCCGGATCGCCGACCGGAAGTCCCGCGATGAGCTCTTCGAGCGCGAGGACTATCTCGTCCGCGTCGCCCGCATCTTCGCCGGCTTCAAGGGCCCCCTCTTCGTCCACCTCGACGGCCGCGGAGACAAGCGCGCCGTCGCCCGCGCCATCTGGGCCTGCGTTGCGCCCCTTCTCTCTGAGTAAGTCCAAGCGAGGCCGAAAACTGGCGGTGAGGAGGGCAGCTGAACCCGACATTGGGAAAGTTTAGCCGGGCAGCGTGGCGGACGAGGGCAGTTTCTGGGGAAACCGCCAAAACGTGTTTGAGCGAGGCGTAGCGCACGCCGAGCGAGTTGTTTTGGCGCCGAGTCCGGCGCGCTGACCGGCGTCTTCAAACTTTCCCAGGAGGGAGAGGCTGTCCTCCGAGCCGCCTTAAGGCCTCGGCCTTTGTCAATCAGGGTCCATTTTGCTATGATGGCGTATTGACGCCATGAAGATCCCCAGCCTGAAGTTCAAGGTCAAAAAATTCAAACGCGGCACGGTCCTCCGCGCGTTCCTCATCCTCGTCCTGGCCGGCCTGGCCGTCGGCCTGGGCGCGCTCGCCGGAGCCTACGTCTCCATCAAGGACAATCTGCCCAACGTCGCCGAGATCGAGACGTTCCGGCCCAAGCTGATCACCACGGTCTATGCCGCCGACGGCCAGCCGATCAAGGAGTTCGCCGAGGAGCGACGCGTCGAGATCGCCTATGACCGGATCCCCAAGACCCTGGTCAACGCCATCGTCGCCACGGAGGACCCGAACTTTTTCCATCACGGCGGCGTCGACTTGCGTGGCATCCTCAGGGCCGTCTGGGCCGACGTGTTCAAGGTCCTGGGCGGCAAGCGGCCCGAGGGCGGCAGCACGATCACCCAGCAGCTGGCCCGCGACCTCTTCCTCCACCGTGAAGTCAGCCTCCGCCGCAAGCTCAAGGAGCTCTACCTGTCGCGGGAGATCGAAAAGCTCTACTCCAAGGAGAAGATCTTCGAGCTTTACTGCAACCACTTCTTCCTTGGCCACGGCGCCTTCGGCGTCCAGGCCGCGTCCAATCTCTTCTTCGGCAAGGACGTCAGGGATCTCGACCTCGAGGAGGCGGCCGTCATCGCCGGCATATTCCGCGGGCCGTCCCTCTATTCTCCCTACTCGAACAGGCCAAGACTCTCAACCGCCGCAACCACGTCCTCACCCGCATGGTCGCCGAAGGCTACCTGAGCCGGGCCGAGGGCGAGGCGGCCAAAGCGAGGCCGATGGTCGTCCTGCCCATGAGACGGACGAGCGCGGAATTCGGGGCCTACTTTTTCGAGGAGGTCCGCCGCTATCTCGAGAAGAACTATGGCTACGACGGCCTCTACCGGGCCGGGCTGAAGGTCTTCACGACCCTCGATCCGACCCTTCAGCGCTACGCCGAGCGGGCCCTGCAGTCCGGGCTTCGCTCGACCGAGAACAGCCGGAAAGGGTGGAGGGCCGACAAGCCGAACGTCCTGTCCGCCGGCCCCGACGCTCTAAAGAGCCTCGTCGCCGCTCCCAAGGCCTCTTTGGACGCGCAGTGGCTGCTCAGCTGGGAGAACCAGGCGATCGAGCCGGCCGAGGTCTATGACGCCATCGTTCTCGCGGTCTCCCGCAACGACGCCACGGTCCGGCTCAAGAACGCGCTCGGCCGCATGACCGGCAAGGACATCGGCTGGACCAAGGCCCGCAGCCTCGAGGCCATCCTCAAGAGGGGAGACGTCATCCAGGTCAAAGTCGCCTCCTTCGACGCGGCGGCGAACGAAGCCAAGGTCTCGCTCGACCAAAAGCCCCTCCGCAACGGGGCCTTCATTGCCATCGACCCGCGGACGGGGCAGATCCGGGCGCTCGTCGGCGGCTACTCCTTCCGGGACAGCCAGTTCAACCGGGCCGTCCAGGCGCCGCGGCAGACCGGCTCGGCCATCAAGCCCTTCCTCTACACCGCGGCTCTGGAGCACGGCTTCACCCCGGCCAGCGTGCATCGCCGACGAGCCGATGACCTTCATCGACCGCTGGAACAACGAACCCTGGTCGCCCAAGAACTACGACCGGAAGTACAAGGGCGCCATCACCCTGCGAGCCGGCCTCGAGCAATCCCGGAACGTCGTCACGGCGAAGCTCCTCGATTTCATCTCGCCGCAGGTCGGCGTCGATTATTGCCGCCGCTTCGGCATCACCTCGCCGGTTTACCCGTACCTCTCGCTCAGCCTGGGGACGTTCGAGATCACCTTGCTCGAAATGGTGTCGGCCTACTCGACCTTCCCGAACAAAGGCGTCCGGTTCATGCCCTATTTCATCACCCGGATCGAGGACAAGGACGGCAACGTCCTCGAGGAGACCCGGGTCGAATCCCAGGAGGTCGTCTCGCCCCAGACGGCCTACATGATGACCTACCTGATGCGCGGCGTCGTCGAGGGAGAGGGCGGGACGGCCGGGGCCGCGTCCGTCCTCGCCTGGCCGCTGGCCGGAAAGACGGGGACGACCGACAAGTATTCGGACGCCTGGTTCATCGGCTTCTCGCCGGACCTGTGCGCCGGCGTCTGGGTCGGCCATGACCTGCCGATCCCGCTCGGGGAACGGCAGACCGGCGCGTCCGCGGCGCTGCCTATCTGGATGGATTTCTTCGCCCCGGTCATCGCTGATGCCAGGGCCAAAGCCAAGGCCGACGGCATCGTCGACTTCGCGCCGCCGGATTTCGAGGTGCCGCCGAACCTGGTCTTCGTCGAGATCGATAAGAAGACGGGCCTGCTGGCGACGCCCATCTGCCGCTTCCCGTTCCGCGAGGTGTTCGTGCCCGGGACGGAACCGTCCCGGTATTGCACGCTCGCCGATCACCTGCGCGTCCTCGATTATTATTCGAACGACAAGGCCACCGAAGAGCACTGAGGGGGTTCGGGGCGATATCCATCGCCGCCTCGGGATGGATCCACCGGAAATGGGAGATAAGAAAAAATGGGCGTCCCTCCCCAACCGGCCATGAGGAGAGGGACGCCCCCGATGGAAAGGGGTTGCTGGTTTATCTTCTCCGGGCGCTTCCGCCCGATGAGCCTCGGGAACCCGAGGACGAGCCCCGGGACGAGGAACCGGAACTGCGCGAGGAGCTGCCGCGCGAGGAGCTGCCGCTCGACTTGCCCGAAGAACCAACGCTGGGACCTGCCCGACCTCGCTGAGGAGCCGCTCGAACGGCCGGACGAGGGCCGGGCGACCGAGCGACCCGAGGAAGGCCGGGAAGAGGAGCCGGACATCGTCCGGGTCCCGCCGCTGCCTCCGCTCGCCATAGGACGACACCGGCGCCTTGATGCGGGGCGAAGAGGGGTAGCCGTTGACGTTGCGCGTCGTTCCGACGCGCGCGCCCGTCCCGGCGACGGACGGGTCGCTCCGATATCCTCCGACGGAGCTTTCGGCCGTGGCCGGGCTTCCGTCCTTCTTGCGGATGTTGCGCCCGCTCGAGCTCCCCGTCCTTGCCGTGCCGGAAGATTTCTCTCCCTTGGACGGGCTCTTGACGCTCTGGGGCTTGGTCGCGGGGGTCCCCTTGGTCGTTCCCTGCGTCTTGGCCGGGGCGTCCGGCCCGCGGATGGCGCGCGGGTTCTGACCGGCCACGGCCGTCCGGCCGACGGCCTCGCGGCCGATCCGGCCGTCCTTGGTGAGCCCGGTCGTGCCGCCGTTGCGGAGCATGACCCGGTTGCCGTTCATGGGCTCGACGGAGATCTTCGTGCCCGCCGGCCTGAGGCTGAGGTTCCGGCTGGTCAGGCTCATCCTGTTCAGGCCCTTCAGCGAATCTCCTCGCAGCGCGTTGGCGGCGATATGCGGGTCCTTGAGGTGATCGCGGCGCACCACCGTGAGGGCCCGCGATTGATGCGGATAGTAGGCCCCGTAATAGTGGCCGAAATACTGGCCGCCCATGAGGATGCCGGGATAGCCCCAATAGCTGAGCGGCGCCCATCCGAAGTAGAAATCATCCCACCACCAATCGACCCAGGCCGGCCCCCACATGCTCATGGGGATCCAGTACCAGCCGAGATCGATGCCCCAGTGCCAGCGGCCGTAATGGGAAGTCGACCAGCCCCACGGCTCATAGGGCCACCAGGTCCATCCGGACAGGGGCAGCCAGCTCCAGCGGCCGTTGTAGTAGGGGCGCCAATCGTTGTCGACGCCGTTCGGCATCCAGACATTGCCGTAGGGGGCGAGATAGGTCCACTTGCCGTTCGCGTCGAGCTCGCCTTCGTAATCGGACAGCTCCTCGGGCAGCCGGCCCTTGGCATATTCACGCCCGGTGACGGACGTGCGGGATTCGTTGAATTTGTCGAAGGAATCGTCGGCCACGGCGATGAAGCTCGACGGCTTGGCCGTGAAGCGGCCCTCGGAGATCTCGAGCTTCTGCGAGGCCTTGAGCAGGGTCGAGCCGTCTTCGCCGGCGACCTCGATGAGGCCCTGGTAGACCTGCATCTCGGTGTCCCGGTTCTCACGGACGTCGACGCGATAGACGCCGCGGTCGAGGACGTAGAACGAGGAATCGGCCGTATGGAGCTCGATGCCCTTCTCCTTCTTCAGCGTGCCGACGACGAGAAAGACGTTCCCCGACCAGACGCGGATGCGGGCGACATCATCGTCCTTCTTGGGAAGGTTGAGGACGTCGACCTTGGTGTCGTTGTCGAGCCGGATGTAGTTGCCCTTGCCGAAGTGGACCTCGAGCCGGCCGTCGGATGTGCCGATCCGGTCCCCCTCGCTGATGGGCATATTCAGGGCCGCCTCTTCGAAGCCGAGGTCGGAGGCTCTTTGGACGAAGCCCTTGCCTTCGACGAAGCTCAAGTGGGCGACCGATTCGTTGGTGTATTTCGCGTCCTTGACCTCCTGCGTGTTTTGCGGGGTGGGCGTCTGCGTGCGCCTGGGTTGGCGCTTGCGCCTCCTGGGCGAAGACGCCGGCCGCGAGCACGAGAAGTCCAGCCGCGATGATCAGAGTTTTCTTCTTCATGATCCTTCTCCTATACGCACCCGCATTGTGCAAGAAGTATGCCAAGGCCCCTGCCTGATAATAGGGGGAGGACGGTCCTGATCTTGTCCTTAAAATGGGACGATTTTGAAGAGCGAGGACACCTAGCCCTCGGGGATGTCCCATCTTTTACGGAACTTCTGAAGCGGAGCGGCGAGCTCGGCCGGCAGAGAGTCGGACAGACGCTCCGTCTCCCCCGGTGACCGATGGGGCCGGAGCTGGAGCTTCCCGGCGAGCGCGGCGAGGACCTCGCGGACGCCGCCCCGGAGAGCCGGGAGATCATAGCCGCCCTCGAGGACGAGGGCCAGCCGTCCCGCCGCGGTCCGCTCGGCCAGGCGCAGCAAGGATGCGGTCAGGCGGCCGAAGCCGCCGGCCGTCACGGCCATCCCGCCGAGGGGGTCGCCCGCGGCGATGTCAAAGCCGGCGCTGACGATGATGAACTCCGGCTGGAATTGGGCGGCGACCGGAGCCAGGATCCGCTCGAAGATGTGGAGATAGTCGGCGTCGGTCTTCCCTGCGAGCAGAGGGACATTGAGGTTGAAGCCGTAGCCTTCGCCGTGCCCCAGGAAGCGAGCCGATCCGGTCCCGGGTAGAGCGGCGACTGGTGGGTCGAAAAGTACATGACGTCGCGGCGCTCGTAGAAGGCGTGCTCCGTGCCGTTGCCGTGGTGGAGGTCATAATCGACGATGAGGACCCGGCGCAGGCCATGCCGGCGGAGGAGGTGCTCGGCGCCGATCGCGGCATTGTTGAAGAAGCAGAAGCCCATGGCCCGCGCGGCCTCGGCGTGATGGCCGGGAGGCCGGACGAGGGCGATCGCGCTCCGGACGGTCCCGTCCATGACCCGGTCGAGCGCTTCGAGGAAGCCGCCCGCCGCAAGAAGCGCGGTCGGCCACGTCCGCGGTCCGGCGATCGTATCGGCGTCCATCGGCACGGTTTTCCGGCCGTGGACCGGATGAGGTCGATGTAGCCCGGCTCGTGGACCCAGCCGAGCTCCTCGACGGTGGCCGGGCGGGGCGGGATGGCCAGATAGGGGACCGGCGGGTCGTCCTCGAGCATCCGGAGGAGAGTTTCGATGCGGGCCGGCGACTCGACGTGATGTGCGCCCATGTCGTGGTTCATGTATCGCCTGTCGATGACCACGCCGGGTTTCACATTTCCTCCATTGCCGGCCGCTCAATCGGGGACATGTACAGAGAGTACATGCCCCGTTCCTGTCAGGGAGTGACGGAGCCGGGGCAGCCCTCCTCGCCGGCGGCCGTTTTCGCCTGCTTGGGGAAGAACCGCTCGAGCTCCTCAGGCTTCGGCTTCGGGGTCAGCAGGCTGACGATGACCAGGGCGCCCAGGGAGGCGACGAGCGAGGGATAAATGAGCGGGATGCCCCAGGGGTCGCCGTCCGGCGCCGGGATGCCCGGGATCTTCGACAGAGCGAAGAAGACCAGGCAAACGACCGTGCCGGAAATGATCGAGGCCAGTCCCGCGGCCCTGGTCACCCGCTTCCAGGCGAGCGCCGCGATGAGGGCCGGGGTGATGGCCACGCCATAGATCGTGTAGGCGAAAAAGCTCATCTCGAGAACGGACTTGAGCTGGGTGGCCAGCAGAAAGGCCACGACGCCGATGGCGACGATGAGGACCTTCTGCAGGGCGACCATTTTCTTCGGATCCGCGTCCTTCTTCATGAAGCGCTGGTAGATGTCGCGCATGAGCGTCGTCGAGGGCGAGAGGAGGTAGTTCATGCCGGTCGAGATGACGACGGCGCAGGCCGCGCCGAGAAGAAGAACGCCGACGGGAAAGGGGACCATCTGTTTGGCCGCCATCAGGACGACCTTGCCGCCCGCCTTGGGCACGCTCAGATCGATCTGACCCTGGAGCTTGCTGTAGGCGAAGACGGCGATGACCACGACGATCGTCTCGACGACGATCGTCCCGACGGTCCACCAGGCCACGGCCTTCTTGGCGTCCTTGCCCGACTTGGCGCTGTAGAACTTCTGATACATGCTCTGCACGCCGAGGAGAAGGAACATCGTCGACAGGAAGTAGCCGATGGCCTTGAGCCAGGGGTGGACGCCGAACTGGCTGTTGACGACCGCGAAATAGCCCGGATCGAGCGCCGCCTTGGCCGCGGGCAGGCCGCCCGCCGCCGTGACGACGAAGGGCACCGCCAGCAGGCAGGCCAGGACGATGATGATGCCGTTCGGCAGGTCGGTGTAAGCGATGGCGACCATGCCGCCGAGGGCCGTGAAGAGGATGACGAAGACGGCGGCGATGAGCGTCCCGGTCGCCTCCGAGATCTTGCCGTCCGTGATGACGTTGAGGATGAATCCGCCGGCGACGAACTGGTAGGAGACGATCGAGACGAACGACAGGATGAGGGCGATGGCCCCGAAGAGGCGCGCGGCCGGCCCGTAGCGGACCTCGAGGACGTCGCCGACCGTGTACTGCCCGAAGGTGTGGATCTTGGCGGCCAGGAAGTAGATGAGGATGATCCCGACCCAGGCCCCGCCGGCCAGCCACAGGGCCGAGAACCCGGCCTTCGAAGCGAACTCGGCGCCGCTGATGAAAGTCCCGGAGCCGATCCAGGTGCAGATCAGGGTGAAAACCATGACCTGCCACTTGAGGCTCCGGCCGGCGACCATGAACTGCTCCTGGCTCTTGATCCGCCGCGAACGGATGAAGTTGAGGACCGTCAAGGCGACAAGATACGCGAGGATGATGATGAGGTAGGTCGACATCCGCCCTCCTTCGGGCCGGGGTGACCGGCGCTAAACTTGGAGATCGGGCGGCAGCGGGCCGCCCTTTCTTTCGAGCTTGACCGAAAGCAGCCGGGTCATGTTGGGCTCGGCCATGGTCGTGCCGTAGATGTAGTCGGCCACTTCCATCGTCTTGTAGTTGTGGGTGATGAGGATGAACTGCGTCTGGTGCTTGATCGTTTTCAGAAGGTCGAGGAAGCGGGCCAGGTTGACATCGTCGAGGGCCGCGTCGACCTCGTCCAGGAAGCAGAAGGGCGAGGGCCGGTAGCGGAACAGGGCGAAGAGGAAGGCCAGGCTGGTCAGCGATTTTTCGCCGCCGGAGAGCAGGCTCAGGTTCTGGACGCGCTTGCCCGGGGGCTGGGCGACGATCTCGACGCCGCTCTCCAGAGGGTTCTCCGGCTCGAGAAGCTTGACCTCGGCGTTGCCGCCCTTGAAGAGCGAGGTGAAGAGCTCGGCGAAGTTCTTGTTGACCTGCTCCAGGGCCTTGAGGAACTGGTCCTTGCTCTCTTCGTCGATCCTGCGGATGGCCTCGACGGTCGAGGTGATGGAGTCGCGGAGGTCCTGCCGCTGCTGCGTCAGGAACTCGAACCGCTTCTTCTGCTCGACGAACTCCTCTTCGGCCATCAGGTTGACGGCCTTGAAGCGGTTGATCGCTTCGCGCGATTCGTCGAGCTCCGTTTCGACGTCCTGGTCGGTCATCTCGGCCAGGGGCCGCCACTTCTTCGTCGTCCGCCGGGGCTTGACGGCTTCGGCGGGCGGCATGCCGCCGGCCTCGGGGGCAGCCGCGGCTTCGGCCGCGCCGTTCTCCTCGGTCTCGTCCTCGCCCAGATCCTCCGTCTCGGACTCTTCCGCGGCGGGGGAGGGGACCGTTCCGGCCCCGGCCGTCGACGCCTCAGCCCGGAGCTCGGCGAGGGTCTTCTTGAGCTCCTGCCAGCACATCTCGTCCAGGTTGACCAGGTCGCGGTCGACCTCGGCCTTCCGGATCTCGTGCCGGACCCGCTCGTTCTTGGCCGTCTCCTCTTCCTCCCGGCTCTTCCTCACGATCGTCTCGAAGCCCTCGACGGCCTTGCGGACCGTCTCGAGATCGGCTTCGGCCGCTTCGAGGCCGGTCTCGGCCGCGGCCCGCTCCTCGCCGAGCGTCTTGGCGCTATCACGAAGGGCCGCGATCTCCTCGCGGAGGCGGGCTTGGTCCTCGTCGCTCCGCAGGATGTCGGCCTCGAGCAGCTGGATCTTGGCCGCGGCCGCCTCCTTCCGCTTGTCCGCGGCGCGGACCTGATCGCCGAGCCCGTTGATCTTTTCCTGGACCAGATCGAGGCCCGACTTGGCCTCGAAGAAACGCCGCTCGAGCGACGCCTCCTGGGAAGCCAGTCCGGCGTGGTCGCGCTCGAGGCCTTCGATCCGCTCCCGGAGCGATCGGGCTTCGGACTCCCGGACGGCCAGCCCCTGACCCGTGCCCCGAAAGTCTTCCCGGAGCCGTTCCTTTTCACCGCGCAGGACCTCGATCTCGCGGCCGAGGATCGACTGGGTCGTCCGGATCTTCTCGCCCTCGCCGAGCCCGTAGCGGTGCTCCCGCTCGCGGTCTTGGAGGACGCGCTCCGTCCGGTCGATCTCCTCGCGGACCGCGGCCAGACCGGCTTCGAGGGCCTCGGCCGCCGTCGTCTTCTCCTCGATCTCGGCGACGACCGGGGCGGCGTCGGTCTCGAAGCGGACGGCCTCGGCCTCGAGCTTCCGGATCTCCGACGTCAGGGCGACCGCGCCCTCGGCTTTCTGGCCGAGCTTGAGCAGGCCGGAGGAGAGGAGCAGGTCTCCCGTCGGCGTCAGGAAATTCAGCTCGGGGTGGTCCATCCAGACGCGAACGGCCTCGCCGGCATCTCTGACGATGACGGCGTCCTCGAGGCCGGCCAAACGGCCTTCGAGCCGCTCGTCGGGCTCGATGAGGCTCTTGAGCTGACCGATGACGCCGGGCCGTTCCAACACCTCGGCGGGGATGGCCGGACGGGCCGCGGCCGGAATGAGCAGGTAATTGCCGCGCAGGCCCGACGGCAGTCCGCCGCTGAACTCCTCGGCCGGAACGACGCGGGACCGCGTTCCTTCGCGCCAGAACGTGTCGAAGAGAACGGCGTTTTCGGCACTGGTCCGGATGAGGTCGGCCAGGATGCCGAGGGCTCCGGGGACGTCGTCGGCCGGGCTCGCCTCGCGGGCCTTCTCGTCGATCTTGCGCAGGGCCTGGAGGTGATAAATGGACTCGTCGCGCTTCGACTTGAGCGCTTCGAGCCGGCCGCGGGCCTCCTCGACGGCGGAACGCGAGGCGGCGAGCGACGTCTTGACGTCCTCGGCCCGGCTGATGAGCGATTCCCGGGCCGTCCGGCTCTCCGCGATGTCCTGTTCGAGCGCGGCCGTCCGCCCGGCGCTTTCGACGAGATAGGCGGCCTGCTCGGCGATCTGGGCGGCCAGCTTCTCTTCCTGCCGGACGAGGAGCTCGAGCTCCTTGTCGGTCTTGGCGCTTTCGTTCTTGGTTTCGGTCAGGGCCTGGAGCGACTGGAGGTATTCGCCCCGGAGCCGTTCGATCTCATGGCCCGCGAGGAGCCGGGCTTCGCGGGCGGCGGCGAGGTCCGTCTCGGAGCCGGCGACACCGGCCCGGCTGGCCGTGAGCGAATCCTCGTGGCCGCCGAGGCGCGTCCTGAGCTCCTCGATCTCTTGCGTCAGGAAGAGGACGTCTTCGAGGAGCTCGTCGCGGTCCGTCTCGGCCCGCTTTTTCTTCTCGTCGAAGAACTCGACCCGCTTGGATTCCCGATCGATATCGCTTTCGATCCGGGCGCCGCGCGACTTCAGCCCGAAGAGGTTCTCCTGGCCGTCCTTGAGGACCTTTTCGAGGTCCCAGAGGTCCTTGCGGCGGGCGGTGGCGTCCTTCTCCTCGCTCCGCAGCCGGGCCGTCGCGTCCGTTTCGCGGAGGAGGGCGGCCTCGTAGAGAGCCGACGCGTCCTGCTGGGCCTTTTCGAGAACGACGAGCTTTCTCTGGTAGTGGTGGGAGGTCAGCTCCCGGATCCTTTCGCGCAGGCGCCGGTAGCGGTTGGCGGCCTGGGCCTGGCGCTGGAGGGAATTCTTGCTCTTTTCGACCTCGATGATGATGTCCTCGAGGCGGATGAGGTTCTGTTCCGTGCTGTCGAGCTTCGACTGGGCCTGGCGCTTCTTGTCCTTGTAGTAGGCCGTGCCGGCGGCCTCCTCGATGAACAGCCGCTTTTCGTTCGGCTTCGAGGTGACGAAGCTGCCGATCGAGCCCTGCTCGATGACGAAGTATTCCTTCTCGCCGATGGCGTGTTTCCAGAGCTCGTCCTGGATGTCCTTGAGCCGGACGGTCTTGCCGTTCATCCGGTATTCGTTCTCGCCCGAGCGGAAGGCCCGGTGGGAAATGATCATCTCTTCGTCGTCGCCGGCCAGGGTCAGGACGGCGTCGGCCATGCTCAGGGCGGGACGCTTGGCGTTGCCGGAAAAGATGACCTCGTCGGTCCTGTCGCCGCGAACGACCTTCTGGCGGTGCCCGCCGAGCGACCAGAGCATGGCGTCGACGAGGTTGCTCTTGCCGGTGCCGTTCGGGCCGACGATGGCTGTGATGCCGGGGTGGAAGACGATCTTGGTCCTTTCGGCGAAGGACTTGAATCCCTGCAATTCGAGCTTCTTGATGATCATGCTCATGGTCGAGAGGCGCTTTCGGTCGATTGAGTCCGGCCCCAAGGGAGCGAGACAGAGCGCTATTGTAAGCGAATCGCCCTCATTTTGAAAGGGGACAGGTTGAAAGGGGACATGTACCTCGGGTACGTGTCCCCGTCCTTTTCCGTTCTTTTCGGGAATTTGTACTCTGCCCGATTGTATCCAATATGGAGGCGAAAGCTCCCAGGAATCTTCGGCAAGGAGGCGACGATGTTCCAAGACGCGTTGTTTCTGCCGGAAAAGAACTGGCGGGTTAGAGCGACGGCGCTGCCCCTCGCGGCGCTCATCCATGCGATTGCCCTGGCGCTCCTCGTGGCCGTGCCATTGATGCGGGTGCGGGACCTGCCGCGGGTCGACGTTTCCGACATCCTCGTCGTGCCGGCGATCCCCACGACGCCGCTGCCGCCGCCGAAAGCCAGGGCCGGGAATCCGGGCGCGCGCATCAAAGCCCGGAGGGCGCCTATTGTCTCAGGCGAGGCGTGGCGCTTCGCTCCGGTCGTCATTCCCGAGGGCATCGTCGAAGAGGGCTTCGGCGCGGCCGGCGCGGACTTCGGCATCCCGGGAGGCGTCGACTATGGGCAAGGGGAGGGGATCGCGGCCAATCTGCTCGGCGCGGACCTCTATGGGCTTGTCGGCGAGCCCTCCGAACCGGCGCTTCTCGCCGTCGGCGAGGTCAAGCCGCCGCGGCTTATCCGCCGGATCGAGCCCGCTTACCCCGAGCTGGCCCGACAGGCCCGGGCCGAGGGCGTCGTCATCCTCGAGGCGACGACGGACATCTATGGGCGGGTTTCCGCCGTGCGCGTCCTCCGCTCCCTGCCGCTCCTCGACGGCGCGGCCGTCGACGCGGTCCGTCAGTGGGTCTACGAGCCGCTCCTGGTCAACGGCCGGCCCCGGCCCGTGACCTTCACCGTGACCGTCCGCTTCGTCCTGACGAAGTAGGGGCTGTCCCCGCAAGGGACTGTCCCTCTGAACGGGGACGTGCGAGCGGGGACATGTCCCTCGAGGCCCGGGACTGCCCAAGAGGGCGGTACTCTTTGTACGTGTCCCCATTCGTGCAGCCAGCGTTTTGATGGCGGGAACAGAAGTGGGGGAAACGCCCTCCAGGTTCGCGTCCCCCTGATTTGACAGAAACGCCTGATTCGTTTAATTTAATCGAGCCTCTGTCAGCCAGCGTAGCTCAGTCGGTAGAGCAGCTGATTCGTAATCAGCAGGTCGGAGGTTCGATCCCTCTCGCTGGCTCCATCAAATCCTGCCCGATACGGCATCAATAGCAGCGACTTAAACCTCGAGCCGGAGGTCTATCGACTTTGCCTGTGCTTGCCCTGGAGAGCATGGCATTGGCCCTCAATGTGGTACAAATAAGCTCCCGATCACGGTCTCTTCTGGGCCGGGCTCTTGCGCTGGCCCTCGTGTGCCCCCAAGATTTCCAGGGCGATATTGACGGGGGCTAAGCGAATTTAAGAGCCTGGCTCAGATCGGCGATTAGTTCCTTCGTGTCTTCGATGCCGACCGAGTAGCGTATCAATCCCTCGGGGATGCCCATCGCTTCGCGCTCTGCCGCGCTGCATTCGACGTGGCTCGTCGTCGCCGGAGGGCCGGCGATCGTTTCGACCGAGCCCAAATTGGCGGCTCGGCGTGCCAGGCGCAGCTTGGGCAATACGCGTTTGACGGCCCCGAAACCTCCCTTGAGCATGAAGCTCAATACTCCTCCGTAACCGCGCATTTGACGGCGGGCGATATCGTGCTGGGGGTGCGTCTCCAGTCCCGGGTAAAAAACGGAGGCGATGGACGGATGGCCTTGCAGCCAGCGGGCGATGCTCAAGGCGCTTTCGTTCTGCTGCCTGAGGCGCAGGTGGAGCGTCTTCATTCCCCGAATCAGGAGGAAGGCCGCCATCGGGTCGAGGACGGCCCCCGTGATCTCGCGGAAGTGATAGATGCGCTTGACCCATTCGGGATCTCCGCAGACAACGCCGCCCAAGGCGTCGGCGTGGCCGCCCAGGAATTTGGTCGCGCTGTGGATCACAAGGTCAGCGCCAAGGGCGAGTGGATTCTGGTTGACAGGAGTCGCAAAGGTATTGTCGGCGACGACGACGGCGCCGGCGCGGTGTCCGGCCGCGGCGATCCGGGAGATGTCCACGACCTTGAGCGTCGGGTTCGTGGGAGATTCCAAATAGACAACCTTGCAGCCCGCGGTGACCGCAGCCTCGATCTGTTCGTGATCCGTCGTGTCGTACAAGTCCACTCGGATGTCGAAGCGAGGCAGAAATTCCAAGAAGAATTTATTCGTGCCGCCATAGGAGTCCTTGACCGAGACGATCCGGTCGCCCGGCGAAAGCAGCGTGAAGAGCGTGTTGCTGATGGCTGCCATGCCGCTAGCAAAGCTCGCCGCTGCTTGAGCGCCCTCGAGAAGGCGGACTTTGGTCTCGAAAATCTGAACGGTGGGATTGGTGTTCCGGGAATAGATGTGTCCGGGCTTGCGGCCGAGGGCGACATCCAGCCAGGCGTCCATGTCGGGATAGTCATAGGCGGCACTGTAGACCACCGGAACCTGAGTGGCCCCTTGCACCAGGGAACCCTCTTCACCTCCCCATACGGACAAGGTTGCGGCCGATAGGTCGCTGGGCCTTGCGCGATCAGACATTTGGCATTCTCCTTTCGAGGCGAATCGCATGATCGAACGAGTTCACATAATCTCCGAGAAGTCCCGGCAGTGTCAATGGGCTTGACAAATCATTGATAATAAAAGGATAATTATCGTCAAAAATCGATAATCGAAAAGGAGCCCCAAAGCCGTTATCGAGGTGCGCTGATATGTCCGACAATGCCATGCTATCCCGGTTCGGTCTCTTCGCTGCTTTCGCGGTGATGGGACTCGCGGCTATCGTCGGGCCGTCAGGCGCCTCTCCGGCTTATCCGGGAAAGCCGGCGGAGCTTCCTGTGATCACGGAGGGCGCGACGATTGCCCGGACGATCGACGAGGACAACCCGTATGCTTTCGACCTGACCCTCCATGCGACCGACGGGGACGGCGACACGCTGACATGGAGCATCGAGACGCAGGCCTCTCACGGGACCGCCACGGCCAGCGGAACCGGCACGAGCAAGGTCATCTCGTACGCGCCGGCCGCCAACGCCAACGGCAGCGACAGCTTCGTCGTGATGGTGAGCGACGGCCTGGACGGGAGCGATTCGATCACCGTCAACGTGACGGTCAACCCCGTGAACGACGCGCCAGTGAACACGGTGCCCATCGGCCAGACGGTCAGTCAAGATACCAACCTCGTTTTCAGCGCCGCGGCCGGAAACGCCGTCACCGTCGCCGATGTGGACGTCGATGAAACGACTGTCCCCGGCAACACCTTGCAGACGACCCTGACGGTAGGCCACGGACAGGTGACCTTGCATCAAACAACGGGGCTGACGATCATCGCGGGGGCGAACGGCAGCGCGAGCATGACGTTCACAGGGTCCGCGGGTGACGTGAACGCGGCCATGAACGGAATGGTTTACCGCGGAGCCGTGGACTATTCCGGATCGGATTCGCTCACCATCCTCTCGAGCGACCTGGGCCATACGGGCGCGGGCGGGGCGATGACTGATCAGGACTCCATAGCCGTCACCGTGCAGGATACCACTGCGCCGACGGTCCTCAATGTCACCTCCAATAAGCCTGATGGAAGCTATAGGGCGGGTGTGGCGATCGACGTGCAGGTCAACTTCAATGAAATCGTCAACGTCATCGGCGTACCGCAAATCACCCTGGAAACCGGAACCGTCGACGCTGTCGCGAATTACATGACCGGAAGCGGGTCCACCGTGCTGACATTCCTCTTTGCGGTAGCGGCCGGCAGCGAGACCGCGGACCTGGACTATGCGAGCGCCGGCTCATTGGCCTTGAATGGCGGGACGATCACGGATGCCACGGATAATGTCGCGAGCCTGGTCCTTCCGGATCCTGGAACGCCTGGATTGCTCGGGGCGAATAAGAACATCGTCATCGACACGACCGTTCCGGCCGCTCCGGGCGCTCCGGATCTCGAGGCGGCCAGCGATACGGGCTCCTCGAATACGGATAACATCACCGACGTCACGACGCCCTCTTTCGCCATCGCCGGAGTCGAATCCCTGAGCACCGTAAGATTGATCAGCAGCCGGGATGGGGTCATCGGCACGGTGACCGTCGGTGAGGGCCAATCCTCCTGTATCCTTACGCCGACCGTCGGCCTCACCCAAGGCGCCCACGTCATGACCGCCACCCAGACCGACCAGGCGGGGAATGTCAGCGTCGCTTCGCCGGCGATGGCGCCGGACCTTCATATCGCCGTTTCTCCCTCCGTGACGACACAAGCGGCCACCGATATTACGTCCATTTCGGCCACGGGGCACGGCGACATCGTCGCCCTTGGGATCCCCAGTCCAACGGCCCACGGCCTGGTTTGGAACACGACGGGCTCGCCGACGCTTTCGGACAGCTCGACCAATGAGGGCGGCGCTTCGTCCGCCGGGACGTTCACGGGCCCGCTCGCGGGCCTGAATCCCGGCACGACGTACCATGTCCGGGCCTATGCGACGAACGACCTGCTCACCGTTTACGGCGACGACGTCACGTTCTCGACCGTCGTGTCCTACGCGCTGACGGTGAACGCCGCCAACGGCGCGGTGACGAGGGCGCCGGACCAGGCGAGCTACGACCACGGGACGTCGGTGGTGCTGACAGCGGCGGCCGCCGAGAACTACCATTTCGTCGACTGGACGGGCGACGCGGCGGGCTCCGAGAACCCTCTCACGGTCACGATGGACGGGCCGAAGACGATCACGGCCAACTTCGTCCTCGACACTTTCACCATCTCCGGCACGGTGACCGCAGGCGGGACCGGCGTTCCGGACGTGACTCTGGCGGGCTTCCCCGACAACCCCGTAACCGACGCCTCGGGTCATTACGCAGCCACCGTGAACCATGGCTTCTCGGGCACCGTCACCCCCACCCATTCCGACTATGCCTTTGACCCGGCCTCTCAGGTGTACACGAACGTCACGGCGGACATCCCGGACCAAAACTACTCCGCTTCGCTCATGACCACCCCCCAGCGCCAGGCCCTGGCGGCCCTCTACAACTCGACCAACGGCGACGGATGGATCGACAACTCCGGCTGGAAAACCCCGCCCCTTTACCCGGACGGCTTCGCCATGCCCGGCACGGAGGGGACGTGGTTCGGCGTGACGGTCGACTCCGGGACTCAAGCGGTGACGCAGATCATTCTCTCGTATAATAATCTGACCGGGAGCCTGCCGGTCGAGCTCGGCAGCCTGACCGGCCTGATCTATCTCGTCCTCGATCATAATAGCCTCGGCGGCTCGATCCCGGTCGTTCTGGGCGGCCTGCCCAGTCTGCAGGATCTCAATCTCTGGTCCAACCAGCTGATCGGCTCGATCCCGCCGGAACTGGGGAACCTGTCGAATCTGCGCACTCTCCTTCTCCATTCGAACCAGCTGAGCGGGTCGATCCCCCCAGAGCTGGGCAACCTGGCCAATTTGGAAACCTTGGTCCTGAGATACAACCTGCTGACCGGCGGGATCCCGGTCGAGTTGGGCAAATTGACCCATCTTCAAGTCCTGCGCCTCGGGGACAATGGGCTGAGCGGCGGGATCCCGGTCGAGTTGGGCAATTTGACGGATCTCCAGAGCCTGCGCCTCGCGTACGACCATCTGAGCGGCGGGATCCCGGCCGAGTTGGGCAACTTGACCCGGCTGTCGGAACTCCTTCTCAACTCCAACCAGCTGACGGGACCTATTCCGACGTCCCTGGCCAACCTGACGGCCCTCGGCTCCTCCAATACCAACATCGGCTACAACGCCCTCACCGCCTCCGACGAGGCGCTCATCACTTTCCTTGACTCCAAGGACGCGGACTGGGCGGCGACACAGACGATCGCCCCGACCGAGGTGACGGCCGCCTCGCTCGATAACGCCGTCATCCTCGTCTCCTGGCTTCCCGTCGCCTATACGGCCGACGCCGGATACTTCAGGGTCCTGATCTCGGACAACCCGGGGGGTCCCTATACGCTCGCCGGCCAGACCGCGGACAAGGCGACCACAGCGGTCAACGTCACGGCGCTCACGCCCGGCCAGAGATACTATTTTGTCGTCGAGACGGTCACCGACCCGCACGGGGACAACCTGAATATTGTCGAGAGCGGCGCCAGCGCCGAAGCCTCCGCCGTGGCCTGGCTGCAGACGAGCGTCCGGATCGCGGGGACCGTCACGGTCGGCGGTGCGCCTCTGGCGGGCGTCGTTATGAATGGCTTGCCGGGGAATCCCTTAACAGGCGTTGACGGCGTCTATAGCGTGACTGTCGCCGCCGGCTCGACGCTCACGGTCACCCCAACGCTCGAGGGATACACATTCACGCCAGGGTCGCTGACCTACACGTCGGTCCAGGCCGACCAGGCTGATCAGGATTATGCCGCGACGCCCGCCGTCGTGCCGGCGATCACCGTGACTTCGCCGAATGGGGGAGAGCGCTGGGCCGTCGGTTCGAGCCACGATATCACTTGGACGCAGACCGGCCTGACGGGTTCCGTGACCATCGATCTTTATCAGGGCGGCGTCTTCCAGAGGAACCTCGGCACAGCCGACGCCGCAGGCGGGACGCTCTTCTGGACCATCGCCTCCGACGAGGCTGCGGGCGCGGATTTCCGGATCCTCGTCTGGCAGAGCGGAGGCCTTTCGGACGAGTCCGACGCCGATTTCTCCATCGTGCGCTCGGTCCGGGTCGACTTCAATAAGGACGGACAGGAAGATCTTCTTTGGCGGTATTATGGCCTCGGCGGCACCAACCGGGTCTGGTTCCTGGGGACTTCCGAGGACGCCACCCAGCCGCTGACACTGGCCGGCTCGCAACTCAGGTCTGCCTCCGCCCCCGCTCAGATGCCCACAGCCGGGGCGTCCAGGTCGAGATTGTCCGATCCGCGGGATATCGGCGTCGTTCAGGATCCCCGGGCGAACCTGAAAGCCGAGAACGTTCAGGCCATGATGAGAGTTCGCAGCGGCCGCAGGACGGCCACCGCGACGGTGAACGATCCGCGGGACGCGGGCCGCTTGGGCGCGCCGCCGATGACTCCGGCTTCTCCTGCCAGTGTCGCGGATCCGACTCAGGCGAAGCTCATCCTCGGTGCCGCGACTTCCTCGGGCAGCCGCGCCTCGACGGCCTCTGCCAAGACATGGCTGGGCGGCGCCGACCTTCTCGCCGTCGACGACTTGAACTGGAAGATCCGCGGCACGGGCGACTTCGATGGAGACGGCAACGTCGACATTCTCTGGCGCTATGAAGGGCCCGGCGGCGCAAACGTCATCTGGTTCATGGACGGAACGGATTGGATCGGAAGCGCCGAATTCGATCCCGGTTGACGATCTGAATTGGCAGATCGTTGGAACCGGCGATTTCAATAAGGACGGCCACACGGATATCCTCTGGCGCTATAACGGGTTCGGCGGCTATAACGTCGTCTGGTACATGAACGGAGCCGAGTGGATCGGGAGCGCCGAGATGATCACCGTGAGCGACCTGAACTGGAAGATCGTGGGGACCGGCGACTTCAACAGAGATGGGAACGTCGACATCCTCTGGCGCTATGGCGAGGGCCCTGGATTCGTCTACGTCTGGTACATGAACGGGACGAACTGGATCGGAGGCGGTGACCTCATCTCCGTGGCGGACCAGACCTGGCAGATCATGGGGACCGGCGACTACGATAATGACGGGAATGTGGATATTCTCTGGCGCTATAACGGCGCCGGCGGAGCCGTCTATGTTTGGTACCTGGACGGCGTCCGGTGGATCGGAGGAGGGGACCTGTTGCCGGTCGGGGACCTGGACTGGAGGATCGTCAGCCGATAGCGACGACGTCCTGCCGATCCTCCGGCAGCGCTACGATTTCTTTTTTTCCGTTTTGACCTGGACGATCATCTTGGGCGGAGCCCCGAACCTGCTCATCTCGAGCCGCCCCTCCCGAGGTCGGAGGTCGATTCCGGCATCTTGGTAGAGCCGTCCTTCCCCCCTTCCTTTCTCATCCAGGTTCAGCTCGAGGACCATGAAATAATCCTTGCTCCTTATCATCTGAGTCTCCTGGTTCCAGGCCTCCCTGACCAGGAAACACTGGAGCTTCGTTCCTTTGTCGGTGGGGATGACCTGGGCCGCGTGGATCGGGAGGTTCCAGCCCCTCGTGTCCAGGATCCGGACTACGCCTTTCTTCATGCTCTTGAAAGCTGTCAGGAAGGCGTCCATTCCGGGCTCGTTCAAAGCCTCCTGCAAGCGGGCCACTTCTTCGGCGGTCGTATACTCCTGAACCTCGACGCTGATCGCGATCGTCGCCGGCTCGACGGGAGCCTTCCCGGTCAGCATCCGGGCCTTGTAGATATCCGCGGCAGAGAGGGGCGCCGTGATGGCGGCTCCCAAGACAAACGCGATCACGACTTGAGTTCGCCGGCGGAGACAGGCTGGCATGGTCATCTTTTCTCCCTTTCGCCTCTTAATCTCAAAATACGCCGGGGACCGGAAGAAGTCAATCCGACGAGGTCCGTATGTTCTCAGGATCATCGGAGTTCTGATATAATGGATGCAGGTCTCGATCGCGGCAGGAGGACGGGGAGGCCGTTATCCCTGGCCCCGATGAGCGGAATCGAGAATCGATCTCAATGGAGGAGGACCTCATGTTCTGTCCCGTGTGCTGGAAGCAATACCCGAAGGGCTTCATCAAGTGCGACTCTTGTAACGCGGATCTGTCAGAGGGGGAACCGGAAGGTCATGAGCACCACCACGACATGAAGCCCGCACCGGACAAGCCCAAGCCCAGCGAAGGCAAACCCGACAAGAAATAGCCGGTTTTCGAATTCGGCCTAAGGGACGGGAGCTCGGGATCCGGATCGGATCCTCTCAGGTTCGCCCTGGGTCCTTGGTTTCTCGGACGATGGGTTGAAGCCCGCCGGCACTCCCGCCTCTGAAGCCGGTCGGTCGCGCCGCTGGATTGCCGAAAAATGACCGGACAGCGTTTGCCGGAGCCTCGAAGGAATCGAATCCGCCCGGCCGCCTCGATCCTCCTGCTCATGGGCATTCTCGGCGGATGCGCCTACCTTGCGCGGGAGGCCATGATCGTCTACTTGAAGGTCGATACCGAATTCTCCCCCAAGGAGATCGATATCGAGATCGATAAGTCCTTCCTGGAAAAGTACAAAAACAGGGTCGGCATCACGACCACGTTCACGGTCGACAAGTCCATGCAGAATCCCCAATCCCGCCTCCTGGACGGGGATCTTCACATGGCGGGCCGGGCCCCCGAGGTCGGACTTCCGGTCGTCGCCGAGATCGCGAATGCCGCATCTTTTACCAAGGCCACGGAGCTCGTCCATTCCGCCGAACGCACGGGCAGACCGCTGAAGATCTCCGGCGTCTGGAGGATCTGGGCCGAGCACGCGAAGAGAGCCGAAGAAGTGCAGGGGGAGCCCCTCGATCCCCTGAGCTCCGAGAATCCCGGCCACGTCTTCGAGGTCCATCCTGTCACCCGGATCGATGAGATCGAGCTTCTCGAGAGCTTCAGGCCGATCAAGGGATTTTTGCCCGGCAGCGCCCGTGAGACCTTCGGGATCTATCAAAATATCGACTGCACGATCCAGGTCAAGCCTGGAACGATCTCGATCATCACCCGGACGGGGATCTCTAACAACGTCGGGTTCATCATGGAGATCGTCGAAGACCGGCAGATCGAGGTTCCCGGCGGGAGATTCGTGATCGCCTCGGCGAGAGAGCTCAAGGGAGAACTGCTTGTGGACCGTCTGCGCATGGTTTTCGCGGACGATACGCCTCCGGAAGACGCGGTCAGACACCTCAAGCGCGGAGACCGCCTGCGCGTCTATGGGCTGCCGAGAATAAATCTCGAGGAGATAGGGCTGCGGGTGAGAGGATCACGGGCCGATCCCGCCCTCCTGACCAAATCCCTGCCGTATGAGATCATCATCCAGGGCGTTTACGAAGAGGCCAAATAGCCCCCAAGCCTGAGCGCCCGCGCTTCCCGCTGATCAGATCGACGGGACGGCCGGCGCCGCGGCCTCGCCCGACCCCGGCCGCTTGAAAACGTCGTATTCGGGGCCGAACTGGGCCAGGTACTCGAGACTGAAAGCCCGGTATGTGTACCAGACCGGCAACGTCACGACCGTGCTGACGTAGGGGATGACCAGGAAAATGAAGCCGATGCAGCAGGTGGCCAGGCCGGCGAAGATGACGGCGACGGTAAAGGCGATCATGAGCAGGAAGATGATGATGCCGTAGCCGACGAAATGGAAGGGGTACTTCCTGAAGACCTCGAGGAAGATCTTCCAGGCCTGGCTGCACGAGATCCTGTTCCGGTACATCAGAGCGGCGACGAAGTCCTTGAGGAAAAGCGCGATGTATCCCCAGATCAGCACGAGGCCGAGGACGAGCAATCCCAGACCGATGAGGGGACCGATGATCCCCGCCAGGCCGGCCCCGCTGTCGTAGAGGGCGGCCCCCCTGACGAAGAAGATGGTCATGACGAGGCCGAATGTCGCTAACGCGGCCAGGCCCAGGAGGAGCCGCCAGACGAACAGCGAACGGCCCTCCTTCGCGTATTCCCGCCACGGCTTGGCGATCTCGACGCTGTCGCGGGCGACGTTGTCGAGGAACATGAAGACGCCCCTCGAGCTGGCCCAGGTGAGAACGACGATCACGGCGACGGCCACGACGACCCCAAAGAGGATGGCGAAGGCCCAGAACGGATGGCCCGTCAGCCAGGCCCAGGCCGTGTGCGGGAAGTGGATGAAGTCGGCGAAGTTGCCTTCCTTCCCGGCCCGCGCCCCGCCCCCTCCGTTGGAGGAGCTCATCAGCGCGGCCAGAAAGGCGTTGAAGCCGACGACGAACCACTTGTGAATGTCGAACGGCCTGAACAGGGCGGTCTTCATCCGGTTCCAGGCGCGGTTGAGCGGTTCCACGTACTGAATGGTCATGGCATCCTCCCTCATTCATTCTACGTCCCCGGGCCCGAACGGTTCAAGCGCGGCGATTCCCCCGAGTGTTGCGCCGGGGCGCCGAATCCTATAATATTGATAAAGTTTCGGCGGCCGGCGGCCGCAAGATTCAGGGAGGGCGCATGAGATCCGCCTGGAAATTCCTCTCCTCGGTCAAGCTGGCCATCGTCCTGATCATCCTCCTGACAGTCGCCTCGATCGTGGGCACGCTCATCCCCCAGGGCCGAAGCCTCGCGGAGTATTCCGCCCGTTACGGCAGCCTGTCCGGACTGTTCATGGCCCTCCGGCTGACCCGCCTCTACCAATCGGCCTGGTATCTGGCTCTCCTTCTTCTCTTCGCCGCGAACACCGTCGTCTGCACCATCTCCCGTTTCGGTCCCAAATGGCGCCGGGCGTTCCGGCCGGTCCCCGAGGCCGAGGCCAAGTCCGTGGCGTCCATGCGCGCCAGCGCCCGGTTCCGGCTGCCCCTCACGCTCGCCGCGGCCGGGGACAGGGTCGCCGGGCGGCTCAAATCCCGGCGCTACCGCCTGGACGAGTCCGCCAAGGAGGGGAAGACGGTCATCCTGGCCCGCAAGAGACGGCTGGGCTGGTTCGGCTCGGATATCGTCCACCTGGGGCTCCTGGTTATCATCGCCGGCGGCTTCACCAGCGGCTTGGGCGGCCGCCGGGCCGAGCTGGCGCTCACCGACGGCCAGACGGCCGACGTTCCCCACGCGGCTTTCCAGGTGCGGCTGGACAAGTTCGAGACGGAATACTACCCGCAGGGCGGCGTCAAAGACTGGAAGAGCACCGTATCCGTCATCGAGAGCGGCGCCCCCGTCCTCACCCGGGTCATCGAAGTGAACGAGCCGCTGACCTATAAAGGGATCTCGTTTTACCAGCAGAGCTACGGCTGGGACTGGACCCGCTCGAGGGTCGTCCTCGAGCTCCGAAAGCCCGGCGATCCGGCCGTCTTGAAGACCGTCACGCTCGACGTCGGCCGGCGCGCCGCCGTCGAGAGCCCGGATGTCACCGAAGTCAGCGTCCGCCGGTTCGTCCCCGACTTCGTCATCGGGGAGGGGAACCAGATCCAGAGCCGGTCCGAGGAGCCCAACAATCCCGCCGCCCTGGTCGAGGCGTGGAAGGGGGAGGAGCGGGTCTTCTCCGGCTGGGTCTTCGCCAAGTTCCCGGACTTCGGACAGGGCCACGCCCCCGACAAGGCGGCCGGCGCACCCAAGCTCGCGGTCGTCCTGAAGGACTATTCGGCCGCTCCCTACTCCGTTCTCGAGGCGGCCGAGGACCCCGGGGCGAATCTCATCTGGCTCGGCTGCCTGCTCATCTCCGTGGGCTTTTTCCTGGCCTTCTACTGGCCGCCCCGTGAGATCCGGGTGGTTCTCGAAGAATCCCAGGGAAAGGTCGATCTCGCCGCGGGGGGGCAGGCCTCGAAAAGCCGGGAGGCGTTCCAGGCCGAGTTTGACGGCATCTTCGAATCCATCAGGAGGCCGGAATGACCGAATCGACGCTCTTCACGATCGCCTTCGTCCTCTATGTGCTCGCTCTCCTCGTCTATTTCGCTGCGCTCTTCGCCCGGCGGGACCGCTGGGCCGGCGCCGGACTCATCCTGGCCGTCATCGGCTTCTGCAGCCAAACGGCCGCCCTCCTCCTGAGGACTTTCTCGAGCGGTCACGCCCCGTTCACGAACATGTACGAGTCGCTCTCGTTCCTTTCCTGGGCCATCGTCCTGGCGCTCATCATCTTCGGCCGGTCTTCGCTCATGCCCCGCCTTGGGCCTTATCTCATGCTCATCGTCGTCGGCCTCGTCGCGCTGGCCTCATCCCCGCTTATGCCCAAGGAGGCGACTCCGCTCGTCCCGGCCCTTCAGAGCTACTGGCTCTGGCTTCATGTGTCCGTGACGCTGCTCGGCGAGGCATTTTTCGCCGTCGCTTTCGTGGCCAGTCTGCTCTATCTGGCCGCCGACACGGAGGAGAAGAGAGCCCGGCTCGACGCCCTGGCCTACCGGGCCGTGGCCGTCGGCTTCCCGCTGTTCACGCTGGGCGGGCTCATCTTCGGAATGGTCTGGGCCTACCGGGCCTGGGGACGCTACTGGGCCTGGGATCCCAAGGAGGTCTGGAGCCTGATCACCTGGTTCGTCTTCGCCCTCTATCTCCACACGCGCATCGTCATGGGCTGGAAGGGCAAGAGGTCCGCCTGGATCGCCATCGCCGGCTTCCTGGCCGCCCTATTTACATATTTCGGGGTCAACTATCTCCTCGCGGGGCTCCATTCCTATGTCTGATGACGATCTCGGGGAAGGGGAAGACGGCCCGGCCGCGGGCGACTCGTTCCCCCGGAAGGGCAGGCGCCGCAAAAGGCGGCTCCTTCTCCTTCTCGGCCTGCCTTTGGCCTTGTTGGTTCTCTTCGTCGCTTCCGTCGAAGTGACGTCGTCCTCGAATTTCTGCGCGTCCTGCCATTATATGAAGCCCTTTTTCGAGAGCTGGAAGGCCTCGAGCCATAAGGACGTCGCCTGCAAGGTCTGCCACTATCCGCCGGGCCTGAAGTCGTTCTTCAGGACCAAGATCGAGGGGCTGGTCATGGTCGGGCGCTACTGGACCCGCCTCTACGTCAAGTCCAAGCCCTGGGCCGAGATCCAGGACGAAAGCTGCCTCAGGCCCGGCTGTCACGACCGCCGGCTTCTCGAGGGCAAGGTCGCCTTCGGCCGGGTCGTGTTCGACCACAAAGCCCACTTCGCCGACCTCAAGCGGGGCAAGAAGCTCCGTTGCACGAGCTGCCATTCCCAGATCGTCCAGGGCGAGCACATCACCGTCACCTCTTCGACCTGCTTCATCTGCCATTTCAAGGGCAAGACGCCCGAAACCAGGGCCGCCGAATGCGCGGTCTGTCACCGCAAGGACGAGGTCCTCGCCTTGAAAGAGCGCTTCGACCACGCCGGCGTCTATGCCCGGGGCTATCGGTGCGACAAGTGCCACACCCACACGGTCATCGGCGAGGGCGAGGTGCCCAAGGAGAACTGCGACAAGTGTCATTTCGAGCCGGACCGGCTCGCGAAGTCCGGCGATGCGGACCTGATGCACCGGATCCATATCACGGAAAACAAGATCGAATGCTACCTCTGCCACCGCGAGATCGAGCACAAGATCGTCAGGGACATCGAGACCATCGCCGATTGCCGGACCTGTCACCTGGGGACCCACGACGCCCAGAAGATCCTCTACACGGGAACGGGCGGAAAAGGCGTGCCTCACGCCTCGCCCAACATCATGTGGGAAAAGGGACTGAGCTGCCAGGGCTGCCACATCTTCCACGAAAAGGCCCTGCCGCTCTCCGGTTCGACTCTGACCGCGGGAGCCGGGGCCTGCGAATCCTGCCACGGCCGCGGCTTCGCCCGGATCCTCGAGAACTGGCAGGCCGCGACCCGGACGCGCCTGGCCGAGATCAGGGCGATCGCGGCCCGCGCCGATGCGGAGATCAGGCGGGCGCCGGGACCGGCCAAAGAGAAGGCCGCGGCCCTCTTCGAGGACGCCCGCTTCGACATCGACGTCGTGGACAAGGGGAAGAGCGTCCACAACATGACCTATTCCCAGGAGCTCCTCGAGGCCGCCCTGGAACGGATGCGCGAGGCGCTGGCCGCGGCGGGATCGCCCTACAGACCCGAGGCGAAGGGCTTCCTCCTGACCCGCCGGACCCCGAACGCCTGCCTGACCTGCCATGCGGGCATCGAGGCGATCTCCGCGTCGGCCTTCGGCCGGCCGTTTTCCCACAAGGTCCACGCCGCCGGTCAGTCCCTCGATTGCGGGACGTGCCACTCGAACGACGTCCGCCACGGCGAGCTGACGGCGACGAAGGCGTCCTGCGCCCCCTGCCACCACGAGCCGCCGAGAAAAGACTGCGGGGCCTGCCATCCCTTCCAGCAGACCGTCTACGAGGGCGGGACGATCGGGGATGTCCAGGCGCCCAGAGACACCATGGCCGACGCCGGCGCAGCCTGCACGGACTGCCATCTCGACAAGGCGAAAAAGGTCGTCCGGCCGGACGGCGGGGCCTGTGTCGCCTGTCACGACGAGAGCTACCGGGCCATGTTCGGCGAGTGGCGGGAGGGGATCCGCCGCCGGGCCGACGGGATCCGGGCGGCCCTGCACGCGGTCTACAAGCGGACCTTGACCGCCTCCGAGAAGGCCGAGACGGCCAAGATCGAGGAGGCCCTGCGCACGCTCGACCTCGACGGCAGCGGCGGCATCCACAATCACATCTTCCTCGACGCCTACTTGACAAGAATGACCGAGATCGTCAAATTATTAGCAGGACCGGGGGGCGTGGAGCAATGAAACGGCGCAGCGCGATCGATCTCTTCCTCGGGGGGAGCCTGGTCGCGACGATCGCCGCATTCATCTACCCGGTGGTGCGCTATCTCCTGCCGCCCAAGAGACCGAGCGTCTCCCAGGACACCGTCGTCGCGGCCAAGACCGGCGAGCTCGCTCCCAACTCGGCCAAGGTGTTCAGGTTCGGCGCGGCGCCGGCCATCCTTGTCAACACGCCGGAGGGGAAGCTCGTCGCCCTCACGGCCGTCTGCACGCATCTCGCCTGCACCGTCCGCTTCGAAGCGGACACCGAGACCCTCTTCTGCCCCTGCCATAACGGCCGCTTCGATCTTGGCGGCAATGTCCTCTCCGGCCCCCCGCCGAAACCGCTCGAGACGTTCGCCGTGACCGTGTCCGGATCCGACATCGTCGTTTCGAGGAGGCACTGAGATGGGCCGGAACGCCGGCCGGACCGTCTGGAAATTCCTGGACGAGCGGTTTCTCATCTCCGACCTCGTCGGCTTCGCCAGGAAGAAGATGGTGCCCGAGCACCGGCGCTCGTTCTGGTATTTTTTCGGCGGGATCTGCCTGTTCCTCACGGCCGTCCAGGTCGCGACGGGCGGCCTGCTCCTTCTGTATTACACGCCGCTGGTCGAAGGCGCCCACGAGAGCATCCAGTTCATCATGGGCGGAGTCAAGTTCGGCTGGCTCATCCGCTCCGTCCACAGCTGGACGGCCAACATCCTCATCGCCATGATGTTCGTCCACATGTTCTCGACCTTCTTCCTCAAGGCCTACCGCAAGCCCCGGGAGCTGACCTGGATGACCGGATTCCTGCTGCTCGTCCTGTTCATGGCCTTCGGCTTCAGCGGCTACCTCCTGCCCTGGAACGAGCTGTCCTATTTCGCGACCCGGGTCGGGACGGATATCGCCGGGAGCCTTCCGCTCGTCGGGCCGTGGCTCAAAACGGTCATTCTGGGAGGCCCGGAGGTCTCCCAGGCGACGCTGTCGAGGTTCTACTGGTTCCACGTCGCTCTGCTTCCGGTCGTGGCCCTGACCCTCGTCGCCGTCCACGTCATCCTTGTCCAGACGCTGGGCATGAGCAAGCCCGTCGGGGAGCGGGGGAGGCGCGAGATCCCCTTCTTTCCGGACTTCATCTACCGGGACGCCTTGGGATGGACCCTGATCCTTGTCGTCGTCGGCGTGCTATGTGTCTTTTTACCCTGGGAGGTCGGGATCAAGGCCGACCCCCTGGCCTCGACGCCTCTCGGGATCAAGCCGGAATGGTATTTCACGTTCATGTTCTCGACCCTCAAGCTCGTCCCGGCCCACATCCTCGCGCTCGAGGGGGAGAAGCTGGCCATCTTGGGCTTCATGGCCGGAGGCCTGCTTTGGATGCTCGTTCCGTTCTTTGACCGGCGGGCCGCGCGCGGCGAACGGAGCCCCGTTTTTACCTGGATCGGAGCGGCCTTGGCCGCTTACATCGTCGTCATGACGGTCCTGACCTACACCGTGCCGAAGCTCTGAGGACAGATGACATGATCTTCCGCCCCGTCCGCTTCCTCGCCGCGGCGGTCCTCTTTGCCCCGCTCCTGGCCTTCGGTCAGAAGAACGGCTGCGTCGACTGCCACCGTCAGCTCGACGGGAGTCTCAAGGCTCCCGTGGCCGCCTTCGAGGCCGACATCCATCGCGAGTACGGCCTGAGCTGCAAAGATTGCCACGGCGGCAACGCGGGCACGGACGACATCACCCTGGCGAAAGACAAGTCGTTCAAAGGCGCGCCGGCGAGAGCCGGGATCCCGCTTTTCTGCGGCGGCTGTCACGCCGACCCGGCCGCGATGCGGGCCTACAATCCCGCCCTGCGCACGGACCAGCTCAGCCAATACGAGACCAGCCGCCACGGACAGCTCCTGAAGACCGGGGACACCAAGGTGGCTGTCTGCATCGACTGCCACGGGGTCCACGGCATCCTGTCGGCCAGGATGCCCAAGTCCACGACCTTCCCCTGGAATATCCCCCGGACCTGCGGCCGCTGCCACTCCGACAAGGGCTTGATGGCAGGTTACAGGATCCCGACCGACCAGGTCGACGAATACATGGCCGGCGTCCACGCCCAGGCCCTGTTCGAGAAGAAGGACCTCTCGGCCCCCGTCTGCAACGATTGCCACGGCAACCATGGGGCTTTTCCGCCCGCTGTGAGCTCGGTGGCTTCCGTCTGCCGCCAGTGCCATGCCGCGGCCGGTGAGCTCTTCGGCAAGAGCCCCCACAAGAAGGCCTTTGACGACATGGGGGCCGGCGAATGCGAAGCCTGCCACGGCAACCACAAGATCCTGACGCCGTCGACGGCGATGATCGGGACCGCGGCCGGCACCGTCTGCGTCCAATGTCACGACGCCGGTTCACGGGGGTACGAGGTGGCCGCCGAGATGCGCCGGACGCTCGACGGCTTCACCGCGGGATATGGCCAGGTCGAAGGCCTTCTTTCGCTCGCCAGGCGCAAGGGCGTCGAGGTCAGCGACGAAGAATTCCGCCTCCTCGACGTTCATACGACGCTCGTCTCGGCCGAGAATCTGACGCACGGCCTCGACGAAGCGGAGATCGTCAAGACCGTAGCCGAGGGAGAAAAGGCGCTTCAGGGGGTGCGGGCCGCCGCCCTCGGGGCCGTCAAAGAGGGGCGCTTCCGCCGCCAGGGCCTGGCGGTCACCACGGCCATCCTGGCCCTGTTCGCCTTCGCCCTGGCCCTCAAGGTCCGGAGCATGACCCGCGCCCGCCGCGTCCAGGCCGGTCCGGGAGCCTCCGGGCCGAAATCTTCCTGACGGCTGCCGGAGCCTCTTTGACAACCGGAATCCCTTCTTATAGAATATTTTTAGAATATTAATCCGATAGTCTTTGTGTATTCCTCGGGGAGGGACCATGAAAAGGACATTCGCGAGGGCGGCCCTGGCCGCCCTTGTTCTCGTCGCGGCGCTTCCCGGCCAGGACTTCACCTACGTCGGGGCCGAGAAGTGCGCGCTCTGCCACAGATCGGAGTTGCAGGGGCGGCAATACGTGATCTGGGAAGGCACCAAGCATGCCAAGTCCTTCGAAGCCCTCACCTCGCCCAAGGCGGCCGACGCCGCCAAGGCCATGGGCGTCGACAAGCCGGCGGAAGATGCGCGCTGCCTCAAGTGCCATGCCCCTCTCGCCGAGAAGGCGCCCGAGCTCAAGGCCGAGGGAGTCTCCTGCGAGACCTGCCACGGACCCGGGAGCGGCTACAGGAAGCTGGCCATCATGAAGGACAAGGCCGAGGCCGTGAAGAACGGGCTCGTCCTCTACGGCAGCCCGGAGGCCATCAAGACGCAGTGCCTGAAGTGCCACGATAATCCCCACGGCATCAAGTTCGATTTCGCCTCCGCGTGGGACAAGATCAAGCACCCCGTTCCGGGAAAGTAGGCGGCCGGCAATCCCGCCGCCCCGTGCGCGCCGGCATTGAAAGCCGGCCGGCCTCACCAGCTGTAAACGAATCTCAACGAACCGACGTGATATTTGTAGCCCGGCTCCAGAGCCCCGAGGAAGATGGCTCCGGCGGATGCATAATCCACGGCGATGTCGTTGCGGACGATGTCCTCGAGGCCGTACTGCTCGTACCAGTACGCGAGGACGACGCTGAGCCTCTCCGTCACCTTCCAGTTGAAGGAGGACCGGATCGTCCACCAGGTCGTCGTATCGAGGGGGGCGTTGAAGTTGACGGCCAGGTCCGGGCTCCCGCCGGGGGGCGAGAAGAGAAAGGACGTTCCGTGGGCCCTGGCGTAAGATCCCGAGAGATCGAAATCGATCTTGCCGGCGACGATCTCGATCGTCTGGCCGGCGCCGAAGGTGTCCACGGCGTCCTTCAGGTTCGCCGTCCAGTCGTCCTGGGGATTGGTCGAAAAATTCTCGCCGCTCTGGCGGTCCGCCTGGTCGGAGTCGTACAGCTCGTGCGTGTAGAACGCGTAGACCATCCGTCTCTTGGAGAACGCGTAGCTGACGTCGAGTCCGCACATGTCGAAGTCGTCGCGCGTCAGCCCGTAAGCGGACTTGGGATAGTCGTCGCGCCCGAGGGCGTAAGTCAGCTCGATGTCGAGCCTGTCGATCGGGCTCAGGCCGACGAGGACATCGACGGCCTGCCGGTCCCGGCCGGCCTCGAAGTAGCGCTTGAAGGCGAAGCCCGGGATGTAGGCGACGAAGGTGTCGTCGAGGGACCAGCGCCTCCGGGAATCGAGGTAGCCGACGCGGAGCGTCAGCCAATCCGACGGGTGGCTGTCGACGGACGCCTTGAAGGCGCCTTCGTCGGATCTGTCTTCCTCCGCCGCGGCCGGGCCCTCGTGCCGGCGGACGTTATAGATGGTGTAGCCGATCTTGAGGGTGGTGTCCTTGAGAAGGTTGACGGACAGGTCGCCGAAGAGCCGGCTGCGGCTGAAGGAATAGGGCTCGATGGCGATCGGCACGTCTTCCCAGACCTGGTCGACCCGGGCGTAGCCCGTCGGGATATCGAGCGCCTCGGTCTTGTTGGCGAAATCGTAATAGCGGAAGCCCGCCGTCAGGTAGACGGATCTCGCCAGCCGGGAGCTCAGCGTGAGGTCCAGGGAGCCGATGTGCGCCTTGGCCATCGCGGTCTCGCGGGGAGGGGACAGGGCGTTCGCCGCGTTCGGGTCGGAGGCGGGGATGGCCGTGTTGATGGTGAACGGCAGCAGCTTCTGGTTCTGGTTGAAGGCGCCGTAGGAGACGGCCGCGGAAAGCCGCGTCCCGGGCAGCGGCTTGTACGTCCCGGAGAGTGAGAATCTCACCGCGTCGTTGGACGGCCACAGGGCCGTCCGGCCGCGGGCGGATCCGTTGCCCGCGACATAGGCCGAGGGGTAAGTCGAGTCCGTGATCCGATAGGGATTGTCCCAGATCAGGGTCTGGACGTCGTTGTCGAAAAAGGACGCGGCGACGCCGGCCCGCAGGGTGATCCGCCCGCGCTGGTACTCGAGGCTCGTATCGAGGTTGGTCGTCCGGTGACGGATGGGCTCGGGGAGCTCGATGGCGTTGCTGAAGCCGAGCGACGCCCCGAAGGGCCGGGTGCCGCTCCTCGTCTCAGAACTCGCCGCGGCGTTGAAGCTGAACGGCACGCTCGGCGTGTAAGTGAAATCGGCCGTCGCGGCATGTCTCTCGAGCCCGAGGCCGATCGGGGCGGCGCTTGCCAGGAAGCTCGCGACGAGGTCCCGGGCGGCTTCGATGTTGGTGCTCGTGCCGGTCGGAACCAGGGCCTCGGCCGCGGACCGGATGACGCTGTTCAAGGCGAAGACGCCCGGAGACGGCTCGACATAGGGGCTGGCCCCGAAAAAGCTGAAGCGGTGGGGGATCTGGTCGTAGCCCAGGTCGAGCTTGAAGGTCCCCTGGTCGCCGAATCCGGCCCGCAGCCGCTGGTCGGCCTGGGCCACGTTCATGGCCTCGACGCGGACAAAGCGGCTGCCCTTTCGCACGTCCAGCGTCAGGAACGGGGCGAAGAGACCCCGGGGAACATCGCGGTACTCATAGAACTTGGAGGACCGGGCGGTCTCGCCGACGGCCTGGACGCCGGCCGTGACGCTGCCTTTGACCACGGTCTGTTCGCCCTCCTTCTTGTCCTGGGCCCCGGCCGGCGGAGAGCCGAACCCGGCTATCAGGCCCGTCAGAGCGACGGCCAAGATCGTTGTTTTCATGGCGCGCCCCCGGTCATCTCAGGAAGGTTGTGCCCGACGGATGATTCGAGCCGTGGATCATCGCGTGGCAATTCGTGCAGGACCGGCCGAAGAGGCGGTTGCTCGCGACGTCGAGCTGGCTCTGGTCGTAGAGCGTGCCCGGGTGCCGGGTGTCGGAATGGCAGCGCTGGCACAGGAACGGCTCCTTGGCCCGAAGCATCTTCAGGTGGTTGGACCCGTGGGGATCATGGCAGGTCAGGCAGTCCTCGCGGACGGGAATATGCTCCCAGATGAACGGGCCGCGCTTTTCGGCGTGGCACCGGTAGCACGTCTCCGCCACGGCCGCCTGGTCGACCAGGCGCCCGTCCTGGATGGCGTGAGGATCGTGACAGGCCGAGCATTCCATCTTGCCCTCCCGGATCGGATGGTGGGAGGCCCGGAAGAACTGGGCCCTTTTCTGCTTGTGGCAGGTGAAGCAGAGGTCCGTCTCGGCCTCCTTGAGCAGGGTTTTCTCGACCGCGGGGCTGTGAATGGAGTGACAATCCTGGCAGGCGATCTCACGGGATTCGTGCATGCTCCCCAGCCACTCCGTACGGCCGCCGCGCTCATGGCAGGTCAGGCACATGGCGGGCCGCTTGACTTTGGGCAGGGTTTCGACGGTGATCATCGTTCCCTTGCCGCCCCCCGCGTCCACGTGGGCCTTGCCCGGTCCGTGACAGGTTTCGCAGTCATGGCTCGAGCGCATCGCGAAGCCCTTTTGCCCGTGGATGGACTCGCGGAAAGACGTCACGGTCTCTTCGTGACACGCGGCGCACGCTTCGATCCCCACGTACCCCTCGCCCGGCCGGGCCGGGACCTGCTCCGGCGCCGCAATGACGACGAAGACGGTCAAGCCCAGGACGGCCGCGAGGGCGGCGAGCGCGCTGAGAGCTGTCCTCGGACGGCATCTCATCCCAGCCTCCTTTCCCGGATCCCCCGACGATGGTTTCACGAGGAGAGCGCTTCTTTTCCCCCTTCAATGACGTCAAGACGGAAGGATATTTAAAGATATAGGGAATCTCCCGTCTCCTGTCAAGCCGGGGGAGTCCGGTGCATTCCCGCCCCTAAAAGGTGTATCATGGAGATACAGGAATATTTCCGGCGGCGAGGTGTATGACCTATGGAAGCTCCGGCGAGACCCAACGAGCATCCGGAGGATGCCGTCCTCGTCAGGAAAGCCCAGCAGGGAGACATGGACGCTTACGAGAGCCTGGTCCGGAAATACCAGCAGAGGGTCTACGCCCTGTGCCGCCGGCTGACCGGCGCGCACCAGTCGGCCGACGACCTGGCCCAGGAGACGTTCATCAAGGCCTATTTCGCGCTGGCCCGGTTCGATGCTCAATGGCCCCTCTACCCCTGGCTCAGGAAGATCGCCGTCAACTCCGGGCTCAACTACCTCAAATCACGGGGCCGGGAGAGGCCGCTCGAAGATGGCTCGCTCGGCGGCCGGCGCATGCCGTCGGCCCCCAAGGGCGACGACCCCGAGACGCGGCTGGAGAGCGCGGAATTCCAGGCCAGGCTCGATGGGGCGGTGGCATCCCTTCCCGCCGACCAGAAAAGCGTCTTCGTCCTGAGGTTTCACGAGAGCCTGAGCTACGAGGAGATCTCACGGACCCTCGGCCTGCCGCTCGGCACCGTCATGTCGCGGCTCAACCGGGCCCGCCAGAAGCTGAAGGAGCTCCTGGCGGATTCCCTCGGAAGGGGAGCTTGAGATGAGACACCGAAAACTCCAGGAACTCATCGGGGCCTACGCCGACGGCGAGCTCCGGGCGGCCGACCGGCCGCGTGTGGAGAAGCATCTCAAGACCTGTCCGGAGTGCCGGCGGGACCTCGAGTTCATCCGCAAGATCGCCAAAATGGCCGAGGCGTCTCCCCCTGGTCCGCAGGATCAGGACTACTGGGACTCTTTCCCCGGACGCGTCCGGGCCGGAATCGCCCGCGAGCAGGCCGGAGCCCCCGCATCACGAGTCGCGGAGGTCAAGATGTTCCAGGATTCATTCTATCGGCCGGAGAGCCGGACACGACAGAGGGCCGTCCTGTTCCCGCTGTCGCTCCTGGCCCACGTCGCCGTCATCATTCTTCTCATCGTGCTTCCTCTCCTCAAGACGGGAAATCTGCCGACGGTCGAGGTTTACAGCGCGTTTCTCGCGCCGCCGCCCCCGCCGCCGCCCCCGCCGCCGCCTCCGGCCAAGCGCAAGGCGGCCTCGACGAGCCCGCGGATCAAGCGCGTCCAGGCCAGCGCGCCGGCCGAGGCGGGACGCCTCGTCGCCCCCGTCGAGATCCCCGAGCAGATCGCTGAAGAGACGCTCTCCGACGTCGGCGTCGAGGGCGGAGTCGAAGGCGGCGTCGAAGGCGGCGTCGTCGGCGGCGTGCTCGGCGGCGTTGTCGGCGGCGTCCTGGGCGGCGTCGTCGGAGAGGTCGAGGCGCCCGTGCGGGCCATCGGCGACATCAAGCCGCCCAAGCTCGTTCATGAGGTGGCCCCGGTCTATCCGGAGATCGCCCGCCAGGCCCGCGTCGAGGGCATCGTCATCGTCGACGCCACGACGGACGTCTACGGGCGGGTGACGAGCGTCAAGATCCTGCGGTCGATCCCGCTGCTCGACCAGGCGGCTGTCGACGCCGTGCGGCAGTGGGTCTACGAGCCGATGATCATCAACGGGCGGCCCCGACCGGTCCAGTTCACCGTGACCGTCCGCTTCCGGCTGAAGTAGCCGCCAAGGGGGGACCGCCCTCCCGGACGGCGGGTCCCCCCTTTCCCCTCCGGGGGTGATCATTATCCCCTCCGAAATCATCATCCGCGGCGATTGAAGGCCCCGTCCCCCGGCCCCATATTGAAGGCGAAGGATGGGTAACGCCATGAAAGTGCCTGCAGAACGTTCGCTCCGCGGGACCCGCGTCCGGGCCGCCGCCATCGGCCTCTTCTTGCTTGGCCTGGCCCCTGTCTTTCCCCCGGCGGCCCGGGGCGAGATCATCGTCCGCCTGGAAGTGACGGCCGACCAGGTCGACATCCACCTCGAGCCGGACCTTCGCAGCCCGGTCGTGGAAACGCTGACCCGCGGCTCGGTCGTGAAGCAGTCGAGCGCCATGAAGTTCAGGACCAACTGGTTCTACGTTCTCTTCGTCTCCTCGCGTTCCGGCCGGACCCTGGCCGGCTACGTCCTGGATTCGTCCGTCCGCAAGCTGAACTCGACCCTCAAGGTGATCGACCTGACTCCGGTCGAACCGGAGATCGCCGATCCGAGAGAGTTCGACCTGACGGAGGGTCCGTTTCCCGATATGGGATGGGGCAGGTCGGACGAGGTCATCCTGCGGGCGGAAGGCCGTCCGCTCAGCCGCGACCTGTCCGGGGATATGGAGTTTCTGCGCTATCAGCGCCAGGTCCTCGGCAAGAGATGCCTTTTGACCTACGTCATGATCGACCGGAGGCTCGCCTCCCTCAGGGTCAATCTCCTCGAACGGTACTCGAACAAGGACCGCTACGTCGCGGACTACAACAAGATCCGGGAGTTCCTGAACGCGAAGCTCGGCCCGTCGCGCTACAACAACGTTGTCTGGAAAGACGGAGCCTATGCCGAAAAGGGACAGAACCTGGGCACGGCGGTCACGTCGGGGAACCTGAGTCTGTCCTCGGAATGGGCCTTCCGGGGCACGGGGCTGCGCCTCAGCCTGTCCGGAGAGAACAGCGAAATCCTGTTTGCCGCCGAGATCAACGACCTCAAGACAAAGAATCCGGCCTCTTTTTGACCTCCTTTTTTTATACCCGCCCCCTTTCCCGAACCCCCCCGGGGAAGGGGGCCCCTGATCTAGGCCATCTCTTTCTGGACGAAGCTCATGCTGACGCGGTTCTTGCCCAGCCACTTGCTGTGCATCATGAGCTGCTCGCCGCGCTTGAGCAGGGATTCGACCGTGTCATAGCGCAGGACGATGCTGGCCCCCATGGACACCGTGGCGTTGAGCATGCCCGTCTCGGTCGTGATGTAGGATTCGGCGACAAGGAGACGAAGCTTGTTGGCGACGATATCCAGCCGGCCTTCGTCGATGTTCAAGAGGATGACCAGGAACTCCTCGGTGCTCCAGCGGCCGACGATGTCGAAAAAACGAATATTCCTGTGCAGCGTCCGGGCGACGGTCCGGACGATCTTGCCGGCGTTGAAACGGCCGTATTTTTCGAGGATCTTGCCGTAGTTATCGATATCGGCGTAGATCAGGCCGAACGACAGTCCGAATTTCTGGAATTCCTGCAGGCGGGTGGCCAGCGTCATGTCCAGGTACTGCTTCGAGGGGACGCCCGTCTCGTTCTCGACCAGGCCCATCTTTTCGAGCTCGGCCAGGCCGAGCGGCAGGGTGATCTTCGGCGCGGTGCCGGAGAAGGTCTCGACCGCCCCGAGGATCTCGCCCGCGTCATTGAACACGGGGATAATCCGCAGGGCCGCCGGAGTCCGGAATCCCTGCTTGTGCTCGAGATAGACCTCGAGCGACCGCTGGGCGCCGTCCTGGAGGGTCATGGCCACGGGGCATTTGTCACGGCAGATATTGGCGCCGCCGGGATCCAGGAACAAGGCCGGCTCTTCGAAACACGCCCGCCCCAGAACGGCTGAGGCCTCCCGGCCCGTGATCTGCTCGGCGGCCTTGTTCCAGTAGACGATCTTGCGGTCGCGGTCGAGCCAGACGATCGCATCCTGCACCTGGTTGAGGACGTTATTCCAGATGCTCTTGGACGCGTCCTGAAAAACATCGAGGACATTGTCTTCGGCCATGGTGATTCCTTGCTTTTCTCTCATTCTAAGGGGAGCCGGCGAATTGTCAATCGTTATTTTCCCCTAGGGGCGGGTTGACAGACCCCTAACCTCATGTTATCCTGCCCAGGCCGCCCAGGGGTGCGCCGCCATGGAAAAGCTTCTCGGGACACGACTCAAGAGGGCCCGCGAGGAGACCAACCTCAGCCAGGGCGCGTTTGCCAAATCCCTCGGACTGTCTTCGGAGTACATCTCCCTCCTCGAATCCGGCAAAAGGACGCCGAGCTTCGAAACGCTCCAGAAGATCGCCGGTTTCCTCAACAAGAACGTCTCCTATTTTTTCGAGGACAAAAGGCCGGCGTTCGAGGCCCTGTTCGACGCGGCGGCGGCCGATGAACGGGTCCGCAAGGACCTCCGGAAGTTCCGGGCCACCTGCGAACGCTACCTCGAGCTCGAAGAGACGACCGGGCGCCGCCTCGGCCTCGCGCCGCTGTACGCCCGCATCTCCCCGGAGCGGCTGGCCGAGGAAGAACGGCGGCGCCTGGGACTCGGCGGCGAGCCCATCCGTGACGTCATGGGACTCTGCGAGGTCAACGGCTGCCGCATCATCCGCCAGACGATCGCCGACGAGGCCCGGATCGCGGGCGTCTTCGTCTTCGACGAGGAACACAAGGCCGCGTTCGCGCTGGTCAACGCCAACGAGCCGCCCGGGCTCCAGACGCTCATCGCCGCGCATCTCTACGGGCATTACCTCATGGACCGGGCCGACAGCCCCATCGTCGACAACCCCGATGTCGTCGTCGACGAGTATGTCTCTCTCTACCCGCCGCGCGAACAGTTCGCTCAGACGTTCGCCTCGCGCTTCCTCGTGCCGCCGGACAAGCTCGCCGAGCTCATCGCCAAGGACCTTCACGCGAGGACCCTGGCCTTCGACGACGTGCTGTTCCTCAAGCGGTACTTCGGGGTGAGCACCCGGGCCATGCTGCGGATGCTCCGGGGCCGCGGCATCCTGCCGGAGGCGAAATTCGAGGAGTTCTTCAAACGGAATCCCGAGGACCGCGAACAGGAGGTCTTCGGCAACCTCGCCGGACAGGAGGAGCGCCGCACGCGGACCCTGTTCCGGAAGTCCCGGACCATCCCCTCCGATCGTTTCCGGCTCCTCGCGGCGGAGGCGGCGGTCCTGGAAAAGGCCCGGCCCGCGAACCCGCACAAGCCCCCGGAAACAGGAGGTCCCGATGAGTAAAGCCCTCCGCGTGCTGATCATCTTCCTGGCCTTCGACGCCGTGGTCGTGTGCGCCTATATCGGCATCAAGGCGCTCGGCTCCGGCCGGGCCTCCGACCCCACGGCGGGCGTCGCCTGGGTCACTCTGGACGCGAATTATCAGCCGGCGAGCGAGCTCGAGCAGCTCATCAAGACGGATTACCAGGAGAAGGAGCTCCTGCCGCTCCAATTCCGGAACTTCGGCCGCAGCGCCTCCGTCCTCAGGAAATTCCGCGGGGCGAAGCTCGCCGGGGCCGGCGTCTCCGTCCTCGAAATGCAGTTCAAGGGCCTTGAGGATTGGGCCATCGTCGAGATCTGGATCAAGGGCGAAGAGGGACGGGAGATCCGACGGACCATCCTCTATGTCCTGACCGGGAACGCCTGGAAGGTCGGGGACAGCGGCCGCCTGGCGAATTGACGCCGGCGCGAAGGGGGATCCTATGGGCCTCAAGTCCTTCAAGACGGACGTTCTCATCGTCGGCGCCGGTCCGGCCGGGCTGACGGCCGCGATCTACGTGGCCCGGGCGGGGAAGAAGGCCCTCGTCATCGAAGGCCGGGCCGCCTCGCGCATGGCCATTCCCTACACCATCGAGAATTACCCCGGCTTCCCGTCCGTCGACAGCCGCGAGCTGCTCGGCCTCTTCCGCAAGCAGGCGGTCTCCTTCGGCGCGGAGATCGTCTCCGGGGAGGCCATCGCCTTCGGCCTCGAAGGAGACGTCAAGTACGTCACGACCAAGGAGGCGGTCATCGAAGCCGCGGCCGTCATCCTGGCCACCGGCCGGCCCGTCCCCAAGGAGCGGCTCATCGCCGGCGAGGAAAGGCTCATCGGCCAGGGCGTCAGCTACTGCGCGACCTGCGACGGCCCGCTCTTCCGCGGCGCCACGGTGGCCGCGGTCGGCCATGGAGAGGAGGCCCTGGAGGACGTCCAGGCCCTCCAGGCCATGGGCATCACCGTCCTCTGGGTGCCCGGCCATTCGGGCGGTGCGGCCGATTCGCCGGAGGCCAGCGCTCTCGAGGACCGGGGGGTGATCATCCGGCGCGAGGGCAGGGTCAAAGAGATCCGCGGCGACGCCCGTGTGGAGAGCGTCGTCGTCGAATCGGCGGCGGTCTTGGACGTCTTCGCGGTCGCCGCCGTCTTCATCTTCCGCGAGATCCCGGCCGGGCCTCTCTTCGAGCGGGCGGGCGTGGCCATCGACCACAAGCAATGCGTCGCCGTCGACCGCTTTCAGAGAACGAACATTCCCGGCGTCTTCGCGGCCGGGGACATCACCTGCGGCGGCCTGCAGGTCGTCTCGGCCGCAGGCGAGGGCTGCGTCGCCGCGATGCAGGCGCTCGTCCACATCAGAAAATAGGGGATTCCGCTCCCCGCCGGCCGTTGCGGCCGGCCCGCGCGTTGAGCCGGAACGTGATCCTCTTCGACCTCGAGATCGTGACCCGTCCGCCGATGGGCACGGCCATGAGGTTCCGCCGGATATTGTGGCCGAAGTTCGTCACCGTGAGGATGGGCAGGGGACGGCCCTGGCGGCGGCGGTCGTGGATGACGTCGGCGAGGTAGGACCGGACGAACCGGACCGCCTCTCTTTGCTCCTTCCTCGGGAACAGGCCCTTGCCCGGCGGAATGACCGATCCGATGACGATCCCCTTGATGCCGGCGAAGACGTTGTGACGGCGCAGGGCCGCGAGCAGCCGGTGGAGGTCCTCGACGTCGACCTGGATGTCCTCGAAGAACAGGATGTGGCGCCTCCAGCTGAACTTGGGCGGCGTGCCCCGGTTGAGGAAGTTGACGAACGTCGAGAGGTTCCCCCCGATGGGGATCCCGGACAGCTTCCGCAGCGGGGGAGGGGTGAGCCAGGCCGCGCCGTCGTAGTGGATCTCCTCGCCGTTGATCAGAGCGAGAAGATTACGGAAGTCGCCTTTGCCGACCTTGAGCGACGGGAAGTAGATCACCGGGACACGGCAATCGTGATAGATCTCGTTCAGGAGAAAGGTGAAATCGGAGAAGCCGATGAACAGGGGGCGCCTGGCCCGGATGACCCGAAGGTCCTTGGCGTCGATCTTACGGACGAGGTCCTCGGCGCCCGTTCCCCCGGCCACCGAGATGATCAGGTCGAGCTCGCGGATGGCCTCTTTGAACACCGCCGCACGGTCGTCGAGCGGGGCCGTGACGTGGTCGATCTCGGTATCGCTCGAGTAGAGGTGAGGGCTGAAGTACACGGCCCGGACCCCCAGGGCCTTCTTGAGGCGGCGGGCCGTCCGGTTGAGGACCGGCCTCTCCTTGACGGAAAGGCAGGTCGACGGGGCGATGAAGCCGATCTTCTCGTAGGTCATGGGGGCACCGGAGCTCGGAAGAGGACTAGCCTAACAGAAAGAGGGCAGCCTTTCAACGCCGGGGCATCAGGGGACGGCCCCGCGGCGGGGCTCACCGGTCAGAACGATTTGAGCTTCTGGCCGGGGCCCGAAAGCTGGAGGGCCTTGAGGGCCTTCAGCTCGATCTGGCGGATCCTTTCCCGGGTCAGCTTGAAGTGCTGGCCGACCTCTTCGAGCGTGTATTCCCGCCCGTCCCCGAGCCCGTAGCGCATTCTCAGGACGAGGGTTTCCCGCTCGGGCAGGGTCCGCAGGGCCGCCTCGATCTGCTCGCGGAGATTGATGTGGATCACGGTGTCGGGCGGGGAGGGGAAGGCCTTGTCCTCGAGCAGGTCGCCGAGCGAGCCCTCGCCGTTCTCCCCGAGCGGGGTCTCGATCGAGACGGGATCCTGGGAGCTGTAGAGCATCTCCAGGACCTTGTTGACGGGCAGGTTCATCCTGCGGGCGAGCTCGTCCGGGTTGGGCAGCTTGCCGCTCTCCTGGATCGACGCCTGGGAGATCTTCTTGAGCCGGTGGATGGTCTCCGTCAGATGGACCGGGATGCGGATCGTCCGGCCCTGGTCGGCGATGGCCCGGGTGATCGACTGGCGGATCCACCAGGTCGCATAGGTCGAGAACTTGTGTCCGCGCCGGTAGTCGAATTTCTCCGCGGCCCGCATCAGGCCGATGTTGCCTTCCTGGATGAGGTCGAGGAGCTGCAAGCCCCGGCCCTGATACTTCTTGGCGATCGAGACGACCAACCGCAGGTTGGCCGAAACGAGGTCGCCTTTGGCCCGCTCGCGGGTCCGGCGGCCCGATTGGATGGCCTGGAGGATGGCCTTGTTGTCCTTGCGCGCCTGCTTGGAGGCTCCCTTGAAGTTCTCCTTCAGACGGATCTGGACGGCCTGGACGATCCGGTCCTGGAACTCCGGCTTGAGCTCCAGCTCGCGGGTCGTCCGGACGATCCGGACGGCCAGCCGGCCGCGGGCGAACCGGTTGCGGACGAGAGGCCGGACCTTCATCAGCCGGCCGCAGAGGGCCCGGATCTTGTGGATCCTCTCCATGACCTCGTGCCTCCGGGCATCGAGGCTGTCGTCCGGGAAGCTGTCCTCGCCCATGTTGAAATATTTGACGAACGCCTCGGGGGTCTTCTTGAGCAGAGCCTCGAGGGACACCAGCTCCTCGAGGGTATAAGGCGTCTTGACGAGCGCTTTGAGGATGGCCTTTTCGCCGCGCTCCATGCGCCGGGCCAGGCTGATCTCCTGATCCCTCGAAAGGAGCAGGATACTGCCCATCTCCCGGAGATAGATCTTGACCAGGTCCGCGGTTTGCTCGATGTCTTCCGGGGAATTCAGGCCCTTGCCGCGACCGTGACCGTTCTTGGGTTCGCCGAGCCGGGCGCCCAGGGGGGCGTCGGGGCCGAGGAAGGCCTCGTCGTCATCCGCAAAGAGCTTGCCCGAAGGCTTGCCCGGGATGAGATCGAGAAGCTCCTCGCCCTGCTTATATTTGAATTCAGCTGCCATGATCGTCTCCCTCAAATTAGTAATATGATAGGAAAACTACAATACGCGGCTTTTCGTTTCGGCCGCCAAGGCCTTTTTCTCATTTTCCAAGCCCTTGACTCCGGTCTTTAAACGGGGTTGAGGGGGAATCCGTTTCACCCTCGAGGGGCGGGACCGTCCGAAAAGTAGCACGAAAGTTACCTCCTCCGGTCCTGCTTGTCAAGAAAAAACTTTACATTTCCGGACCTTTCCCGGGCCGGATTGGCCCTTTCGGCCCTGCCCTGCCTGGAAAACGGCCTGATCGGAGTTTTATTCATCGGGAACCTCCCGGTTGCCATTTTCCCCACTTCAAGATTCGTGCCAGGAAAATGCGACCGGTCAGGTCGAAGGATTCCGGCCCCAGGCCGGGGGTGTCTTATTTTTAGGACACCGGGCCGCCCGCCTCAGTAGCAGACGACCCCGTGCTTTTTAAAATATTTCTGGTGGTAGTCTTCCGCCTTGTAAAAGGCCGAGGCGGGGACGAGCTCGGTGGCCAGGCGCTTCTTGTATTTCCCCGATTTCTCCAGCTCGTCCATGACCCGGCGCGCCGTTTCCCTCTGATCCTCGCCGTGATAAAAGATGGCCGACCGGTACTGTGTTCCCTGGTCGGGTCCCTGCTTGTTGAGCTGGGTCGGGTCGTGGATCGAGAAAAAGTGGCGGACGAGGTCGGCGTAGCTCAGAGTGGACGGATCGAAGGTCACCTGGACGGCCTCGGCGTGACCGGTTCTGTCCGTGCAGACCTCCTCGTAGGTCGGGGCGACCGTCCTGCCGCCGGTATAGCCGACGACCGTTGAGACGACGCCGGGGATCTTCCCCAGCTTGTGCTCGACTCCCCAAAAACAGCCAGCGGCGAAGGTCGCCGTTTCCATCGGCGCGGCCGCCGCCTCCTCGGGGCCCTTGGCCTGGCCGGCCGCTTCGGGCTTGAAGTCCAGGGACGCGGAGTTGACGCAGTAATGGAGGAACGTGGGCTCCGGGCCGTCATCGAAGACGTGCCCCAGGTGGGCGCCGCACTTGGCGCAACGGACCTCGACCCGCTTGGCCAGGAGCGAATAGTCGTCGCGGTATTCGAGGTTCTTTTCGTCGACGGGCGTCGTGAAGCTGGGCCAGCCCGTGCCGTGCTCGTACTTCATCTCCGAGCGGAACAGGGGTGTTCCACAGCCGGCGCAGACATAGACCCCTTTGTCCCAAAAATCATTGTATTTTCCGGTGAACGGCCGCTCGGTGCTGCACTTCCTCATGACCTCGAACTGCTCCGGCGTGAGGGCGGCTTTCCATTCCTTTTCCGACTTCTTGACCTTCTGTGACATGTCCAATCCTTCCTGGGAGACAAGCGCCATCCGGGCCGCGTCCGGCCCGGCCAGGGCGTTCAGGCCTCTCCATCCGGCGAGTCCGAGGAACGTCGCCGCGGCGAGGATCGCGATCTTGACTCTTATGGGCACTGAGGACTCCCGCTGTCTTTAATCCTACTAAATTAGTATACATTAGGTCTCCAAAAAAGCAAGGACGGCGCCCGCCGGCCGCGCCCGCCGATGGCCGCGGTCCCGGGCGAGGGCCGCCGGGTCTCTTGGGGAAAATTTCCTAAATTGAACACTTTCGGATTGACAAGACCGGAATTCCCACCCTATAATGAGGGCGCTGGCTGGAGAGGGATCCTCCTTAGCCCCGCTTCCTTTTCCTTTGAAACCTTGGCGCCTCGCCAGCCAGCCTTCTCACCTGTCACCGGCAGACCGATCCCAGCCGCCTGTCACCCCCCCTCCATGGCCGGAAAGGGCCGCCCGCCTATTTCTTTTCGACGTCCTTCTTCGGGACTTTTTCCGCGGGCCTGAGGTCTTTGGCCCGCTCCTTGAGATAATCCTTGAGCTTGAGGTAGGAGACGCCTTCCGTGTACCAGGCCGGGGCCGGCTTGCCCATGAGGTGGTGGTCGAAGAACTCCTTCATGCGCACGGTGTAGTCCTTCTGGTTGGCCGGCTTCTGCAGGCCGTGGTTCTCGCCGACGTACTGGAGCATGATGACCGGCTTATTCAGCCGGCGCAGGGTGTTGTAGTATTCGATGCCCTGGTTCCAGGTGACCGCGCCGTCCTTGTCGTTGTGGAGGATGATGAGTGGGGTCTTGACCCGCTCGGCGTAATAGACCGGCGAGTTCCGCTGATAGGCCTCGAGATTGTCCCAGTAGCCGCCCTTGAACCGGCCCTGGCTCGATTCGAAGATGGGCTGGTTGGCCGAGCCGCTGTTGAAATAGATCGAGCTGTACATGCTGATCATGTTGGTCAGCGGCGCCCCGGCCACGGCCGCGGCGAAATCCGCCTGGGTGATGAGGAAGGCCGTTTCGTAGCCGCCCCAGGAATGGCCCTGGAGGCCGATCTTGGAGCGGTCGACGACGCCGGCGGCCACGGCCGCGTCGATCGCCGGCAGGACGCACCAGACCGCCGACATGCCGGGATCGTTGATCTTGTAGGTGATGTCGGGGAAGAGGACGGCGTAGCCGTTGCTCGTGTAGACGGACTTGTTGAAGCCGTTGGCCGAGGGCTGGGCGTAGCGGTTGAGCTGCTGGGACATCTTCTCGTAGTAATAGACGATCGTCGGGTAGCGCTTGCCCTTTTCGTAGTTGGCGGGGAGGAAGAGGGCCGCCTGGAGCGGCTTGTCGAGGCCGCTCTTGGGATCCATCTTGTAGTCGAGGAGCATCTGGCCGCTCGTCCACAGAAAGTCCTTTTGCTGTGGATTGCCCTCGGTCAGCTTCTTGCCGTCCTTGAGCAGCGGTCCCGTCACATAATAGTCGGGGTAATCCTTATAAGTATCCCGCGTGTAGACGAAAACATCGGCCTTCCTGGCCTTGGCCAGCCCGCCGAAACCGGCGTCGTCCCAGAGGAGCATCGCCGGCGCCTTGCCCTTTTCGAGCCGGGCGATCCCGGCCTTCTTCGTCCATTCGCCGTAGACGCCGAAATACTGGGGCTGGTCGAGGTCGACAGCCTTCTCCTCGGGATCGATCCGCAGGCGGCGGTACCGGAGCTTGTCCCTGGCCCCGTTCACGGTCAGGTTGACGGCCTTGCCGGCGCCGCTCGCCGGAACGCTCCAGATGTCCCAACCGTCCGAGAGGAGGACGTTCCGTCCGTCCTTGGTCGAGCCCACCGGGTAATCCGGGGGCTTGACGACGTTGTGGTCGTCGTCCTCGTTGAAGAACGACGCGGGGACGTCCTTGGTGATGTTGGCGGACCGGCCGGTCGACATGTCCCAGGTGAAAAAATGGCCGTCCTGATAATAAAGGAAATGGGTTCCGTCGTAGAGGGCGCCGAAATAGTATTCGTTCTTTTCAAGGGCCGGCGTCCGTTGGCCTGTCTTCATGTCGATGACCGAGATATCCTGATATCCACGGCCTATGAGGTTGGTTTCGAGCTGATAAGCCTGGTTGTCCTGGCCGACCGCGAAACGGCCTTTCGGAGCCGGATCGACGTAACGGAGGTTGTCGTCGGCCAGCCGGAAGAACTTCTTCTCGGCAACCCGGTATTCGGCGAGGTAGCTGTAGGTCTTGTCCCTCTGCTCCTCGACCTGCTGCTCTGACTGGAGCCGCTTGTCCCGGCCGTGCCAAATGACGAGATCGGGGATATCCTCGTCGGCGATCTCCTCCGCCTTCTGGGCCGGCGCCGCGGCCGCGTCCGATCCGGGCTTGGCCTCGTCGCCCTCCATCCTGTCGGCGTCCTTTTTCTTCCGGGTTTCATGGATGCCGAAGAGAAGGGCGTCGAAGCTTTCCGTCCACTCCGGGGCCCTGTCGGGGCTGACGGTCATTCCTTCCGGGAACGTCGTGTCGGCGGCCGGATCGTAGACGGTCTTCCGCGGTCCCCCGGCCTCCCGGAAGCCGGTGAATCCGAGGACGCTCCAGAGCTTGTCCTCATAGGCCTTGTCTTCTTTGCCCTTGAGCACGGCCAGGGCTTCCCCCTTGTCCGTCCAGGACAGGGACTTGTAGGACGCCTTATCGTTGTCGAGGGAGGCGACGGCGCCGGAGACCATGTCCCGCAGCTGGAGGCCGTTGCCGGCCTGGCCCTGGGCGTCGATGATGAGAGCCAGGCGCGCCCCGGCCTTGTCGAAGGCGGACTCCGCGACGTTGCCGACATTGACCTCCTTGCCCGACGCGAGCTCGCGCAGGAGAAGATCGGAGCCGGTCCACTTGTCCTTTTCCTTCTCCTGACTTTCCGGGGCGTAGCGATGAAGGGCCACGAAGCCGGGATTGTCTCCCGAGAAGGCCAGGCTGCGGACCTTCTCGAACTCGGTCTTCCCGCCCGTGGCCAGGTCGACCAGGACGGCCGTCGTCATGACCCTCTTCTTGTCCTTGCGCAGGGCCTTCATCTCCTTCGATCCGGGATAGGCGAGGAACGCGGCCCACTTGGAGTCGGCCGAAAAGCCCGTGCGGGAGGCCGACCCGTAACGCGGCGCCTCGCCGATCGGGAACCGGTACTCCTTCGTCCCGGCGACCTGACGCAGGACGATCTCGCTCTCGCCCTCGAGCGGGCTGAGCCGGTACATGAACCAGGTCCCGTCGGGGGAGAGCTCGGCCGAGCCGATCGATTTCCAGGCCAGGATATCCTGGAGCGCGAGCGGACGCGGGGCTGGCGCCAGGCTGGCAGAAGCGGCTGCGCCCGGCTTGTCCTGAGCGGCCGAGAATTGGACGGGCCCGAGCAGCAGGGCGATGCCGATGGCAAGAAAGGGGACGGATCGGAGTTTGGTCATGGCGTTGTTCCTTGTCGTTCAGGGAAGCTCATTTCGTCAATTCTTAGCAGAGACCTCCCCGATTGTCAAAATTCGGCCGGAGGGCGGCCTCTCCCCGCCCGTTCTGTTCTCGTGGGAGAAGAAAGTCCCGCAAGTTCGTTCAGAGAGATGGGTGACACCCCGAGAATAAAGGTGTAGGAATAAGGGCGGGGAAGGAGCCTCCTAAACGCCGGGGAAGATGCCGGCGTATTCTCCGATGGAAGAAGGGACAAGGCCCCCGTGGATGAGCGAGACTTGATCGAAGGCTGCCTGCGGGGGAGCCTTGCGTCCCAGCGGGCGATGGTCGAGGCGTACGGGACGCTGGTCCTGTCGGTCGCCCTCAACATTCTCGGCAACAGGCAGGACGCCGAAGACGTCTGCCAGGAGACCTTCCTCCAGACTTTCCGCCGCCTCGACCGCTATGACCGGGAGAGGAGCTTCAAGACTTGGCTCCTGACCATCGCCTACAGGAGATCGCTCGACATGCTCAGGAAAAGACGGCGCTTCTCGGAATTCTCGGCCCGGGCCCGGTTCGATCCGGACCTCCCCGGGCGGGGAGGGGGTCTGCGGCCGGCCGATCCCTCGCCCCTGCCCTCGAAGCTGCTCCAATCCCTCTCGCCGCGCGAGCGGACGGCGCTCTGCCTGTGGGCCAACGAAGGCTATACGGCCAAGGACATCTCCGAAGTCCTGGCCTGCTCGGCTTCGACAGCCCGGGTGTATCTCTTCAACGCCCGGCGAAAGATCAAAACGCTCTTGGAGAACGATCATGGACTTCTGCAAAACGGCTGACCTGCTTTACGCCGCGATTCCCCTGCGGCCGTTCCGCGACTGGCTCATCCGGGCCCACATGGAACGATGTCCGCGCTGCCAGGCCCGCCTTCTCAGCCGCGACGAGGCGAAGAGCTTGCTCGTCGGTCCGGAACGCGTGGACGGGCAGGACGGCGTCTGGCGGCGGATCGCCGGCCAGGCCGGGCGAGCCGCGTCCGTTCCCGGGATCGGGCCCAGCCGGGGAGGCCTGGCCTGGCGGGCGGCCTCGGTCGCGGCCATGGCGGCCGTCGCCGCCTTGGCCGGATTCTGGCTTCTCCGGGAGATCGACCGGCCGGACTTCCGAGCCGATATCGGCGCGCCGACGGACCGGTTCCGGATCGACTACGTCAACGTGGGCGGGGCTCCCGCCCAGACGTTCATTTATCAGCCCCAGGGGACGGATACCGTCTTCGTCTGGGTCTCGCGGAATCCTCAGAAGGAGGGGTGACATGAAGAAGCCGCTCTTTTTCCTGGCGGTCGTCGTCATCGGAATCGGAGCATTCGCGACGCTGACGGCCCGAGCCGGGGACGAGGCCATCCAGGGCCTGAAGGGGTCCGCGAGCATGTTCGAGCTGAAGATGAGGATCCTCGAGGGGAGCCGGGATAAGCCCGCCCAGCCGGCCAAGCCGGTGACCTCGTCCTTCCTCGAATTCCTGACGTTTCGCCAATATCGAGGATGAGGAGAACGTCGGCCACGGACGAGCGGATCAAGACGGTCTTCAGTCTCAAGGACATCGGCCTTCTGACCGAAGCCAGCCTGGTTTGGGAAAAAGGGAAGATCCGAAAAAGCCTTCCATATGTTCCGGATCAACGGGCAGGAATATCTGGTCATGGTCACTCCGGGCCGCCTGCCCGAACGCAACCACTTCCATATCGAAGTCTACGAACAGAGCGCCGCGCAAGAAGGCCAGCCTTCTGGACACGGAGTTCTCCCTGCCCGATAAAACCGCGGCCGTATTCGGCTTCGAAGACACCAAGCTCAAGCCCTATTTCATCACCCTGCGCGTCGAACGCTGGCTTAGCGAGCCCGTTCCCGCCGCGGGAGGCGGGGCCAAGGCCGCGGCCGGAGTCGGCGGCGGCGTGCTGACGACCGGCGAGAAAGGTCATGCCCCCCAAGCTCCTCAAACGGATCACTCCGGTCTATCCTGAAGACGCGCGGAAGGCGGGCGTCGAAGGCTCGGTCATCTTGGAGGCGACGACGGACACCTCGGGACGGATTGCCGGGATCAAGGTCCTGCGCTCGATCCCGCTCCTCGACCAGGCGGCGATGGACGCCGTCAAACAGTGGGTCTATGAGCCCATGATCGTCGACGGGAAACCGCAACGGGTCACCTTCACCGTGACGGTCCGATTCGCGCTCGACGAGAACAAGAAGCCCGAAGGCGGCGGAGTCCTCGGCGGCGTGATCGGGGGAGTCGCCGGCGGGGCGGGCGACAAGGTCCTGCCGCCGAAGCTCATCAAGCAGGTCGATCCGGTCTATCCGGAGATCGCCCGGAACGCGAGGGTCGAGGGCGCCGTGATCCTGGAGGCGACGACGGATACCTATGGGCATATCGCCAAGGCCGAGGTCCTGCGCTCCGTCCCGCTCCTCGACCAGGCCGCCGTGGACGCCCTCAGGCAATGGGTCTACGAGCCGATGGTCATCGACGGCAGGCCGCGATCCGTGACCTTTACCGTGACCATGCAATTCAAGCTGGACGATAAAAACAGGCCGCAGGTCGGCATCGCTGTCGGCGGCGTCGAAGGCGGAGTCGAAGGAGGCGTCGAAGGCGGAGTTGTCGGCGGGGTCGCCGGGGGTGTGCTGGGCGGCGTTTCCCAAGCCAAAGACCTCCAGGCGTTCGAGGGGGATGCCATCCGAGCCGTCGGCGACGTCAAGCCGCCCAAGCTCGTCAAGCAAGTCGATCCCGTTTATCCCGAGGCGGCCCGCAAGGCCCGCGTCGAAGGCACCGTCATCGTCGAGGCCAAGACCGATGAGAATGGCGACGTCGCCGACGCCCGGATCCTGCGCTCCATCCCCATTCTCGACCAGGCGGCCGTCGACGCCGTCAAGCAGTGGAAATATGAGCCCCTGATCATCGACGGAAAACCCCGGAAGGTCATTTTCACCGTCACGGTCCGCTTCTCGCTCAAAGAAGGCGACAAAGCCAAGACCCTCGACAAGTTCGCTCTAGGCGCGGTCAAGGTCGAGGGCGACATGAAGCCGCCGAAGCTCATCAAAGAGGTGCGACCGGTCTATCCCGAGGTCGCGCGGCTGGCCGAAGTCCAGGGTGTCGTCATTCTCAGCGTCAAAGCCGATGACAAGGGCCGCGTCGTCGACGTCATGGTGCTGCGGTCGATCCCGCTCCTGGATCAGGCGGCCATCGACGCCGTCAGGCAATGGGTCTACGAGCCGACGATCATCGACGGCAAGGCCGCTCCCGTCGTTTTCACCGTGACCGTCCGCTTCCAGCTCGAGTGAGGGCGGTCCCGGTGGGCCTGTTGGACCGCGTCGTTACCTGGCCGATACGGGGACGGGGAACTTTTTGAGCCCCTGGATCCACGTCTCGAGGACCTTGATCTCTTCGGCGGTCAGGGCTTCCGTCGGAGGCATGCGCGTTCCCTTGATGCCGCTGTCCCCGCGGACCTTCTTCAGGACGTAGCTCGACGCCGGTGACGCCGTATCGATGATCTTCAGATCCGGCATTTCCTGGCTCGGCGCGTTGATGGCCGCGGCGATCTTGGCCGGCTCCCAGCTCAGCCCCTGGGCCGGAGACTTTCCCTGGTGGCATGCGGCGCATCTCTTCTGGAAAAGGGACGCGACGTCGCCCGGGATCTTGCCCTGGGCCCAGGCGCCGGCGGCCGCGGCGAGCATGAGGACGAGAAGGACGGACAGGATTCTTTTCATCGGCAGCTCCTTTGCTGACCCGGCCGGCAATTCGGTCCGGCCGGGATCCTGCCTCCATTATAGAGGGGAATCAGCGAATGTCCAAAGCGGCACAACAACGCGCGCCGGCTCTCCGGGCCCCCGCCCCGGTCCGACTCACTCCATCCGCGAGTAATCGAGCTCGGACCCGAGCAGGCTGTGCGGGATGAGGAAGATGATGAGGGTGATGAGCGACGCCGCGATGACGAACGGCCGGGCCGGCTTCCCCTTGCGGCCGGCCACGAGGGCCACGATCCAGAAAATGAATGCGATGAGCGTCTTGTTATCCGTGAGATCCGTCCCGAACGGAAAGCCCGTCCAGGCGGCGCCGAAGGCGAACTTCTGGACGAGCGGACCGAGGACGAAGCCGCCGAGGAAGATCAGCGCCACCGTCCAGATCGTCAGGCGGCGGGGATTTCGCTTCCTGTCGAGGGCGGCCAGGCCGGCCGCGGTCGAGAGCAGCATCCCCGCGAACATGACCAAGATGTGGGGAATGATCACCCAGGCCGGAACGGGATCCTTGAAGCGGAGGACGGCCGGCACGCCGCCGGTCAGCGTCTTCGACTCCCCGTTCCCGGTCAGGACGACCCTGTAGGCGAGCTTGCCGGCTGCGGGCTGCCGGGGCAGACGTCCGATGAGCCGATCGCCCTCTCTGACCAGCGGAGCGCCCTCCCAGGCGTCGTCGCTCTTGAACCGCTTCCACTCGAGGCGGCCCTCGATCGGCGCCGGCGCCGGGATGGCCACCTCGGCGTCAGCGCCCGTCCCGGCGCTCCGAGCCAGCCGGGCCCTGATCTCGGTCCCGGCGACGACGGCTTTGACCCGCAGGGGATAGGTCGGTCCCGTCATTCTCTGATAGACCGCGGATCCCAGGGTGATGACGACGGCCAGGAGCCAGAACAGGCCCTTCCTCATGACCGCTATTCCTTGACCTCGATCGAGCCGAACACGGCCGATCCCTGGATCGAGAGGGTTCCCGGTCTTCTCCGCGTCGGGGACCGCGGCCTTGCGGCTCTCGATCGAGCCGAGAACGGGCGTCCCCGCGAGCACGATCTGCCATCCGTGGGGGACGAAGACTTCGATGCTGCCGAAGACGGCGGACAGGACGAGGGTGGCCTGGCCGCCCGCGAGCTTGGCCGCCCTGAAGTCGATCTTGGCCGAGCCGAAGACGACATCGGCCTTGCCGCCCTGGAAGCTCTGGGATTCGATCTTGCGGGACGCGCTCGAGAAGACCTGGTTGATGGCCAGGTCGTCGCCGGTCAGGTCAGGGATTTTTTTTTTGTCCCGATGCATGGCCGGCCTGACCAGGATCCACAGTCCGACCGCGATGATGGCCAGCGGCCAGAGATAATGCCAGACGGCCTGGTCGAAGATCCGCAGCCGGAGCAGGAGGAAGAACGTGCCGAAGAGGATGAAGAAAATCCCCGAGCCGGCGTTCCGGAAATTGTTGCTGAGAAGGATGGAGATGCCGATGAGGATGAAGATGACCGGCCAGTAACGCCCGATGAGGTCGCCGAAGTCCAGGCGCCCCATCTGGTCGAGCAGGAAGATGACGCCCAGCACGATGAGCAGGAGTCCCCAGAAGATGCGGCCTTGGGTTTTGTGTTCGTTCATGGTCCCTCCGATGTGCGCTTAGGATACCACACAGGGCTCGTCGCTGTAAAAAACGAGGCCGGGACTCAAGAGCCGGCGGATGTTCATGCCGCCGCTGACCTCGACGACCGCGCCGGTCGAATAGCCGAAATCGCCCCGGACAAGGGCGGCCACGGCCCTTCCGACGTCCTCGGGGAGGCCCCATCGGCCCTGGGGAACGAGTCCGCCGGCGATGAGCCGGTCGTACTTCTTTTTGACTCCGGCGGTCATGTCCGTGGCGATGATGCCGGGCCGGACCTCGAAAACGGCGATGCCCTTTTCGGCCAGGGCGTCGGCGAAGAGCGTCGCGGTCATGCTCAAGGCGGCTTTGGACACGCAGTATTCGGGCCGCGAGGTCGAGGACACGGAGGCCGAGATGGAGGTGATGAAGACGACGGCCGGCCGGATGCCGCCGCGCCGCGGCTTCTGCGCGGCCATCCTCAAGGCGGCGTTCCGGGTCAGGAAGAACGGCCCCCGGGCGTTGACGGCCATGAGCCGGTCGTAGCTTTCGGGGGACGTCTCCAGGATATCCCGCCGTTTGAGGGGGGCGACGCCGGCATTGTTGACCAGGACGTCGATCCGCCCGCAGACGCCATAGGCGGCGTCGAGCATCCGGTCGTGGTCCCCGATCCGGGAAATATCCCCCGCGACCGGCAGGAAGCGGCCGCCGAGCTCTTCGACCCTCCGCTTGACCTCGAAGAGACCCTTGGTCCTGTTTTCGGGCTCGAAGACGATGTCGATGCCGACGATATCAAAGCCGTCCCGGGCCAGGGCCATCACGATCCCCCGGCCGATGCCGCGACCGGCCCCCGTGACCAAGGCGGCGGGCGCGGACCGATGGTGTTTGGCGGGCATGCTCATTCCTCCTCGACGACGATCCGGTCTTGGCGATGATCGGCCCAGACGGATTCGAACCAGCCTTCCGGCCGGGGCACGGGCCGCACCGGGACCCATCTTTTCTGGACGCGTCCCCGGCCGTCCAGCCGGACCTCCAGGACATTGAGCGAGACAAAATCCCCGGGAGCGGCGAGCGAGAAAGCCCAGCACCCTCCGAGGAGCGGGTGCGGCGGCTGTCCGGCGGCGTCGGGGACGAGGCAGGATCCGCGGCTCTTTCCGCCCCGCTCGAGGTATTCGGCGATCGCCTCGAGATAGACGGCATGGGTCAGGGCCAGGTCCAGGGCCGTGAAGGCCCGGGGCAGGTCGCGGGTCGATGCCGCGCGCAGCTCCCGCCGCGCCCTTTTCCAGAGCTCGCGGGCCCGGATCTTCTCCACTCGGACGACCTCCCCGTCCCTGACGACGGCGCCGCAGGCGGACATCCGCCGTTTGATCTCGGCCAGACACTCGTCGGGCGTCAAGCCGCCGTCTTTCCCGCGGCTGAGCATGGCGTCGGCCAGGGCCCATTTCTCGACGACGGCCCGTCCGGCGGCGCGGCTGAACGCGGCTTCGGCGAGAGGCCGCCCGGCGCGCCTGCGGGCTATGAAGAGAGCCGCCCGGGCGCTTCCGACCTGTCCGGCGTTGAGGGCGGACCCGCCCGGTCTCGTCACCCCGTGGGTGCCGCAGAGCTCGCCGACCGGGAAGAGGCCGCGGAGGCTCGATTCCCACCAGATCGAGCCCCGGAAGCCGCCGTTGTTGTGCTGGGCGCAGACCGCGATCTCGAGCGGCTCGCGGGCCAGGTCGATCCCGTGGGATGCGTAGAGCTCGACGGCCGGGCCGTTCATCTTTCTGAGCCGGGCGATGGGCGTCTCCATCAGCGCTCCCGACTTCTCGAGATAGCCGTAGGCCTCGGCGCCGAGCTGGCCCGGTTCGAACGGCGCCAGCCGCCGGTCGCCGCGGGCCTCGCCCCGGAAATCGAGGAAGACCCGGCGGCCCTTGACCACGGTCTCGTCGTAGACGAGGAGATCGATGAGCGACGAACCGCCGTCGACGGCTCTTCGCGGATCGAACGGCCACTCGTAGCCCTTGAGGAAGACGGCCGTGGCCAGCGCTCCCATGTCGGGGAAATAGTCGTTGAGGAACTCCCGCTCGCCGCCGCCTCGGGCGTCGGTCGAGATGTAGCGCGGCACGACCTGCTGGTAGGCGCCGGAGACGTTCCACCGGAACGCGACCGAGGCCAGGCCGAACTGCGATTCGGTCAGGTTGTGGGCCACGGCCCCCGCTTCGAAGAGGAGTCCGTGCGAGCCCGTCTGGCTCTCGGGATAGACCGAGTGCTCGTACATCCCGCCGGGTCCGCCCGTGGCCGCGACGGTGTTCCTGGCGTTGAACAGGACGAAGCCGCGGCCCGGCCCGCCGAGCGTCCTGCGGTCAAGGGCCAGGGCGCCGATCGCCCTCTTCGCCCGGCCCTCGCCGGCCGTCAGCAGGGCGATCACGTCGTGCCCGTCGAAGACCCGGATCCCGCGTCGCCGAACCTCCGCGGCCAGGGCCTCGAACATGAGCTTCGAGGTCAGCGGCCCGGCCGAGGTCGCCCGCTGGCGGGGATCATGGTCGGTCTTATAGCCGACGTACGCGCCGTAACGGTCTTTGGGGAACGCGACGCCCAGTCCGACCAGGCGGAAGAAGGCCTCGAGCGACCCCTGGGCCTCGGCCAGGGCGATATCGCCGTGCATGGACCCGCCGGCGGCCAGGTCCCGGGCCATATCGAAGGCGGAGTCGGGCACGTCGCCCGCGAGCGAGAGCTTGTAGTAGGTCTGCTTGTCGGATCCGGACTCGGCCGACGCGCCCGCCCCGAAGCGGCCGGTGACGATAGCCACGTTGGTCTGTCCGCTAGGCGTGGAGGCGGACCGCGGCGTTGAGCCCGGCCGCTCCGCTGCCGATGACGAGCGTGTTCAGGGAATGGACCGGGATCGAGCGTCCGGCGATCTTCACGCGTCCCGGTCTCATCGGGCCGGGAGTCCCTTCATGGCCGCCGTCGCCAGGGAGGCGAAGGCCGCCAGGAAAACGAGGCCGAAGATGATCCAGGCGTCCGCCGCGAGAAAGAGCACGGCGTAGACGGCGATCGAGAGGAACCCGAAATAGATCCACCAGCGCTTCTTGAAGAAAAGGAAGCCGGCGACGACCAGCGCCAGGGCGGTGAACCCCGCGAGCGCCGCGCCCAGTCCGCCGTCTGCCACAAGATGAGGGCGGCATATAATCCCGGAAGGAGGAGCCAGAAGCCCCTCCGTTTCTTCGTCCCGATCAGGAGGGTCGAGCCCAGGGCGGCGGAGGCGAAGCCCAGGATCGCCAGGAACCTGAGCCAGCCCGGAGGACCGGGACGGCCTTCGGCCAGTCTCTTGATCTCCGTCATCATCTTCTTTTCCATGACGAAGTGGGCCGGGTCGACGACCCAGAATCCGAGAAGACGGCCGAGAACCCCGGGCAGGGGTTCGCCCCGGCTCCGGGCGAAGAACCGAGTTCCGCCCGTCCCGGTGGGCTCGAGGGCGAAAGTGCCCCAATACTTGAGCGTCAGCGACCGGCCCGGCGCGACGAACGGGACCCGCCAGCCGGAGGCGCCGTCCTTATCCTTCAGAAGGCCGAACATGTAGCCGGGCTTGACGCTGCGCACGAAATCCTTGACGTTATGAACCTGCCACTCCGGCCGGATCTCGAGGGTGTTGTGGATATCGGCCAGCGACAGGTTCTCGAGCCAGGAGTAACTGTAGAAGCCCGCCCGGTCCTGGCCGATCTGGACGAGCCACGGCCAGACCTTCTCCGGCGGCGCTTCGATCGAGACGGCCCGGGTTCCGGTGACCGCCCCTCCGATCCAGGCGTCGTCGCCGAGCAGGGGCTGCCTCCGTTCCTGGGCCGTCGTCCCCCAGTTGAGGAACCACGGGCGGACGGCGAAGGTGTACGCGGCGAAGGCGGCCATGATGATCAGGAAGGCGGCGATCGTCACGGCGAAACCGGTCCGTTCGGCCTTATTCATGCCTCACTTCCTTTCCCGGCGGCGTTCTTGAATTCCGGGTCACGGATGACGCAGCCGACGCGCCTCTGCCGGCGGAGGAGGAGCGAGCAGAGAGAGCACGTCGTGCAGACCTTGCGCGGGGAGAGGCGGCCGCGCCTCAGGAGATCGGCGGCGAAGTCCGGATAGGCGAGCGCCCCCCGGCCGAGGCCGAAGGCGGCGCTCCGGCCGTCCGCGACCATGGCCGCGCCGACTCCGGGGCCGAGCGCCCGGAGCCAGGAATATCCCGCGCCGATGACCGCGACTCCCGGCGAGGACCGCTGGATCTCCGTCGCGATCCCGAGATGGCGGGCGACGCCTTCGAGCGGGTGCTCCCCGGGGACTTCGGAGCCGGGGACGGGCTCATCGAACGGCCGGCCGAAGTGCGGCTTCCACGCCGGAATGCCCAGCGACAGCGCCAGGAAGCCGACGCCGGCCCGGGCGAGCAGGCGGGCCAGGGCCTTCGTCTCGGCGAGATCGATCTTCCCCGGCTCGTCGCGGTCCATGCCGAAGCCGTAAGGGAAGGGGACGGCATCCGTCGCCGACAGCCGGCTCGTCACCAGCAGTCCGGGGGCTTCCTCACGGATCTGACGGACGATCTCGAGCAGGAGGCGGCTCCTGTTCTCGAACGGCCCGCCGTAGCGGCTGTCCTCCCGGCTGTGGGCGGCCAGGGTCTCCGAAACGAGATAGCCGTGGCAGGCCTTGATGTCGACGCCGTCGAATCCGGCGGAGGCGGCCAGGTCGGCCGCCTCCACGAAATCGTCCCGGATCCCGGCGAGCTCGTCGTCGGAGACGACCGGGGTGTCGGGCGGAAGGTCGTGGAGAGGAGCGAGGTGCGGGTTGTTCTGGACGATGAGCGGCCGGGGTCGTCCCTCCGGCTTGGCGAAGCGGCCCGAGTGGGTCAGCTGGAGGATGACGAGAGGGTTATGGCCCGGCCCCCATTCTTTTCCGGCGGCGCTCCGGATCTCTTCGACGAGCCGGGCGAACCCTCCGAGGGTCCCCTCGGTGAGCAAGAGCTGGCAGGGGTTCGAGAGTCCGTCCCTGCGCACCGCCGCGGCCTCGCACCAGATGAGTCCGGCGCCCCCCGAGGCATAGCGCCGGTATCTCCGCCGCGTCCACTCCGAGGGCGCGCCGGACGTTCCCGCGTCGGCGCCTTCCATGGGCAGGACGGCCAGGCGGTTGGGGACTTCGCGGCCGCCGATCGAGGACTTCCCGAGAAGTCCTGACAGATCATCGCGAAAAGGGATATCGAGTCCCAGGCGCCGGGCCTCGCCGCCGAGGTCATCGGGCGTCCGGAGCCGGAATCTCGCGTGCGGGGCCAAGGCGCTCCCCCTATTTCCTGTCGCCGCCGAGGATATGCCTGACGGCCTGGATGTCCCGCTTGACCCGCGGCTCGCAGACCGCGGGCCAGCGCTCACGCGGCAGGACGGCGAGCTTCCCCGCCTCCATGAGCCCCCGGGTCCGGACGCTCGTCCCGAGCAGGCGGACGAGCTCGGGAACCGCGAGGTCCGGGAAGCGAGCCAGAAAACCGGCGTCGGCGACGGGAATGGGGAAATCGCCGCCGTGGTCCTCGACGGTCAGGGTGATGTGCGGATGGGCGGCGCCGAGCGCCTCGATGACGGCCGGCAGGTCGATCACGCCCTTGCCCGCCTCCGCCGTGAACGATACGAAGCCGTCCGCCGCGAGAGTCAGGCCGCCGTCCTTGATGTGGGTCGTCACGACCCAGGGGAGAAGCCGGCGCGCGGCCAGGACGGGGTCCTCGAGCATGGTCAGGAGGTTCATGGTGTCGAGGCAGATGCCCAGATATTCCCCCGGGACCGCGCCGCACATGTCGAAGAGGCGGAGAAGCTCGAACGATGTGAACTCGAAATGAGTTTCGATCGCCAGGACGACGCCGGAGTCCCGGAGCATCGGTTTCTCGACGCGGAGGGCGTCGGCCGTCAAGCGCAGGAATTCGTCCGTCGGCGGGGAGTCCTTTTTCCAGCGCATCAGCCCGCCCGAACACGACCGGACGGTCGACGCGCCCAATTGGAACGCCTGTTCGGCCGCCTTGCGGTTGCCGGGGAGGATGTCCTTCGGCCGGCCGGTCGCGAGGTCCAAGGGGATATGCTCGCCGCCGCCCCACTCGATGTACAGGCGGTTTTCCGCGGCGAAGCTGCGGAGCTCTTGCAGGAAGGTCTTATCGACGGCCGTTCCCGGCGGGACGTTGATCTCGGAGAACTGAACGCCGTCGGCGCCGTTCAGGACCGCCCACTCGAGAAGCTCGAACGGCGAAAGGTCGAGAGGCTTCAGGCTGTAGCTGTCGACTCCGACCCTGAGCTTCTTCATGGTCCCGTCCGGCGGCCCTATTCTATCAGTTTTCAGGCGGGCAAGGCCAGATTTTCCCGGCTTGAAAAAGCGGGGACCTTGGGATATCCTACCGACCTCATGAAAAGGACGGTCGCGGCCCTGGCGCTGGTCATCGGCATGCTTCCGGCGCCGGCCGTGTCCCAATCGTCCATCATCAGCCAGATCGCCGGGGACAAAGTCGCCACCGAGAAGCTCTATTTCAGCCTGAAGTTCGGCTTGAATGTCGCCTACTTGACGGGGGCCGGGGCGGGCGCCGGCGGACCGGGGGCTTCAACGTCGGGATCTCGGCGACGATCAGGCTGACCGACCGGCTCTCGCTCGTCCCCGAGATCACGCCGTTCTCCCGCAAGGGCATTTCCAATATCCCCTTCGAAACCACCGGAGATCCCGCGCTCGACGCCGCTTTCGCGGACCCGGCTTCGTCGGAACTGGACTTGGAGTACATTGACATCCCCGTCCTCGCCCAGTACCGGCTGGGCCGGTTCCACCTGGGGGCGGGTCCCTTCATGAGCTTCCTCTCGGGGGCGACGGCGAGATTCAGGGCCGACCTCGCTTCGGGACAGGAATTGAGTTCTACGCGCGATGTCTCGGACAGATACAAGAATACGGATTATGGCCTCGTCGTCGAAGCGTCCTGGACGATCACCAAGCCGCGGCGGGGGATGGGCCTCGTCTTCCATCTCCGCTATCAGCAGGGCTTGGCCGACGTCTTCCGGGAATACTCGGGGCCGCTCGACTCCTTCTTGCCCCCCGGGCCGGCCAGGAATTCGGTCATCCAGGCTTACCTGAGCTTTCCGTTCGTCCATTGAGATAGGCCGTCAAGGCCGCCCATTTATCAGGAGGAGAGTCGAGATGCTCAAAGAGATGCAAGAAGCCCTGATCGCCGGGAAGAAGGCCGAGGTCGAGTCGCTCGTCGACCAGGCCCTGGCCGCCGGCCTGCCGGCCGGGACCATCCTGAACGAGGGCCTGATCCCCGGGATGGAACGTCTCGGCGTCCAGTTCAAGAACAATGAGGTCTTCATCCCCGAGGTCCTCGTCGCCGCCCGGGCCATGAACGCCGGGCTGGCCAAGCTCGAGCCCCATCTGGCCAAGGCCGGGGTCAAGCCCCGCGGCATCGTCGTCATCGGGACGGTCAAAGGGGACCTTCATGACATCGGCAAGAACCTCGTGGCCATGATGCTCCGCGGCAACGGCTACAAGATCGTCGACCTCGGCGTCGACGTCTCGCCGGAGAGATATCTCGAGGCGGCCAAGACGAGCGGGGCCGGGGTCATCGCCCTTTCGGCCCTGCTGACGACGACGATGGTCCAGATGAAGGCCGTGGTCGAGGCCGTCGAGAAGGCCGGCCTCGGCATCCCCGTGGTCATCGGCGGGGCGCCCGTCACCCGCGATTACGCCGACCAGATCCGCGCCCGCGGCTTCGCCCCGGACGCCGCCTCGGCCGTGGAGGAGATCGGCCGCATCCTCTCCGCCTGACGGCCCCGGCGCGAGCGGTCCGGGCCGGCCTGCGGCCGGAGAGCTCCCGGGCCTAGAACGGCATCGAGGCCAGGTAGGCCCCGACGAAGGCCAGGACGACCGCCAGGATCTTCCAGCCCGTCAGCCGTTCCTTGAGGAATATCGCGGCGATGATGACGATGAAGATCGTATTGAGCTGATTGAGCACGGCGGCGACCGAAGCCTTGGCGTATTTCATCCCGCCCATCCACAGGAAGAGCGAAAGGTAGGACCCGAAGAACGCCGCGGGGGCGAGGGCCTTCCAATTCCGGGGCTCGAGAAGAGGGGCCAGAACGGCCCTTCTGTTCCTGAGGAAGGGAACGAGGATGGCCAGCGCCAGTGAGCCGCCGACGAGCCGCACCATCGTCGCCCAGAAGACCGACACCGAGCCCAGGACGGGCTTGACCATGACGATGCCGAAGGCGACGAAGAACATCGCCAGAATGCCATAGAGGATGCCGGCGGACAGGTCCTTCCGGCCGATCTTCTCGAGCTTGCCCTCCTTCGAGAGCGTCAGGACCGCGGAGACGACGAGCGCCGCCCCGACGAGCTGGACGGGCGTCAGGCGCTCCCCGATCAGGACGAACGAGAGAGCGATGACGAAGGGGCTGTAGAAGCAATCGACGATCGCGGTCAGGCCGGCCCCGAGCCGGTTGAGGGCGTAGAAAAAGAGCGTATCCGAGACGGCGATGCCGAGGATGCCGCTGAGGAGGAGCAGGCCCGTCGTCGAGAGGGGCACGGCCGGCGCGAAGGATTGGCCCAGGACGAGGAGCGTCGGCACCATGACGATCAGGGCCAGGACGGTCTTGGCGAGATTGAGGCCGACGGGGTGGATGCGGCGGCCGCTGATCCGGAACAGGACGACCGCCACGGCCCAGGCGAGGCCCGAAGCCGCGGCGAGGATCTCGCCGAGCGAGCGGGAGGCCACGACCGGATCGGACATGGATGTCATCGTATAGCAGAGACGCCCGGGCGCGTCAATGCGCGTTTGACCATCACAATGAGGGCGTGCTATAAACGTCCGTGAGGAGACGCGCGATGAGACGATCGAGGTCCCTGTCCTTTGTGATCCTCGGGTTGGCCGTTCTGAGCCTGTCGTTCCTGCCGGCGTCACAGCCGCCGGGCCGCGGCGATAAGCCGCCCGAGTTCGATTCCTGCACCAGCATCCTGGTCGGGCGGCTGGCCTCGGTCGACGGCTCGACCATGACCTCGCATTCCTGCGACTCGGGCACGGACCGGACCTGGATGACCATCGTCCCGAACACGAAGCACAGGCCCGGCGAGACGGCCAAGGTCTATTACGAGCCCAAGCGGGCCAAGGGGCCGAACGATCCCGACCGCCTGGAGACGGGCGAGATCCCGCAGGTCGCCGAGACGTACGCCTACCTCAATACGGCTTATCCGATCATGAACGAGCACCAGCTGGCCATCGGCGAGACGACGATCGGCAGCCGCCGCGAGCTCATGAGCGAGAACGGCATCATCGACGCCCCCGAGCTCTACCGTCTCGTGCTCGAGAGGGCGAAGACCGCCCGCGAGGCCATCCGCGTCGCCGACGAGCTGACCAAGGCCTATGGCTACAACGACTGGGGCGAGTGCTTCACCTTCGCCGACACCAAAGAGGTCTGGCATTTCGAGATCCACGGTCCGGGCAAGGGCAAGAAGGGCGCCGTATGGGCGGCGGAGCGCGTTCCCGACGACGAGATCGGGGTCTCGGCCAACGCCGGGCGGATCCGCGAGATCGACCTCTCGAAAGGCGACCGCTTCATGGCCTCGGCCAATGTCACCGCTCTGGCCGAGGAGATGGGCTATTGGTCGAAGGCGGGCGGCCGGCCCTTCGAGTTCACCTATGCTTACGATCCGGATTCGCGGACGAGCCTTTACAGCAGGCGCCGGGAGTGGCGGGTCCTGAGCCTTCTCGCGCCGTCGCTCAAGCTCAACCCCGAGTCCGAGAATTATCCCTTCTCGGTCAAGCCCGACAAGAAGGTCAGCGTCGCCGACGTTCTGGCCATCTTCCGGGACACCTACGGCGGGACCGAATACGACCTGACCCGGACGCTGACGGCGGTCAACCGGAAGGGCGAGACCGTCAAGAGCCCGGTCGCGACGCCGTTCATGAACGGCGACACGCTGGCCCTGTTCCGCCTGAAGAGGGAGCGGACGATCTGCTCGCCCGCAGCGACCTACCTCCAGATCACGCAATCGCGCGACTGGCTGCCGGGACCGATCGGCGGCCTGGTCTGGCTCGGCTACGACAACCCGGCGACGACCCCGCACCTGCCTTTCTATATCGGGATCTCCCGGATGCCGGGGTCGTACATGGTCGACGGCCGCTGGGCCTTCAGCCGGGAGTGCGCCTGGTGGGCGTACCGGACGGTCAGCCGGCTGGCCAATTTCCGCTTCCAGGAGATGTCTCAGGATATCGAGAAGGTCTGGAAGCCGATCGAGGACAAGGCCTTCGCCGACCAGGCCAGGTTCGAAGAGGAGGCCCTGGCTCTCTACACGAAGGACCCGAAGAAGGCCCGGGACCTCCTGACGAGATATTCCCAGGATCTGGCCGACAAGGCCGTCGCGGCCTACTGGAAGCTCGGCGACGACCTCTGGCTCAAGTATTCCGGGACCTTCTGAGTTGACCATATTCGGCCTGCACATCCTCGATTTCACGATCGTCCTCGTTTTCATCCTGGTCGTGCTCTGGCTCGGCTGGCGGGCCTCGCGGCGGACGAAGACGACCGAGGACTTCTACGTCGCCGGCCGGCGGTTGGGCAAGTTCTATCAGTTCTTCCTCAACCTCGGCACCTCGACCAACGCCGACCAGGCCATCGTCGTCTCCCGCGAGGTCTATCGCCAGGGCGTCGGCGGGATGTGGATCCAGTATCTCGTCCTCTTCCTGACGCCGTTCTACTGGTTCACCACGGCCTTCTTCCGCCGCATCCGGCTGGTGACGATCGGCGACTTCTTCACCGAGCGCTTCAAGAGCCGCTTCCTGGGCGCCGCCTTCGCCGTCTTCACGCTGTTCATGGCCTTCCTCGGCAACGGCGTCGGCTACATGGTCGCGGCCAAGACCATGATGGCCCTGACCCCCAAGCCCGCCGTGAAATACACGGTCGCGGAGCGGCAGAGCGTCGACCTGTTCAACGAATTCCGCGCCCTCCAGACGAAGGCGGACACAAGCGGGCTCGATCCGGCCCAGACGGCGCGGCTGGCCGAGCTCGGCGAGCGGCAGAAGAAAGGCGAGCTCAAGGCCTTCATCTCCTATACCGATTCCGTTTCGATCTACTTCATCTACACGGTCATCGTCGCGATCTACACGATGATGGGCGGCTTCTTCGCCGCGGCCATCACCGACGTCATCCAGGGGTTCCTGCTGACGACGTTCTCGCTGATGCTCATTCCCATCGCCCTGCATCGCCTCGGCGGCTTCGCCGGTCTCCACGCCGCGGTCCCGGACTTCATGTTCAAGCTCTTCGGGTCGGCGGCGACGAGCGAGTACGCCTGGTACACGATCCTGGCCATGGTCCTGGCCAACCTCGTCTCCATCATCGCCGTGGCCACGGGCATGCAGACGGCCGGGTCGGCCAAGAACGAGATGACCGCCCGCGTCGGCATGATCGGGGGCATGTTCTTCAAGCGCTTCATCATGATCTTCTGGGCCCTGACCGGGCTCCTGGCCATCGCCCTCTACTCGGGCCAGCTCCACGACCCCGACCTCATCTGGGGCCACATGACCATGGACCTGCTGTTCCCGGGCGCGATCGGGCTGATGATGGCCGGCGTGTTGTCGGCCAAGATGTCGAGCCTGGCCGGGTCGAGCGTCTCCTATTCGGCCCTGTTCATCCGCAATCTCTACCAGCCCTTCGTCAAGCCCAAGTCGGACCGCCACCTGATCAACGTCGGGCGCGTGGCCATCCTCGCCACCCTGCTCGGCGGCGTCGGCGTGGCCCTCTTCATCGGCAACCTGCTCGACATGTTCAAGTACTTCATCTCGCTCCCGGCCATCTTCGGCGCGGCGATCTGGCTCGGCTTCCTGTGGAGGCGGGTGACGCGGTCCGCCGTCATCGCCCAGGTCTTCATCTGCTTTGCCATCTACGCCCTCATCCCCAACGTCTTCCAATCGCTCGAGTGGGCGCGGACGAAGCCGGGCTTCCTTCGCGAGACCCGGGCCCAAACGGTCACCATCACCACCCAGGCCGTCCGCGAGGACGTCGCGGCCGGGCGAGCGGCCCGAGTCGGCCAGGTCATCCGTAAAGAGCACCTGAATCCGCCCCAAGGCATCTTTTACGAGAAGGTCGCGCTGAGCGATCCCACAGACCCCTCGTCGGCCAAGGTCGGGATCGGCCGGTTCCACGCCGAGCTCTGGGTCGTGAGCTGGCTCGGGATCGATTTCTCCGGCTTTTCCAAGGCCCAGCTGAGCGCCGTCCGGTTCGGCTTCGACGCCGTGTTCCCGTTCGTCCTGCTCTTCCTGCTCAGCGCCTTCACCAAGCCCGCGCCCAAGGCGGACCTGGACCGTTTCTTCGCCAGGGTCCACACGCCGGTCCAGCCGACGCCGGAGGAGGAAGAGCGGGCCCTGCGCCACGCCGTCGAACACTACGAGGAGATCGAAGCCCGCAAGCTCAAGCCCGGCTCGAACTGGGAGATCATGAAGCCGAAGCTCATCGACCTCCTCGGCTTCGGAGGCTGCTGGCTCCTCGTCGGCGTCATCGTCTTCCTGCTCTGGCTGATGGTGAACATCCGATGAGGGACATCCGCGACCTGACGCTGGTCGAGCTGCGGGCGGAGCTCGAGGCGATGGGGGAGAGACCGTTCCGGGCGGCCCAGATCTTCGATTGGCTCTATAAGAAAAAGGCGGCCCGATTCGAGGAGTTCACCAGCCTGCCGAAGCCGCTGCGGGAGAAGCTCGCCGCCAAGTTCGCCTTCGGGGCGCTCGAGCTCGCCGACAGGCGCTCCTCGCCCGACGGGACGACGAAGTTCCTCTTCCGGCTCCGCGACGGCGAGCACATCGAGACCGTCCTCATCCCGGCCGCGAGCCGCCTGACGGTCTGCCTCTCGACCCAGGTCGGCTGCAAGTTCGCCTGCGCCTTCTGCGCCAGCGGCCGACACGGCTTCAAGCGGAACCTCGCCCCGTCCGAGATCATCGGCCAGGCCCTTTTCCTCGAGCGCGCCCTCGGCCGCGGCCTGACCAACTACGTCTTCATGGGCATGGGCGAGCCCCTCGACAATTGGACCAACGTCGAGATCGCCATCCGCATCATGAACGCCCCCGAGGGTCTGGCCGTCGCCGCCCGGCGGATCACCGTTTCGACGGCGGGCTTCGTCGACGCCTTCAAGCGGCTCGAGGCGCTCGACCTCCAGATCAACGTCTCGATCTCCCTCCACGCCGTCACCGACCGGCTTCGGGACCGGCTCATGCCCATCAACCGCCGCTTCCCGCTCGAGCGGCTCGTGGACGCGGCCGAAGCCTACATCCGCTCCGGCGGACGGATGATCACCCTCGAGTACATCCTCATCCGGGGGCACAATGATCGGCTCGATGACGCCGACGGGCTGGCCGCGATCGCCCGGCGGCTCCGGGCCAAGGTCAACCTGATCGCCTACAGCCCCATCGAGCGAGCCGGCTTCAAGACGCCGACCGAGGCCGACGTGGCCCGGTTCAGGCGTTGGCTCGAGGAGCGCAAGGTCGGCACGACCGTGCGCCTGTCGAAGGGCGCCGATATCGCCGCCGCCTGCGGCCAGCTGGCCGGACGGTTCAAGGACAAAGCCGCGGGCCGGAGCGCAGGCTGAGGCCGGACTGGAGCCAGACCATGACAAGATATCCCGCTTGCGCCTCGAGGTTCGTCGTCCCATTTCTGCTGGCCGCCCTGTCCTTCGCCAAGCCGCCCGCTCAGCCGGTCTCCCGCGACGCCCAGCGGTTCTTCCCCAAGGCCGATCTGATGAAGATCGGCGTCTATTACTACCCCGAGCAGTGGCCCGAGTCGCAATGGGCGCGGGACTTCAAGAAGATGGCCGACCTCGGCTTCGAGTTCACCCACTTCGGGGAATTCGCCTGGGCCTTCTTCGAGCCTTCCGACGGCACCTTCGATTTCGCCTGGCTCGACCGGGCCGTCGACCTGGCCGCCCGCGCCGGGCTCAAAGTCATCCTGTGCACCCCGACGCCCTGTCCGCCGGCGTGGCTCGGGGAGAAATTCCCGGAGATCTATCTTGTCCGCGGGGACGGCCGGCGCCTGGAGCACGGCACGCGCGCCAACGGGTCGCTCGCGAACGACGTCTTCATCCGCTACAGCCGGAGGATCGTGGCCGAGCTCGGCCGCCGCTACGGTCAGGACCCGCGCGTCTGGGGCTGGCAGCTCGACAACGAGCCCTCCGGCCCGTCCGACTACAGCCCCTCGGCCCGGCTCAAGTTCCAGGCCTGGCTCGAGCGCAAATACGGCACGGTCGAAAAGATGAACGCGGCCTGGGGCGGCAACTTCTGGAGCACCAAATATGATTCCTTCGCCCAGGTCCTCATCCCCAACGAGGGCCTCTTCGGGGAGGACGCCCTGAGCCCCCACGCCGTCCTCGATTTCCGCCGCTTCACGGCCGACACGCAGGCCGATTATCTCCACCTCCAATACGACCTCCTCCGCGGGCTCGTGAGTCCCGGGCAGTGGATCACGACCAACTACACGAACATCACCGACGGGGCCGACCCGCGGCGGACCGACAAGCTCGACTTCATCTCTTTCACCATGTACCCTGTACGCGGGGAGCGGAACCTGGGCGAGCTCGGGTTCCGTCTGGGCAACCCTTATCGGCTGGCCATGGCCGTCGATTACTTCCGGTCCTTCAAGGGCGTCACGGGCGTCATGGAGCTCCAGCCGGGACAGGTCAATTGGGCCAAGACGAACCCTCAGCCCGAGCCCGGGGCCGTCCGCATGTGGCTATGGCAGGCGTTCGGCGGCGGACTCTCGTTCGCCTGCACCTACCGCTTCCGCCAGCCGCTCTACGGCAGCGAGCTCTATCACGCCGGGATCGTCGGCCCGGACGGCGTCACGCCGTCGTCGGGCGGTCTCGAATTCGCCAGGGTCATCTCCGAAATGAAGGAGATCCGCAGGCTCTACGACCCGGCCGCCAGGATGCCGGAGAGCCTCGCCGCGCGGCGGACGGCCTTCCTCTGGAGCCACGATGTCATGTGGGACCTCGAGATCCATAAGCAGACCGAGCTTTGGAACACGTGGGACCATCGCTTCAAGCTCATGGCCGCGATCAAGGCGGCCGGCGCGCCGCTCGACTACGTCGGCGAGGAGGACGACTTTTCGGCCTATGCCTTCCTTGTCGCCCCGGCTTATCAGCTCGTCGACGAGGCCCTCGTGGAGAAGTGGAGGCGCTATGTCGAGAGCGGAGGGCACCTTATCCTGACCTGCCGGACGGGGCAAAAGACGAAGAGCGGCCAGCTCCCGGAGAGGCCTTGGGCCGGGCTCGTCGCGCCGCTCATCGGAGCCGAGGTCGAGCTCTTCGATTGTCTGCTCGCGGATGACAGGGGAGCCGTCCGGATGGGCGGGAAGGGCTATGCCTGGAATACGTGGGCGGATGTCCTCAAGCCCGCCGAGGGAACGGAGACGCTCGCGGTCTACGCCGATCAGTTCTATGCCGGCAAACCCGCCGTCGTGACCCGCAGGCTCGGCCGCGGCACCGTGACCTACATCGGGGCCGAGACCATCGACGGATCGCTCGAACGGGACGTTGTCCACCTCGTTTACGAGAGGGCCGGGGCCGGACCCGCGTCCTATCCCCCGGGTGTCTACGTCGAGTGGCGCGACGGCTTCTTCGTCGCGGTGAACTATTCGACGCGGCCCTTCGCCGTTCCGACCGGGCCGGGCGCCAGGATCGTCCTCGGGTCAAACCCCCTCCGCCCCGCCGACGTCCTCATATGGCGATGATCTCGGGCTTGCGCCGGGCGAGGACGGCCAGGGTCTCGATGTGCGGGGTGTGGGGGAAGAAATCGTAGACGCGGACATCGACGAGGTCGTAGCCCGCGAGGAATCCCTTGAGGTCCCTGGCCAGCGTCGTCGGGTTGCAGGAGAGGTAGATGATCCGCGGAACCGGATCGTCGACGAGCTCGCTCACGATCCCCGGATCGACGCCCCGGCGCGGCGGGTCGAGGATGACGACCGCCGGCTCGCGCTCCAGGATCTCCGGCAGCCACTCTTCGGCCGTCCCCTCGCAGACCGCGAAGTTGCCGATGCCGTTGAGGGCCAGGTTCTTCTTCAGGAAGGCGACGTTGCCCGCCTCCGGCTCGACGCCGAACACTTCCCGGGAGCGCTTGGCCAGGAAAAGGCCGAACGTCCCCAGCCCGCAATAGAGGTCGGCGATCGTCGCCTCGCTCGTCGGTCCGGCCGCGGCGGCCACGTCCTCGAAGACGCGCTCGAGGATGCCGACGTTCGTCTGAAAGAAGGACCGCGCCCCGATGCGGAAGACGAGGCCCCCGGTCCTCTCCTCGACGAAGTCCCGCCCGAAGAGCTTCTCGTCCCGGAAATGCTTGCCGTCGAAGATCGACGCGACCGCCCCGGCCAGGCGGAACTCCCGCTTCAGCCCGCCGAGCGCCCCGGCCACGGCCGCCGTCTCCGACTCCGAAGCCAGGCTGCAGAGGACGAGCGATTCGCCGCTCGACGCACTCGTCCTGATCTCGACGCCGTCGACCGTCGTCAGCGGCGTTTCATTGATCGCCCGGAGGAGACCCGTCAGGAGGTCGTTCGCCCGGTCCGCGACGAGATAGCACCGGTCGACGGCCACGAACGACTCCTGCTCCCCGGGCTCGTGGTAAACGAACTTGGCCTGGCCGTCCTCCCTCAAGACCCGCAGTCCGATCTTGTTCCTGTAGCCCCAGACCTGCGGGGACGGCGTCAGCTCGAAGTGCTTGATCGGCCTCTTGAGCTCCCGCGTCAGGATCTCCGTGACCTGGGTCCTCTTCACCTCGATCTCGAGACCGTAATCCATATCCTGGTAGGGCGAGCAGGCCAGGTAGTGGGCGCAGCGCGGCTCGACCCGCGCCGCAGAGGGCTCGACGATCCGGATCGTCCGTGCTTCGGCGTAGCTCCGGCGGTCCTTGAAGACCTCGACCTCGACGGTCTCGCCCGGAAGCCCACGGTCCGTGAAGACGACCTTGCCTTCGCTGAGGCCCAGCCTCCTCCCGGGATAGACGATCTTTTCGATGCGGATCATTGGCATGGCTTCAATCCTGCCCGCGCGCCCTCAGCGCGAAGGAAATGTCGTATATTCCCTCAAGTCGATCTTCGTCCCTCTGACGCCCCACGGCAGACCCATCTCCGAGGGGAGCTTCCCGGCTTCATAGCAGGCCGTGAGCGCCTCGTCGAGCCCTTCCACCACGCGGCGCCGCGCGCCCGGGGTCTCGACGCTGAGCCGCCGCGCCCCCGGTCCCTCGACGGTCCGGACGAGCCCGGCCGGAAAATCGCTGATGTCCGGCATCGAGTCCTGGATGCCGTTCATGCACAGGGTCTGGCTGGACGCCGCCTCGAGCCCGCAGGCCGGACGGGCGCCCTGCTCGCGGCATCCGGCGATCGACTGCCAGAGCTTGTTCATGGCCTCGGCGTCCGGCACGCCGTAATCCTTGCGGCGCCCGTCGGGGAATTCGGCCCAGAGGCCCGAGGTCCGGCTGTCGCAGCGGACGACGGCCTTATCGAACTCGTAGCGCGCGACGGGACCCCGATCCTCTTCCGAGGCGTGGCTCACGAAGAAGAGGATCTCGACGCCCTCCTCGGTCCTGATGCGGGCGGCCGCGGTGTCGAAGTTCTCGATGGCGTTGGCCCGGTAGAGCTCGGCCTCGACTTCGGCCGGACGGGCGCTCGTCTCCTTGGCCCGGCCCAGGACGTAGAACATGTTGTGGAGGTCGTGGGCCATGGCGTTCTGGACGGGGCTGTCCAGCACCCAGGCCCCCTCCGCGTCCTTCCGCTTCCCGGCCCAGTCGTTCCTGGCGTAATAACCTTCGTCCCGGGGCCAGAGGTAGAGGCACTTGAGCCTGCGGGCCGGGCCGAAGAGCCCGGAACGGATATCCTCCTTGAGCGCCTGCACGGCCGGGCTGAACGACCACTGGTAGCCGACGGCCACCCAGCGGCCGGCGGCCTTCTCGGCCTCGATCGCCGCCCGAACCTCCTGGATCGTGCCGGCCGCGGGCTTTTCGCAGAGGACGTGACTGCCCTTGGCCAGCGCCACCATGGTTTGCCGCATGTGCACCTGGATGGGCGAGGAGATGACGGCCAGCTCGGCTTTCCTGTTCCTGTAAAAATCCTCGAGGCTGACGAAGCACGGCACGCCCATGGCCCGCATCTCGAGGTACTGCTTGCAGCGGTTGGGCTGGGGATCGACGGCGGCGGCGATCTTGAAAAGGCCTTCGTCCTTCCTCGCGAGCAGCGCCTCGAGGTAGACCGCGCCCATGCCGCCGACGCCGGCTATGACCAGGGATACGGGCTCTGCCATCACCACGTCCTCCGGGCTAATACTGACACAGTTTGGAGTGCTCGTCCAGCAGGGCCATATAGTTGTCGTATTTCGTGCCGACGGCGACGGAGTGGCTCGCGCCGAGAATGAACCGGCCGCCCGGCTTGGCGCAGGCCATGGCCCGCCGGACATCGGACCGGACGTCCTCGGGCGTCCCTCCGACGAGATTCTCGACGGCGACGCCTCCCCAGAGCGTGAGCCGGCCGCCGTAGTCCTTCTTCAAGCGGCAGATGTCCATGCCGGCCGTCGGCTGGATCGATTGATAGGCGTCGAAGCCGATCTCGATGAAGAAATCCAGGAGCAGGTTGATATTGCCGCAGCAGTGCTTGAGGATCTTCTGGCCGTACTTCTCTTTGACGTTCCGGGCCCGCTCCTTGTTGGCCTCGAGGAAGAAGTCCCGGAACATGGCCGGCCCGATGAGCGGCCCGGTCTTGTAGCCCAGGTCCTCGGCCCACATCACGGCGTCGGAGTCGGGATGGATGAGGACCGCGTCGGCCTCGTTCTGCCGGCGGACGAAGGATCTCGTGGCCGCCCGCACGGCGTCCGGATTGGCCGCGAGCTCCAGGAGCCCCCGCTCCATGCCGCCGAGAAGGACGATGCCGACCGAGCCGCCCGACGGCCCGCAGATGAACTTCTCGCGCTTGAATTCCTGGATGACCGCGTCGAGGATCCTCCAGGACCGCTCGTCGCGGCGGATCGGCGCGTCGTCCTTCTCGAACTCGGCCGCCGTGAAGACCTTCGCGTCCCGGACCGGGTCGCGGACGCAAGTGATGTCCTGCGTCGCCTCCGAGAGCCTGTAGATGCGGCCCCGGCGGTCCTCCCACGTCGTGGGATCGATGCGCCGGGGCGGCGGCTCCTCCGCCCGCGGAGGCATCTCCCAGGTGGCCTGGGGAAACGTGACGATGTCGAGAGGCAGCTTCCTTTGGAGGGCGATGTGGTCCTCGAGCCAGCTCTGGGCGACCTCGTCATGGTGGCCCTCCCAGAACGCGATCTGGGATCTGGCCTTGGCCCGGAGAAATGTCTCATGGCCGAGCAGTCGCTCGACCGTGTCGAAATCGACGGCGAACTCCGCGTAGGGGACGCGGTCGGGGATCCTGCCTTCGAGGGCGGCGCGGACCCGCTCCTTCGCGGTCATGTCGTTCCCAGCTTCCTTTCAAGAAGGTCGGTCTCGGCGAACTTACGCGTCCGTCTGTTGCAGCGCAGGGTCTTGATCTCGAAGCCTTTGAGCCGGACCGTCGTTCTCGCGCCGAGGGCCGGGAGCTTGACCACGGCCCGCCGCGCCCGGCCCGTCGGCTCGAAAAGGCGGATGACGATGTCCTTGCCGTCCTCCGACCTCTTGAGAGCCGTGACCTCGACGGCCGTCCCGTCGACGACGACGCCGGCATCGGCTTTTCGTCCGGCCCCCGGCGGGAAGTAGGCCAGGACGTAGGGCGTTTCGTTGTGGGCGAGGGCCTCCCGGTCGATCGCTCCCATACGCTCCTCGAGCGGCCCGCCCCGGAGCCAGAAGCGGAATGATCGCTCTCCCACGTCCTGCCGGGGAATGAACCGGTCCCGGGCCACGGCGAGCTTGTTTTCCCAGGTGTCGGCGGCGTAGGCCGGGGACCGCAGCAGGGACTGGCGCAGCTCCACGCCGTCCCAGTCCGAGCCGTAGACGCCTTCGTTCACCAGGGTCAGGGCCGCCCCGTCCGTTTCCGACACGAGGGCCAGCCATTTCTGGGCTACGGCTTCGTCGCCGTTGGACGGCAGCTCGTCGGCGCCGTACGCGACCTGGCCCATGAAGCGGGCGGCCCGGAGACGGGGCGTGAGTCCGAGCTTGAGCATCGTGTCGCGCTCGGCCCAGAATACGCGGACTTCGATCTCGATCTCGGCGCCGCGTTTGGGGATCTTGTAGCGCAGGACGAGGCGCGAATCGCCGTGGGCCAGGACGGCCTCGACCACGGTCCGGACTTCTCCGTCCTCGATCACACGCACAGGCTCCGGCCAGTCCTCGTGATCGAGGGCGGGCTCGAGCCCGGCCTCCCGGATGCCGGAGAAACGGGCCGCCTCCTCGGGCGTCGCCGCGGCGAAGCTCCCGGCCACGGCCCGGAAGCTGCGGACCTTCATGCCCCACGGGTCGGCGTTGTCGCGGATGACCAGAGGCGAGAACGCGCCCGGTTCCAGGAAGTCGATCGCGCCGGCCTTGTAGACGTCGAGGAGCCCCGTCCGGGCGTTGACCGCGGCCGTGAGATCGGCCGTCGTCACGGTGATGAGGCCATCTTTCTCGATGGCCCGTCGCTCGGGCTTGCCCTTCGCCCGCTCGAGCCGGCAGGAGAACCTGTTCAGCCGGCCCGGGGCGAGCCCGGCCTCGAAGACGACGTGTTTGCGCCACTCGAGGCTGAGGTTGCTCTCTTCTTTCTCGGCCTGCGTGGGCAGCGCCTTCCCTCGGGCATAGACCCTGGAACTCCAGGGGGTTTTCTCGAAGTTGGGTTCCCAGGGCTCGAACTCGCATTCGACGATGGCCCTGACGGCGTAGCTGTGAGGATTGAAGACGAAGATGGGGATCTCGTCCTTCGCCGCTTGGGGCTCGCCCGCGGCCAGGGCGAAAAAGGCCCGGGCCTTGAGCCGCGAAAGCGTCTCCAGGCCGTGGCCGATCGTTCGCAAGGCCCCGTCCTCTCCGGCCGGGATGGCCGAGCCGGGCAGAATGTCGTGGAACTCGACGAAGGCCAGGTCGCGCTGGACCTCCGCCAGCGCCGCCTGCGGATAGGGCATGAGGCCCTGGAGCCAGGCCGTCGTCACCATCTTTTCGGCCGAGTAGAGCTCGTTCTCGAGACGCCGGTGGCCCTGTTTGACCCGGGACATGGACGTGTAGCAGCCGACAGCCCAGGGATTGAGGTCCTTTTCCCGGCGCGGCAGGCCGGCCCGCCGCCCTTCGAGCTCCTCGAAATAGGCGTCGGGCGTCGAGTGGATGAGCTCGAGGTCGGCGCGCTCCCCGGCCATGGCCGCCAGGTCGTCGAGGTCCTTGCGCGACGGGCCACCGCCGTGGTTGCCGATGCCCCAGAGATGGATGACCAGGTCGCCCACGGGATTGTCGGCCAGCCACTTCTCGAGCCGCTCCCGCTCCTGGCCGCCGACCGAACAGTAATGCGCGGAGGCGCGGTTGGCCAGGACCTCCGAGCCGTCATAGCCGACCCATATGAATTCGTCGCTCGGCAGGGGACACTCGCGGTTGCCCGGGCGGCAGCAGAGATAGGCGCTGTAGCCGGTCTTGGCCAGGATCTGGACCAGGCCCCGGGTATGGCCGAAAGGGTCGAGGTTGACCGCCGTGCGGGGTTCGACGCCGAACTTCTCGGCGAAGTAGCGCCGGCCGAGGAGGGCTTGGCGGACGAAGGATTCGCCGCTCGGCATGTTGCAATCCGGCTGGACGTACCAGCCCCCCATGATGTGCCACTTCTTCTCCCGGACGAGCCTGCGGATGCGGCGGAAGAGGGCCGGCTCGTACGTCTCGACCCACTCGTAGAGCACGGCCTCGTTGTGGCAGAAGACGTAGCCCTTGCGCTTCTCGCAGAACTCGGCCGCTTGGCGGAATGTCGACAAGGCCTCGCCGGCGCCCTCCTGCCATTCCCAGAGCCAGACCGGATCGAGGTGGGCGTTCGAAATGAGGTGGATCTTTCTTGCGGGCATGAGAGTCCTTTCTCAGGGAATGACGGCGCGGACGGAGATGCGGTCGAACTTGCGCGGTAGCGCGACCCCGAGACCGTAGCGATGGTAAGGGGTCCGGCGCCCGCCGATCCGGAATCCGGGCTCCTCGCCGCGGCGGGCCCGGCGGACCTCGATCTTGACCCGCCCGCCCCGCAGCGGCAGGTCGCCCTCCATCCGTTCGACCCCGGGGATGAGCCGGGGCCGGAGGCTGAGGGAATCCTCTCCGGGCCTCAGGCCGAGCATGTCGCGGACGAAGAGGAAGATGAGCTCGGCCCAGGTCCAGGGGATGATCCCGACCTGGGGATAGGGCGGCACGGGCCGCGGCCCGTAGAATTCGAACCAGGACGCGGGACGCGAGCCGGGCAGCCGCCCGAGCCAGTCGAGAACGCGGCGCGTCGTCCGCGGGCGGCCCGCTTCGAGCGCGGCCCGGGCGACGAACAGGGACGCGAAGGGCCACGGACCGGGGGAGTCGGGCTCGGAGCTCACGTCGTAGCGGCCGTAGCCGCCTCCGGTCCATCTCTGGCTCCAGAGACGCTCCATCGAGGCGAGCGTCTTCGCGGCCAGCCGGCTTTCCGGCTCGACGAACTCCCAAACGATCGGAAGAACGGCCGAGGTGTCCGGGTCGAGGAGATGACGGCCGGGCCCGAATAGAGGGGCCTCGTGCGGCAGGGTCGAGCCGGGATCCGGCCGGATGTCCCGCTGGACCTTTCCGTCGACGCCGCGGCGCTTGATGAACCCCCCCGCGTTGATGAGCGCGAATCCCGGAGCCTTGAGCATGGCCCCGCGCAGGTCCAGGCCCGCCTGGGTCCATTCAAGGGCCTGGCGGGCCCGGCCGAAACGTCCGGCCAGGCGTCCCGCCGCGCGCAGGCCCATCGCGACGAAAAGCTGGTGAGCCAGCTCCATTCCGGTCCGGATGCCGTAGGCGCCGTGGCGTTCCCAAAACTCGCGGCGATTGACCAGAAGCCCGGACGGGGCGTGCCGGAATTCCCGCCTGAGCGGGAAGGCGGCCACTTTCTCGATCCTGTCCCAGCTCGTCCGGATGAGATCCTCGTCCCCGGTCCAATGGAGGTAGGATTCCAGGGCGAAGAGGAGGACGCCGTTCTGATCGACCTCGCTCTCCTCGAGGGGCCTGAGGCGGCTCGAGTCCTGGATGGCGCCTTCTTCGCTGACAAAATCGGTCAGCAGCCGGGCCAGGATCGTCCGGGCCGGCCCCGGCTGGCCCGACATCGCCAAGGCCAGGGCGATGAACGCCTGGTCCCGGACCCATTCGAGGTTGTATTGCCAGATGCCGCCGTCGAGACGGCCTGAAGCCGAAACGGCGGCCCGGAGCTGGAACTTGGACGCGTCGAAAAAGCGGTCGAGGAGGGGGTCCTGAAAACGGCAGGCCGCCGTATTCTCCCAGTAGGCGGCGGCCGGGGTCACAGGGCCGGGATCGGACCCGAGCCGCATCCGGGCTTCGCGCCGCCCGTCCCGTTCGGCCAGGCGGTATTCGAAGACGACGGGAGCCGCGGCCGGTCCCCTGAAGGCCAATTCGGTCTCGATCGTCCGTTCCTTCAGGCCGGTCTTCAGGCGGATTCTCGAGGCCCCAGCCCCCGACCTCGTCACCGTGACCACCCGCAGGAGCCTCGCCTTATTCATGTCCGGGCAGAAGAAGAGCTCCGTGACACGATAACGGCCGCTCCGCCAAACGACCTCGACGCGGGGGGAGTGGGAGCGACGGAGCCAGCCGGTCCGCGCCGACCCGGGTTGGGCGGCGTGGACCGCGCCCCGATCCGCGATCGACAGCGCGGTCGCCGCGATCCCGGAGTTCCGGTCAAAGCTCAGGGCGGCCCGCTTGGGCCCGAGGCGATCGGGATCCATGAGGAGCAGGCCGACAGGCGTCGCGCCGCCCGCCGGAGCGATCTGGACGGCCGCCTGGATATGACCGTTGCCAAGGAAAAAATATTCGACCTCGGGGAGGGTCGTCTTTCCATCCGCGGGGCCGCGGGCGGGGTCGTCCGCATAGAAGTGTTCCTGGACTTCCATCGGAACGATTATAGGCAGTCGACGGGGCGGAAAGCAACCGCTCTCGGAACGAGGCCGCTCAGGTCCGGCCCGGTCCGCGGAGCAGGCGGGCCGGAAGGAAGATCACGGCCTTGAACAGCTCGAGAACGGCGCCGACGGTGATGCCCAGGAGGCGGAAGGGGATGAGCAGGAGCCAGACGATCGGAAACAGCAGCAGGGCCAGCAAAGCCAACGGCCAGCAGATCACGAGCAGGATGAGCCATAAAAAGAACTTGGTCATGTCTCGGTCTCCTCGTCAGTGTATACGGACGGCCGCGGCGGAAGGTTCACCCAAACAGGTTGGCATCCGGACCCGAGTCGGATAAAATGGGCTGGCGTTCCCCAATTTTCGGAAAAGGAGCCGGCCATGACGCCGTCATACAAGAAGCTCAAGCGCAGGGACTTTCTCACGAAAACTCTGGCCGGCGCTGGAGCGGCGGCCCTATGGGGCCGCGCCGGCGATCCCGGGCCGGCCGCGGCCGCCGTCGCGGCGACGCAGTCCTCGGCGGCGATCAAGCCTCTGATCACACGGACCCTCGGCAAGACCGGGCTCGTCCTTCCGGTCGTCAATATGGGCGTCATGAACGCCGACAATCCCGATCTCGTGCGCCGGGCCTATGAGCTGGGCATGCGCCATTTCGACACCGCGGCCGGCTATTGGCGCGGCAAGAACGAGGAGATGATCGGCAGGGTCCTCGGCGACCTCGGCGCCCGTTCGGAGACCGTCATCGCCACGAAGGTGGCCATCCCTCCCGCCCGGCGGGAGAGCCTTTCGCCTCTGGCCCTCAAGGACGAGTTCGTCAAGGTCTTCGAGGGGAGTCTGAGGCGTCTCAAGACCGATTACGTCGACATCCTCTACGTCCATGACGTAAGCAACGTCGAAGACGTCAAGCGCCCCGGCTTCCTGGATGCTCTGGCGACGCTCAAGGATCAGAAAAAAGCGCGCTTCGTCGGCTTCTCCTGCCACCGGAACATGGCCGCCTGCCTCGATGAAGCCGTGAGCTCCGGCGCGTACGACGTCCTTCTTGTCGCCTACAACTATGCCATGCAGGACAACGTCCGGCTGATGAGGTCCATCGAGGATGCGGCGGCCAGGGGCATCGGGCTCGTGGCCATGAAGACCCAGTGCATGCAATCCTGGTACAAGGACATGCTGCCGGCCGACCAGCAGGCCTATTACGGCGGATCCATCCTCCAAACGGCCGTCCTCAAGTGGGTCCTCCGCAACGAGGGCTTCGCCTGCGCCGTGCCCGGCTTCACCAATTTCGGCGAGCTCGACGATGACATCTCCGTCGCCCGGAACCTGACTCTGACGGAAGAGGAGACGGCCTTCCTCGCCGACCGGAAGATCCGGCTGGCCATGGCCCATTGCGTCCAGTGCGGCGGCTGCCTCGGCACCTGCCCCTCCGGGGTGGAGACGCCGACGCTGATGCGGGCCCACATGTATCTCCGCTATCCCAATGTCTTCCAGGCCCGCGCGGCGCTCGAGAGCCTGCCGGCCGGCCGCGGCCTGGACGGCTGCGCCTCGTGCGCGTCCTGCGTCGCCCGATGCCGCGGCCGGGTCGATATCGGCCGGAGGATCGGCCAGCTCAAGATGCATTTCGCCTAGGGCTCCGGGACGGGGTGGCAGGTGATCCTTGTCAGCGGCATCGCGGTCGTCGACCTGATCGGGAGCGGTCTCGAACGGGTGGCCCGGCCCGGCGAGCTCGCCTTCTGCTCCGTTCGGCCGTCGATCGGCGGCCACGCCTGCAACGTCTCCTCCGATCTCGTCCGGCTGGGCTTTCCCAAAGACCGGCTGACGGTCGTCTTGCCGACCGGCCGCGACCTGTTCGGGGAATTCCTGGCCGGGCGGCTCGGCGAGCAGGGGATCCGGGTCGAGCGCGTGCTCGCCCGCAAGGCGCCGACTTCGCTCGACCTCATTCTCGTCGCTCGCGGCGAGGACCGGCGCTATCACGCCGATCCCGGCGCGAACATCGAGATGACCGCCGCCCCGGTCCTCCGCCTGCTCGAACGGGACAGGCCCCTCGTCTATTACGCCGGCGGAATCGGTCTTCTCGGCCGCTTCGATCAGGGCCTGGCCGCCGTTCTCCGCCGGGCCAAGCGTCTCGGCGCCCTGACCGTCGTCGACGTCGTCAGCCCTTACGGCAAGAGCTGGGATTTTCTCCGTCCGGCCCTGCCCTGGACGGACGTCTTCCACTGCAACGGCGATGAGGCGGCCTCGCTCGTCGGGGTCCGCGATCCGGTCCGGGCGGCGGCGGCCATCCGCGGGCTCGGGGTGAAGAACGTCCTGGTGACCCTCGGGGGAAAGGGCAGTGTCGCCGCCGTGGCCGGCCGGGTCCTTCGGCTTCCCGCCTTCAAGGTCCTCGTCGTCGATCCGACCGGGGCGGGAGACGCCTTTTCGGCCGGGGTCATGCTGAAGATCCACCGGATCCTCTCGCGCGGCCGGGGGGCCGGGGATCTCACGCCGGCGGATTGGCGGGACATCCTGACCTACGCTTCGGCCTGCGGGGCGGTTTGCGCGACCGGCGTCGGGACGACGGCGGCCGTCGGTTCCGACAAGGTCGAAGCCCTGGTCAAGCGGCAGGGCGGCGGCCGGACCTCGGCCGCGAAGGCCGGGGCTAGGACCGGGAGAACTCGTCGCGGGCCTGGCGGAGCGCGATGACGTTCCCCGGGTCGCAATCGTAGGCGACGACGCCGCAGCCGAAGAGGAACCCGGGCTGGCCCGCCATCCGGTGGAGAATGCCCCGGGCCTCTTCCCGGATCTGGCCTGGTCGTCCGGTGTGGACGAGCCGCGCGTCGACGCTGGCCCTGAAGGCCCGTTTTTCTTCCCGGCACCTCCCGGCGAAAAGGGCCAGGTCGGCTCCCGCGTCGCACAGCAGCTGCCCGGCGCCGGTTTCGAGCAGGTCCTCGAGGATCGGCGTCGTGTCGCCGCCGATGATGAGCGGCAGGGTCCGCGCCCCCGCCTGCCGCAGCGCGGGGATGACGCGGTCGCGATAGGCCGGCAGGACGAACTCGCGGAAAACACGCGGCGAGGCCGCGGCCGGCGAGGCCTTGGAGTCGAACAGGACGGGCTCGACGCCTTTCGCCAGGAACGCCGTTCCGAAGTCGATCGTCACCTGGGCCGAGAAGGCGATGAGGTCATGGACGAAACCCGGGTCCTCGAGCGTGGCCACCAGGACCTCTTCGGTCCCGGCCAGGGCGCAGGCGAGCGAAAACGGGCCGGTCACGGCGCCGCGGACGATGAGGTCGCGCCCCATCGCCCGCTCGAGCCGGGCCGCCGCCTCGACGAGAAGGGGCATCCGGCCGTCGCGCCCGGGGTCGGGACGGCGGAGCCTGCCGAGCCCGCCCGGTCCCTCGAGGATCGGCGCCGCCACGGCCGGGACGTCGGGAGCGCGGCCGAAGTCGCGGACTTCGCACCCCACGGCCTCCGCTTCGACGTTGTAAACGTCGAGGCCGACCGTGAGAACATCCGGGTCGTAGATCTCGAGCTCCCTGTCCAGAGCTTCGAGAAGCAGGTCGAGGCTGCGGCAGACCTCCGAGGGCGACCGGCCGATCAGGCGGGCTTTGTGCTCGTAGATCGCCGGGACGAACGGCGGCTTGTCGGCGGGTTCGAAGGCGTACGTCCGTTCAACGCGTTCACGCTTGGTCATCGAGGATCAGATAAAAACGCTGCCCAACGTGTAGATGGCCACGGCGGCCAGGGCCAGTCCGAGGTAGAAGAGGATCTTGCGGAACGTCTCCTGCTGGATGCGGTGCTGATGGTAGGAGACGAAACGGACGAGACCGAGGTACCAAGCGAGCGAGCTCATCCCCACGACGACGGCGAAGCCGACGGCGGTCCAGGTGCCGTAGCGGACGATGTTCTGGCCGAGGAGGTTGTGACCGGTCACGGTCCCGGCCACGAAGATCCAGTACATGTAGAGGGTCGGATTCGTGACATAGAGGAGAACGACGCCGAGGATCGGCTTGGGCGAGGCCGAAGGGACCTTGTCGCGGTCCTGGGGGATATCGAACGTCTGCGAGTCCATGATGAGCTTGCGCGCGAGCAGGAAGATGATGACCGAGGCCACGGCCTTCAGCACGGACATGGAGTAGGGGGGCAGATTCAGCTTGACCTTGAAGAAGCCGGCCAGGGCGACGAAGCAGAAGGTCGCGTCGAGGAAGGCCGCCGTCAGGCCGGCCATGAGACCGTGAAGGAAATCACGTTTGAGGGCCTGGGAAACGACGAAGAAGTTGACCGGTCCGAGGGGCACGGAGGCCAGCAAGCCGAAAAAGATCCCGAGAAGTACGAACATCCCGACGTGAGTTTACACCAAGACCCCGGGGGTCAGTCAATCGCGGTTTGTGAAGAGACGGGCCTGACGCGGCTGCGGACGCGGCCTCCCAGATGCCGGGCGGGCCGGCGATTCACATCTTGGCGATCGAGGCGGTCTCGTCGCCGGATTCTTCCTCGGACTCGAGCTCGATGCCGAGGAGCTTGGCCGTGCCTTCGTAGACCATCTTGAGCGATTTCTTGGAATCCTGGAGCTCGGCCAGACGCTTGCGGACCTTCTGGAGTTCCTTCTCGACTTCCTCGTCGAGATGTTCCAGCTGGTGCTTCACCTCGGCCATCGTCTTCTTGTAGAGCTCTTCTTGTTCCTTGCTGAGACCCATTTGCCGCTCCTTTATTCCATCGTGTCGGCCGGGTTCGTGTCGGCCTTGAATGCAATGACGAATGATTTCCAGACCTTGACGGCCACGCCGTTCTTGCGGGCCGGCTGGAATTTCCACTTCCGGACCGCGATCTCGGCGGCCCGGCCGAGGCCCTTGTCGTCCTGGATGCCTTTGAGAATGGCCGTATCGATCACGTTCCCCTTTTCGTCGATGAGGGCGTTGACCGTGATCTGCCCGCCGCGGCCGATCCGCAGGGCCGCCTGCGGGTAGACCGGGTCGACGCCCTTGACGAGCTTGGGCAGCTCGGTGACCGCGCCGAGCTCGAGGAGATCGCCCTCATTGACCGGGGGCGTGATCGGCGCCGGCGCGGCGGCCGAGGTCCCCGGGTCCGCGACCGCTCCGGATTCGGCGGCCACGGTCTGAGCCGGATTTGCATCCGTCTTCGTCGCCGGCGGGGCCGTCTCTTCGACCTTCGCGGCCGCCGGATCGCCGCCCGGCGGGTTCGTCCCGGAGGTCGTCCGGTCGTTGCCCGACCCCGAGCCGAGCGGCCCCCCCGGCATCGGCAGGGAGGCGGCGGGAGGTCCGGTCGGGAGGATCGCGTCGGCCCCGGCCGGGGCGGAATCCGCCGGCTTGGCCTGGGGCTGGGCTTTCTGCTTGGCGGGCGCGGGCTTGACCACGGGGGCGCGGACGTCGTCCGCCGCCGGCGGGGCCGGTTCATTCGCGCGGCTCAAGTCCTGCGAGGACTGCTGAGGGGTCGCTTCGACCACGGCGGGACGCTTGGGCCGAAGGAGAATGAACCCGACGGCGGCCAGGGCCGCGACGCCGAGCACGATCACGACGATCTTGGGGAAAGCCTTCTTTTCCTTCGGTTCGGCGATGTCCCGGAAGATGTCGGTCGAGGCGATGACGTTGGCTTCCCGGTTCTTCGATTCGCGCGGGGCCGGCTCGTGCTTCGCGGGCTCGCGCCTGACGGGTTCCGGGCGGACGGGCTCCGGCGGCGGCGCGGCCTTCCTCTCCGCCCTCTCGGCCGGCTTCGGCCTTTGGGGCGTGAAGAAGGGCGAGACGTCGGACCCGGGATCTCCCGGAGTCAGGGTGTTCTTCATGTCCGTCAGCGCCGGGGCGGCAAAAGACGCGCCGGGGTGTCTCGGGGGGGCCGGTTTCGGATCCGGGATCGCGGCCCGGGAGGCCGTCGGAAGGGGCTTTTCCTCGACCGGAGGAGGGGGGGGCAGGGGGGCCGTCTTGGGGACCCTGACCTTGTCCTTGCCGAGGTCGAGACCGGCCAGGGCGGATTTCAGGAATCGGTCGATGTCGGCGCTGCTGCTGCCGTTGCCGTTGCCGTTCCCATTCCCGTTCCCGGGCTTCGGATGGACCGCCTTGGGGGGCGTCGCTTCGATGATGACCGTCTTGAGAAGCTCATCGGCCATGGCATCGAGCCTCGATTCGACGGCCGGCTCGCGGCGCGCCGGAACGGGCTTGCGGGCCTTGGGCATGTCACGGCTCATGCGGTCGAGGTCGTCGGGGAGAGAGAAGATGCTGTCGTCGGATTTCGGTCTCTCGCGCTTCCGCGGTTCGGCCGGAGCGGGCTCGGGACGGACCGCGCCGACGGGCGCAGCAGGGGCCTGAGGCTCTGCGGTCAGACTGGCCTGCGCCGGCCGGGGTTCGGGCCTGCCGAGGACGGCCTCGACCGACGCCAGGAGCTCCGCCATCTTGAGGGGCTTCTCGAAATATTCCGAGGCTCCGTAGGTCCGCAGGGCTTCGGTCCGATAGACGCGGTCCTTGTAGACGCCGGTCATGATGAAGACCGTCGCCTGCGAGTTCCGCTCGGAGGTGATCCTCTGGCAGAGCTCGAAGCCGTGGACCTTGGGCAGCATGGCCTCCATGAGGACGAGGTCGGGGGCTTCCTTGTTGTACTTGTCCCAACCGATCTGGCCGTCGGCCGCGGTCACGACCTGGTAGCCAAGCCCGGCGAAGATTCCGTGGAGCGACGCCAGGGAATTTTGATCGTAATCGATGATGAGGATCTTTTTCATGCCCGTAACCTACGGCAGCCCGCCGCCGGACCTCCGGCCGAGGCCCCTTCGGGCCCGCCGGACACACGTTCGGACAGCGATCGCTTTCGCATGACACCATTCTTTTCTCACCCCCCCAAGGGGTCAATCACCCCTTTAGATGATTCCAGGGATGATTTCCCCCCCGCCCCCGGGGGGACGGTCCGAGAACGGCCTCTCGGGGACATGCCCCCCCCGCAGAACTCGCGGGGGCGGTTTGCGTAATCGCAAGTAAGAACATCGAGAAAGGATGGGAACAATGAACGAGACGATGATGCGCGGCATGGGTTGGATCCCGGACCTTCCGGATCTCCGGGATTACACCGAGGAGACGTGGGATATCCGTGCGATCCTCGACCCGACCGGCGTGACGCCCGCCCCCGCGGGCGGCCGGCGGCGTCCGCGGCTTCCGGCCGCCGTCGACCTGCGTCCCTGGGCCTCTCCGGTCGAGGACCAGGGGGCGCTCGGATCCTGCACGGCCCAGGCCGGGGCCGGGGTCGTCGAATACTACGAGCGGAAGTCGTTCGGACATCACGTCGAGTCGTCACGGCTCTTCCTCTATAAGACGACCCGCAACCTCATGAAGGCGAAAGGCGATTCGGGCGCCTACCTGCGCATGACGATGGGGGCCATGGTCATCTTCGGCGTGCCGCCGGAACCTTACTGGCCTTACACCGACGCCGAGGATGGGTTCGACAAGGAGCCGCCGGCCTTCTGCTACGCCTTCGCCCAGAACTACAAGACGCTCCTTTATTACCGGCACGACCCGGCCGGGGCGACCCGGGCCTCCGTCCTCGAAAAGCTGAAGACCTATCTTGCCGCGGGGCACCCGGCCATGTTCGGCTTCACGGTCTACAGCTCGGTCGCCCAAGCCGAGACGACCGGCCGCATCCCGGTTCCGTTCGGCCGCGAGCGGATCGAGGGAGGGCACGCCGTCGTGGCCATGGGCTTCGATGACGCCATGACCATCGCCAACACGTCCGGCGGCGAGCCGTCCCGGGGCGCCCTGCTCATCCGCGATTCGTGGGGCCGGGGTTGGGGCGAGAACGGCTACGGCTGGCTGCCCTACGCCTACGTCCAAAAAGGCCTGGCCGAGGATTTCTGGTCGGTGCTGAAGAAGGAGTGGGTCGACACGGGGGAGTTTAAAATCTGAAGCCGTTCGGCTATAATCCTCCTTCTGACCCCATCCCAAGGAGGATCCGATGAAGCTCAACCGCTGTTGGACGCTCGCCTTCGTCCTGTTGGCCGCGGCCGCTGTCCCCGTCCTGGCTCAGGAGACCGAAGGCACTGTTCCCGAGCTCGCCGCTTTCCACGAGGTCATCTATCCCATCTGGCATACGGCCTACCCGGACAAGGACGTCGCCACGCTGAAGAGCCTGGTGCCGCAGGTGAACGAGCTGGCCGGGAAGGTCTTCGCAGCCAAGCTCCCCGGCATCCTGCGCGACAAGCAGGCCAAGTACGACGCCGGCCTGGCCGAGTTCCGCGCCTCCGTCGAGGCCTACAACGCCGCCGCCAAGGGCTCCGACGACAAGGCCATGCTCGACGCCGCCGAGCTGCTTCACGCCAAGTACGAGAAGCTCGTCCGCACCCTCCAGCCCGTGCTCAAGGAGATGGAGGACTTCCACAAGGTGCTTTACGTCGTCTACCACACCGACCTGCCCGCCAAGAACTGGGAGGCCGTCCGGGCCGCCGCGCCCGATCTCAAGGCCAAGGCCGAGGCCGTGACCGCGGCCAAACTCTCGACGCGGCTCCAACCCAAAGCCGAGGCCTTCGCCAAAGCCTCGGGCGAGCTGGCCAAGGCCGCCGCCGTGCTGGCCGGGCTCGGGCCCAAGACCGACGGCGCGGCCATCGAACAGGCCGTCCAGAAGCTCCACAGCCGCTACCAGGACCTGGAAAAGATCTTCGACTGAGGCCGGCCGTCTACTTCGCTGTCCGGTCCTCGATGAGGATCTGGAGCGTCTCGAGCTCGTCCGCGTCGAACCAGATCTTCCCGCACGACAGGCACTTGTCGACCGGCACGAAATACTGGTAGTTGTACGGCCGGGCGGCCAGACGATAGCCGCAGTTCGGACAGGGGACATCCGCGGCCAGGGCCGATTCGATCCTCTGGCGCCGGAGCGGGTTCCTGACGGCGGCCTCGCGAAAGCGCCGGGCCTTCTCGCGCAGGAGGTCCGAGAACGCGACTTCGCGCCGGGCGACGATCCGATCGACGGCCGCCGCGTCCACCAGACGGCCGCCGCACCGTCCGCAGACGCGGATGCCGACCCCCTCGTAAAACGTTTCGGAGAGGAGGATGCGGCAGCGCGGGCAGAGATTCTGGCGTCCGGGGGCCAGGGGCTTCTTGCGGGCCAGGTTGTGCAGGGCCAGCCGGATCTGAGGGAACTCGCGGGCCCGGGCCTCGACGCCCTCCTGCTCGTTCCGGACCCGCATGATGGCCGAAAAGCGGGGCCGGCAGAGCAGCTCGGCCACGGAGAACGGACCTTCCCACGCTTGGTCGCCGGCGCCCGCCAGCATCCAGACGCGGGCCTCGGTCCCGGCGGCGGGCGCGCCGGCCGCTTCCTCCCGGCCCGAAAAAAGCTCCAGCTGCGGCGTCCGCAATTCCTCATAGGATTGAAGGACGCCCCGGGCCGCCACGCGCTCCCGCTCCTCCGCCCAAACGGTCTCGATGAGGGCCTCGGGGCTTTTTCGGACCATCGCTCCAAGGGCGGCGAGCCTCTTCATGAGCGGCGGGTGGGAGCTGAAGATCCGGCCGGCCAAGGTGTCCGGCGTGTCGCGAGCGTCCGGACGGACGATGAAGAGCGGCGCGTAGCTCAAGGTGAAATCGCCGACGAAGGAATTCTTGATGTGGGCCTTATAGATGATGCGGGCCAGGGCTTCGGGGGACCGGCAGAGCTCGACGGCCGCGCCGTCGGCCAGGAGCTCCCGCTCCCGGCTGACGAGCATGCTGAGCAGGCGCATGACCAGCGCCGATGCCGCCACCGCGATGGTGAAGAACACGGGCGGGAAGCCGCCGCTTCCGCGGCCTTCCTCGCCGGTCGACGGGTCCTCCGCCGCCGACCCGAGGGCGTCCTTGAACCGCTCGAAGAGGTTGGCCATGGAGCAGACGAGCGTCAGGTAGAAGGCGTCCCCGCGGGCGATATGGGCCAGCTCGTGGGCGGCTACGGCCTGGAGCTCGTCGCGCGTTCCCTCGGCCAGCAGTCCTTCGGTGACCGCCACGGCCGGCGTGCCGTCCGCCTCGATGACGGCGAGGGAGTTGACGGCGAACGAGGGCAGGACGTAGGCGTTGACGCGCGGCAGGCCGGCGGCGATGCGGATCTCGTCGACGATATCGAGGAACTGGACATGATAGCGGTCGGAGGCGTCCGGCGTCGCCGCCTGGAGCCGCCGCAGGATGACGCGGGGGCCGTTCCTGCGGGCATCCTGGAAATGGAAGAACGCGACGACCGCGGCGACGGCCAGATCGACGAGGAGGAAGCGCGGCCAGAAGCCGGGCGATGCCGCGAGGCCCGTGCCGAAGAGGAGGCCGAAGGTGGCCAGGAAGGCCAGGCCGATGAGCCCGAGGGCGGCGAAGTGGAAGACGAGGACGGCGGCGAAGAGGGGCAGGCTCCTGCGGCGCTGACGCTCCTGGATCTCGTAGAAGTCCCGCGGCCTTGTCGCCATGATATTGGGGACATCATAAGGGAACCGTCGTCGTGAGGTCAAGAAGATGGGGACAAACGTCCCCATTTTCTTGACGCGCCGGCGGGGCGGTCGTATAGTGATCGGTACTTTCCGTTCGCAGGAGGTCGTCGTGAAGAAATCCCCGTTCATCCTCGGAGCGATCCTCTTCGGACTGGTCTTTTTCGCCTCGGCCGGAGCGGCCCGCCTCGCGGCCGTCGACACGGCGGACACGAAGATGTTGACCCAGCCGGCCGTTTCGGCCGAAAGGATCGTCTTTGTCTACGCCAACGACCTTTGGACGGCCGACCTCGAGGGCCGGGCCGTGAGGCGGCTGACCTCGGACGTCGGGACGGAATCCAATCCGGCCTTTTCCCCCGATGGGACCCTCATCGCCTTCAGCGGCCAGTACGACGGCAACACCGATGTCTTCGTGGTCCCTGCCGGAGGCGGCGTCCCCAAGCGCCTGACCTGGCATCCGGCCGCGGATCTCGTCCAGGGTTTCACCCCCGATGGGAAATCCGTTCTCTTCGTTTCGGGGCGCTTCTCCGCGAACCGCGCCTACTCCCAGCTCTTCACCGTGCCCGTCGCGGGCGGAGAGGCCTCCCCGCTGAAGGTCCCCTACGCCTCCAAGGCCGCCATCTCGCCCGACGGCCGGTCCATCGCCTACAATCCTTACCCCGAAGCTTTCACGGAATGGAAGAACTACCGCGGCGGCCGGTTCTCGCGGATCTGGATCTTCGACGTCAAGAACGAGGGCGTCGAGAAGCTGCCGCAGCCCGAGGGGCGCTCGAACGACGTCGATCCGATGTGGTTCGGCCGGGAGATCATCTTCCGGTCCGACCGCAACGGCGAGTTCAACCTCTTCGCTTTCGATGGTCCGGCCAAGACGGTCCGGCAGCTCACCGACTTCAAGGATTTTCCGATCCTCTCGGCCTCGGCCGGGGCCGGCCGGGTCGTCTTCGAGCAGGCCGGCTCGCTCTATCTTTATGACGTCGCCCAAGGCCGGAGCCGCCGCCTGACGATCGGCGTGGCCACCGATCTCCCCGAGCTCCGGGAGCGCCTGGCCAGGAGCCCCCAGTGGATCCGCAACGCCGGCGTCTCGCCGAGCGGCGCCCGGGCCGTCTTCGATTTCCGAGGCGAGATCGTCACCGTCCCGGCCGAGAAGGGCGACCCGCGGAACATCACCCAGACGCCCGCGGTCCATGAGCATTCGCCCGCCTGGTCGCCCGACGGCCGCACCATCGCCTATTTCTCCGACGCATCGGGCGAGTACGCCCTTCATCTCCGCGCCCAGGACGGCAAGGGCGAGGACAAGACATTCCGGCTCGGGGGCTCCGGCTTCTACGGCTCGCCCGCCTGGTCTCCCGACAGCCGGAAGATCGTCTTCGCCGACAACTCCCTGACTCTGTATTGGATCGATGTCCGGACGGCCGCCGTCAGGAAGATCGCATCGGAATACCTCTATCAGCCCGGAGGCCAGTCCTCCATGGCGACGTCCTGGAGCCCCGATTCCAAATGGATCGCCTACACCCTCGGCACGCCGACCTTCTTCCGCCGCGTCTACGTCTATTCCCTTGACCAGGACAAGTCCTTCGCCGTCACGGACGGGCTCAGCGACGTCGACGGGCCGGTCTTCGACGCCGAGGGCAAGTATCTCTGGTTCCTGGGCTCGACCGACGCGGGCCCCGCCCGGCAGTGGTTCGACATGTCCAACGCCGACATCCAGGAGACTTCGTCGCTCTACCTGGCCGTCCTGCGCAAGGACCTGCCCAATCCGCTGGCCAAGGAGAGCGACGAGGAGAAACCCAAGGACGAGGCGAAGGAGGCCGAGAAGCCGGCGGGCAAGCCCGCCGCGCCCGCCGCGAAGGGAGCCTCCGCGACCCCGGAGGCTCTGCGCATCGACTTCGACGGGCTCGATACCCGCATCGTGACCGTGGCCATTCCGGCCGGCGTCTACGGCAATCTCCAGGCCGGCGAGAACGGCCAGCTCTTTTACCTCAAGACGGACCCGCCGCCGTCCCCGACCTCCGGCGGCCGGGGCGAATCCGCCGTCCACGTCTACGATCTCGTCTCGCGCAAGGACGAGGCCCCGGGCATCCCGGCCGACAGCTTCCTCCTGACCGCGGACCGCAAGAAGATGCTCGTCGCCTCGCGCGGCGCCTGGAGCATCGTCCCAACGGCCGGCAAGCCCCAGCCGGGGCAGGGCAAGCTCGCCACGGAGGCCATCGAGGTCCGCGTCTCGCCGGAGGCCGAATGGCCGCAGATCTTCGATGAGGCCTGGCGCATCAACCGCGACTTCTTCTACGCCCCGAACTTCCAAGGCGCCGACTGGCAGGCCATGAAGGCCAAATACGCGGCCTTCCTGCCGCACCTGTCCTGCCGGGCCGATCTCAACCGGCTCATCCAGTGGATGTGCTCGGAGCTCGCGGTCGGCCATCACGGCGTCGGCGGCGGCGACTTCATCGGCCAGCCGGCCCGCGTCCCGGGCGGCCTGCTCGGCGCGGACTATGCGATCGAGAGCGGGCGCTATCGCTTCAAAAAAGTCTACGGCGGTCTCAACTGGACGCCCGAGCTTCGCGCGCCCCTGGCCGAGCCCGGCGCCGAGGTCGCGGCGGGCGAGTATCTCCTGGCCGTTCAGGGCCGGGACCTCGTTCCCCCGGACGATCTTTTCGCCCGGTTCGAGGCGACGTCCGGCAAGCTGGTCGAGATCACCGTCGGGCCCAACCCCGACGGGACGGGCGCGCGGACGATCAAGGTCGTGCCCATCGCCGACGAGGCGGCCCTTCGCAACCGCGATTGGGTCGAGGGCAACATCCGCAAGGTCGACGCCGCCACGAACGGCCGGGTGGCCTACGTCTACGTTCCGAACACATCGACCCTCGGCCTCGTCTATTTCAAGCGCTATTTCTTTCCCCAGGCCGACAAGGACGCGATCATCATCGACGAGCGCTTCAACGGGGGAGGGTCGGTCGCCGATTACTACCTCGACTGGCTGAGGAAGCCGGTCTCCGCCTACTGGGCCATGCGCTACGGGGCCGACCTGAAGACGCCGAGCGCTTCGATCCAGGGCCCCAAGGTCATGATCATCAACGAGACCGCCGGCTCGGGCGGCGACCTCCTGCCCTATATGTGGCGGAAGTTCGGCCTGGGCAAGCTCGTCGGCACGGCGACCTGGGGCGGCCTCGTCGGCACGTTGGGATTCCCGCCTCTCATGGATGGCGGGATGGTGACGGCGCCCAACCTGGCGTTCTGGGACGTCGGGGAGGGCTTCGGCATCGAGAACGTCGGCATTCCGCCCGACATCGAGGTCGAGCAGACGCCGCGCGACGTCATCGCCGGGCACGATCCGCAGCTCGAGCGGGCTATCCAGGTGGTCATGGACGAGCTCAAGGCCAACCCTCCGGCGAAGCCGAAGCGGCCGGCCTATCCGATCAGGGTGAAGAAATAGGCGGGAAATAGAAAGGGAACAGGTACCGCTTCGGTACGTGTCCCCGAAGTGATCCGAAACGGAGGGCCGATTACTTCTTGGTCTCTTCCTGAAGCGTTTCGACGAGCCTTCGGATGAGGCTCTCTTCCATCTTCTTGCCCTCGGCCGCGACAATCTCGAAGCGGATCGTTCCGTCCTCAGGGTCGTAGCTCTGACTGGAGATCGAGTAGCCGTCGGGCAGCTCCTTTTTCAGCTTGGCCAGGGCCAGCTCGAAGGACTTCTTCCCCTCATCGCCCGTCTTTCCCGTGAGGATGATGTTGATCTTCCCCTTGCCGGTGTCTGTGGCTTTGGCGCTGACGCTGATCCGTTCGCTCTTCTTGTTCTCGGCCACGTCTTCCTTGATCCTCTTGGAGAAGACATACTCGACCGGCTCCTTGTCAAACTCGTAGGTGAAGGTCTTGAGCTCATCCTCCTTCGCTTTGAGCTCGGCCTCGAGTTTCTTCAGCGAATCCTCGAGCTCGGAGATATCCATCTTCTTGGCCTTGATGGCCTGGACCTGCTCCTGCAAGGCTTGGACCTTGTCCAACATCTCCTTGCCCGAGGCCGCGGAGAACGCGAAGGCCTGGCCGCGCTTGCCGACCCAGGTCATCGCGGACGGCTCGCCCGGGAATTCCTTGGCCACCCGGACCTCCTCGCCCTTGCCGCCCTCTTTGATGGTCCAGGCGATCGCGGGCTCGCCCTCCTTGCGGGTCTCGACGACGAGGTTGACGCCGTCCTTCCCTATGGCGACATCCTTGGCGATCCTGAGAGTTTTGCCCTCGGCGATTGATTTGCCGCCGGGCGTGACAAAGTACACGGTCTTGCCTTCGCCCTCGCCGATCGTCACGGCCTGGCCCTCCTTGATGACTTCGAGCTGGCCACCCTTGATCTCCAAACGCAAAGGCTCGCCCTTCAGGACCTCGATGTCCTTTCCGTCGATCGTCAGGACGAGCGTATCGCCGTCCTTGCCCTTGGTGATCGTCAGGGGTTTCTCCAGGACAAGCTTCTTGACCTGATCGCCCTCGGTGATCGTGACCTCGATGGGTTCCCCTTCTTCGCCCACGGGCTTGATGACGATCGTCTTGGCCTTCGCGGCCTCCGCCTTTTCTTTGGCCGCCTTCTCCGCCTCCTTGGCCTTCTCGGCCTGCTTGGCTTTTTCGGCCTCCTTGGCCTTTTCCTGCTCCTGCTCCGCGGGGACGGCAGCCTCGGCCGTCGTCTGTGCGATGTCAGGAGCGGGGACATCCAGTCTCGCCGGAGCCGGCAGGGCCGTCTCGCCGACGGTCGTCCTGAGAGCGCTCTTCTCGACGCCCGCGGCCGGACCGGCCGTGCCGATGAGGGCCACGGCCGCGACAAGGGCCAGGGCCAGCATGATCTTGGTTTTCATCTTGACCTCCATCAATGTCAGTTTTTGTTTGAGGATGGCCGCCAGGCGCCCCTCGAACGAGGACCTGCCGACGATCCCGAGCAGGGCCGCGGAAGGACTCCAGCGGAACCCGGCGGAACGCCGGAAGGCCAGCAGGCTGGCGGCGTAGGTCGACGGCCTGATCCCCGCGCGAAGGACCAGCTCGTCGCAAGCGATCTCCTGTTCCTTAAGGATCTCGCGGTAAACGATCCAACAGAGAGGATTCCACCAGAACAAGGCCAGACTCGTCCGAACGAGGAGCATGGCCAGGAAATCGGCCCGCTTGATATGGGAGAGCTCGTGGTAGAGGGCCGAAGAGCGCTCGTCGTCGGTCCAGGCGCCGGCCCCGTCCGGGAAGAGCACGATCGGCTTGCGGAAGCCCCAGGTCAGGGGCACCACGACCGCCGGATGGCTTTTGAGACGGACCTTCCGACGGAGCGAGACGAAAGCGATGAAGCGCTCGAGAAGGACGCGCCAGGCGTCGTCGTCGAGCGGCGTCCCCTCGGAAGTCAACCGGGCCGCACCGGCCAGTCCGAAGGCGAGTCGCAAGAGGAGAACGGCCAAGCCCGCCGACCAAAGAACGGCCAGGAGAAGCCCGGGAAGTGCCGGCCGGCCCTGAGGCTCGATAGGGGAGGCGTTCGGAAGCGGGGGAGGGGACTCTTCGAGGGCCAAGGGCGCAATGGCGGGCGAAGCCGGCGAGAGGGAGAACAATTCGCCGGTCAGGCGGACTCCGGGCTCCGCGTTGTTTCCCGGGCTCCCCGCCGGAAGTTCCGTCGCGGTCGCGGCTTTTAAAGCATCTCCGGGCCGCTCCGCTTCCCGCGCGGGAGGCGCGGGAAACGCGGCGATCGCCATCCAGGCGGGCAGGAACGGAGACCTCCATCCGATCGGGGCGAGGGTGAGGAGCGGAAGGAGAGCGAGGCTGATGAGGGCGGATGAGAGAATGAAATGCCGGAAGGCGGCCGGCCGCCTCTTCGCGGCCGCCGCGGCCAACAGGGCCACGATCAGGACGGCCGTCGTCTTGAGAAGATACCCGGCCATGAGACCGGGCAGTCCGGCGCCGGATCCGGGCATGTCAGCGTCCCTCCTTGCGGGCCTTGTCGATAAGGTCCGTGAGCCGCCGGTGATCCTCTTCCGAGAGATCATCCTCGGAGATGTCGAGGAGCGCCGCCACGACATCGGCGGTCGAGCCGTCGAAAAACGTCTGTTTGAGATGGGCCAGGGCGCTCCTCCGGGCCTTGTCCTTGGCCAGCCTCGGGACGTAGACATAGCGGGGCCCGTCCTGCCGGTGGACGAGATGGCCTTTCTGCTCGAGGACGCGGAGGAGGGCCCGGACGGCCGAATAGCTCGGCGGCGACGGCAGCCGCTCCAGGACCTGCCCGGCCGAGGCTTCCTTCATCTCGTAGATGATGTCCATGATCTGCCGTTCCCGGCGGCTCAGGCTCTTGTCGTTCTTCATGCCAGGCTCCCCGGGCTCCCGAGCCCGTCCGGATTATGATGCTAAAATATTAGCATGCTAAATTATTAGCACCTACGGAACGCCTTGTCAAGCGTTTCTGCTAAATTTTTAACATCCACGCTTCTTCAAACTGCGGCTCCCGGCCCATGGTTGCCTTGGTGCGACGGAACTTCAATCTTTTCTGGTTTATCTTACATTTTCGATTTCGGGTTTCTTGACGCCCATCCCGTCCCTCGCCTAATATAATCAGGGAAAGGAAGCGCGCAGCATGATCACAAAGGAATTCATCAAACTGGACCACCGGGGATCGGGATGAAATACCGCATCCTGGGCCGGACCGGGCTCAAGGTCTCGGTGGTCGGCCTCGGCGCCTGGCAGTTCGGCGGGGAGTGGGGCAAGTCCTTCACCCAGACGGAGGTCGACGCCATTCTCGACCGGGCCGCCGAGGAAGGGATCAACCTCATCGATACGGCCGAGTGCTATGGCGACCACCTGTCCGAGCGGCTGATCGGCGATTACCTGTCCCGGCACGAGCGCGACCGCTGGGTCGTCGCCACCAAGTTCGGCCACCGCTTCACCGGCTTCATGGGCAGGGCCGACGGCTTCGGCGCGGAGGACGTCCGGGCCCAGCTCATCGGCTCGCTCCGGGCCCTGAGGACCGACCGGATCGACATCTACCAGTTTCATTCGGGCCCGGACGCGGCCTTCCTCGACGAAGGCCTGGGAGCCTTCCTCGACGAAGCCCGGCGCTCCGGCATGGTCCGGAACCTCGGCCTGTCCATCCGCGGCTCCGGAAGCGACGTTCAGACGCGGGAGGCGTTCGGCCGGGGCTACGGCGTCCTCCAGGTCCTCTACAACCGGCTCGATGCCCGCGCCGAATCCGAGGTCTTCCCGACCGCCCGCCGCCATAACCTGGGCGTCCTGTCCCGGGTGCCGCTGGCGAGCGGGCTTCTCACCGGGAAATACAAGGCGGGGGATACGTTCGGGGCGGACGACTTCCGGTCGACCCTCACGCCGGCGGAGATCAACCGCCGGGTGAGGCTCGCGGAAAAGCTGGTCGAGGAAGAGCTGCCCGCCGGCGTCTCCAGGGTCCGCTGGGCCCTGGCCTGGTGCCTGCGCGATCCCGTCGTGACGGCGGTCATCCCCGGCGCCAAGACTCCCGGACAGATCGCCGAGAACGCCTCGGCCGCGGACCTTCTCGCGGAGAAGACGCCCTGAGACGCCGCCGGCGTCGGCCGGCCTCCGTCACTTGTCGATCGGCGCCGGAACCGGCGCGGCCGGCTTGACGCATTCGTCCTTGAACCGGAGAGCGAACTCGTCGACCTCCTTGGGCGTGAGGGCCGTCTTGCCCCGGGCGATATAATCGTTGAAGATGCGGTTGAAGCAGGACTGGTAGCGGTACCGCTCGGTCCGGCCCTTCTCGTCCTTGACGGGCTCATCGTAAAGTCGGACCGAAACGAGATTCTCGCTGTCCAGGGTGAGGCTGTAGACATAGTTGGCCGAGGCGAAGCAGCTCTCGTTCGTCGCCTCGAGATCCTCGTTGGCGGCCAGAGCGAGCCCGGACCCGGCCGACAGGCCGATGAGATCGGGGGGCGTGAGCTCCCGCGAATAGAGGAAATTGTCGTCCTGCATGCGCTGATTGCTGATGCCCCCGTTGCAGGCGCTGCCCTCGTTCCAGGACCTGATCAGACTGAGCCAGTTGCCGTTCTTCTGGAGGAGGACGAGGTTATCGACGTCGGCCGTCTCGCCCTGGTTGAAGATGACCGACAGGATGTAGAGCTCGGCCCCGCCGGTGATCGGCCCGGCAAAGGCGGCGTAAGCGAAGAACGGCGACCGGCCGCTGGCCGGGTCCTCCTCGAAATCGGTCACCCACCAGCCGGGCTGGTCCTCCCATTGACGAGCCTCGAGGTCGGTTTTGAACGCGGCCAGATCGATCTGGCCCGCCGCGGAATTGTAGAGAGCGCTGACCGCCGCCGGGTGGACGGCCTGGCCGTGGAACGTGAATTCTCCGGGGACGTCCGCCGGGGGAGCGGACTTGCAGCCGGCGAGAAGCCCGAACAGGGCCAGTCCGGCCACGGCGGCCAGGAAGGCCGGTGTGGCGAGCGCATAGGGGGCCTTGGAGTCTTTCGCCGAAGGATGTCTCATCATATCGCTCCTCCTGCCTCTTTAGACGCGCCCCTTCTCTTTTTCTGCCGGTCCGATCCAAGATATCTCACTTTCCGGCGAGTATCAAGCCAAAGGGACGCGTCTGACGGGACGTCCCCAAGGGGAACCTTTTCCCTGAGCGGCTCGTAATTAGTGGAGATGCGAAAAATGCCCCTGAAGCGCGGCTTCTTCTTCAAGGTCAGCTGTCTCTACAGGTTCTCAACATGAAAAAGTATCTGATCGGATTCTTTTCGGTCGTCCTTCTCTTCGCCTCTATCTTCGGGGCCGCGTCGAAGGGGCCCAAGGACCGCCGGCCGGAACGGCCCGGCGGCGGCTCCGACCACGTTCTGTGGATTTGAGGCGCAGCGGCCGGATTGGGGTCGGACCTCAGCTTCAGGAATAAAATCAACAACTTGGGGCCAAAAAGACGCCAAAATTATGCTTAATTCCAGCATTTCTGACCCCAAAAACGCAGCACCACGGCTTTCCTCATCTTTGACTTTGACGGCTTCGCCTGTATAGTTGTCATGGGGAAAAGAACGGATGGGTCTTCCTCAAGCTCCGCCGTGCAACCGGCTATCTCTTTTCGATGCGGTCAATATTTCCCTCGGCTCCATCATCGGTGCGGGCATCTTTGTCATCCTCGGGGCGGCCGCCGCGGTCGCCGGCCCGGCCCTCGTCGGCTCGGTCCTGATCGCCGCCGCCGTCTCGCTCCTGACCGGATTCTCGACGGCCGCGTTAAGCCGGAAGTATCCGCGAAGCGGGGGCGTGTACCTTTACACCCGGGAGGCGTTCTCCGATTTCTCGAGCTTCCTCGTCGGCTGGGTGTGGCTGTTCTCGAACATCGTCGGCGGGGCCACGGTGGCCGTGGGCTTCGGCCACTATCTGTCCTTCTTCGTCCCCGGGCTTCCGACGGGCGTGGGCATCGTCGCCGTGGCGGTCACGGTCGTCCTCATCCATCTCGGGGGGGCCAAAGAGTCGAGCCGCTTCAACAACGTCCTCGTCGGCGTCAAGATCGCGGTGCTTCTCTTTTTCTCGGCCGCGGCCTTCCTCCATTTCCGGACGGCCAATTTCCGTCCGTTCATGCCCTTCGGGCTGACGGGGGTCTGGGCCGGGGCGGCGACCATTTTCTTCGCCTATGCGGGTTTCGCCCGGGTGGCCGTCGTCGCCGACGAGATCGAGGACCCGCGCCGGAACGTGCCCCGGGCGACCCTGATCTCGATCTTCGTCTCGACGGTGATCTATCTCGTCGTCGCCGTGGCCGCGGTCGGCGTCGCCGGTTCGAAGCTCCTGGCCGGTTCGGGCTCGCCGCTCGCGGACGCCATGAAGAGCATCGGCATGGGCTTCGGCGCGCGGCTCGTGGCCCTGGGCGGGCTCGCGGCGACGGGCACCGTGGCCCTGGCCTCGGTCCTGGGCATCTCCAGGCTGGCTCAGGTCATGGCCCGCGAGGGCGAGCTGCCGGGATTCGTGGGCCGGGCCGGCGGGACAAAAGGGGTGCCCCGGAACGCCGTCCTTCTCGGCGGCGGGGCCATGCTCGTGCTGGCCTTCTCCTCGGACCTGCCGCACATCGCCTACATCAGCAGCTTCTCGCTCCTCCTTTATTATGCGGCCTTGAACCTGAGCGGGTTCAAGGTGCTCAAAGGGGGCATGCGGATCGTGACCGGCCTGGGCTTCGTATCCTGCCTCGTCCTGATGATCAGCCTGCCCAGGATGTCCTGGATCGTCGGCGCCGCCGTCGTCGCCCTCGGGGCGATCTATCAGTGGGCTCGGACCGGCAGGGAGCGGAGTTCCAAAGATTAGGAGCGAAAAAGTCGGCCGCCCGGTTCCCGAAAATGCAACTTTCCAGGGGCCCCGTTCGTCTATTGATATGGAGAAACAAGATGAGCGACCGAACGCACAGTGCTTCGAGGATAAAGACGCTCCGGCTCGCCGTGCGGCCCGGAGCGTCGGCGATCACCCAGCTGGCCACGGCGTTGATGAGGCGCGGACGTTCCCGCGCCGACAGCATCTCCGTGGCCGGCTTTTTCTTCCCGTACTCCCTGGGGTTTCCCGTGCTGGCCTATCCCGGGAGGAAGGCCCTGCCGCCGTTCGGGGTCGTGTTCCGGCGCTCGAAATAAAATCACGATTTGACTTTGCCTCTCCCTCCCTCAATAATCCTCCCATCTCGTCCCGGAGGGAGAGTCGTGAACAGAAAAGAATTCCTCAAGATGTCGGCCGGACTGGCCGGCGGTGTCGCCGGGTTGCCGCTGATGCGCAAGCTTGCGGGAGCGGCAACGGCCGAGCCGATCGGGAGCCTTCTCGCCCAGGCCGCGGCCGCCGGCGACGAGGCGTCCTATTGGAAGCTCGTCCGCGGCCAGTTCATCCTCGACCCCGGCTGGATCTTCCTCAACTTCGGGGGCCTCGGCTCCTGTCCGCTTCCCGTTCTGAACGCGCTCCTCGAGTTCACCAGGGCCGAAGAGAGCGCCCCGAGCGCGGGCCACGACGAGAAGCCCTGGCAGGAGGTCAAGGAGAAGCTGGCCCGGGCCCTCGGTCCGGCCTGCCGCAAAGAGGACCTCGGCCTCATCGGCGGGGCGACGGAAGGCGTCAACGTCATCGTCAACGGCCTGCCGCTCAAGCGGGGCGATGAGGTCATCACCTCGACCCACGAGCACGTCGCCGTCCACTCCGCCCTCCTCAACCGCATGCAGCGCGACGGCATCGTCATTCGGCTGTTCGAGCCGGACCGGGTCCGCGCCCTGGGCAACGTCGACCGCATCGCCCGCCTCATCACCCCGCGGACGCGGCTCGTCTTCATCAGCCACGTCACCTGCACGACCGGCCAGCTCTTCCCGGCCAGGGAGATCGCCGACCTGGCCCGCGCCAAGGGCATCTGGTTCGCCCTCGACGGCGCCCAGGCGCCCGTCTGCGCGCCCTTCGACATCGTCGAGACCGGCGTCGATTTCTACACCTGCAGCACCCACAAGTGGGTCATGGGCCCCAAGCGCACCGGCTTCATCTACGCCCGGCAGGGCCTGGCCGAAACCCTGCGGCCGCAGACGGTCGGGGGCGGCTCGTCGACTCGCTACGACGCCGCGAAGGGCGAGCTCGTCCTCAAGACGACGGCCGAGCGCTTCGAATCCGGAACGCAGAACGACGCGCTGTTCTATGCGCTCGGCACGGCCCTCGACTTCGTGGACACGATCGGCGTCGGCCGCATCGCCGGCCGCTGCCGCCCGCTGGCCGAGCGCTTCTATCAGGGGATCGGCGAGATCCCCGGCGTCGAGCGGCTCTCGCCCGAGGAGGAGGCCTATCGGACCCTCATGATCGGCTTCCGCATGACGACCCACACGTACACCGAGATCATGGAGCACCTGGCCAAGGACCGGATCAAGGCCAGGCCCGTCGGCGAGGGCGGCCTCAACTCGATCCGGGTCTCGTTCTACCTGAACAACCGCGACGAGGATGTGACCGCGATCCTGGACTCGCTGAAGAAGCTGGCCGCCTGATCGTCGGGGACATGTACCCTAGGTACGTGTCCCCGTTTTTGGCCTTGTTAGAGTAAAATAGGCGGCGATGGAAAAGAGATCCCGCGCGCGCTTCGAGGCCTGGCTGGCGGCCCGCGCCCGCAACGTGCCCCGCGTCTCCTACCCCCCGGAGCTGCCGATCACGCCGCGCGCCGACGAGATCGTCGCCGCCCTGCGCTCGCCGCGCCGCCGCGTCGTCATCATCTCGGGCGAAACGGGCTGCGGCAAGAGCACCCAGATCCCGAAGATGTGCCTCGAGGCGGGGCGGGGCATCGCCGGACGCATCGGCGTCACCCAGCCGCGGCGCCTGGCGGCCATGACCATCGCCGCCCGCATCGCCGAGGAGCTGGGCGAGCCGCTCGGCCGGTCGGTCGGCTACAAGATCCGGTTCCAGGACCGGACCTCGCGCGACGGCTACATCAAGATCATGACCGACGGCATCCTCCTCGCCGAGACCCAGGGCGACCACGGCCTTCATGAGTACGACACGATCATCATCGACGAGGCCCACGAGCGCTCGCTCAACATCGACTTCCTGCTCGGCATCATGCGCCGGCTCCTCGACGAGCGGCCCGACCTCAAGCTGGTCATCACCTCGGCGACGCTCGACACGGAAAAATTCTCCAAAGCCTTCCGCAATGCGCCCGTCATCGAGGTCAGCGGACGCCTCTACCCGGTCGAGGTCGAGTACCGCCTGCCCGACAGGGAGGAAGCCGAGGACAAGGATTACGTCGATCAGGCCGTCGAGGCGGTCGAATACCTGCGGCGCGAGAAGCCTCCGGGCGACATCCTGGTCTTCATGCCGACCGAGCAGGACATCCTCGAGACCTGCCGCATGATCGAGGGGCGCAAGTGGCCGGCCGTCAAGGTCCTGCCGCTCTTCTCGCGCCTGCCGGCGGGCCAGCAACGCCTCGTCTACACCGTGACCTTGCCCAAGATCGTCGTGGCCACGAACGTCGCCGAGACGTCGCTGACCATCCCCGGCATCCGCTACGTCGTGGACACGGGCGTCGCCCGGATCGCCCAATACCAGCCGGGGACGCGCATCAACAGCCTGCCCATCTCGCCGATCTCGCGGGCCTCGGCCGACCAGCGCAAAGGACGGTGCGGCCGGGTCAGGGAAGGGCTGTGCGTGCGCCTCTACGGCCAGGTCGACTATGAGTCGCGCGACGAGTTCACCCAGCCGGAGATCCTGAGATCGGACCTGGCCGAGGTCATCCTGCGCATGACCGACCTGGGGCTCGGCGACCCGCTCCAATTCCCGTTCGTCGACCGGCCCGCGTCCAAGGCCGTCCACGACGGCTACGACACCCTCGTCGAGCTCGGCGCCATCCGCAAATTCCCCAATTCGCGCTGGGAGCTGACGGAGACGGGGGGGGCGATGGCCCGGATGCAGCTCGACCCGCGCGTCGCGCGCATGCTCATCGAGGCCCGCGCCGAGAACTGCCTGCCCGAGGTGTCCGTGCTGGCCGCGGCCCTCAGCGTCCGAGACCCGCGCGAGCGCCCGCCGGACAAGGCCCAGCAGGCCGACGCCGTCCACGCCGCGTTCCGCCACCCCGACTCGGACTTCCTCGTTCTCCTCAACATCTGGAACCGCTATCACGGCGATTTCGAGAAGCTCGCGTCGCTTGTGAAGAAACGGCGCTTCTGCCACGAGAACTTCCTCTCCTTCCCGCGCATGCGCGAGTGGGTCTACCTTCGCGCCGAGATCGAAAGCGCCCTCAGGGAGGCGGCTCCGGGGCCGCGGGCGTCACCCATCTTGCATGCCGACATCTCCCCGGCCCTCTACGGGGCGATCCACAGGTCCGTCCTCAGCGGCTATCTCTCGAACATCGCCGCCCACAAGGAGAAGAACGTCTACGCCGCGGCCAAGAACCGTGAGGTCACGCTCTGGCCCGGTTCCGTCCTCTTTGCCAAGGGCGCCGGCTGGATCGTCTCGACCGAGGTCGTGCGGACGTCGCGTCTCTTCGCCCGGACGGCCGCGAAAATCGACCCCGCCTGGCTCGAGCGGCTGGGTGGGCCTCTCTGCAAACGCGCCTATTCCGACGCCGCATGGGACCGCGCGCGCGGCGAGGTCACGGCCAAAGAGAGAGTGACGCTCTTCGGGCTCGAGATCGTCCGCGAGCGGCGCGTCTCCTACGGCCGCGTCCACCCGGCCGAGGCCCATGAGATCTTCGTCATGAACGGGCTCGTCGAAGGCGAGATCGATGATCCGCCGCCCGTCCTCGTCCACAATCTCGCCCTCCAGCGCCGGGTCGAGGCCATGCAGGAGAAGCTCCGCCGCCGCGACATCCTCGTCGCCGAGGGGGAGATCGCCAAGTTCTATTCGGAGAAGCTTCCGGGCATCCACGACGTGCGCTCGCTCCGCAAGCTCCTCAAGGACGTCCGCGACCGCGGCGGCGACGACTCGTTCCTGCGCCTGAGCGAGGACGACCTTCACAACTATCGCCCGGAGGACGCCGCCGTCGCGGCCTTCCCCGACGACGTCGAGATCGCCGGCCGGTCCTTCCACGCCGTCTACAAATTCGCGCCCGGAGAGGAGGATGACGGAGTCACGCTGACCGTTCCGCCGGCGCTTCTGAGCGCCATCCCGGTCGAACGGCTCGAGTGGGGCGTCGCCGGCCAATACCAGGACAAGATCGCCGCGCTGATCAAGGGATTGCCGAAGCGCTACCGCAAGCTCCTCGTGCCGGTGGGGGAGAAGGCCGAGACGATCGCGCGCGAGATGCCCCAGGCCCCCGAGGAGGTGCCGCTTTTCAAGGCCGTGGCCGACTTCGTCAGGCGGAGGTTCGGCGTCGACGTCCCGCCGCGGGAATGGGCCCTGGCGGATGTTCCGAGGCACCTGAGGATGAGGCTGGCCGTCGTCGACCCGGCGACGGGACGCACGATCGACGCCGGACGCGACGTCGAGCTGCTGCGGAAGAAGCTCGGCGCGGCCGACCAGGCCCCGTCCAAGGTCGAGTCCCCGGCCTGGCAGGAAGCGCGGCGGGTCTGGGAGAAGTCGGGCCTGACCGAGTGGAGCTTCGGCGACCTGCCCGAAAAAGTCGCGGTCGGCACGTCGCTCACGGCCTACCCCGCGCTCAAGATCGGGGACAAGATCGGGGACACAGGCGGGCCCGTCGACATCCGTCTCTTCCCGAACCGGGCCGATGCGGAAGCGGCGCACAAGCAGGGCGTCCGCCGTCTCCTCATGCGCAAGTTCGCCAAGGATCTGGCCTTCGTCCGCCGCTATCACATGATCCCGGCGGAGCTCGACCGGGCCGCGCTCTATTTCGGCGGGCGCGAGGCGCTCGAGAGGGCGATCGAGGAAGCCCTGGCCCGCGACGTCTTCGAGCGCAACATCCGCGCCGAAGCCGAATACGTTGCGTACGAGGGCGAGGTCGCCCGGACGCTCTTCGAGAAGGGTCACGCTCTGACGCAGACGGCTGTCAAGATCGTCGAGCTCCAGGCCAAGCTCCGGACCGGGCTCGCGAAGGGAAGCGGGGGAGGAGGCGGCCAAGGGGGACGGACGGACGCCAGATCGCTCAGTCTTTACGAGCTCAGCAAGCTCAAGGAGCGAATCAAGCCCGAATACCTCGACGCCGTCGCCGCCGACCTCGACCGCCTCGTGCCAAAGGACTTTCTCACGGTCTACTCGATCGCCCGCCTCGGCCGCATCCCGCGCTACCTCGAGGGGCTCATGATCCGCCTCGAGCGGGCCCGCCTTGCGCCCGAAAAGGATAAGGCGAAAGTCGCCCAGCTCGAGCCGTACGTCTTCGAGCTGTCACGGCTCGACGCCGCCGTCAAATCGGGGATCAAATCGGGGACACAATACCAATTCCCCAATTCCGGATCGGATCGGCCGCCGTCGCCTGCGTCGAGAAAAGAGGGACACGGTATTGCGCCCCCGGCCGGAACCGGGGACTCGCACTTCCGGTGCGTGTCCCCGATTTCGGAGGAGAAACGCGCCGCCGTCGACGAACTCCGTTGGATGATCGAGGAGTTCAAGCTGGGCCTGTTCGCCCCCGAGATCAAAACCGCCTTCCCCATCTCCGCCGTCCGCCTGGCCCGCAAGATCGCCGAGATCGACGCGATGTCGTGACGCCGCCCCGCGCCACGCCAATGCCCGGACCTTTCCCCTCGGGCGCTTGCCTCCGCTCCTGGTCAGCGCGATTTTGAGTTTTCAGGCCCAAAAATGCCCCATTTAAGCCCTTTTGCGGCCCTCCAGAGGGGCTATCTTACTGATTAATATTTGAATTCCTGTGGTCCGACCCCATTGTGGTAAAATCATCCCATGAGCAGAAACCCCGCCGACAAGACCGACCGGCCTTCCAAATCCTGCACGGTTCCCGGCCCGATACCGCCCACGGACTGGGCCGCCGCCCGCGACGCCGCGATCAACGATTTCCTCGACCGCTTCGCCTCGGACTGCCCCGACCACGACGTCCTGGCCGACCTCATGGTGGCCATCACCCGTCTCGCTCGCGACGGCGCCGACCGCGGCGACCTCAAGCTCCTGACCAGCTCGTTCAAAGAGCTGCGCTACGCCTTCAAAGTCTTCGCCCCTTATCAAGGCATCCGCAAGGTCTCGATCTTCGGCTCGAGCCGCACCCCCGCCGGCCACCCCGACTTCCTCCAGGCCGTCGATTTCGCCCGCCGCATGCGCGAGCGGCACTGGATGATCATCACCGGGGCGGGCGACGGCATCATGGGCGCCGGACAGCGCGGCGCCGGCCGGGCCGCCTCGTTCGGCGTGGCCATCCGCCTGCCCCACGAGCAAAAGACCAACGTCGTCATCGCCGACGACGCCAAGCTCATCAACTTCAAATACTTCTTCACCCGCAAGATCCTCTTCCTCAAGGAAGCTTCGGCCATCGCCCTCTTCCCCGGCGGCTTCGGCACCCAGGACGAGGGCTTCGAATCGATGACCATGATCCAGACGGGCAAGAACAACCTCATCCCGGTGGTCCTGATCGACGCGCCCGGCGGCACCTACTGGCAGCACTGGCGGACCTACCTCAAGGCCGAGCTCCTCCATAACGGCATGATCACCGAGCAGGACATGAACCTGTTCAAGCTGACCGACAGCGTCGAGGAGGCCGTCGATGAGATCCTGGGCTTCTATCGCCGCTACCACTCGATGCGCTACGTCGGGCCGCTCCTCGTCCTGCGCCTCTCGACGCCCCTCCCGCCCGAGGCGCTCGAGCGCCTCAACGACACCTACGCCTCGATCCTGACCGAGGGCCGCATCGAGCAGCGCTTCGTGCCTCTCGAAGGCGAGGGGGAGGAGGCCGAGTTCCCCGAGCTCCCGCGCCTGGCGTTCGCTTACAGCCGCATGGACGCCGGCACCCTCCGCCTCATGGTCAATGACATCAACGCGGCCTGACAGAAAGGGCATTATGATCTTCATCAGAGAGGTGTCAGCATCATGGCCAGAATAAACACGACAGGCTCGGCCTACAGGGTGGCGAAAAGGAAGTCGGAGATCGCGAGGGACGAAAAATGGCAGAAGACGGCGAAGCTGAAGGCGAAGAAGAGCCAGGAATCAAAGAAGCCCGAGCCGGCGGAAAAGAGTCTCGAAACTCCAGGGGCGGAGGACACAGGGTCCGAGGCTCCGGATCATGATAAAAAGCCCTAGAAAAAGGGGGAATGGATAGACGCGCCCCCATGGTCAAGCCGACAAAGCGGAGAAGACCCTGGCGGTGGCTGATTCTGATCGCCCTCCTGACGCCCGTCGCAGTGACAGCCTGCATCCTCCTGACCCTCCCCGATGTCTCCGGCCTCAGGACCAGGAATCCGACTTCGACGGCCTTGACGAAATCTCGCCAGGAACAAGCCCGCAGGCAAGGCCGGGCCATTACCATCCGAGAGGAATGGGTGGATTTCGAGAGGATCCCGGCGCTCCTCAAGGAGGCCGTCCGGATCACGGAAGACGCCTCGTTCTATTGGCACAAGGGGATCGACTTCGAGGAGATCAAGGAATCCCTCAAGCGCGATCTCCGCGAGAAACGGTTCGCCCGGGGCGGGAGCACCATCACCCAACAGCTCGCCAAGAACCTTTTCCTGTCCCCGGGAAAGAATCCCCTGCGCAAGGTCCGGGAATATTTCATCGCTCGGCGCCTGGAAAAAGCGCTGAGCAAGGACCGGATCTTCACCCTCTACCTCAATCTCATCGAGCTCGGCCCGGGGATTTTCGGAGTCCAAGCCGCCTCTCGCTATTATTTCGGCAGGGATGTTTTCGAGCTTTCTCCGGAGGAGATCGTGCGCCTGACGGCCGTCATCCCGCGCCCGGTCACGACCGACCCCCGCGGATCCACGAAGTGGCTCGACTGGCGATGCCGCATGATCCTGGAAAAGCTGAGGTTCTATAAGAAGATCAGCGAGGACGAGTATCAAGCCCTGGTCGGTCAATTCCAGTAGCGACGTTTCCGGCGGGGCCATGGCCGTCCTTGACACTCGTCCCTGACGAACGCTATAGTCCCCTCCGCACCCCGTGAGAGTTCCCGTGCCGAACAAGAAAGCCCGGCCGCTTCGCGTCATCAACAGCGTCGCTCCCATCCGCATCTGCGACAACGGGGGATGGACGGATACCTGGTTCGCGGGGTACGGGCGGATCTTCAACATCGCCGTCTATCCCTATGCCGAGGTCCAGATCGAGGTCCACCCTTTCCGTGACCAGAAGGACCGGATCATCATCCACGCCGAGAATTTCGGCGAACGCTACGCCGTGGGCCCCGGTCAAAAGACCTGGGACCGGCATCCTCTCCTCGAGGCGGCCATCGAATTCATGAACATCCCGGCCGACATGGCCTTCGAGGTGGCGATCTTCTCGGAGGCCCCGAGCGGCGGATCGACGGGCACATCCGCCGCCGTCACGGTGGCCCTGATCGGCGCCCTCGACCGGCTGACGCCGGGCCGGCTCTCGCCGCACGAGGTCGCCCTGGCCGCCCAGCGCATCGAAACCGAGCTCCTCAAGCAGCAGTGCGGCATCCAGGACCAGCTCTGCTCGGCCTACGGCGGCATCAATTACATCGAGATGTTCAGCTACCCCCACGCTTCGGTCTCCTCCGTCATCGTGCCCAATGCGATCTGGTGGGAGCTCGAGCGGCGCCTCGCGCTCATCTATCTCGGCAAGTCCCACAGCTCCTCGGAGATCCACGAAATGGTCATCCGCGAGCTCGAGCAGGCCGGGCCCCGATCCCCGAAGCTCGAGGCCTTGCGCCAGACGGCGCCGCGTTCGCGGGACGCCCTTTACAGCGGCGATTTCGAGGGCCTCGGGCGGGCCATGATCGACAACACGGACGCCCAGCGCCGTCTCCATCCGAAGCTCGTCAGCGCCGACGTCGACCGGATCATCGAGATCGCCAAGGCCCACGGCGCGCTCGGCTGGAAGGTCAACGGCGCCGGCGGCGAGGGCGGTTCCCTGACCCTCCTTTGCGGGAGCCGGTCAAGCGGCAAGCGGTCCATGATCAGGACGATCGAAGAGACCAATCCGCTCTTCCGGAATATCCCCATCTATTTGAGCCGGCAGGGCCTGCGCGTCTGGGAGGATCGTTAGCCCCTTCCCATTTCCGGATCGGGCGCCGGTTCGAGGCTTGCTCCCGGGGGGGGGATTGGGGAGGAGAGCGGTTTGCATTCACTCTCATTTTTTGGTAAAAGTGCTTTTTTCCGAGGTTTCCGGAACGATTAGCCATGACGGGATCAAAAATTGCCGGGTGAATCCCCCTCAGCGGTGATGTCCATTTCTTTTTCGCCCCGGACAATTGGGCAGGACACTGAACTCTCCTAAGTCTCCGTTTCGGGAGGAGGGAGGACCGACCATGAAAGATCGATCGGATAAACGCCTTCGGGTTCTCGAAAGGGCCGCGCTTTCATTGGCGGTTGTCCTTTTCCTTCAGGCGGGCTCAATGAGAGCCCAGGGCCGTGTCGAGCGGGACCGCCATCTCGGGGCCATCGCGCCGGCGGCCGGTCTCGACCTCAAGAGTTCTTTTTCTTATAGCCCTTTCTATCCGACGGCAGGGCAAGTTGTGCAGTTCCAGGACACCTCGGTCGGCGGGCCCGTCTCTTGGCAATGGGATTTCGGGGACGGGATTGTCTCCAATCTTCAAAATCCCAGCCATTCGTTCGATGCTCCGGGTTTCTATCGAGTCAGCCTGAATGTCGGCGACGGCTCGGGAACCAAGAGCGTTCGCAGGACGGTCATTGTCACCAATTTTTCCGCCCATACGGCCTCCTTCGTTTATCAACCGGCATTCCCCGCCGCGGGACAGCCGGTCCAATTCACGGACACCTCGACGGGTGACCCCACTTCCTGGCTATGGGATTTCGGCGACGGGCTGACCTCCGCCGCTCAGAGCCCCAGCCACATTTATCAAAAAAGAGGTTTCTACAGGGTCATCCTGACGACCACCAAGGGTTCGGCCGCCAAAATCGTGCGCCGGACGATCACCGTGATGTCCGGATCCGCAATCGCCGCGGCTTTCACATACAGCCCGGCCTCGCCTGCGTCCGGTCAGTCGGTTCAGTTCACGGACACGTCGGTCGGGAGCCCGACGTCCTGGCAATGGAACTTCGGGGACGGATCGACCTCGACGGTCCAGAACCCGAGCCACGCCTACACGACGGCGGGATCGAAGACCGTGACCTTGACCGCCACGAACGGCTCCGGATCGGGCACCGCGACACGGACCGTGACGGTCTCGGTGGCGCTCGCCGCGTCCTTCAGCTTCAGCCCATCGTCTCCCGCGGCGGGCCAGTCGGTCCAGTTCACGGACACGTCGGTCGGGAGCCCGACGTCCTGGCTCTGGAACTTCGGGGACGGATCGACCTCGACGGCCCAGAACCCGAGCCACGCCTACACGACGGCGGGATCGAAGACCGCGACCTTGACCACCACGAACGGCTCCGGATCGAACACCGCGACACGGACGGTGACGGTCGCCGCGGCCCTCGTGGCGTCGTTCAGCTTCAGCCCTTCGTCTCCCGCGGCGGGCCAGTCGGTCCAGTTCACGGACACCTCGACGGGAACCCCGACGTCCTGGCTCTGGAACTTCGGGGACGGATCGACCTCGACGGCCCAGAACCCGAGCCATGCCTACACGACGGCGGGATCGAAGACCGCGACCTTGACCGCCACGAACGGCTCCGGATCGAACACCGCGACACGGACGGTGACGGTCGCCGCGGCCCTCGTGGCGTCGTTCAGCTTCAGCCCTTCGTCTCCCGCGGCGGGCCAGTCGGTCCAGTTCACGGACACCTCGACGGGAACCCCGACGTCCTGGCTCTGGAACTTCGGGGACGGATCGACCTCGACGGCCCAGAACCCGAGCCATGCCTACACGACGGCGGGATCGAAGACCGCGACCTTGACCGCCACGAACGGCTCCGGATCGGGCACCGCGACACGGACCGTGACGGTCTCGGTCGGCGCTCGCCGCGTCCTTCAGCTTCAGCCCATCGTCTCCGGCGGCGGGCCAGTCGGTCCAGTTCACGGACACCTCGACGGGAACCCCGACGTCCTGGCTCTGGAATTTCGGCGATAGCTCGACCTCCACGACCCGGAACCCGACTCACACCTACACGACGGCGGGATCGAAGACGGTCAGTCTGACGGTCACGAACGGCTCGGGCTCGAACGCGACGAGCCGGACGGTGACGGTCGGGGCGGCCCTCGTGGCCTCGTTCAGCTTCAGCCCTTCGTCTCCCGCGGCGGGCCAGTCGGTCCAGTTCACGGACACCTCGACGGGAACCCCGACGTCCTGGCTCTGGAATTTCGGCGATAGCTCGACCTCCACGACCCGGAACCCGACTCACACCTACACGACGGCGGGATCGAAGACGGTCAGTCTGACGGTCACGAACGGCTCGGGCTCGAACGCGACGAGCCGGACCGTGACAATCGCGGCGGCGCTCGCGGCTTCCTTCGACTTCAGCCCGGCCTCTCCCTCGGCCGGCCAGCCGGTCCAGTTCACGGACACGTCGGTGGGGAACCCCGCCTCCTGGTCATGGAACTTCAATGACGGCGGGACCAGCGCCGTCCAGAACCCGAGCCACACTTTTGCGTCATCAGGCTCCTATTCCGTGGTCTTGACCGTCACCAACGGCGCCGGCTCGACGAGCGTCAGCCACATCGTCAACGTGGCCGCCTCGTCGACGCTCAGCGCGTCCTTCACGTTCAGCCCCGCGTCCCCGACGATCGGAGTGTCCGTTCAGTTCACGGACACCTCCGCCGGGACCCCGACCTCCTGGCAGTGGAGCTTCGGCGACGGCTCGACCTCGACCTCCCGGAACCCGAGCCACGCCTATGCGGCCGCCGGGTCCAAGACGGTCTCCTTGACCGTCGCCAACGGCTCGGCATCGGACAGCGTGAGCCGAGCCGTCACCGTCGCCGCCCGGACGGCGATCATCGTCGATCACACCTGCGCGAACCTGGAGGATATTCCCACGACCTGGATCAATCAGGCCAAGCAGACCCTCCACATCGCTTACGGCCACACCTCGCACGGCAGCCAGCTGACGACGGGCATGACCGGGCTCGTCGCCTGGAAGGGGACTCTCTATTCCTTCAATACGGGCGGCTCAGGCGGCGCACTCGATCTCCGCGACTACCTCCTGAATTTCGGCGGCTTGGGCATCGCCAACGATCTCGGCGATCCCGACCGCACGGCCTGGGAGCGGGCGACGCGCCTCTACCTCGACGCGAACCCGACGATCAACGTCGTCATCTGGTCATGGTGCGGTCAGGTTTGGGGGACGGAAGCCGAAATCCAGCTCTATCTCGATCTGATGGCGGGGCTCGAAGAAGACTATCCGAACGTCAAATTCGTCTATATGACGGGCCATACGGATGGGACACTGCTCACCGGGGTCGTCCCCACGCGGAACCGCCAGATCCGTGACTATTGCACCGCCCACAACAAGATCCTCTATGATTTTTACGATATCGAGAGCTGGGACCCGGACGGCCACTACTACGGCGACAAGCTGGTGGATGACGATTGCAGCTATGACAGCAACGGCGATTGGGTGCCGGACAGCAACTGGGCCATCAACTGGCAGAACGCCCACCCCGGCGAGTGGTACGATTGCCCTTCCGCCCATTCCCAGCCGCTCAACGCCAACCTGAAGGCCTATGCGGCCTGGTGGCTGTGGGCCCGCCTGGCCGGTTGGGCCGGCCAATAGGTGAGCCTCCGGGTCTCAAGACCTGCCGGGGGTCTTCCGGTCAACCCGCGCTCGCGGGCTTGCGCCATGCCCTCGGTTCGAATATAATCCCCCGGAAACGACATCGAAGAAGCAGGAGAGAAGGGCCAATGCCATGGGCGTCGACGAACCCGCCACCCAACGAGAGATCAAGGAGACGCTGAGACACTATATCGCCGAGAACTTTCTGATGTTCGCGGGTGTCGCCACGTTCCAGGATTCCGATTCCTTCCTGGAGTTGGGAGTCATCGATTCGACAGGGATCCTGGAGCTCCTCGAATTCGTCGAAGGGACCTTCGGCATCCATGTGGAAGACGATGAGACGCTTCCGGCGAATCTGGACTCCCTCGATAACCTGTCGGCCTTTATCCTGAGGAAAGCGGGCGGCGCCTGTGGCCCCCCCCGGGTCCCATGAGGTTATCCAGATTCATTTTCGCGGCAGCCCTCGGTTTCGCGTTATCCGCGGCCGGACAGGCGCAGGGGATCATCGTCGACCATACCTGCACGGATGTCGCGAAGATCCCCGATACCTGGATCGCCAAGGTCCAAGAGACCATCATCCTGCACTTTGCGCACACGTCCCACGGCCTTCAGCTTCTCTCGGGCCTGGAGCGGCTATCGAATCCCGCCCTGCCCGTCTACGATTCCAGGCTGTCCTATGCCCATCAGTTCAGAGGCCTTCCGGCCGGGCCGGGACTGCGCATCATGAGCGGCCAGCTCAAGGAGTATTATCCCACGCCCGAACAGTATTGGAGGGCCGGCGGCGATCTCCTGACCCGCGAGACGCTCAACGCCCTCAAGGCCATCAACGTGTCCATGTTCTGCTGGTGCCGGGAGTTGGATACCTATACCGAAGCGGACGTCGAGGCCTACCTCCAGGCGATCTCGAAGCTGGAAAAAGACTTTCCGGGGACCACCTTCGTTTATATGACTGGGAACGCCCAGTGGACCAAAGCCCGCGGCCGCAACAGGCAACTGAGGAACGAACAGATCCGAAAGTTCTGCAGAGACAACGGCAAGGTCCTCTACGACTTCGGCGATCTGGATGCCTGGTCCGACGGCCGGAAGTCGACTTACGTTTTCGAAGGCGTGACCGTTCCCCAGGAACATCCCCGCTATGCCGGGGATGAGTGCGCCCATACGGCCTTCGCCAACTGCGAGAACAAAGGGAAAGCCCTGTGGTGGCTGTTGGCCAGGATTGCCGGGTGGGATCCCTCGGCGCCTACCTGATCAGGCGTCTGCCGCGTTTCAGTCTCTTCTGGGAAAGGTCTTTGTCGGTCTGCCCCGCGAGGGCCGTGATCCCTACGGACTTGGACGTGGTAGTTCCCCGGCTGTCGGTGACGGTCAGGACGGCGATATAGGTGCCGGGGTTGGCATAGCTGTGAGCCGGTGACTGGAGCGACGAAGTCTGGCCGTCCCCGAAATTCCAGCTGTAGGAGTAGGGGGACACTCCGCCCAGAGCGCTTCCCGTGAATCTGAAGGCGAGAGGCGCCGTGCCCGTCAGCGGGGAGCTCACGGCCGAGGCGACCAGGGGCGGGATCGCCGCCGAAACGGCCACAGACACCGAGCCGCTGCCGTGAGCGCCGCTGTGGTCTGTGACGGACAGGACGGCGATATAGGTGCCGGGGTTGGCATAGCTGTGAGCCGGCGACTGAAGGGACGAAACCTGGCCGTCCCCGAAATTCCAGCTGATACGAGTAGGGGGACACTCCGCCTTGGGCGCTGCCGGCGAAGCTGACGGCGAGAGGCGCCGCGCCCGATACCGGGGAGCCCACGGCCGAGGCGACCAGGGGCAGGATCGCCGCCGAAACGGCCACGGACACCGAGCTGCTCCCATGAGCGCCGCCGTTATCGGTGACGGTCAGGACGGCGATATAGGTGCCGGGGTTGGCATAGCTGTGAGCCGGGGACTGGAGCGACGAAGTCCGGCCGTCCCCGAAATTCCAGCTGTAGGAGTAAGGGGACACTCCGCCTTGGGCGCTGCCGGCGAAATTGACCGGCAGAGGCGCCGTGCCCGATACCGGGGAGCCCACGGCCGAGGCGACCAGGGGCAGGATCGCCGCCGAAACGGCCACGGACACCGAGCCGCTCCCATGAGCGCCGCCGTTATCGGTGACGGTCAGGACGGCGATATAGGTCCCGGGGTTGGCATAGCTGTGAGCCGGGGACTGGAGCGACGAAGTCCGGCCGTCCCCGAAATTCCAGCTGTAGGAGTAAGGGGACACTCCGCCTTGGGCGCTGCCGGCGAAATTGACCGGTAGAGGCGCCGCGCCCGATACCGGGGAGCCCGCGGCCGAGGCGACCAGGGGCGGGATCGGCGCCAAAACGGCCACGGACACCGAGCCGCTGCTGTGAGCGCCACTGCCGTCCGTGACGGTCAACGTGGCCCCGTAGCTGCCGGCGTCAGCGTACGTATGGACGGGCGACTGGAGGGTCGAAGTCTGGCCGTCCCCGAAATTCCAGCTGTAGGAGTAGGGGAGCTCTCCGCCTTCAGCGCTGCCGACGAAACTGATCGGCAGAGGCGCGGTGCCCGACGTCGGAGAGCCCGCCGCCGAAGCGACCAGGGGCAATGTCGCCGCAGCGACGGTTATGGAGACAGAGCTGACGTCCTGAGCGCCGCCGCCGTCCGTGACGGTCAACGCGGCCCTGTAGCTGCCGGCGCCGGCATACGTATGAGCCGTCGACTGGAGGGTCGAAGTCTGGCCGTCTCCGAAATCCCACCGATACGTATAAGGGGACCTTCCCCTTTCGGCCCTTCCCGCGAAGCTGACGGCCAGGGGAGCCGTGCCCGAGGAGGGATCAGCTTGGGCTGAGGCCGATACGGCGTCCGTGGCCGTATATTCGTAAGCTCCGCTATCCGGATACGCGCCTTGGGGTCTTGGATTGCCCTCGAAGTCGGACTCGGTCCCCAGATCCACGGCCGCGTCGATGGCCGGAGACGTCGGCCCGATCGAGAAGTCGGCCGACGCAGGCTGGTTGAACCGGGGATCGGCGAAAGAACTCCGCGATTCCGCATTGTTGGCCGCGGACCAGGCGTAGAAATCGCAAAGCCCCGCGGAGGAGTCGTAGAACAACCTGTCATCATTGGCCACGCCGTTGTCCGGCCGCCACCAGATGTTGTTCGAAAAATCGCTCCGGGTGCTGGCATACGTGATGCCGCCCAGATAGCGGACATACCGATTGGGCTGGGAAAACTGGGTCGAGGCCACGATGTTGTTCTTGAAGGCGATGTTCGAAGCGCTGCCTTCGACATCGATGAGCGTGCCGGAGCTGTCAGGGCCGTAGACGATCGTGTTGTGATAGATCTGGACGTTCGAGCAGTTTCCGATCGAGATCTGGCGGCTCGCAGCGTTATAGAAGATCGAGTTCTGGATCCGAAGGTTCTGGACGGCCCCGATGATGATGCCGATGACGCCGTCGGAATGGGAATTGTGCCCGTCGATGACCACATCCGAACAGCCGCCGACGAGGATGCCGCTGTCCCCATTGTCGTAGGTTTCGTTACGGAGCAGGGTGAGGTGGCTGCCCGAGGTGATGTCGAGCCCCTGTTCCCTGCAGTTGTAGCAGACATTGTCGGACAGCAGGTGGTTCGGCCCGACCTGGTCCGCCACGGTCATCCCGATATGCAGGGTGATGCCGTCGTTTTGGGCGACGTCGTGGACGACATTGCCCCGGATGGTCCCGTTCGTGATGGGATAGGCGGTGGTTCCGATGATCCCGATGCCGCCGTTCACGCAGTTCGAAACGGTGCAATTCTCGACGACGTAGGTGTTGACCTTGATCAGGACGATGCCGTTATTGCCGGCGTTGTCGACGTCCACCCGGGAGATGGTCATGTTCGTGACGCGGTCGGCTCCAATGCCGATCCCTGACTCATTGGAATAGAGGACATTGCGGACGGCCAGATCCTGGATGTTGACATAGCCGAGGCCGGCCGTGATGCAGAGGATGCCGCCTCTCAAGCTGCGCGGCCCGCAGTCGATGACGGGCTTGGCGCCCTGCCCGTAGGCCCCGATGACCATCGGGTCGGATGACGTGCCGCCCTGACGGATGTTCAGGGTGGCATCGGTGAACGTACATCCACGTTTGAACAGGATGTCGTCCCCAGGCTGGAGGGCCGACCAGCGGTTCACCTGCCCGATCGTCTTCCAGGCCGTTTGCGGCGAGGTGCCGCTGTTGCCGTCGTTACCGCCCACGGAGTCGACGTAATAGGTGACCGCCGCAAGAGCCCGGGTCGTGAGGCAGAGGGCCAGGATGATCAAGACAGCGAGGAATCTCGGCTGCCGGCCGAGATTCAATGATCGCGGATGCTTTTTCATGAAGATCCTCAGTTCGCTTGACCTTTCAGGGCATCACTCTCTCGGTCCATGGGGGTATTATGGGGGGCCTCAGAGGCTCAAACATCCCCTCTAGAGGGGGTTTTCCGGACGATATCAGCCGGGATATGGCTAGCTATCGGAGGTCAGCTCCTGGAAATCCTGACCCCGTGGCGGTACAATGAGCGGGCCGAGACGACTCAAAAGAGAGAAGGTCCGCCTGATGGAACTGAGATTCAGACCATTCTCCAGAGACCTGGAGCTGGCCGCGCAGCGACGCCTGTTCGTCGAGTGCTTCCCTGAAAACATCGGAACACCCGTGGAGACCGTTGAACATTACGCCTGGAAGTTCGGTTCTGCGCCGGCCATTCCGCCCTCCTTCGAGTATGGAGCCTATTTGGACGATGATCTGGTGGGGTATTATGCCGCCTTGCCCTATCGTTACAATTACTTTTCGACAACGGTCACGGCCGGCATCGTCTGCGACGTCATGACGGGCGCCAAAGCGCGCGGCCAAGGGGTCTTCACGAAGCTCGGAAGCTATGCCAACGATGAGCTGAAAAAGGCCGGGGTCGACTTCTCTTGCGCTTTCCCGATCCGGGAGATCGGCTTCCAGGGGCATATCAAGGCGGGCCTCCGTATTTTGTTCGAGCTGCCCCTGTACGCACGCTTCCTGCGGTTCGACTCCTATTTCAAAAAGAAGGGCGCAACGTATCTCCTTCCCCTGTTTCGTCTGGGCGTGGGATTGCAGAAGCTCCTCCTGAAATCCATCCCGCTCCGCAAAAAGGGCATTCAGACATCCAGCTATTCGTCCCGGGCGGGCATTTCCTCCATCCCCGGCTTATTGGATTTTCTCGAGGAATGGCAAAAGGAGCTGCCCATCTCCCTGGTCAAGGACCGCGATTTCATGACCTGGCGGACGGGAGCGCCGGGCCAAGAGTACTTTGTCACGATCGTCAGGCGGGAGGACAAGATCGTCGGCTATGCTCTGTACCGTCTGGTCGTCAAGGAAGACGTCCCCTGTGTCGGGATCCTCGACCTGTCGCTTCTCGAGGGCTGCCATCATCTCTCGAGGTTCCTGTTCAGGGAGATCGCTCGATTCGCGGAGACGAGCGGGGCCGAATTCATCTTTGTCATGATGAGCAAGCTCTGGGCCGATCATTATCGCATCCGGAGAAGCGGATTCCTGAGAACGCGCTACAGATTCCGCTATATTCTCAAGAAACTCAATCTGCCTGAGGCCGATCAGAGGCCCGAAGATCCCGAAAACTGGCATCTCATGTGGATCGATTCCGATGATCTCTAAATGAAGATACTGACCTTTGACGTCGAGGACTGGTTTCATCTCCTGGCCGTGGACTCCGCCAGGACCGTGGCGGATTGGAGCCGCTTTGAAAGCCGCCTCGAAAAGAACATGGAGGGCATCTTTTCCGTGCTGGCCGGGCATCGCGTCGGGGCGACGTTCTTTTGCCTGGGCTGGGTGGCCGAGAAGCACCCGGAGATCGTCAGGACCATCGATCGCCTGGGGTTCGAAATCGGCTCGCACGGGCACACGCACCAGCTGGTTTACGAGCAGGACCCGCGCGGTTTCCGGATGGATGTCGAGAGATCCGTGAAAACGATCGAGGATCTCATCGGGAAGAAGGTCCGCGCCTTCCGCGCCCCGGGATTCTCGATGACCGCGGAGACTCTTTGGGCCTTTGCCGTCCTGTCCGACTTGGGCATCGAAGTGGATTCCTCGATTTTCCCCGGCGTCAGAGGGCACGGGGGCTTCCCCTCGTACGGGGCGTCCTCCCCGAATATCCTCGACTATGGCGGCGTCCGGATCAAAGAATTCCCCATCAGCGCAAAAGCGCTCTTCTCCCGGAAGCTCTTTTTCTCCGGAGGGGGCTATTTCCGGCTGCTCCCTTATTCCCTGATCAAGCTCTGGTCAGGGGAGTCCGATTACCTGATGACGTACTTTCATCCCCGGGATTTCGACCCCGGGCAGCCCGTGATGCCGGGATTGTCGCGCACCAGACGCTTCAAGTCCTACGTGGGGTTGAGCCGGTCCAAGGAGAAATTGGAACGGCTCTTGGCGGACTTCAGCTTCTCCGATATCGGAACGGCCTGCAAGACCATCGATTGGACGACGGTCCCGGAGATCCGATTCGGATCGGGGATCACGGTTCGGCCGGAAGGGGAGGAGCCCCCCGGACATCGGGGCGCTTGAAAGGAACAGGGTCAATGCCGGACAGAGAACTTGCCAAGATCTGCCTCACGGTCGATACGGAGGGAGATGCCGCGGAGAATCCCCATTCGACCTTCCTGGGGATCGAGCATGTGCTCCCGCGGCTGATCAAAGTGTTCTCCCGATTTGGGATCAAGGCGACCTTCTTTGTCCAGGAAGATCATCTCTGTCAGGTGGGTTCGAGGTTCCGGGGTCTGTGGAAATCGCTGGAAGACGACGGCCACGAAATCGGCTATCACGCCCATGGCCTGATCAGGTCATCCCCGGCCGAGCGGGCGGAGATCATCACGTCGGGGCTCCGGACGATGAGAAGCCTGGGCTTCGATCCCGTTTCCTTCAGGGCCGGACGCTATTATCTGAGTGGCTCGCTCATCGGGGTCTTGGAGGATAACGGCATCAAGTATGATTCCTCCGTCGTGCCCGGACTGAAAGAGCACTTCCCGGACGGCGCCGTGAGGTGCGATCACCTCGACGCCCCCCGTCAGCCCTATTTCCTTTCCTATGAAGATCATCGCCGGGAGGGGAGCTCGAGAATACTGGAGGTCCCGATCAATCGATATCCCGATCTGCCTCCTCGCGCGAGCGGGGTCCTCAAAGGGAAGGACCCGCTGGAAGAGGTCCTCTTCGACTACTTCCATGATATCAGGAAAGACTCGATCATCGTCATCAGCGTCCATTCATGGGACGGGCTTTCAGCGATCTTGGCCAGACTGGTTCGGAACGAACGAAACGGATTTTTCAAAAAGAGGACCTTCGAGGCCCTGGCCAAAATCATCGGCCCGGACCACTTGGTCAACGGAGCCTACGTGAACCGCCTTGAAAACCTCATGACATACATGATAAAGAAGGACGACGCCGGCTTCGCCACGATCGGCCAGGTCGGCCTCAACATCGCGCAAAGGACGCTCGAACGGGACAGATGAAAATGACACCGCAACCCAGGCCCGCGGAGGCGAATCCCAAGTTCTCTTATGATGAGACCGGAGCGAGGTACTACAGGGAAAGCGAGGAGAAGAGCATCCAATTCGGATCTCGAAAGCACTACTGCGGTATTCTCAAAGACGTCTCCGCGTCTTTTGAACGTCCGATCTCGGTCCTTGACGTCGGTTGCGGAACGGGCCGCTATTTTCATTGCCTTCAAAACGTCGAACGGCTCCTGGGACTCGATATTTCGCAGAGCATGCTGGACCAGGCCATGAATCCGGTCAAAAAGGACGAGATCCGGATCGGGGAGATCTCGCTGTCCCGCGCCGATATCTTTGAGGTCAGCCTGCCGCCCGGATCCTACGACCTCATTTTTTCGATCGGCGTGCTCGGCGAAGACGCACCGTTCGATCTTCCACTCTGCAATAAGCTCCACAGCCTTCTGGCGCCTCGGGGGCGGCTCTTTATAACCATCGCCGACATCCATTCAAGATTTCAGCGTCTTCATTCCGTTTCCCCTGTTCTGAAAAGAGCTTTCCTGGGGAAGACTTTTCCGTTGTACCCTTCGAAGATCAGGGAAAAGCTGAATAAGAAGCACGATTCTCTCTATATGACAAAAGACCAGGTCGCCCGGATCTTCCAGCAGAGTGCGTTTTCGAGCGTTCGTTTGGAACGGTATCTCCACCCCCCCGAATCAGGCTGGCAAGGGGCTCATTTCGACTGCTGGGCCTGCAAGGAATAGCCGAATCCCCCCTGGAGGGGACGCGCGGACAGCCCTCGTCCCGCCCTGCGCCGACCTGTGGAAATCCAGGCAGAAACCATTTGACTTGCCGGCTCCTGAAGGTTAAGATTAAGCGCGCTTTGCCAGGGTATTTGGTGAATGAATGGACGCAGGGACGCACGATCGAAAAAACTCCTTCCGATACGATTGATTCCTCTTACAGGGGAGGCGGCACCATCGCCGTGAGGCCGTAGAATAGTCCTGCCAATCACCCCGAAAGATATATCGCCGGATCAAGCGTTTGGCGGAGAATCTTCCCTGGAGCAGAGATTGGGCGCTTCGGCGCGAACGCCGTCGCGCCGTTCGATTAGATGGCGGTTGCGCGGAGAGCCGGTTCTAGTCGCCAAGGGCGGTAGCCTGTCCGTCCTCATCACGACCCGGGTCCCCAGGCCGGCCGAAACCATCGTCACAGGCGCGTTCGAGATGAGAGTCAGCCCCCAATGACAAGCTTCTCCACCTTCGCCCGGAGGATGCTGGGCCGTAAAACCGTCCGAATCCTCATCGCCTGCCTGGTGTTGGGCTTGGTCTATCTCGCGTTCTCGGGCCGGAGAGCCGGACTTCAACCGGACGCCAAGGGAGGATTTACGATGGAACAGACCCAAGGTCCCCCAAAACATATCGTGCTCCTGGGAGCTTCGGTGGGCTATGCCTGGAACATTTCCGCCCTTCCCCAGAGAGCTGGGATCGCGCGATATCGCTTCGAGTACGTGCACGGCTCGCCGTTCGACAAGAGCAAGGTCCTGAAAGAGATCCTCGGGCGCACGGAGAACAAGCCGGATATGATCTTCTTGAAAGAATGCGCGGCCTATTTCCCGGGCGATCTCGACCGCTACAAGGCCTTGATGATCCGGTGGATCGGCGAATGCCGGGAGAGCGGAGTGGTCCCGATCCCGACAACCGTCGTGCCGGTGACCGCGCTCCACGCCTATAAGGTGTTCGCGTACGACATCCTGAAGCTGAGGAATCCTTTCAGGTTCGGGAGTCCTTTCCGACAGCTCCGCCTCAAGTCCGTCCTCGAATACAATGACTGGCTCCGGGCCTATTGCCGGGAGAACGGCGTCGTCGTCCTGGATCTCGAAGCCGCCGTACGGCGGAGCGCCGTTAAGCGCTTTCTTCGCAGCGATTTGGCCAAAGTGGACGGACTCCACCTCAAGCCCCAGGCCTATCCGCTTCTCGATCGGGCCGTCTGGCCCGCGCTGGCCCAGGTGGACCGGATGGAAAAGGGGCCCGGGGATCGGGTTTCGGGGAGAGGACGTTGAGTCGAAGGCCCCCCGCCAGGGGATTTCGGTCCAAGATGGCCTATCGGGTCAACCGGTTGAGGGTGCTCTATTTTCGTCTGATGGGCGTGGAGATCGGAAAGGGATCCTATATCAGCGGAGGAGCCCATATCGACGTGAGGCGCGGCCAGATCTCGATCGGCGAGAGAGTGAATATCTCCCATGGAACCTATATCCTCAGCCATGCCGGCTTCCAGGACCTCAAGCCCGGCCAGAAGACCGTTATCGAAGACGACGTGAAAGTCTTCGTCAACTCGGTCATCCTTCCCGGCGTGAGGATCGGCAGGAATTCGACGGTCGGCGCGTCTTCCGTGGTGACGAAAGACGTTCCGCCGAATGTCGTCGTCATGGGAAATCCCGCCCGCGTCATCCTGCATCTCGAGAACGGGGCCAAATCCCCCGAGGTCAAAGCACCAGACAAGCTCTGAGTGAACGATGCCGGCAGGCCTTCGGGAAAATAAGATGACGGATTCTCCGGAAAGGGATGAGAGCTCGAAGATCACCAAAAACGGGATCCACGCTCTCATCCGCAAGAACAGTCCCTACGTCGTGCTCGAACGGGCCGTCGGCGCTACGGTCAGCTTCCTGACGACCGTCTTCATCATCCGGAGCCTGTCCGTCGAGGCCTTCGGCATCTACAGCGTCTTGCTGTCGGTCATGCTCTATGTGGGCCTGTTCTCGTCTCTGGGCCTGCCGTCGCTTTTCCAGAGGTTCATCCCCGAGTTCTTTCAGAGGAACGAGATCGGCAAGCTCAAGAACCTCATCGGGAAGGGGCTCCTGTGGAGGTTCCTCGCGGGTGCGGGCCTGATCATCGTTCTCCTGATGTTCTCGGCGCCCCTGGGCCGGCTGTTCCGGATCGCGAAGGCCCTGGAATATCTGGGGCTGTTCTCTCTGGCCATCATTTTCTACCTGGAGACCCAGCTCCAGGGGACGATCCTGACTTCGGTTTTCCGCCATAAGTGGTACGCCATAGCCCAGATCGCCTATATCGTCCTGAGGGCGGGGATCCTCTTCGTCCTGATCAGTCTCGGTTTCGGTCTGAATGGTCTGCTGGCGGGAGAAGCCATCGCCTATTTCTTCCTGTTCGTCGTCCAGCACGTCTACTATCGCAGGCTTCTCGCGGCCCATCCGTCCGACACCTCCGTGAAATTGCCCTTCAAGCGGCTGGTCAAGTTCGGCGGCTTCACCTTCTTCAACGAGACGGGGGCCCAGGTCCTTTCCGATACGACCGATGTTTTCGTCATCACGGCCTTCCTCGGCCCCGCCGCTGTGGGAACGTACGCCTTCGCGACCCGGGTTATGGCCCTCGCGACGCACGTCCTGCCGCAGTCCGTTTTCATGAACGTCATTCGTCCGGCCTTCTTCACGATGTATGCCAGGGACGAGGACCAGGATCAGATCAATTCGAGGTTCAATTTCCTGGTCAAGCTCATCGCCTTCTTCTCCATTCCCCTTGTCTCCGCGATCTATGTCCTTGGCGACAAGATGATCATCCACATTTTCGACCCCAGGTATCTGAGCAGCCTCAAAGTCCTCTGGGTCGTGGCCGCCTTCACGGGCTTCAATTTCTTCTTCGAGCCGATCGGGTTGGTCCTTCAGTCCATCGAGAAAGTGGAGATCCTCTTTTACAGCAAGATCTTCGCGGTCTATAACCTGGTGACCTCGTTGCTCTGGGTCAAGCCCTACGGGATCATGGGGGTGGCCGTTTCCACGGGTTCGGCGATCCTGTTCAAGAACTTGTTTTGCTATGTCCTGGCCAAGAGGCACGTCCGCCTCAGGCTCGATCTCAAGGGGATCGGGATCATCGCCGTGAACAGCCTGGTCATGGCCGGCGCGTTGATGCTCATGCGCCCCTGGGTCCGGAGCCTGGGCGCGTTCATCCTCGTCTGCCTGGCAGGCCTCTGCGTCTATTTGGCTTTGGGCTCGCTCAACAAGGCCTTCTCGAAATCCGAGCGGGACTTCGTCAACAAGATCTTGCCCAAGCCCGTTTTCAACTTCTGAGGATCAACGGAGACGGGGCCGCGTCCAAGACCGGTCCCGGCGTTCTATCGAATCGAATCCCGCGCCCGAGAGGAGATCTGTCATGATCGTTTCCAGTGCCATCCGGAGGTTGACGCATCTCTGGCAGATCCGGAGTTCCGGGGCCCTGGTTTCCCACCTCCGGTCAATGGGGATCACGATCGGCGAAGACGTGACCTTTTTCGGCGACCTGAACCTCGTCCGCATCGATGTCACCCGTCCCTCGCTGGTCAAGATCGGGAACCATGTCAAGATCGTCTCGCCGTTCTCGCTCCTCACCCACGGGTTCGAATGGACGGTCTTCCGGGAAAAATACAAAGAGATCCTGGGTTCTTCGGGCCAGGTCGTCATCGGAGATAATGTCTATTTCGGGCGCGAGTGCTGCGTCTTGAAAGGGACGACGATCGGCGACAACGTCATCGTCGGGGCCAAGTCGCTCGTCAACAAAGACATCCCCTCGGACTGCGTCGCGGCCGGGGTTCCGGCAAAAATGCTCGCGGGGCTCGACGAATATTTCGAAAAGAGGAAAAAGGTCCAGGCCGACGAGGCCAAGGAATACGCCCGTTCGATCTTCGAAGTCGAAAAGCGGGTCCCGGACCCCGCGGATTTTTTCGAGTTCTTCCCCCTGTTCCTCAAGAGGGACGAGGCCTCGATCGCGGCCCTCAATGAGCAGCTGAGATCGAAAATGAAGGGCCGCCGGCGCCCCATGACCGTGCAATTCCAGCTCGGACCGGCCCTCGGAAATTTCCTGAGGTCCGAACCGGCTTACCCGTCCTTCGAGGCCTTCCTGGAGGATGCCGGGATCCCTCTGGCCCGCAGAATCGGCCCGTCATGAGAATCGTCTTTCTGCTCCAGGCCTCGAGCAGCGTGCTCAAGGGCGGAGCCGAGATCCAGGCGGATACCATCATCCGGGAACTCCTCAGGCATGATCCCGGGCACGACATCTTTTACATCTCGGATCTGATCAAGGAAGAAACAGGACCGCGCATCGAGAACGTCAACTATATTTTTCTCAAGAGCTATGGGACCAAGTATTCATTTCTGAACGCGATGCCTCTCGTCAGGATCCTGAAAAGCCTCGATCCGGCCGTTGTTTACCAGCGCTGGCGGACCCCGTACACGGGCATCGCCGCCTGGTACGCCGGCCACAACGGCAAGAACCTCATCTTTGAGATGGCCAGCGACAAGGACTCCTTGAAGAGCCGGATCCCCCTGAATAGGACTTTCCTGCCCAATTGGATCTCCGAGCGGTTGGGCCGCTATGGCATGAGGCGGGCGAAGGTCATCGTCTGCCAGAGCCGCGAACAGCAGGATTCCCTCAAACGCCTCTATGGCCTGGAGAGCTTATTGATCCCCAAGGGCCATCCCGTTCCGGAGGGGCCCTTTCTCAAAGCGACGGTTCCCGTTGTCGTTTGGGTGGCGAATATCAAACCGCTCAAGCAGCCCGAGATGTTCATTAATCTCGCCAGGGCCCTTGAGGGACTGCGGGCCGAATTCGTCCTCGTGGGCCGGCCTGACTTCGGCCCCTATCAGGATCATATCGAACAGATGCTGGGAGATTCGCCGAATGTAACTTATAAGGGCGAACTCTCTCACGATGAAACGAACACGATCATCGCCTCGGCCTCGATCCTGATCAATACAAGCCTCTACGAGGGAACACCGAACACGTTCATCCAGGCCTGGATGAGGGAGACCCCCGTTGTCTCGCTCAACGTCGACCCGGACAATATCATGACCAGGGAAAAGATCGGCTTTCGGTCGGGGACGTTCCAACGACTCGTCGAGGATGTCCGCTTCCTGATCGAGCATGACCAGGAACGGGCCGCCCAAGGGCGGAAGGCGAGGGAATATGCCAGGGGCCATCATGATATCGAGCTCATCGGAAACAAGTATCTCGAGCTGTTCGAGCGGATGTCCCGGACATGACGATCAGCTGGGTCATTTTCCGACTGCTCGACAAGTCGACGGACCATGCCACGCACACGGAAATGATCAAGGAAATGAGGGCCAGGGGGCAGGACATCCGTCTCTTTTGCGGGTATCGCGACCGCAAAGAGTACTTCGGCCTGGATGACCGGACCATCCATTACTTCGATCTCCCCCGGGTCCGGAGGGTCAGGCTCCTGTTTTTCATCGCGGCTGTCTGGCGGGTTGTCTTCAGGACGCTCGTGATCGAGAGACCGGATATCCTGTTCATCGACTACCCGGTGAATCTGATCACGGCGCCGCTCCTCCTGGCCGGACGGGTTCTTCGGAGACGAACAAGGGTCGTCCTGGACGTCAGAACCCTTCCCGTGGACGTCCGCCGCTTCCAGTGGACGATCCGGGGGTTCTTCGCCTCCCTTTTCCTGGCCCGGCTCCAATGCGACGGCGTCACGTTCATCACCGGAGAGATGAGCCGCTATTGCACGGCCCATGTCTCCCTGGGCCGGACAAAGACAGGGATCTGGACATCCGGCTTCAATCCGGCGCTGTTCGATCCGGAGCGTTACGAGAAGGGTCCGGCGAGCGGGACGTTCAGGCTTTTCTATCACGGAGGACTCTCGCTCTCGAGGGGGATCGGTTCTCTGGTCCTGGCCGCCGGATTGCTCAAAGACAAGGGCATTCCGGTCGATCTGACCTTGATCGGAAACTGCGTCGACGGCGAGGCTCTTCGGGATATCATCAGGAGCCACGGGCTCGGGGAGATATGCCGCATCCTGGCTCCCGTGCCCTATGAGCAGGTTCCCCGCCGGATCATGGACTGCGATCTTCCCGTCATCCCTCTGCCCGATTTCGTCGGCTGGAGAGTCAGCAGTCCCATCAAGCTCATCGAATACATGGCCATGGGCAAATCCCTGGTCGTCACGGATATCGCGGCGCATCGGGACGTGCTCGGCGACTCGGAGTTCGCATTCTACTCCGGGGATTCCAGGCCGGAGTCCCTCGCCGAGGCCATCGACAGGGCCTACCGGAAAAGGGGAGACCTGGGCAGGTTGGGGCGGAAGGCCAGGGAGATGGCGCTCGACGGATACTCATGGGGAAGGCAGGCCGAACGGCTCTTGGCCTTCTTCCAATCGGTTTGAGCTTTGAACGATCATCTCATCAGAAATCTCCTGAAGATCGTCGCGGCCTCCGCCCTGTACTACACGGGGCTCCTTCAGGCCTTGACCAGGCTCTTCGTCCGCAGGGGACTTTTGATCTTCAACTATCATGGTTTCAGCACCTTCGCCAACGACTATTGGGACTTCGGCAGCCTTTTCACGTCAGGCTATGGCGGGAATTTCGAAAAGCAGGTGCGCTATTTCGAGAGACATTTCCGCAAGCTGACGGATTTCAGCCTGACCGGGACATCCGCGGGCCGGCCCGCGTATCTTCTGACATTCGATGACGGCTATAAGGATAATTTTGAGATCGCGCTTCCGGTTCTCGTCAAGCACGCCGTCCCCAGCATCTTTTTTGTCGCGACGGGCGCCATCGGAACGGATCATCTGCTCTGGTATGACGCGGTGAGGCGGCGTTATGATTCAATGAGACCAAGGGGAAGATGGGCGGCGGCGCGTCTGAAACGAAGATGCAAAGCCGAGCTTGAACAGCTCAAACGAATCGCGGGCCATGACGGCCGACCGATGATGCCCATCCCGCCGGAAACCTCGCCGCGGCTGATGATGAATTGGGATGAGGTCCGGGGCGCCGAAGCCGCCGGGGTCCTTATCGGGGCCCATACGAGCACCCATCCCATCTTGTCCCGTCTATCCTCCGATTCCCAACGCCGAGAGATCCAGACGTCTCTGGAGACGATCAAGCGGGAAACGGGCCGATGCCCGGAGTTCTTCTCTTATCCCGAGGGGGACGCGACGTCCTTTGACGATGAGACCGTACGCATTCTGAAGGAGACGGGAGTGAGCTTCGCCGTGACGACGGAGCCGGGACTCAACGACTGCCCCGCGGCCGCCCCCTATTCGCTGAAAAGAACGGGCCTGAACCCGAGCGACCCCGTGCCCGTCGTCGCTCTGAAGATCGCCCTGATCGGGCTGAAGAAACGGCGACGGCCGCAGGGGTCGGGGCGGACAGCCCAGGTGCGGCCCAAGGTCAGGCAATATGGATACTGGAATGCGGCCAAGAGAGCCAGCAAAGCGGCCCTGAGGATCATCGGCTTTCATATCGAAACCTATTGGATCCTGGATAGAGGCCTGGATTCTCCCGTCGAAGCCCCGGACCCGGTTTCGGGTCTTGTCGTGAAACGGCTGAGCTACGAGGACTTCGAGGCCAGCCCCTTTTTTCGTGAGTTTCCGCCCGAGAAAAAGGACCTCATCAAGAGCAGATTCTCGAGGCCGGAATACCAGGCCTTCGGGGCCGAACGGGACGGAGAACTCGTCTATATGACCTGGATCGCCACGGATTCTCTCCGCATTGAGGCCATTCATTTTGAACAGGAACTCAAGCCGGGTGAAGCGGTCCTTCTGGACTCCTTGGCCCTGCCCAAAGCCAGGGGACTGGGGATCCATACGTATATGAGCTGGTACAGGCTCGAGCGGCTGAGAGACAAGGGCATCCGCAGAGCCTTCGTGGCGGTCTTGGCCGAAAACCGCCCCGCCCTGAAAGCCCTGCTCAAGGTGGGCTTTGAGACCCGCGAAAAGCTCACCTGGCTGAAATGGGGGCGCCTCAATAAGATCTTCCGTACGCGCGTATCGCGTCAGTCGGGCGGCCGCAGGATTGGCGCTCCGCCGGGCCCTGGGCCCATCGAATGAGACTCATCAAGGTTTATCGGACCTTCCGGGATGACCGGCTGAAGGCGGGATGGAGGGATCTGTTCCGCAACGGCGATTATTGCGTCCAGAGCTCTTATGAGTGGATGGCCGCCTGGTGGGAGTGCTTTCCCAAAAAGTCCCGGGAACTCCTCATCGTCACGGTGGAGGAGGAGGGCTCGATCATCGGGATCGGTCCCTTCATGATCGAGAAGAACGCCATGATCAGCCAGCTGAAATTCGCAGGCTCCGGCTTGACGGACTATCATGAGATACTCGTCAGCGCCGACCGAGGTCAGGCGGTCCTTTCGATGATCATGGATTATATCGGCCAGAATGACTTCACCGACCTCATCAACCTGGAGCAGGTTTCCGATCACTCGCCGTTGTTCGAATATCTCGTGGACCTGGGGCGTTTCAAGAAACGGATGATGGTGCGCTGCCTCACCGTGAACCTGGACTTCCCATCGTGGGAAGAGTACCTCAAGAGCGTCGGACGGAACCTGCGCAGGGACTGGACAAAGAAGCACCATCACCTCGCGAACATGGGGGACCTCAGACTCATCAAGCTGGACAAGTCTCAGGCCAAGCGCGAATGGCTGGATGACCTGTTGTCGCTTCATATCCGGCGATGGGACCGAGAAGAAGAGGTCAGCAAGTTCGGTGAAAAGCGGATGAAGGCCTTCCTGGCCCGTGTCGTCGAGGAGATCCCCGAGGTCACCCTCTATGTTTTGCAGCTGAACGGCCGCGTCATCGCCTATCGTCTGGGTTTCGCGCAGGGCCGGACCTTCTATGATTGGAATACTTCTCACGATCCCGACCTCGCGTCCCAATCGGTCGGAAAGGTCCTTATGGGATTGGTGATCAAGGACCTGATCGCCTGCGGCTTTAAGAGGTTCAACCTGATGCGGGGCGATTATGAGTGGAAGAGAAAATGGATGACGGACGATAGCGCCCTCATCAACTACCAATTCCTGGCCAGATCGAGCCCCATCCGAGGCTACCTGGGGGAAAGGTATTATCTGGATTGGAAGTGGCGGCTCAAGAATCGATCCAGGGGAATCTTGGAGCTCCCGATCGTCCAGAGACTGAGGATCAAGGCCAGGTATTGAAGCTCATCATGAAGCTCTTGCCGCCGCGGGACGAACGGACGAGCGGGGCCCTTGTCCCGTTCTTCGTTTTCGCCGTGTCACTGGTCATCCTGATTTCCTACAACATCGTCCATGCGAATCCCTATCTCTGGCTCGGGATCCTGTTCCTCCTCCTGGTCCTGGGGATCAGCCGAAGCGACATCCTCGGGCTTTACCTGATCGCCGGGTCGATCTTTTTCGCCGATTGGCTGGCGGAATCGGGCATCATTCCGAGCCAGGTCACGCTGCTCCCGGAGATCCTCATCGTCCTTTATTTGCTCAAGAGCCTTCTCGTCAAGCCCAAGAGGGTCAACTCCCGGTTCTTTCTGCTCTTCCTTCCCTTCCTTGTCACCGCGGTCGTCTCGATGATGGTCAATTTTCGCGCCGAACATGCGATCACGATCATTTTCGGATTCCGGTCCCTCTTCCGCTACGTCCTTCTGTTCTATATCATCCAGGTCCTTCCTTACCCCGAGCCCGAGATCAAACGGTTCATCAAGTTCCTGCTCTTTCTCCTGATCATCCAGATCCCCGTCGCGGTCGTCAAGCTGTTCATCCATGGACAGGGGGAGCTCGCGATCGGGACCTACGGGGAGGCGGGGGGGACCTACTCGACGATCTTCCCCTTGATCGGCATCAGCATCTTTTTCGGCATCTATTATTTCTACCGGCGGAGCGCCTGGAACGTCATCGTCTGCGCGGGCTTCCTGGCTTTTGGCGTCATCGGCGGAAAAAGGGGTCTCCTGGCCTTCTTCCCGCTCGTCGTCGTCTATTTGATCCTGAATATTCCGAGGACGGGGCAACTCCGGCGCCGCGCCGTCTCCTACGCTCTGTTGACAATTCTGCTCGGTCTCGGCATTTGGGCGCCGCTCACCTTCATGAAATCGTTGAGGGAGGATCCGATCGGCTACGCCGTTGGATATGAAACGGCCGTCTACGGGGATCAGGCCACCGGTCGCTTTTCCACGGCGATACTGATCTTCGATCACCTGTCCTCGGGTCCGATGAGGTTTCTCTTCGGGTTCGGACCGGGCAGCTTCCATAAGACGATCTGGCCGGAATACCAGGGGCGGATCCGCAGAGACGCCGGGAGTTACGGCATCGCCTATGGAGTCTCGGGCTTCTCCTGGAGCGCCCTGGAGTTCGGCTATCTCGGCGCGGTCCTGTTCCTCATCCCGATCCTCTATCTCTATCTCGTCAACAGGCGGTACTTGCGGCGAGAGGACGATCCCTATTGGAAGGCCTTGTCCTTCGGCCTGGGCGGCATCATTTTCACCTCTCTGGCCGTGAACATGGTCTACAGCGACTTTTATCGACTCGACATCGCCGCCTTTTTGTTGTTCTTCTTCGGAGGCCTGATCTACAAGAGAGAAGCGCAAGGCCGCCTTCGGGCAGCCGGGGAGCGGACGTCCTCGGACGGACAAATCGCCTCGAAAACCGCGGACAAGTGAGCCTCGAGTGAAGTCCATCGTTCCCGTCCTTGATGACCTGAGACGCTACGTCGAGGATCAGGAGTTTCGGGGATACGATCCCTTCGACGCCCTGAACAGCCCCGTCCTCGAGGCCCTGGCCGGCCGCAGCAAGTACCTCAAGATCGCCATGACCCAGGCCTTGAAAAGGTGCCCGGTCAACCTCAGGCCGCTGTTGGGCGTAAAAAAAGGCCGGAATCCGAAAGGCCTGGGGCTTTTCCTCTGGGGATACGCCCGCATTTACGGAGCCGGCCGGGATCCCGCGGCCCTCGCCAGGATCCGGGCTCTCCTCGACCTTCTGGAACAGATGAAGAGTCCCGGGTATTCGGGGAATTCCTGGGGCTACAACTTCGATTGGCAGAACAGAGGCTTTTTCCTGCCCCGCTTCACGCCGACCATCGTCAATTCGGCGTTCATCGGGCATGCCCTGCTGGACGCCTACAAGCAGACGCGACTCGAAAAAGCCCTGGACATGGCCGTTCCCATCAAGGAGTTCATCCTCAACGATATTCCGAGGACCAACGAAGGCTCGTCGTTCTGTTTCAGCTATACTCCCCTGGACTCGTCCGCCGTGCACAACGCCAATCTCCTCGGCGCGTCTCTCCTGATGAGGCTCTCGGCGATCACCGGAGACGCTTCGCTCCGCGAGGCCGCGCTCTCCAGCCTGGCCTTCAGCCTGAGATACCAGAACGAGGACGGCTCCTGGCCGTACGGCAATGCGAGGATCCAGGGTTGGATCGACTCCTTTCACACCGGGTTCAACCTCCAGAGTCTCCACTATTTTCTTGAAGAGGGGGCCGGCAGGGAATGCCGGGAGGCTTTCGAAAGGGGAGTCAGGTTCTACGAGGACAGCTTCTTCCTCGAGGACGGAAGGCCGAAGTATTATCACGACCGCACCTACCCGCTCGATATTCACTCCGCGGCCCAGGCTATCGTCAGCTTCTCCCTCTTCAAGCCCCGAGACGAGGCCCTGCCCGAGAGGGTCCTGAGCTGGATGATCGGTCATCTCAGGAACCCCCGGGGGGCTTTTTATTATCAGAAGGGGCGTTGGATCACCAACCGGATCCTCTACATGCGCTGGTCACAGGCCTGGGCGTTCCACGCCCTGACCAGCTGGCTGTTCAAGCATGCCTGATCGAAGGACGTCGCTTCTCGGTGTTCCGGTCGATGTCTATGCGCCGGACGAGCTTCTATCGGAGCTCGGAAAAGCCCTCCGGCTCGAAGGAGCCAAGACGATCCTGGCGACAAACTCGGAAAAGATCATGCTGGCCCGCAGAGACCCTGACCTCCTGAAGGCCCTCCACGGGGCTGATTTCCTGATCCCCGACGGGATCGGCGCGGTCTTCGGACTGAGATGGCTGCGCGGGAAGAAGGCGGCCAGGATAACCGGCATCGACCTCATGGAACGGCTGATGGGGATGGCGGAACGGGGCGGCTACAGAGTCTTTCTCTTCGGGGCCAGGCCGGAGGTGGTCCGCGACGCCGCCCTCAGGACCCTGGACCGTCATCCCTCATTGAACATCGCCGGGCGCCAGGACGGCTACGTCCCCGAAACGGAATATGGGGCCCTGGTGGATAAGATCAACGGCCTCGGGACGGATATCCTTTTTGTCGGGCTCGGAAGCCCCAAGCAGGAAAAGTGGCTCCATGAGCACAAGCCGCTTCTCAAGGCCAGGATCTGTATGGGCGTCGGCGGGTCCCTGGACGTCCTTTCGGGCCGGATCTCCCGTTCACCGCGCTGGCTCCAGAGTGCCGGCCTGGAATGGCTCTATCGTTTCCTGAAGGAGCCTGCCCGGTTCTGGAGGCGGGTCCTCATCGTCTTCCGCTACGCGTTCGCTGTCTTCGAAGAAAAGATCGCCTCCCCGGGGCCTCAAAAGTGACGAAATACATTTTCTTGTTCGTGGGCGCGGCGGCCCTCTCGCTGGGCCTGACTCCACTCGTCCGCCTTATGGCCATCAGGTTCCGCGTCCTGGATCCGCCTTCCGAACGGAAGGTCCACAAGATCCCCATCCCGCTGCTCGGGGGGATCGCCGTCGTTCTGGCCTTCAACGGGGCCATTTTCCTCTGGCTCCTCTTTTCCGGGGAGAACCTCTACGCGCTCGTCTCCGAGACGTGGTACGCGCTGCCCGTCTGCGAGCTGGTCATTCTGGCCCTGGGGATCTACGACGACGTCAAGAGACTCCGACCGCGCACCAAGCTCCTCATCCAGATCGTCATCGGCCTCCTCGTGGTCGGGTCCGGGTTCCGGTTCGGGGATATCGCCAATCCCCTGAGCGGAAACATCATCCGCCTCGGGATCTGGGCCGTCCCCCTGACCGTGCTCTGGGTCGTCGGGATCATCAACGCTCTGAATCTTGTCGACGGCCTCGACGGGCTGGCTTCGGGAACGGCGTTGATCGCCGTCACGGCCATCTGCGCCATCTCGTACGTGACCCAGAACATGGGCGTGGCCTTCGTCGCCCTGGCGCTCGGCGGCGCCCTGCTCGGATTCCTCCCCTACAATTTCTTCCCGGCCCGGATCTTCCTTGGCGACTCCGGCAGCCTGTTCCTGGGCCTCATCCTGGCCGTCCTGTCGATCCGGAGCGCGACCAAGGGGGCCATCCTGGTCGCCGTGCTCGCTCCCATCCTGGCCTTGGGGCTGCCGATCGCGGACATGCTGCTCTCCATCATCCGGAGGACCTTGGATTCCCTGCGGCTGGTGGAGCTGGGCCAAAACGGCAAAGCCAGGATCCTGTTCTCCATGTTCAAGGCCGATAAGGAGCACGTCCATCACCGGCTCCTGAAATTGGGCTATTCCCACAAAACGGCCGTCCTGATCCTCTATGTGTCCTGCGCCGCCCTCTGCGCCCTCGCTATTCTGACCGTCGCGGTCCAGAACCTGAATGTGGTGGCGCTCCTGGTGGCCATACTCATCGTCGTCTTCGTCGGGATCAGAGGCCTGAAGTACCAGGAGTTCAAGATCCTCGAGACCGGCATCCTGCTCCCGCTCTTCCACGTCCCCGTCATCAGCAAGAGCGCCTTTCTCGCCTTGTTCGATCTGGCCGCGAGCGCCTTGGCCTATTCCCTGAGCTACCTCCTCTGCCGACAGAGCTACGGGGCCCCGGACAAAGACCTGTTCCTTCAAACGCTCGGCTTCGTCCTCTTGTTCAAGCTGGGCGCCTTTTACTTTTCGCGGCTCTACAAGGGTTCGTGGATCGAGGGCAAGCTGGACGACCTGCTGAGCGTTCTGAAGGTGATCGTCCTTTCCTCCCTGGGGGTGACCATCGGACTCGCGCTCGTTTTCGGGATGAGGGCCTTCGGGAGCATCTTCTTCATTCTCGATTTTTACTTCACGCTGACCCTCCTGGTCGGCTTCAGGATCTCCTATCGCGTCGCTTACGGCGTCTATAACCGGGCCGCCTCGACGAAGGAGAAGAGGGTCCTCATCTACGGGGCCGGCCAAAGGGCCTCCACGGTCATCCAGGAGATCCGGAGGAATCGTTCTTATGCCTTCTCGCCGATCGGCTTTATCGACGATGATCCGGGCAAGATCGGCCGGCTCGCCTACGGCTGTCCTGTTCTCGGGTCGGCCGACGATCTGGACGAGATCTTGACAAAGCACGACATCCTCGAGATCATTATCGCCACAGAGAGGATCAGCGCGGAGAAGATCGCCAAACTGGTCGATTTGTGCAAACAGAGAGGCATCGCCCTCCGGCAATTCGAGTACCGATTCTATGATTTCCCGTGAAAGGCCCAATCCGATGACGCCGCCTCGAATCCTCCGCCAACGGATCTTCCGGACGCTCCTCCTGGGCCTGGGCCTGTCGCTCGCCTTCGCCCCGGCGTTCGGACAGACCTACCTGACCTTCAAGGCCGAACAGGACATGATCCTCCTGCTGGCCAAATGGCGGGTCGGACCTTTCCGGATCCAGCCGATCCTGCAGTTCCGAAACATCGGCTATGACAACAACGTCTATTCTCAAAACCGGGATGCCGGTCCCGTCACCGACTTCACGGCTTCGGCCGGGATCCGGGCGAACACCTATCTCTTCGTCCGGGACTGGATCGTCTTTTCGCTCGTGGAAAATCCGGAGTACGTTTTCTTCTTCGAGCAAAAGACGGAGAGGTCTTTGAACAACCTCTTCGCCCCCAGCCTGAAGATGCTCCTGTTCGACCGCCTGGCCCTCGGCGGCGGCTACCGCTACCAGAAGGAGAGGCGGCGGGCGTCCAGCGAATTCGACGTCCGGGCCAATGAAATGAGGAGCGCGGTCAGCGGACAGATCTTCTACGAGACGGAACGTCAAACGGCCCTGGGGCTCGTGGGAACCATCGAAAGATTCCGATATGAGGATATCGCCCGCCCCGGCGAGGAGTTCCGGTTCTCCCTGGCCCTGAACAGGACCGAAAAGAACCTGTCCGGCCAAGTGTACTACCCGATCTTCTCCGCGAGCCGGCTGTTCCTCAACGCCCGGACCACGGATTACGCCTTTGAGTTCCCCGAGGCCAGATGGCGGGATTCGACCTCATCCCAGGTCGAGGCCGGGATCCGTTTCCCGGAGATCGGCCCGGTCGAAGGGGCCTTCTCTCTCGGCTACAAGAAGCTGAGCCCGAAGAGCGCGGGCAAAAAGAGCTTCAGCGGCCTCATCGGGAATACGAATATCGGGGTCAGGGTCGGCCGGCTGGCCGCCCGGGCCCAGTACAGCCGGGACAGCGTTTTTTCCTTTGACGACACGAACATCTATTTCGTCGAGAACCGCTGGGTCCTCGGCTGCTCGTTCTACCTGAGCGGCTTCCTCCGCCTGGATTACGACTATTCCAACGGCCGGGCCTCCTATCCCGAGCCCATCCCGGCGGGGGGAGGGGCGGGTGAGATCCTGCGCCGGGACGCCTACGAGACCCATTCCTTCGGCTTTGTCGTCCGGATCGTCAGGACCACGGGGATCGGACTGCAGGCGAATTATTGGGAACGAGACTCGAACATCTTCGCGGAGCAGGTCAGCCGTTGGTTCCTGGGGGGTTATCTGACGTTCGAATTCTAAGCCGGCGGGGATTCCCGCCGGCATGAAACAGGGAGACCATGATGGACACGAAAGCGGCCCCGAAAGAGATCGACCTTTTCGAATACGCGAAGGTGATCGTCAAAAGACGGCGACTGATCATCGCCTTCGCGGCCGCGGTCCTGCTTCTGACCGCGGTTTTTTCGTTCCTCGCCACCCCGAAGTACCGGGCCACGGCGACGCTCCTCATCGAAGAGGAATCCTCGAAGATGCTCAGTCTGGAGGATTCCTTCGGCAATCCGTCCAGGGTCTATCAGGACCTGCGGTTCTTCAACACCCAGATCAAGCTCATCAAGAGCATGTCCTTGATCGAGAAGGTCGCCAAGAAGATGAAGCTGCAGTCTCTGTCGGACTACAAATCCCGGCTCGTCCCGGCCGGCGAAGAGACTCCCCGGCCTCCGTCCTCGGCGGCGTCCTATTCTCCGATCGCGAGACAGATCCTGAGCAAGATCGAGGTCCGGCCGCTGCGGGAGACCAAGCTGGTCGAGCTGAGCTTTGTCGCCAATTCGCCCGAGTTGGCGGCTGACCTCGTCAACACCCTGGCCGACGAGTTCATCAGCTATTCCATCGTCAAGCGGTACGAAACGACGCAACAGGCTTCGGACTTCCTGAGCGAACAGATCGCCAATCTCCGGGACGAGTTGGCGGCCAAAGAGCAGGAGATGCAGAGATACGGGCAAGAGAAGGACATGTTCTTTCTCAACGATTCGCAAAGCACCGCGGGAAACAAGTTCGCCGACCTGAACCAGGCTTACAATCAGGCCATCATCGCCAGGGTCAACTCCGAAACGGCCTACCGGGAGATCAAGGACCTGGATGTCGATTCGATCCCTCAATTCGTCAACAACCCCGTCGTCCAGGCGCTCCGGACGGACTACATGCGGACCAAGAACGACTATGACGAGAAGATCAAGAAGTTCAAGCCGGATTATCCCGAAATGGTCCAGCTGGCCGCCAGGCTGGACAGCATGCGGACCGACCTCAGAAGGGCGGTCGCCACGGCCGAGACCGAGTACCAGTCGGCCTTGAACCGGGAGTATTCGCTCAAGGCGCTTCTGGAGAAACAGAAGGTCGACCTGGCCAAGATGAACCAGAACGCGATCATCTACAACAACCTGAAAACCGAAGTCGAGACCAAGCGCCATCTCTACGATTCCCTTGTCCAGCGCCAGAACGAAACCCTCGTCTCGTCCCGGCTCGGAGGGCTGAAGTCGAGCAACATCAGCGTCATCGACCGGGCGGAGATCCCCAGGTTCCCGATCTCCCCGAGGAAAAAGTTGAACCTGGCCCTGGCCCTCCTTCTCGGTCTCTTCGGCGGAGTCGGCCTGGCCTTTTTCGCCGAGTACCTGGACAATACCATCAAGGGGACCGAGGACGTGGAGCGCCTGGCGGGACTCCCGTCCCTCGGCGTCGTCCCTCACTATGAGAAGGATGAATCCGGCGCGAATCCCCAGGACGGTCACGCCGGCGTCGAGCTCATGAGCCTGAAGCATCCGGATTCGCTCTCCTCCGAGTACTACCGCACCATCCGGACGTCCATCATGTTCTCGGCCGCCGGCAGGCCGATGAAGTGCATCGCCGTCACGAGCACCATGGCTCAGGAGGGGAAAACATCGGTCGTCAGCAACCTGGCCATCTCCTTCTCCCAGCTCAATCAGAAGGTCCTCTTGATCGAAGCGGACCTGAGACGGCCGAGGCTTCACCAGATCTTCAAGGTCCGGCGGATCAAGGGCATGAGCAACTATCTCGCCGGCCAGGCGCCGCTCATCGAGGCCGCCCAGGCGACCTCCATCGAGAACATCTGGGTTCTTCCCTGCGGGCCTCTTCCGCCCAATCCCGCCGAGCTCTTGAATTCCCCGAAGATGAAGGACCTGATCGACGAAGCCAAGCAGATCTTCGACATCATCCTCATTGACACGCCGCCGCTCCTGGCGGTCGTCGACCCGGTCATCGTGGCCGCGGTCGCCGATGGGGTCGCGCTCGTCGTGCAGGCCAACAAAACGGCTCGAAAGCCGTTCGTGCGCGCCGTCGAGGAACTGAAAAAATCCAACGCCAGGATCATCGGGGTCATCCTCAATGACATCAGGATGACCAAGAAGGACTTCTATTACCGGGACTACTATCATTCCGACCAGCCCGGCCCGGCGGCGCAGGGAGAACGGGAGAATCCGTGACGGCCCGCCTTGACGCGTCCGAAGCCGGCCGGCCGGACCTCCTGAGCCGCGCCATCGAGGGAGGGATCCTGGCGCTCGTCGTCCTCAGCCCGCTTCCCGCGGCTTCGGTCCAGGCCTGGGCCGTCCTGGCCATTCAGCTCACCGTTCTCGCCCTGACCGTCCTGTACGTTCTGGCGCCCGGCGAGAGCCTGATGAACGAACGGCTCCGGAAGGCCCTCAAGTGGCCCCGGGTCGCGGCTCTGGCGTTTTTCTCCTGGATCGCGATCGAGCTCATTCCCCTGCCCCCGTTTCTGCTCAGGATCCTCTCTCCCAACGCCCTGGCGCTCGATTCCCAGTATGGCCTGTCGTCTTCGGCCTCCCGCTTCCTGGGGCTTTCTCTGGTTCCTTCGGAGACCGTGAAGGCCGGATCCGCGCTCCTGGCCTACGTCCTCCTGGGCTTTCTCGTCCTCCGGACGTTCACCTCCGCCAAGCAGATCAGGCGCTTGATGGGGGTGATCATCGCCATGGGCGCCTTCGAAGCCCTCTACGGGATGTTCGAGCTCTACAGCAAGAACCCCAGGATCCTCTTCTATGCGAAGGAGGCGAGCCTCGATTCGGTCTCCGGGACGTTCGTCAACCGGAACCATTTTTCCGGCTATCTCGAGATGATCATCCCGCTCGCCGTGGGGGTGATCGTGTCCAGGCTCGGCCGCGTCTTCCTCCTCCGGCCTCAACTGGCGCGAAAAGATCCTGGCCATCACGGAAAAAGGCCTGCTCGTCAATCTCCTGCTGGCCCTCATGACCATCGTCATGTCGGTCGCCGTCGTCTTTTCGCATTCCCGTTCGGGTATCGCCACGATGGCCCTGACGTTCGTTTTTTTCTTCGGATTCGCGGCCGTTTTCAAGGAAAAAGGCAGCGATCAGAAGAAGCTGATCAGGCGATTCGTCAACGGGATGCTCCTGCTCGTCCTTCTCTTGTCCGTCTTGATCGGCCTCCGGTCGACGGTTCAGAGGTTCTCTCCGGATCGCCTGCTCCGCGAAGGGCGGCCGATCATCTGGTCGCAGACCATCCATTGGATCGGACGGTTCCCCGTTTTCGGCACCGGACTGGGCACCTTCGCTTCGCTCAATCCCGGTTCCGAGGTGGAGGGGACCCTGATCAGCTACGATCACGCGCATAACGATTACCTCGAATACCTGATGGAGGTCGGGGTCGTCGGGTTGATCCTCCTCCTGGCCCTGATCCTCTCCATGCTGGGCCGATCGCTGATCGCCTGGCAGTCCCGGTCCGACCCCGAGGTTCGAGGGCTGGCCTTGGGAGGCATCGTGTCCTGCCTGAGCGTCCTCTTTCACGGCCTGACCGATTTCAATACCCATATCCCGGCCAATGCTCTGCTTTTTTCCGTCGCGCTGTCCGTGACCATGGCCGTCGCGTTTCTGAAGAGGGAGCCGGGACATCCGCTCGCGTGATGAGAAACCTCAAAGCGATCGCTCCTCTCGTCCCCCTCGTCCTCTGGGGCGTCCTGAACGTGGCCATGTTCCGGAACGAGAACCTGGTCGATCGAGCCGGGGAAACCGAGGACCTGCAGGCGAAGATCGCCCGCCTGGAGGGCGCTTCGGCGAGCTTCCCCATCGACGACCGCGCTCCCCGCGAGCTCGGGCAGGCGCTGTTCGAATCGGCTCTCCAGGATCTCGGGACCGGGACCCGGGCGGAAGCGGACCTGCGCCTTTCGGTCGCCTATCTCCGGCGTTCCGTCCGCTCGAATCCGTTTTCGGCCTTCAGCCATTTCCAGCTCGGACAATCGCTGCTCTACCTGGGCATTGTCTCCTCCGCCGGAGGAGAGGGCTTTTTCGAGGAATACAGGAAGGCCGTCTCCCTGGCGGACTATAATTCCCAATTCCTGCTCGAGGTCGGCAAGATCTGCTTGATGCAATGGGAGAAGCTCTCGGAAAAAGACCAGGGACTTCGCCCTGGACGTTTTGAAGAAGGTCCTCGCTCTCCGCGACCCCGACCGGGCCGAAGCCATTTTCCAGGCCTGGGCGCTGAATTCGAAGGACCTGGGGATCATGAGGAAGGTGCTTCCCGAAGACCCGCAGATCCAGCGGGCCTATGCCGATTTCCTGGCCGAAAAATCCCTTGACGTCCGAGAGAGGCAGTTTTACCTCGCCAAGGCGGAGTTCCTCGAGTTCGAGGCCGCGCGCGAAGAGCTGCGCTCCGCGGATAATGCCCTGGCCTATTTGCGGACCGAAAAGGCCTCGGAGCTCCTGCAGTCCAGCCTCGACGCGCTGAGAAGGATCAGGTTTTATCAGGATCTGACCGGGGAAACCCTCATCGATCCTGAGGACTACAAGGAGACCCTTGGATCCTGCTGGCTGAACCTGGCCAAGTGCGGGATCGAGGCGGGGCAGGGCCTGAAGGACGTCCTGGCCAGCCTCGAGGACTATCTGGCTCTGGAAGATCAGGGTCTCCTCCCTGAACGAACTCGAATCCTATTTGATCGAGAGGGGCCTGATCGAGGATAAGAACGTGGGCAATCTGGACGATCCCGAACGGACGGCGTTCCGGCTCAAGCTCATGTTCAAGAAGAACCGATACCTGGATGTCGTCCAGTGGGGCCGGTCTTTTTGGCCCGCCCGGGCGGCCTTCCCGGGCGCCGAAGAAAAAGGCCGCCGTCGCGATATGTCAGATCATCGGGGATGCCTGCCAAAGGGCCGGTTTTCTTTATGATTCACGCGAGTACTACAGGAAGGCCCTGGAGCTCGACCCGCTCGACGTCAAGACCCTGGTCCGGATGAAGCTGAGCGCCGAGCGCTTGAACGGCGAGACCGATGTCCGGGACGCGGAGGACGCCATCGGCAAAGCCATCTCCCGCCAGGATCTCATCCATGAGCCGTACTCCATCCGGAAGGGAGACATCCCCTCGTGGCGTCTCAGCCTGGACGGCCGGGCCGCGCGCCCTGGAGCTGGGCTTTGCGCAAGTCGCGCCCGAGCCCTTCCCGCTGCTCTCCATCGTCTTCAACGGCCGGATCATCTGGGAAGGATATGCCGATCGGGAGGCCCTGACGGTCCCGCTGAAGCCCGAGGTGGGCGACAACCTCCTGATCCTGTCCTGCTTGAACCGGACGGCTGATCTGAGCCAATTGAGGTTTCCGATGAGAAGGCCTCATGGTTTGACGAGCCTTTTCGGCTCGGTTATAATCGCTGGGAAATATCATTTTTCGGGGAAAGGTCTCCGGGGGAGAGCAGAAGATGAAAGATCGTAGGATACTCCTGGTCATCTTGGCTGTTCTCTGCCTGGGATTCGCGCCTCGTCCTATCTTCGCTCAGGTTCAGGATACGCTGAGCGCCGAATATCGGATCGGTCCCCAGGACCTCCTGGAGATCTCCGTGTTCGGGCTCGAAGCCCTGAATAAGACCGTCCGCGTTTCCGAGGACGGGAAGATCGCGCTCCCTCTGATCGGCGAAGTGCTGGTCGATGACATGACCAAATCGGAAGTCGAGAAGAAGCTGAGCGCCCTTCTGAAAGAGAAAGTACCTTCAGGATCCCCAGGTTTCGGTGTTTATCCGCGAATACCAGAGCAAGAAGGTCTCTCTGATCGGCGCGGTCAGGACCCCCGGGCCCTTATGACCTCCTCGGCCGCCAGACGCTCCTCCAGGTCATCTCCCAGGCGGGAGGCCTCACCAGCGAAGCCGGAAACGAGATCATCGTGATTCGAGAGCACAAGGACGGGACGAACGAATCGCTGACCATCTCCATCGAAGAGCTGATCATGAAGGGCAAGCCTGAGCTCAACATCCCTCTCGCGCCAAACGACATTATCAGCGTCCCGGTCGATAAGACGGTCTCCGTATTCGTTTTCGGGCGGGTGCGGAATCCCGGGGGCCTGGAATGCCGGCAATCCCGCATCCCCACGCTCCTGCAGGCGATCGCCCAGGCCGGGGGGTTCTCGGAACGGGCCTCGAAGTCCAAAGTCCTCATCAAGAGAATCGACGAAAAAGGCCGGGAGCTCGAGCTGAAGGTCAACGTCGGGCAGATCCTGAAGAACAAGAGGCCCGACGTCCGGCTGAAAGCGAACGACGTCGTTTACGTCGGCCAATCCGTCTTCTAAGTCGTTGATAAATATCTCGGCCAGCCGCGGCTCCCTTCCGGCTCCGATCGAGGCTGGCGGGCCTCATTTTCCGCTTGACAAAGCCCTGCGCGCCGCCTATCATCGGTGCGTCAGGAAAAGGAGCGCGCCATGTTCTCTACCAATCCCAAAAAGGCCTTGATCTTTGTACTGGCCCTGGCCATCTCCGGTCTCGGAGCTCTCTCCGCGGCTGAGAATGCGGCCAGCGGCGGCATCGTGGGCTTTGTCTACGGCCAGGACGGCTCGACCCCGCTCGAAGGTGCGGTCATCGTGGCCAAGAATCTGGCCACGGGGATCGTTTACGAGAGCACGAAATCCGACCAGCTCGGCATCTTCAAGCTCCCGAATATCGAGAACGGGATCTATGTCTATGGCGTCAAGACGGCCGAGGGCGAGTTCAACGCCAGCTCCCCGATGGGCGTGACCGTCGGTCCGAACGAGACGGCCAAGCTGTCGATCTCGGTCTCCCCCCTCGAAAAGAGCGTGTCTTCGGCGATGCCCGCCATCTACGAAGAGCAGAAGGTCAAGGGCGAGGCCCTCGTCGGAAAGGTCGTCAACTATTCCCCGAAAGACAAGCTTTCCGTCGTCTATATCGTCAAAGGCTATCTCGAGGAAGGCCAGCGGATCCACGTCAAGAGCGCCGCGACCAATTTCTATCAGGACGTCAAGGGTATCAGGGGTCAGAGCGCCGGCGCCAAGCGGGTGATTTCCGGGGAAACAGGCGCCCTTCCCTTGATGAAGCGGGCTCAGCCCGGCGATGAAGTCTACCTGGTCTCCAGGAAAGGACATGGGCCCCTGTTCCTGGCTCCGTTGGGCATCGCGACGATCGTCGCCGGCAGCGCCGGGATCGTCGCCCACGTCACTGAACTCACCGGCGAGACTCGATCGGTTTCCGGCTACAAGAAGTAACCCGGACCCTTCCTATCGCAGTTTTTTAGATCGCCCCCTACCCATCCCTCCGCGATTCCCTCTGTTCCTGAGGGATCGACCCTCCTTCAGATCATCGGGGGACCTTCGGCTCGCGGGGCGCGGGATCGCGGATAGCAGGGGAGTGGGGGCCTAGTTGGTGACGTCGGAATAGATCGTCTCGAGCAGGCCCGTGACGGCCGCCGCGCTGAAATGCTCCCAGGCGAATTGTTGATTGTATCGCCCCATCCGCTCCCGGGCGGCGGGGTCGTCGAGGAGCCTCTGCATCAAGCCGGCCAGGACCTCGGGGGCCTTGCTTTCGGTCATGTAGCCCATGACGCCGTCCTCGAAAAAATCCGCCAAAGCCCCGACGGGGCGGGTGATCACGGGCAGTCCGAAGGCCATCGCCTCCAAGACCGAGATCGGCATGCCTTCTTCATAGGACGGAAACACATAGCAGTCGGCCCGTCTCAGCTCCCCGGCCTTGTCCTCCCCTGAAACATAGCCGACGAACCGGACATCCGGGATCTTCATCTCCGCGACAAGTCCCTTCGCCTCCGCCGTCCCACCCCCGTCTCCCGCCACGGTCATCGTCACATCCGCATTCTTCGATCTGAAAATGCCGAACCCCGTCAGCGCTTCGGTGATCCCCTTTTCTGTGAGGATGCGCGAAAGAAAAAGGACGTTGAAGGGCCTCTTCGAACCGGGGCGGGAGGGGCCGTCCCGCTTGGAGCTCTCCATCAGGCCATTTTCGACGGCGGTTCTTCCGATATAGACCGGACCGGCGTAGCCCATGGATTCCAATCGGCCCTTGAAATCCCGGGCCAGCACGACGAAGGCGTCGGCGCGAAAATAGATCCGGCGAAAAAGCGGCATCCCCTTCGCCCTGAGCTTGCGCTCGAACTCCTTGTCCCAGCCGTGGACGAAGACCACGACCTTTTTACGAAAGGCTTTCGCGATCAGGACGAATCCGCCGTCCCGGGTGAGCGCCCCGATCCTGAAGGACGGATTGACCTGGACGACGTCATAGCGCCGCGTCGCCAGGGTCCGGAAGAACCGGGCGTAATCGGACAGCAGGCGCAGAAGCGTTTGGATCCCATACCGGCTCTCGCCCCGCGGGCCGGCGATAAAATAATCGACCCGGCTCTTGAACGAGTCCTTGATCGTGGCGCAAAAAGTCGCGACACCGCCCCTGGTCCTCAAATCCGGGGAGAGCATGAGCACTTTCATCGAGCTACCGGTTCTTTTCTGATGATCCCCGACACGGCCGGATGATATCTTCGGCCTCGGGTCGAAGTCAAGAATCCGAGCCCATCCGACAGGCGGGCTCCTCGAGCCGCCTCTCTCCTCCCGCGAGACAAGAAACCCCTCCAGGCAACACAGGCGGAGCGGCGCCAGGGGACGGCTTGGCCTTGAAAAGCGGCTTCAGCGATTCGTATCTTGCTGATTACAATCATTGTAGCAAGAGTGGTGCCGCGCCGGGGGCGGTTTGTACAAATCTTGCATATTTTGGGGCCAAAATAGGTTTCATAAGGAGGATCGCGAAAATGAATAAGAGGAAGTGGGTTTTTCTCGCGGGCTTTGCTCTGGCCACAATCTCCCTGGGCTGGGGGACAGGCGCTCAGCAACGTCCCCAGTCAAAAAGACCTGAACAGCAACAGCCAAAGCAAGTCGACAAGTCCCGGCCGGCCGTACAATCGCGGCAAGTCGAACGGAACGTCACCTTCAAGTCCGGAACCCAAAAGGTGCCCCGCCTGAGGAGCGTTACCCCGGCTCAGAGAAAGGAAGCGGCCCTCCGTGCCGCCGCGGCGCGGGCCCAGATGAGCGTGAAGGCCGGCCAGGCCGGGATCCTGGCCGGGCCCTTGGCCGCTCCTTCCCCGGGCGGGACGCCGGACTATTTCGGCCCCTATGCGAATTGGGCCTACACCCCGACGACGCTGCGGAAATTCGTCGATACGCTTCCCGGACTGGGATCCGCCAACCAGAACAACCGGGGTCAATATATCCCCATCGCGACGCCCATGGACGCCGCCGCAGCCGGGGTCCCCGCCGACGGGGATTATTATGAGATCGGGCTGACCGAGTACACCGCCCAGCTGCACCGGGACCTGGCGCCCACGACCCTGCGGGGCTATCGGGATCTCAATCCCCTCGGCGACGGCGCCTCCCAGTATCTGGGGCCTCTGATCATCGCCAAAAAGGACAGGCCGGTCCGCGTCAAGTTCAGCAACCTGCTGACCCCGAACAGCGGCTTCTTCCTCCCCGTCGATACCACCGTGATGGGAGCCGGGAACGGCCCCACCGGAAATCCCTACAGCGTAAACCGCGCGACGCTCCACCTCCATGGCGGCGCCACGCCCTGGATCAGCGACGGCACTCCCCACCAATGGACGGTCCCGGCCGGCGAAACGACCGCCTACCCCAAGGGGGTGAGCGTGCAGAACGTCCCCGATATGCCCGCGCCGGGCGACGGACAGCTGACCTTTTATTACACCAACCAGCAAAGCGGGCGGCTGCTCTTCTACCATGACCACGCTTACGGCATCACTCGGCTCAACGTCTATGCCGGCGAGGCCGCGGGCTACCTGATCACCGACCCCACCGAGGACGCCCTCATCTACAACGGCACCACGGGCGTCATCCCGAACAACGGGGGCGGCGTCTACACCTATGGCATTCCTCTGATCATCCAGGACAAGACCTTCGTCGACGCCGCGAATATCGCCCTGCAGGACCCGACCTGGAACTGGGGGACGACCCCGCCCACGCCCAACACGGGCGACCTCTGGCTTCCCCACGTCTACATGCCGAACCAGAACCCCTACGATCTGAGCGGCATGGCCGCCATGGGCCGGTGGGATTACGGCCCCTGGTTCTGGCCCGTCTTTCCCCCCGTGAACGGGGAGATCACCAATCCCTATTACGGAACGTCGCCGATGGAACCGCCGACGATCCCGGGCACGCCAAATCCGTCGATCGTTCCGGAAGCTTTCATGGACACCCCGATCGTCAACGGCACGGCCTATCCCGTGCTCAACGTGGAGCCCAAAGCCTATCGGCTGCGGATCCTGAACGCCTGCAACGACAGGTATCTCAACCTTCAACTGTACCAGGCCGATCCCGCCGTCACGACGTCGGACGGGAGGTCCAACACCGAAGTGAGAATGATCCCCGCCGTGGCCGGCCCGACGATCCCGCCTTACTGGCCGTTTATGGACGGCCGGGCCGGCGGCGTGCCGGATCCCCTCATGGCCGGCCCGAGCATGATCCAGATCGGGACCGAAAGCGGCTTCCTGCCGGCCCCCGTCGAGCTTCCCAACACGCCCATCGGCTACAACTACAATCGCAGGGACATCGTGGTCCTGAACGTCCAGGAAAAGACGCTGTTCCTGGGGCCGGCCGAGAGAGCGGATGTCATCGTCGACTTCAGCGCCTTCGCGAACAAGACCCTCATCCTCTATAACGACGCCCCCGCCCCGGTCCCGGCCTTTGACCCGCGCAACGACTACTATACCGGGGACCCTGATCAGACCCTCATGGGCGGGGCGGCCTCGACCCTTCCCGGCTTCGGTCCCAACACCCGGACCATCATGCAGATCGTCGTCGGGGGCAGCACCTCGGACCCGTTCACCTTCAGCCTTCCCGCGCTGCAGGCGGCTTTGCCCGCGGCCTACGCGGCCGCTCAGAAATCGCCGCTCGTCCCCGAGGCCCCTTACGGGCCGGCGTACGGGACGACCTATCAGAACAATTATGTCCGGATCCAAGACACGTCCTTCTCGTTCACTCCGGACGCCCTGACGCCGCCGACGGTCATGCCGCTGCAGCCGAAAGCCATCCAAGAGCTTTTTGAGCCGAACTACGGGCGGATGAACGCCACCCTCGGCGTCGAGAGGCCGAACACCAACGCCACGATCCAGACGACGATCCCCTACGGCTACATCGATCCGCCGACCGAATTGCTCACGGACGGCGAGCCTCAGATCTGGAAGATCACCCACAATGGCGTCGATACACATGCCATTCACTTCCACCTGTTCGACGTCCAGCTCATCAACCGGGTCGGCTGGGACGGGGCGATCCGGCCGCCGGACGCCAACGAGCTGGGATGGAAGGAAACCGTCAAGATGAACCCGCTCGAAGACGCGATCGTCGCGTTGCGGCCGCAGAAGCAGGCCAATCTTCCGTGGTCGCTTCCGAACAGCATTCGGCCGCTGGACGTCACCATGCCGATCGGCTCCGACATGGGCTTCTTCGGAGTCGATCCGAACGGAAATCCGGTGGCCGTCCTCAACGAGATGGTCAACTTCGGCTGGGAGTACGTCTGGCACTGCCACCTCCTCGGCCACGAAGAGAACGATATGATGCGGCCCAGCCTGCTGGCGGTCGCGCCGGAAGTGCCGACCAACCTGATGGGGATCAAGAACCCCAACGGGGCCAGCATCGCCTTGTCCTGGGCGGACAACTCCATGGGCGAGACCGGCTTCACGATCCAGCGGGCGACCGACGATACCTTCGCCACCAACCTCGTTGAGATTTCCCTCGGGCCGAACGTGACGACCTACACCGACGCCGGATTGGACCCGAACGGGACCTATTTCTGGAGGGTCTACGCCAATAACCTCGTCGGTGACATCAATACGCTCGGCTTTCCGGTCCTGATGGCCAATTCCGTTCCAACCCCCGCCATCGGGTTCAACTCCACCGGACCGATCACGATCACGGTGACCGTCCCGAACGGCGGCGAGAGCTGGATCACCGGCTCGACCCACAACGTGACCTGGACGCAAGCGAGCATGACCGGAGCGGCCAACATCGATTTGTACAAGTCCGGGGTCTTCGTCAAGACCCTCGGCACGGCCGACGTTACGACCGGGACGTTTGCCTGGACGATCGCGCAAACCGAGATCGGCGGGGCCGATTACCGGGTGCGCGTCGGACAGAGCGGCATGTGGGACGAATCGGACGCGAACTTCATGATCGTGAAGACCGCCGTACGAACGGACTTCAACGGCGACGGGCAGGACGACATCCTGTGGAGACACTACGACGTCGATGGATCCAACCTGGTTTGGTTCCTCGGGAATACGGGTCTGGCCGCTGCGCCGCTGCAGACGGCCAACCGCAAGAGCGGGGGCCTCGCCTCGGCAAGTCGATTGGAACAAAACAGAACATCCGGCAAGAATGCTGAATCCATCCTTCGAGACGTGGGAATAAACAGGAATCCGAAGGCAAATCCGGAGCTGATGAATTCCCAACGTGAGGCGATGATTGCCGCGATCAAGCGAGGTTCCCCCATGTCCGCGGTGAACGATCCCCGCCGAGCGGGCGGGGCAGCGGGCCTATCCGCAGCTCCTCTCTCTTCTTCGGGGTATTCCGATCCGAGGCAGGTCGGACTTGCCGGAAAGCCCCAAGCCCCCGGCGGCAACTTGGCCAAGATCGCCGCTGCGAACTACTTGTCGACCGGCTATCTATTGCCTGTCACCGATCTGAATTGGGAGATCAAGGGAACCGGGGACTTCAACAGGGACGGACACGTCGATGTCCTGTGGCGGTACAACGGGCCGGGCGGCTTCAACGTCGTCTGGTTCATGAACGGAACGAATTGGCTGGCGAGTGCCGAACTTCTGCCGTTTGACGATCCGACCTGGCAAATCGTGGGGACCGGAGACTTCAACAGGGACGGCAGCATCGACATCTTATGGCGAAATACGACGAGTGGGGCCAACCTCGTCTGGTATATGAACGGGACCACCTGGGCTGGGAGCGCCGTGCTTCTTGGGGTCAGCGACCTGAATTGGACGATCGTGGGAACCGGGGATTTCAACAAGGACGGCAATGTCGATATCCTCTGGCGCTATAACGGCGCGGGTGGCTACGACTATATCTGGTACCTGAACGGTGTGAATTGGATCGGGGGCGGCGACCTGCTGCCGGTGACCGATCCGAACTGGCAGATCGTCGGGACCGGCGATTACAATGTCGATGGGAGCGTCGATATTCTTTGGCGCTACAACGGCGCCGGCGGCTACGATACGATCTGGTATCTGACGGGGACGACTTGGATCGGAAGCGCGGATCTGCCGCCCGTGCCGGACCTGAATTGGAGGATCGTCAGCCGCTGACGGTCGCATCGAGCCCTGTGGGCTCTCGGACCCGCTGATTCATCGCGCAGGGGGGAGAAGGATCTCCCTCCCTGCGCTTCTCTTCTCTCTGATAAAAGGGGATCTATCTCTTTGCGTAAACCGTCATCCCGCTGGTCAGATTACTTATGAGCTTGAGAAAGAGCTGACTCCGCAAGTTGGGAAAGCCCAGTTTTATCGCTTGTCTTTTGGACCAGAGACTATATTTATTCACCTTGATACGGCTCTTGGCAAAGCCAGCCTTCTCCAGATATCTCACGATCGTTTCGCCGTCGTAATAGAACAGATGCTGCGGCGGCAGGAAATAGCCCCACTTACTCCCTGATAATCGGGCTCTGACGGACTTCGCATTCCCGGTCGAGAAGATGAAAACCCCACCCGGTTCCAAGTGTTTGAATATATTGGCGAAAGAGGCTTTCGGGTCCCCGAGATGCTCCACGACCTCATAGGAAAGGATAATGTCGTACCTCTTGTCGATTTGCGCGTCGCTGATACTGCCGCAGTGCATGCTGAATCCGAGATTCTGCAGGTAGTCTGTCGCGTAGGCGGAAATTTCAAGTCCGTCCACGTCGGCCAGGGCCGTTAAATATCGGATCGTACCCCCATTCGGGCTCGGGCCGATTTCCAGGACTTTCTTACCCAAAAAATCCCGGCCCTTCGCAGTTTCCCTGAACACGTTATAGATATCGAACGTCCGCTCGTTCAGGGGGATATTGTCGTATTCAATGCGGCGTTCGAGCTTATCGACCCCAAACGTCGTCCCTGAGCTCTCTTTGGCAAAGTAGCTTTCCTCGCGATAAAGCTCCTCCACGTTCTCCGGCACATAGGCTTGCACCAACGAGCACTCCTGGCATCGGAGGACCCCATAGCCGTTCTTGACCGCCAAGCGCTTGAGTCTCTGACTTCCACACAAATCACATCGCATCCGCGATCTCCATGACCGAACGTCTGCGAAACCATATCGCAGGGCATCCGACATTGTCAATTGAGTTCGTCCCGCTCGCAGTCCGAGCAAGGGAACGAATACGAGTTCGCTTCATCGTTCTCTCTCTGTCCCGAAGAATTTAAAATTAACGCTGTCCCCATTATATTCTTGACACCTGGTGTCCGGATTTAATACAATTCGTACGACTAAATGTCTATAGGGGACCTGGATGGCCACTTTTTGAGCACCCGCCGCCCTGGTATGTCTCCCCATTTGAGCCTTCTCGGCAGATGAATCGACGTGTTCGCGCCGTCGGGGCGCTGATTAGCGTCCGACGGCGGTAGCCTATCCCAAAATGGCCCGTTTAGCCCGTTCCACGATCGCCGGATATCCCCACCATGTCGTGCAACGGGGGAACTATGACCAGACTGTCTTTGATTCCGATGATGACTATCGCCGTTATATGGGCTGGCTCGGGGAGTATGCTCCACGGTATGAAGTCGAGATCTGGGCTTATTGCCTCATGCCCAACCACGTCCACTTCATTTGCGTCCCGAAGACCGCGGACTCCCTGGCGAGAGCGTTCAATACGCTGCACATGCGCTATGCCCAGTATTTCAACGGCAAACGAGCGGTTTCCGGCCATCTTTGGAGGGCGCGTTTCATGTCCTGCGCCCTCGACGGCCCGAGTGTCCACGAAGAGGTCCGCTTCGTCGAGACGAATCCGGTGCGCAAGGGCATCGTGGAAAGACCCGAAGATTATTCCTGGTCGAGCGCCCAGGGTCACGTAAGCGGCTGTCCGAATGCCCTTCTGGCCGACGGCCGTTTCCTCACGGCTGACATTTCTGATTGGGGCGCTTATTTGGCCGGGAGCGGGGATGAACTCGTCATCCGCCGGGTCCGGGAACGTCTCAAAACAGGGAGGCCTGCCGGCGACCCTTATTTTGTGCGTGAGCTCGAAGGGATAACCGGCCGCCGCCTCGAGGCTCTGCCGCGAGGAAGGCCGAGAAAGAATCCGGGCCCACGCGGGATCCAATAAATAGACAAGCTGATCTTATGCAAAGAGAACACCAATGAAGCGTGCACTGATTACCGGGATCACGGGCCAGGACGGCTCTTATCTGGCGGAGTTCCTTCTTTCCAAAGGCTACGAGGTCCATGGCATCGTCCGCCGGTCCAGCTCATTCAACCGGAGCCGCATCGACCATCTCTACGTGGATCCCCATCTTCCCGATGCCCGTTTCTTTCTCCACTATGGCGACCTGGCCGACTCCGAGCAGCTTACGGAGATCATCTATAACATCAAGCCCGACGAAATCTATCACCTGGCCTCCCAGAGCCATGTCCGGGTCAGCTTCGATCTGGCTGAGTACACCGGCGACATCACCGGGCTCGGAACGACCCGTCTGTTGGAAGCCGTGCGCCGGAGCGGGATCCAGACCAAATTTTATCAGGCTTCGAGCAGTGAAATGTTCGGCAACGCTCCGGCCCCGCAAAATGAAAACACACCCTTCCAGCCCCGCAGTCCTTACGCCGCGGCCAAGGTCTATGCCTATTGGATGGTCAGGAACTACCGCGAGGGTTACAATCTATTTGCCTCCAACGGGATCCTTTTTAACCACGAATCTCCGAGAAGAGGGGAGACCTTCGTCACCAGGAAGATCACCCGGGGCATAGCCCAAATCCTGGCCCATAAAGAAAAGAGCATCTATCTGGGCAACCTGAGCGCCAAGAGAGATTGGGGCTACGCCCCGGAGTACGTCGAGGTCATGTGGCATATGCTCCAACAGGAAACGCCCGACGACTATGTCATCGGGACGGGGGAGGCGCACTCCGTCGAGGAATTCGTCGAAGAGGCCTTCAAATACGCGAATCTCGACAGGCATCAATACGTCGTCATCGAGTCGGCTTATTTCCGGCCCACGGAAGTCCCGGAACTCAGGGCCGATATCGGCAAGGCCAGAAAGAAGCTAAGCTGGGTTCCAAAAATCACATTCAAGGACCTCGTCAAGATCATGGTCGACGCCGACCTGGAACTGCTGGGTCTCGATCCTCCGGGTCAGGGCAAAAAGATCGCTCTGCAAAACGGTTTTCAGTGGATGCGGCAAGAACCTCGTTCCTGACAAAATGAGCGAGAAGATCCGGGTTCTCATCACCGGCGCGACCGGCTTCGTCGGCGGGCACCTCATGCGGGCGCTCGAGGAAGAGAGGCCCGTCCGGTTTCGAGATATTCGGCACCGCCTATCCCGATGCTCCTCCTCCATCCACCAATAAGCTCTTTTTCCTGGACCTGCGATCGGGACAAGAAGTGCTGAAGCTCATGGGCGAGATCAAGCCCGATTGGATCTTCCATCTCGCGGCCATTTCCAACGTGCGCAAATCCTGGCAGATGAGAAGCGAAACGATCGAGACGAACGTCCTGGGCACGCATAGCCTTCTGGAAGCCGTCAGGCAGGCTGCGCCCGCGGCCAGGGTGCTCTTCATCAGCTCGTCGGATATCTACGGATACGGCCCTGTCCCGTCCAAGCCTATCGACGAGGAAGCACCGGTCCAGATCGTCGACCCCTATGCTTATTCCAAAGCTGCCGGCGAACTGTTGTGCGGTTTTTATGAAAAGTCTGAGAACATCGATATTGTCATCGCCCGGCCCTTCCCCCATACGGGCCCGGGACAGACAGCGGACTTTGTCTGCTCTGATTGGGCCCATCAAGTTGCCCAAATCGAAAGAGGCGATATCGCGCCCATCTTAAGAGTTGGAAACCTCGATGTCCGGCGAGATTATTGCGACGTCCGGGATGTCGTAAGGGCGTATATCCTCTTGCTGTCCAAAGGGCGCCGGGGCGAGCCGTATAACGTTTGCTCAGGGAAGGCGATCGCACTTCGTGAGGTCCTAGACTTCCTGATCAGAGAATCTGTCAGGAATACTCCAATCTCCGTCGAGGTTGACGCAGCTAAGCTCAGGAAGACCGATGCGCTCTCCCTCATCGGCAGCAACCGAAAGATCTCAGAAGAAGCCAGTTGGTCCCCCGAGATTCCGATCAAGCAGACCTTGTACGATTTGCTGGACTATTGGCGACGAAGACTGGTAGATGGGGCTTAGGAAAGAATATCCGGCTATGAAAAATCATGCCTGATGACCTTGGGACCCTAGCTAGGTAATCGGACGTTCAACACTCTCCATATGAAATACGCACAGTCCTTCCACGGCAAAAAGGGCGTGAGTGCCCACCTCTGGAATGGCCGCCTTCTCTCCTGTATATTCGACGACCCCATACTGAAGAACGACCCCGTCTTCAAGGCCAGGATTCCCGACTGGGGGGCCTTCCTCGCTGGCACCAAGGACGAGCCGACCCCAAGTCTGGCCCGCCAGAGCCTCAAGGCCGGGCGCTCCGCAGGGAATAGGACGTTCGGATGCTTGATCGAGGAGCAGACGGGGCAACGGATGGCGGCTATGCCAAGGGGAAGGTCGAGAAAAACGAATCGTCATTAACAATAATAACGATGAAATTTACAAAGCCGTCCGATATTTTTACGAGAAGTGACAGAAGTTCTAAGGCTAAACGCCAGATTCTCTATTCGTTTGCGCTAAAAGGGGTCAGCGGCTTAGTCGGATTAATTTATATACCTCTTTTAATTGACATTTTGGATAAGGAACGATATGGCATTTGGATTACGCTAGTGTCAATATTTTCCTTGTTCACTGTTTTTGATATAGGCCTAGGAAATGGTCTACGAAATAAATTAGCCGAAGCGATCGCCACCAAAAAATTCGAACTAGGTAGAAAGTATGTTAGCACGACCTATTTGCTCATTGGTGGAATATTTATTTCATTATTATTGATATTTCAAGGAATAAATCCATTTATCAACTGGAATAAAATACTAAATACAACTCTTATACCCAGGGGAGAATTATTCACTTTAACAGCCATCGTTTTCGGGTTCCTTATTTTGCGTTTTATCTTCCAATTAGTTGGAGTAGTATTCTTAGCAGGTCAAGAGCCCGCTACTAGTAATAGTATAGGAACATCCGGGAATATATTATCTCTCCTAGTTATTTGGATTATTTATCGGAATACACATAAGATTAGTTTAGTTGTATTGGGGACAATAATTAGCGCTGTGCCCGTCTTTCTGTTCATTGCTTTTACCATATTTGCTTTCGCGGGCCCATATAAACGACTAAAGCCGTCTTTTAAATATGTTGATACTAGTTTAAAAAAGGATTTGTTGGGCTTGGGCTTTCAATTCTTTCTGATGCAGATTACAGCATTGGTACTCTATTCTACTGCTAATATTGCGATCACACAGTTTTTCGGTCCTTCTGAGGTTACCGTTTATAACATCGTCTTTCAATATTTTCAGATTCCGATTATAGGCTATTCGATTATTATGTCTCCCATATGGTCTGCAGTAACTGATGCTTATACCCTGAAAGAAATCGGTTGGCTAAAAACAACATTAAAAAAGCTGAATCATATTTCGCTGCTTTTCACCGTCGGCATTGTGACAATGGTAGTCTTGAGTCCGCTAGCCTATAAAGTGTGGATAGGTAACAGAGTGAATGTTCCTTTAGAGTTATCTGTTTCGATGGGACTCTATGCCATCATTAATATTTGGCTCGCCCCATATTCCTCTTATGTGAATGGGTTGGGGAAATTGAGATTGGCATCATCCTTATCGGTCATTGGAATTACACTATATATTATTATGATATTTGCATTCTGCAGATTGTTCAATAACAGCATAGGTGTTATTTTATCGATGAGTTTAATAAGCTTAATTGGGTTAGTTTTACAGCCCATTCAGACCTATAAAATATTGAATAGTACAGCGGTAGGCATCTGGAATAAATGAGTAGACTATGAAAACGTTCAAAACGACGGATAGCGTATTAGCTTCCCAAAGATGCGGCTTGTATGTTGCTCTTAAAGGTTGAATTTGTACACGAAAATACATGACCTGGCTTAGCGCGAGTTACGACAAAATAGTTATAAGTATCAGCGCCGTTCTTACTGCAGATGGCCTATTCCAATTATGCGGCAAAAAAGTTAAAGTCGGGCGCAGTTTAGGAAAGCCCTAAATATGAAAGACTATCAATATTCCTTTGATGTATTTGATACATGTTTATCTCGGCTTTGTGGCGAACCCCAAAATGCGTTCTATTTAATTGCCCTAAAATTATTAGGCGGAGAAGCTGATCAGTCACTAATATATGAATTTGTCAATGCAAGAAAACGTGCAGAAAAAAAAGCGTTGTGTATGCTGAAATCTCCAACAAAGCAGGACGTTACGTTAGATGATATATATTCATGCTTCGACACGAAGATATTTAAAGCAGAGATTAATCAATTGGTTAAATTAGAATTAGAGATTGAAAATAAAGTATTGCGACCAATTTATTCAGCAAAGAATGCAATAAGTAAAATACACGGTAATGATAAAAGGATTATTTATATATCGGATACGTATTTGCCAGCTCTATTTATTAGATATCAGCTACAAAAGTATGGATTTTGGCAAGAAGGCGATACGTTATATGTATCAAGTGAGAGTGGGCGAACAAAGAATAGCGGGGGCTTATATGACTATATAGCTGAAAAGGAGAGGATATCGTTAATAAAGTGGCGACACTATGGGAATAATCTAATAAGCGATTATAGAATTCCACATCAAAAGGGAATTCGAGCAGCATTATTAAAGAATGACGAATATTCGCGGTATGAATTATCATGGATTAGTTCATCCGTATTTGAAGGCAAACCGTTAACGAGCATATTAATGGCTGGTATAGCTCGGTCTGTACGAATAACGTCGGAAAGCTTACCAACCAAGGACATAGTGGTTGACATCATTGCCCCTCTATTTATTCCTTTCGTAGTATGGGTGCTGAAAGATGCGCAGAAAAGGGGTATTAATCACCTGTTCTTTATGGCTAGGGATGGTTATATATTCTTCAAAATAGCTCAAATAGTGGGACTCAAATTTCCGAGAATATCATGTTCATATTTATATGGCTCAAGGAGGGCCTTGTATTTAGCTGGTTTGAGAGGTGGCTCTCTTGATGAGTTTCGTTGGATTATGGGAGGAGCAATTGGAAAGACACCTCGACAAATGATGAAACAGATAAATTTGGACGTAGACGTTTTGGAACCGTCTATAAAGGTCCATTCTCTTTCCATTAATTATTATGACGAAATAATAAATAAAAATACGTTTGAGCTATTCTTAAGACTCCTTGTAGATAAAAGCGTAATTCATAAAATACTTGACGAAGCTGATAAGCAGAAAGAAATAGCGCTTAACTATTTCATTCAAGAAGGACTATTGGATAGCGGCAGAAACATTGCTCTTGTTGATTTAGGATGGACTCGAAATTGCCAGAATGCAATTGCTAATATAACAAATAGAGAAATCTATGGCTATTATTTTGGTGTCTTTGAAGAAAGAATGTCTATCGATAGGGGAGGAGACTATAGCGCATGTTTTTACCCAGAGGAAATCGTTTGGTCCAGAAGGTTGCAAAATATATTGTTCGGTAGTTTTATCTCAATCGCAGAACAGATATTCGCAATGACTGATCAGGGAAGTACAATTGGCTATGAAAGCAAGGGTTCCAAAATCATCCCCATTCTCGCTGAGAGAGAAAATAATACTGCAAAATCGAATATATTTCTAAAGCACCTATATCAATATATTGAAACATTTACGTTGGAGTATTCAGAATTCGATTTACTAATGGACGATCCGAAACAACTGGTTAAGAAATGCGGCTTTAGTTCGTCATCTCTTTTCTTGGAGGAGCCCCGACGTCGCGAAGTACTGGTTCTCAAGGATTTCGAAGTGGGAAACAATCTAGATGATAACAAAAGAATAGTCGTTTTAGTTTCTCCAATTGTATTGATCCGGTTCCTTCTTTCTAAGTTATCTCTTCTGAACGGTTATTCTCATTCTTTGGTATGGGCAGAAGGATCATTTACTTACACTTTTGGTGGAGTTGGGAGAATATTGCTTAAAATAATTAATAACGTAGGAAAAAGAATATTCAAAAAACCTTTATTATAAAAAGCTTTCCTTATGAACCTCCTCTAGATAATCAACACAATATTTCCTGCTCTACGCAAAGCACTGGGCCTGAATGAGCCAGTACATAGTAGTTGGATGTATAGCTTAGCAAAACAGATTGAAACGTCGCCCGGGATCAGTCTGGCTGTTGCATCCAACTATCATAGTAACGAATAAAGAACTCTAAATGTTGATGGAATACGCTATTGTTTATTGCCGGCAAGAACTGCAACTACTTATTATAATAAGCTCGAACTGTATTGGAATAAAGTTTGCTGTGGATGCAGACATAATATGGTCCATTTCCATGGCACGGAATATACAAATGGACTTGCCTGTTTGCGTACTTGCCCATTATTGAAATATGCAGTTTCTATCCAAGGATTAGTAGGAATCTATGTACGATATTATCATGCGCGGATTAGTGGCTGGACTTTATTTACTTGAGTAATCCAATAAAAGTCGTGTGGCTGTGTACCTTTTCTAACGAGGAGAAGCGCAGTCATCTCCGACTGTGGCGACAGGGACGCGGGGAGTACGGGCAGTGGATTCCAAATCTGCTGCAGGCATTTGAAACGGATGACACGCTGGAACTGCATGTCGTCTCATCCGAAAATCTGATGGTCAATTCGGTCCAGTCATGGACAGCGAGGAACATCACCTATCATTGCTATAAGTCGGGGATGCCGGTCTTGGGCCGCAGTTGGCCGGCAAGAATGCCGGTCGACCACATGACGCGGTTTTGGCTGAATAGGAAACATATCAAACAAATTGTCAGCCAATTGGGCCCGGACTTGATTCATCTGTTCGGAGTCGAGAATCCCCAGTACGGTGCTGCCGTCCTCGATCTATTTGGACAATATCCGGTATTGGTTACGATACAAGGGTTTATCCACCGCGAGCTCCAATTTCACAACAGCCTTTATGCGCGGGTGCGTTGTCGTTATGAAGAAGCTTTGTTACGTACGTGCCACGCCTTTTTGGGTGATTACGAGTCGGAGACCGTTGTCAGGCGGTTCAATCCCGAGATCACCTATCGCCACTTCGACTTCCCGGTGAATGAAGCGTTGGTTTCGCGAACACCCATGGCGTACGAACAGCCCCATGACCTGCTTTTTGTCGGTGGACTCACCCGGCAGAAAGGGTTCGGCGATTTTCTCGAAATAGTCCGCCTTCTGGCCGAAGCGAAGCGTGATCTGGTGGGGGCTGTTGTCGGGCATCCCGGTGACTATTCGCCGGCGATGGACGCAATCGCCAAAAACGGGTTGGAGAAGAACGTGCGTTGGCTGGGCCGGTTCCCCAATCAGGAGGAGCTCTTCAAGGTTTATCGGCAGTCGAAGCTCTTCTTGGCCCCGACGTATAACGATTGTTTTCCGACGACCATTCGCGAAAGCATGCTGCTGGGCACGCCTGTGATCGCGTATGCCACCGGAAGCATTCCGTGGGCAAACAGGGATGGACGCAGCAACATCATGATTGTGCCGCAGGGAGACTTTAAAGGGATGGCCAATGCGGCGCTTCAGCTGCTTGGCGATGAGCGGGCCAGAGTCGAGATGGCGACCCGTGCACGCATCTTCGCCGGACAGGAGTTTTCCCTGAAGACGAACACGAACATTATCCGTAACGTCTATCGGAAAATGATGCAGAGTCGATGAGCGATCGCAACCCGTCAGGGGAGGCCAACGTGAACCGGGTTTTGATCACGGGTTCAAACGGATTCATCGGTCGCCATCTGTGCCATAAGCTCACGACCGCCGGCGCGCAAATTCTCACGTTCGATGTGCAGGACGGCGACATTTCTGAGTACCATGATTTCGGCTCGGGCATCGACCACGTGTTTCATCTGGCCGCCCAGACCTTCGTGCCGGAAAGCTGGCGGGCGACGCCCGCGTTCTACCGCGTTAACACCTTGGGCACCGTAAATGTCCTTGAATACTGCAGAAAGAAGCAAGTCGGCCTGACCTACGTTGACACCTATGTCTATGGGAACCCCGATCGGTTGCCGATCGATGAGCAGAGTCCCGTCCGACCCAACACCCCGTATAACCATAGCAAGTATCTCGGCGAAGAGGTTTGCAAGTTCTATGCCGAGGCGTTTGACGTCAAGGTCACAATCTTGAGACTCTTCAACGTTTACGGCTATGGCCAGAGCGAAATCTTCCTGATCCCGTCGGTCGTCAAACAGGTTCTCGACGCCAAGATGGAGAATGTGATCGTCGGTGACCTGAAGCCCAAACGGGACTATGTCTACATTGACGACGTCATCGATGCTCTGGTGCTGACCGGTAAGAACGCAAGACCATGCTCGGTCTACAACGTAGGCAGCGGGTATTCGACCAGCGTGGCGGATGTTGTCGCCTGCGTTATGTCGGCGGCCAACATTTGGAAGCGTGTTGTGGTCGAGGCGCACGGGCGGAAGAACGAGGTTATGGACATCGTGGCAGATACCAGGAAGATCAGGACCGAACTTGGGTGGGCGCCCAAGTTCAGTTTTCAGGAGGGAATCGGCGAGATTGTCAAACGCACACGCCGCGTGTCGGAGCAGACCCAATGAGAACAAGCCAGAGAATCGAAGCGATAAAAATCGCGAGAGGCGAGAGTCTTCTCGCGGGCATCCGGCAGATGGACGTCGTCCGCTGCAAGTTGCTTCTCGTTATGGATGGCGGCCAATTCGTGGGGCTGCTGAGCATTGGGGATATCCAGCGCGCGATCATTCGAAACGTGTCGCTCAGCGAGCGTGTGGACTCCGTGATGCGATCGGACATCGTTGTCTGCAGGATCACGGACCCGGAAAGCAAGATCAGGGCCGAAATGCTTCGCGTCCGAGCGGTGTTCATGCCCTTGTTGGATGCTGAAGGCTCACTTGCCGACGTCGTCTTCTGGGAGGATGTTTTCCCTGGCCAGGAACCGGGGTCCAAGAGCTGTTCCCTCGGACTGCCGGTCGTGATCATGGCGGGCGGCACGGGCACCCGGCTGCGGCCGCTCACCAATATCCTTCCCAAGCCGTTGCTCCCTTTTGGCGGGAAGACGATCATCGAAACGATCATGGATCGTTTTGTCAAGGTGGGGTGTACGAAGTTCTACCTGTCATTGAATTACAAGGCCGCACTGATCCGCCATTACCTATCCGAGCTGAAGGACGTGCCTTATGAGGTCACCAGTTTCGAAGAAGAGAAGCCATTGGGCACGGCAGGGAGTCTTTCGCTGATCGCGGATTCGCTGAAGACGCCTTTCTTTGTCTCGAATTGCGACATTGTGATCGACCAGGATTTAGAGGAGGTGTGGGAGTATCACCGCACAAACAGAAACGAGCTGACGATCGTGGCGGCACTGAAGCATGTCAAGCTCGGATACGGCTCCCTGGTCACAGGGGAGGACGGACTCCTGCTCGAATTGAGTGAAAAACCGGAATGGGTGTTCAAAGTCAACTCGGGAATCTATATCCTTGAGCCTCAATTGCTCTCAATGATCCCCTCCGGCCGACGTTATAATATGACAGAGTTGATCGATGCCGTCTTGGCGCGTCGCGGGCGAGTCTGCGTTTTTCCCGTAAGTGAAGGCTCGTGGACTGATATCGGCAACTGGGCGGATTATGAACAAGTCCTTCGGAAACCTGGGAATTCCCTCTAATCGATGGTGTCACCCATGAATAATCTGCTCGAAATGATTGGCAGAAAAAACGAGCTGTTTGTCGACGATATCACGGCCAATGAACGAGAACTTACATATCTTGTTCAGAATTCTAGCTTTCTGGTCATTGGCGGGGCTGGGTCAATTGGCCAAGCCGTGACGCGCGAAATCTTCAAAAGACGGCCTCGTCAGTTGCACGTCGTCGATATCTCCGAAAACAACTTGGTTGAACTTGTCCGTGATCTGCGCAGTTCAGAGGGCAACGAGTGCGGAGAGTTTGCCACCTTCGCGATCGATTGCGGTTCAGATATCTTCAAGGCATTTATGGAGAATGGAACCGGGTATGACTACGTGTTGAACTTGTCCGCTCTCAAGCATGTGCGCAGTGAAAGAGATCCTTATACGCTCATGCGCATGGCTGACGTCAATATCTTCAATACCGACAGCTCCATGCGACAGGCAAAAGCCAAGGGAGCTAAGAAGTATTTTTGTGTTTCAACCGATAAGGCTGCCAATCCCGTGAATATGATGGGCGCATCCAAGCGGATTATGGAGATGTTTCTTATGCGGCGCTCTCTGGAGCTGCCGGTTTCGACGGCACGTTTTGCAAACGTCGCGTTTTCCGACGGCAGTCTTCTTTACGGCTTCGGCCGCAGGTTAGAGAACGAACAGCCCCTTGCCGCTCCCAATGACATCCGCCGATATTTTATCACGCCGAAGGAATCCGGGGAGCTTTGTCTGCTTTCTTGTTTGCTCGGAAAGAATCGAGATCTCTTCATTCCGAAACTGGAATCGTTGGATATGATCACGTTCCCTGAAATCGCGATTCGCTTTCTCCATTCGCGGGGGTACGAGGCCGTTGAGTGCGAAAATGAGCAGGATGCCCGATCGCGGCTTCTGGAGTTGAAGCCCCTTCACAAATGGCCGGTCTACTTTTCTGCAAGTGACACGACAGGCGAAAAGGATATCGAAGAATTTCATACGAATTCTGAAATTATCGACAGTTCGAGATTTCGATCAATAGACGTGATTAAAAACGAACCAAATTACGATGCTGATAAACTTGAGTTTTTTGAGTCATCCATTAAAAAGATGCGCAATTCGGTCAGATGGTCTAGAGAGGACCTGATCGGGCTTTTTGAGCAGATGATTCCGGAATTCAATCATTTGGAAAAAGGGAAGTTCCTGGATCAAAAAATGTGATGAATAATCGCGCAAGCGGAGTCCGGAAACCGAACGCGAGAGAATCTTTATGAGAGTCGATACTTTATACGGGGTCAAACGATCAGGAGTCTATAAGTCGATAAGTCGACCTACCAGATATACGGGTGTGCTGGGGCGCAATCTGGTTTGGTTTATCCCGGCATTTATGGCCATTCAAGCTCTGATTTATGGGGGGCTCGTGCCCAGCCAGCAGGCCGGCACGTTCCCCATTATTGGACTTGGCCAATACAAAGTCAGACTTGAAGAAATCATAATTATTGCTGGATTCTCTATCTGGCTATTTACTTTGTCGATGGCCAGATCATCCCGAGGGCCGGCCCAGCAGGTGCTAATCACTCGGCATAGCGTCTCGCCTGCAATGATTTTGGCAATTTGGGCGGGAGTAGGGCTAGTCCAGGCAGCAATTCGTGGAATCAGGGCCGGCAACGTTAACGGCTTGCTAGATGCACGCATCCTGGCCGTGCCGTTGCTCTATTTTGTCTTGGCTATGTTCTGGGCCCCCGTCATCAGGCTGACTTCTCTGGCCATCGTTCTGGGAAACATATTGTTCCCCCTCGTGGTCGTGCTCACATTGAGCAGTTTTCTTCCGATTGGTGAAGAAATCGCAAAGGTCCTAGAACACGTTAACGGGGTATACGGCGGTTATGCGATTCCTTTGGAGTCAGCGGTTGTCTTCTTCTATTGTCTGGTATGGGCTCGCATCTCTTTCGCTGAGAGGATCAATCTGCTCGATGTTTTATTGGTCCTCTTCGTAACGGCAGGCCTGGTAGCAAAGATCAGTAAGCCAAGCTGGGTCTATACCCTTGAGGTCCCACTATTCGTACTGGTGGTCTCGAGCAAAAGGCGCCTATCCGTGCATAAGCGCTCGATGGGGCGAACTCGTTGGCTATTGACTGCATTGATTGTCATCGTATTTCTAGTTTCAGCGGTCACACTTTTACGATATTTTCTCCCAGCGACAATTGATACGTATATGACCAGTGCTGTGGACAGAATCACGCGCCCAGATGCGGGTGGCGATATAAGTGGCGGACGCTTCGAGCAGATGAGGACGGGATTTGACAAACTTTCGGAGGCGCCGATCTTTGGCATGGGATTGGGAGATTGGTCGCAAGATTATTCATCTAGTACGTTGTTCAATGAAATACCTGATCATTTTCTTCCGCTGTGGGTAAGCATACGAGCTGGTATCTTTACGTTCATTCCCGTGCTCGGACTCATCATTTGGTTCATAAAAAGGGGTTATCGAGTCTGTAAGAGCGTATTGAACTCGGACCTGCGCGTTTTTGTGACAGCCTGCTTTGTTTACTCATTGACAATAATTACGTACTCTTTGTACGGAGTACCACAGAATCTATTTGAGCCACAGATTCTGTTCTGGCTTTCAGTGGCGGTTGTATTGAGTACTGTCAAGAATATTGAAATAAGACCTTTTTTAAATCGTAGATATCGGAACTCCTGATTGGATGCCAAGGCCCATTGTCGATGTGCAAGACAATAGGGGCTGTTTAAGAAGACCTAGGTTTCATGAGCACTAAGCTCCCTGTCTATGCCTTTGTGGGATCTATACTCCCCGAGCACCTAAGTGACCATTCACCGGGTTGTTTTGCGGCGGGTAACAAGTTCCAATTCCATCTTATTCGGGCGTTAAAGCGGGCCTCCCAATTACCGCTGGATGTCTTCAGCGTTCGGCCGATCGGGTGTTTCCCGAAGACTGGCGAGATATGGATTGGGGCCGCCAGGGTAGATATGGGAGAAGGAATCCGCTGCCGAATGATCCCCTTTGTGAATATGATGTTTCTGAAGCAACTGACCATAGGCTTGGCTAACTTGTTTTTTATAGGGACATGGCTATGGCGTTGGCGTGGTCATCAACGCTATGTTTTTGTTTATAACGTGTATCCTCCCATGTCCCTGCCCGTGTTGCTGGCGACTTGGCTTTTTGGCGGAAGAGCTATTGCGCTCGTGCTAGATTTTCCCCATAACCTATCCTTTGAATTTGTTGGTTTGCGGGGATTGCTGCAGAAGATGGACGTATTTCTGGAAAGGCGATGTCTATCCCGTTTTTCTGGCTTAATCGCCCTTACGCAGTATGTTGCCAAGGACTTTGCCCCTGATTGCCCCAGCCTGGTGCTGGAGGGGGGAGTCGATCCCGATGATGCGTATCTTGAGCAGGACTGTGCCGTTAGTGCCTTGAGTAGCCGTGAGCATATCTGCTTTTTTAGCGGTTCGCTAAATGAGGTTAACGGTGTGACTCTATTGTTAGAAGCATTCAGACAGATAACGGATCCGGATTATCGGCTTTGGATATTCGGCAACGGCCCCCTGAAGCCTGTCGTCGAGGAAGCCGCGGCGCGTGACCGGCGCATCGTTTATTGGGGATTCATTTCGAATGGCCAAGTCGTGCGATTACAGAAAAACGCGATGGTTCTGCTAAATGCTCGTCCATCGAACCAACGCATTACCCGATATACGTTTCCATCCAAACTGCTTGAGTATATGGTGAGTGGACGTCCGGTGATCACGACGGATTTGCCAGGCATCCCAAATGAATATCATGAATTTGTTTATATCCTGAGGGACGAGACACCCGAGGGATTGTCAAATATGATTTGTGATGTTGGCTCTAGGCCCCCAATTGAGCTCGATGAACTTGGGCGCCGAGCGCTTAGGTTCGTATTGTGCAATAAAGGCTGGGCTGATACACGGAAAACGATTCCAAGAATCAATCTCTACACTCGAGTCTTTTCTAAAATACGACGAATGCGTATTGGCCTAAACCTCCTTCATGCGATGCCCGAAATCGGGGGTGGATGGAACTATATTGACCGGCTTATCAAGGCGCTGGGGGAGTATGATCGAGACAACCGATATGTTGCTTTTGTCACCGATAAAAGTACAAGCCTGGTGCCGCAGCAGCCGAATTTTGAAAGCGTCTATGTCAGGATCAATCCGTCCTCCCGGCGCAGCGCATATTTTATGAAAATACGGTACTCCAAGTAGCCGCCCGGAAGCACCGATTGGATTTGATGCATTGGTTTGCCAATACAATCGCCCTCGTGAATAGCGTGCCCGGGGTCGTCACGGTGTACGATTTGCAGGTTTTCGAGAACCCCCGTGCTTTTACGCGGATGCAACGAATATACCTGCGAACGATGTTGCCCTATGCGGCTCGTCGAGCTGCAATCCTATTGGCGATGTCAGATACGACGGCACGCGCGCTCTGCCGGATGAATCAGGGTTTGTGCGGGGCGCGTTCAAATCGTCCCTCCGATAGTGGGGGAATCGTTCAAACCCTGCCCGCCTGATAAGGTCACCGAATTGCGGCGGAAATATCATCTTCCCGGGGAAATGTGGCTCTATATCGCACATTATTATCCGCACAAGAATCATGCTCGGCTGCTTCAGTCCTATCATGAACTCAAATCAAGGGATTTACGCCATGGCCGCTTGTGTTCCGGGGTGACGATCATGGGGCAGAGGAGAAGTCAAAGGGCTTGTCACACGATTGGGTTTAGAAAAGGACGTGAAGTTTCTGCCTCGCTTGACGGAGGAAGAACTGCCTGCGCTCTACTCGGCAGCAACCGCATTGATTTTTCCCTCTTTGTACGAGGGGGCAGGAATCCCCTTGTTAGAGGCAATGGCCTGTGGCTGTCCCGTTATCGCCTCTGATATTTCCGCGGTACGCGAGTTCGGAGGCGACGCGATCTTCCGATTCGACCCTTGGAGGTGCAGTCCATCTGGAAAGCGATGAAACATTCCAACAAGACGCTGGTATGCGCCTTCGCTCACGGCAGTTGGGTATGGAGCAGATTTGCAATAACCGGCCGGATCGTGTTATTGATCAATTCATTAACGCCTATTCACGCTGGTCTTCAAGAAATCTTTCGTTGGCATCCCGATGTTAAGACTTCCCCCAGGATATTAAGCGGGCATATGATCCATCGAGGATTTCGGAAAGCGGTTGATGAAATCAGAAATCATTAAATAGAAGGCGGGATCGAACCAATGTTTATTGGAAAAACACTCCTGATAACCGGCGGCACAGGTACTTTTGGCAATGCAATCCTACGTCGCTTTCTTAAATACGGATATTGGGGAGATTCGGATATTTTCGCGCGACGAAAAAAAGCAGGATGAAATGCGGCTTCAGCACTGCGCAATCAAAATCAAGTTTCTATATCGGCGATGTCCGCGATCATGACAGCCTCTGCCGGCGCATGGAAGGCGTGGATCTAGTATTTCATGCGGCGGCCCTGAAGCAGGTCCCGTCATGCGAATTCTTTCCGCTGGAGGCAGTACGAACGAATACCTTGGGCGCGGAGAACGTTATGGACGCGGCCCTTGCCTGCAGCGTAAAAAGTGTCATCGTGCTTAGACCGATAAGGCCGTCTATCCGATCAATGCCATGGGAATGTCCAAGGCGCTGATGGAGAAAATGATGACGGCCAAGGCCCGCGCCTATGGCGATACGAGCACCGTGTTTTGCGGGACGCGCTATGGAAACGTGATGGGCTCCAGGGGTTCGGTGATCCCCTTTTTATCAACCAGATCTTAGAAGACAGCCGATTACCCTGACAGATCCGAATATGACCAGGTTCATGATGTCCACCGACGGGGCCGTCGACCTTGTCGTCTATGCCTTTGGGAACGGACAAGCCGGGGGATATCTTTGTGCAGAAGGCCCCGGCAGCCACGATCGGGACCTTGACCGAAGCCCTCAAGAATATCTTCGGCGCGACAGCATGCGAGTCCGGATCATCGGCACCCGTCACGGCGAAAAACTCTATGAGACACTTCTGAACCGCGAGGAAATGGCCAGCGCCGAAGACTTGGGGGACTATTATCGGATTCCGGCGGATTGCAGGGACCTGAACTATTCTGCTATTTTACCGAGGGAGAACCGAAAGTTTTCAGCCCAGGAGGACTATAACTCACATAATACCGGCGTTGGCTCAAGGAGATGGTCGAATTGCTTTTGAAGATGGACTATCGTCCAGATGCCATAAAGAATGGCAGAATTGTGTCTAGGCTCAATGGATGATGAAGGGTCAATGGGGAAGACGTGATGTTCATGGACATATTGGTAACGGGTTCTAAGGGTTTTATCGGCAATAACCTGGTTGTTGCGCTTAAACGCTCGCAGAAGCACAGCATATGGGAGTCGATCTTGGATTCGTCCGGCGAAGATTCTCAGCAGGCGTTGGCCGCATGCGGAGGTCATTTTCCATCTGGCGGGAGTCAACCGCCCCGAAAAGGCAGAGGAATTCGAAGCCGGAATGTCGAGTTCACTATCCGACATTTGCTGCCGATCTGAGGCATCCGGAGCGCAAGCCGCTGATAGTTGTTTTCTTCGTCGTCGCAGGCGATCTTGGATAATCCCTATGGGAAATCCAAACGGCATGCCGAGCAAGGTGCTCGAATAGTTCAGATCGAAGCCGGATGTTCCGGTGGGGTCTTTCGCCTTCCCGGGGTATTCGGAAAATGGTGCCGGCCGAATTACAACTCGGTCGTCGCCACCTTTTGCCCATAACATATCCAGAAATCTCCCGATCCAATTTCGGATCCGTGATAGGGAATTGGAACTCGTCTATATCGACGATGTCGTGAGCGCCTTTGCAGTCGTCTTCAGAGAAAGCAGGACGAGGTCAGAGGAGTTTTCCCGGGCTTCGCGTAGGTCCCGTGTTTCGAATCAAGTTGGGCCAATTGGCCGATATGCTCCGCTCATTCAGAGAACAACGGGCGAACTGGAATGCTGCCGAACTGAATGGATCCCTTTGCCCGACGCCTGTTTTCGACGCTATCTGTCCTATCTTCCCCAGAAGATCTTTCTTATGATCCTGAGGCCAGATCGGATGCGCGCGGATCTCTATCCGAGCTATCGAAGGCCGGCGGCTGCGGCCAATTTTTTGTCTCGCGGACCCATCCGGGGATAAGGAGGGGCAACCATTATCATGATTCCAAGGTCGAAAAGTTCCTCGTCCTCGAAGGCGACGCGCTGATCCGCTTCAGGAACATGGCGACTGGGGAGAAGGCCGATTACTCCGATCACCGGACGGGAGCTTAGGGTCGTCGACATCCCTCCGGGGTGGACGCATTCCATCCAGAACGTCGGCACGTCCGAAATGATCGTGCTCTTTTGGGCCAGCGAGGTATTCGACCCGGAGCGACCCGATACGTATGCCGCGGAGGTCTGATTTGAACAAGATCAAGGTCATGACGGTTGTCGGCACGAGACCGGAGATCATTCGGCTCTCGAGGGTCATCAGCGCCCTCGACCGGGAGTGCATTCAGACGCTCGTTCATACCGGTCAGAACTACGATTTCGAGCTCAACCGGATATTCTTTGACGACCTTTCGATCCGGCAGCCCGATCGCTTCCTCGAGGCGGCCGGAACGACCGCCTGCGCGACGATCGGCAACATCATGCTCGGGATGGAAAAGGCCCTGACCGAGATCCGGCCCGATGCGCTGCTGGTCCTCGGAGACACCAACAGCTGTCTGGCGGCCTATCCGGCCAAAAGGTTGAAGATCCCGATCTTCCACATGGAAGCCGGCAACCGGTGTTTCGACCAAAGGGTGCCCGAGGAGATCAACCGGGTCGTCGTCGATCATATCGCGGACATCAACCTCCCTTACAGTGACATTTCGAGAGAGTACCTTCTTCGCGAGGGCATTCCCGCCGACCGGATCATCAAAACGGGAAGCCCGATGATGGAGGTTATTCACTATTACTTGCCCAAGATCGAAAGATCGGACGTGCTGGCCAAGCTTGGCTTGGAATCGGGTCGTTACTTTGTCGTCAGCTGTCATCGGGAAGAAAACGTCGATGACGACGGCCATCTCGAAAAGTTCGTCGAAATCCTGAAAGGGCTTGCCCAGGAATATCGAGCCCGTGTCATCGTATCGACTCACCCCAGAACCCGAAAGCGCCTGGACGAATCGCGGGTGCGGCTCGACCCGCTGGTTGAGTTCCATAAGCCCTTCGGCTTCATCGACTATGTCGCGCTGGAACGGAACGCCCGGGCCGTTCTGTCCGACAGCGGGACGATCACCGAGGAATCTTCCATCCTGAATTTCCCGGCACTCAATATCCGTGAGGCCCATGAGAGGCCCGAGGGCATGGAAGAAGCGTCCGTGATGATGGTCGGTCTCGACTGGGAGCGGGTCCGTCAAGGGTTGGCCATTCTCGAGGGACAGCCGCGAGGCGACCAGCGCGCGCTGCGCACGGTGAAGGATTATGACGTTCCCAACGTTTCGGAGAAGGTGGTCCGGATCATTCTGAGCTATATCGATTATGTGAATCGCCGGGTCTGGTTCAAGCCTTGAGGATCCTCATATTCAGCCAATGGTTCCAACCGGAACCGGCCTTCAAAGGGCTGCCTTTGGCGGTCAGGCTCCGGGCCAAGGGACATGACGTGGAGGTCCTTACGGGATTCCCCAATTACCCGGGGGGGAGAGTCTATCCCGGATATCGCATCCGTCCCTGGCAGAGGGAACGAATGGAGGGTATCGAAGTCCGTCGCGTCGCCCTTTACCCCAGCCATGATCGCTCGGGATTTCGGAGGGCGCTGAATTATCTCAGCTTCGGATTGAGCTCCGCGGCGGCCGGTCAGTTCTTGATCCAAAGGCCGGATGTCATCTATGCGCTCAACCTGGTCACCCTCGGTCTCGCCTCGCGCCTGTTCAAGCTTCGATTCGGATGCCCCGTGGTCTTCGATGTCCAGGATCTGTGGCCCGATTCGGTCGCCGAATCCGGAATGCTGGACGACGGTCTCCTTTTGGGAGCCCTGGGTCAGCTGAGCCGTTCGGTGTATCGGTCGGCGGACCGGTCGATCGTCTTGTCGAAGGGCATGAAGAACGAGCTCGTGCGCCGAGGCGTCGACGAGTCGCGCGTTTCCGTCGTCTACAATTGGTGCAATGAGGATCACATGAAGCCGGCCCCGCGGGACGAATCCCTGGCCCGCCGGTTGGGCCTGCAGAATCGTTTCGTCGCCATGTTCGCGGGCACCATGGGCGTCATGCAGGGGCTCGGCGTCCTGCTGGACGCGGCGGCTCTTCTCAAGGACAAGGAGCCGGGCATCCGTCTCGTTCTTGTCGGCGGAGGCATCGAGAACAGCCGCCTCAGACAGATCGCCTCAGCCAGGCGATTGTCCAACGTCCTGTTCGTCGAAAACCAGCCTCCGGAGAACATGAGCGGGATCCTCGCTCTGGCCGACGTGGCCCTGGTGCATCTGAAGGATTCGCCGTCGATGCGGATCGCGATCCCTTCGAAAATCCAGGCTTACCTGGCCGCCGGACGACCCATCATCGCGGCCGTCAGAGGCGAAGCGGAATCCGTCGTCAACGATTCCGGGGCCGGCCTGGTCGTCCCGCCGGAGCGCCCCGAATGCCTCGCCGCGGCCATCGTCGAGATGGCCGGGTTGCCGGCGGAGGCGCGAAACGAGATGGGGCGGAGGGGACTCGAATATTATCGGTCCAAGATGTCCATGAAAGTCGGGATCGACGCGATCGAAAAGGTTTTCATCGAGTGTCTGGACGAGACGAGAAGGCCGGCGGTGAACTGAGAGATCGGTCCCATGGATTCCTGGTATTTGCGGTCGGGGAAGCGGTGCTTGGATATCGCGGCATCACTGGGCGCTCTCGTTTTGCTTCTTCCGTTCTTCGCGGGCATCGCCTTGGCCATTCGATTGACGATGGGCAAGGGAATCCTGTTCAGGCAGGAAAGGCCCGGTCTCGGCAAAAAGCCGTTCATCATCAATAAGTTCAGGACGATGCGCGAATCAAGAGAGAGGAACGGCGAATTGTCGCCCGACGGCGTCCGGCTGACCCGCTTTGGCGAGTTCCTTCGCCGGATGAGCCTCGACGAGCTGCCCGAGCTGGTGAATGTCCTCCGGGGGGAGATGAGCCTCGTGGGCCCGCGGCCGTTGCTGATGGAGTACCTCGGCCGGTACTCCCAGCGCCAAGCCAGACGCATGGACGTCAAGCCCGGCATCACCGGATGGGCCCAGGTCAACGGAAGGAACGCCATCGATTGGGACGCGAAATTCGCGCACGACGTCTGGTATGTCGACCATTTGACGTTCGGTTTGGACCTGAGGATACTCGGGCTGACCCTTAAGAAAGTCTTTGCCAAAGAGGGCATTTCCCACGAGGGTCATGTCACCATGCCCGGATTCAAAGGGACGATGAGCTGAGGGGCAGAGGGAAGTCGGGGGATTCGCGCATGCAGACAAACGTCCTGGAATATTTCGAGAAGAAGACCCTCCGCGGGTGTCCTAAAAAGACGGTCGTCGTCGACGGCGGCGCGGCTTACGCCGTCAAGGACGTCGAACGGCTGGCCAAGAAGGTGGCCTCCGTGATTATCCGGACGAGCGGCGCCAAGAACCGGCCCATCGCCGTCTATCTGCCCAAGAGCGCGAACGTCGTCTTCGCCGACCTCGGCATCATGTACAGCGGGAATATCTACGTCAACCTCGACGTCAAATCGCCGGGCCAGAGGATCAAGAACCTCGTCGAGAATATCCGGCCGGAGCTGGTCATCACATGCCGGGAATTCTCGGTCCTCGCGCGGCAATTCGGTCTGGACCCTCGGAGAGTCCTCATCGTCGAGGACGCGATCGCGGACGACATCCGCTATGACAACGAAGCGATCCTCAAAGGCCTGGAGGGCCTGATCGACACGGATCCGCTCTGCATCATCAACACGTCGGGCTCGACAGGCCTGCAGAAGAGCGCCGTCCTGAGCCACCGGGGCTTCATCGATTTCACGGACTGGGCCGTCGATCGACTCGGGATAGGGGAGGACGAGGTCATCGGCAGCCTGTCGCCGGTGTTTTTTGACATTTACAGTTTTGAGCTCTGTCTTCTGCTTTCCCGGGGAGCGACCATCGTCTTCGTACCCGAAACGCTTGCGGCATTCCCGGCAAGACTCGTGGAATATCTGACGCGGAACAACGTCAATTTTATCTTCTGGGTTCCAACCGTCATGGTCAACATCGCGAACCTCGACATCCTGTCCAAGGTCGATCTTCCCGGTCTGAGGAAGGTCCTCTATGCCGGCGAGGTATTTCCGACGAAACACGTCAATTACTGGCGGAGACATTTCCCGCCGGCCACGTTCATCAACCTGTACGGGCCGATAGAAATCACCCTGGATTGCACCTATTATGTTCTGGACCGGGAGTTTCGCGATGAGGAGCCGATCCCCATCGGCTTCCCTTGCAGGAACACGGACATCCTCGTCCTGACCGAGGCGAATGCGCCGGCCCGGCGGGGCGAGCCCGGAGAGCTCTGCGTGCGGGGAACAGGTCTGGCCATGGGTTATTGGAACAACCCGGAGAACACAAGCAAGGCTTTCGTGCAGAATCCCCTGAATCCCCATTACCCGGAGACGATCTACCGGACGGGTGACATCGTCGCAGAGAACGACCGCGGAGAGCTCATGTTCATCGGTCGGAAGGATTATCAGATCAAACATCTTGGGTATCGCATCGAGCTCGGTGAGATCGAGCACGCCGTCCTCGGCGCCGTCGATCTCATCGATAACGCCTGCGTGCTCTATCATGCGGAAAAGAAGGAGATCGTCCTTTTCTACGAAGCGAAAATGGAAATTGCTCCCGATGCCCTCAGACAGAATCTGAAGGGATTGCTTCCGAAGTACATGATCCCGACGATATTCCGGCATCTGCCGGAATTGCCGAGGAATCCGAACGGAAAGATCGACCGGTTGGCATTGGGCCGGCAAGTTGGCTTATCCTAGACGAAGGGGCCGTTCATGGAAGCTAAAATCGATATCATCGAATATTATCTCCCGGCCAAAACTCTGACGAACACCGATTTGGAAAAAGCTCATCCGGATTGGTCCGCGTCGAAGATCGAGGAGAAGATCGGGATTCGAGAAAGACATATCGTCGCAGAGGATGAAACGGCCCTGGACTTGGCGTATCGGGCGGGCCTAAAGGTCTTCGAGAGCTTTGACAAGAATCAGATTGACTTCCATCTCTTGTGCACCCAGAGCGCCGACTACCTCCTTCCGACGAGCGCCTGCATCCTGCAGGATAGATTCGGTTTGAGAACGAATATCGGCGCGATCGATTTCAATCAAGGATGTTCCGGGTTCATCTACGGACTGGCCCTCGCAAAGAGCTTGATCCATACGGGATTGGCGGACCATGTCTTGCTGATAACGGCCGAAACATATTCGAAACACATCGGCCCCAACGATCGTGCCAATATGAGCATTTTTGGGGATGGGGCCGCGGCGACGGTCATCAGCAAGAGCGAAGCTCAGAAGATCGGCGAGTTCGAGCTGGGCACGGACGGCAGCGGAAAAGATAACCTGATCGTTGTCAACGGCGGGTCGCGCCACAAGATCGAACCGGTTCCTCAGGAATGGACCGACGAGTCGGGCAATGTTCGTTCGAACAACTTTCTATTCATGAACGGCCCCGAAATATTCAACTTCACCATCGAAAAAATCCCCGAAGTGGTCCAAAAGACACTCCGGAAGAACTCGTTGGCGATCGAAGACGTCGATTATGTCATCTTCCATCAGGCCAATAAATATATGCTGGAGTATCTGCGAAAGAAGCTTGGCCTTCCCAAGGACAATTTTTATAATAACATGTTGCTCGTGGGCAATACGGTCTCATCGACCATACCGATCGCCCTCAAAGATTGTCTGGACAGCGGGCTCCTCAAGACGGGAGATAAGGTCTTGCTGGTCGGCTTTGGGGTCGGGTATTCGTGGGGGGCCACGGTCATCGAAATATGATATGTTGACGATGGGTCCGCCGCAATTCGCGCAAAGGAGGCCAGAATGAAAACGGATGTCTTCTTATCTGGCTTGAAGGATGTCCTGGAGATCGATCATTCAGATCTCAGCATCGATACGAATTTGAAGGAATTGGAAGGCTTTGATTCTTTGTCGATCATGACGATCATCGCTTTTATCGATGAGGCCTTCGGCAAAAAACTGAAAGCGCCGCAACTCGCCTCGATCACGACCGTCGGGAGTTTGATGGAATTGATAGGCGGAGAGAATTTCGAATAATCGAAATGGAATCATCAGACCGAGAGGCTGTCCGATAACGATGCTCATTGAGGTTGGCAAGGGGAGAGAATTTATTATCGATAGCCTTACCACGGTCAAGAAAAACGGCAATCCATCACTCATCCGGACGAATTATTATTTTCACCAATTCGCCGAGAAGTCGCCGGCGGTCATTCAAGGTGCTGATTCAATTGTGTTTATCCTTGATGACGGCGATTTCAACAGGCTCTATTTCTATTCGAAGGACCTTGGCGAGCTGGCCGAGATGATAGGAAAGATCGACGCCAGGCCCTTGGTCATCGACTGTATCGCGTCAATCTTCCCCGGAGAGATTGAAGATCTTTTGCTCGGGGCCGGTTTCGTGAGATACGCGAAGATGCTTCATATGATCATCGGTGACGACTATCCGTCGGAAATCAATGGCAGCATTCGGTATGCGGATGAAACAGATGCCGCTGAAGTCTCTCGGAGCCTTTTCCGATGGCTGGATCAGTATACGGGGCACTTCCCTGATGGAAACGAATTGAAGGCTTTGATAAAGGCCAACAGCGTGCTGATTGAAAAGAAGGGCGACAGGATCATCGGGCTCTATATCTATAAAATGAAAGGCGTGACCGGGAATTTGTACCAATGGGGCTTTTCCAAGGACCCGGCCGACTACGATCCACATCTCGCGCTGGCCCTGAACGATAACGCGCTGCATCTTCTCCGTGAAAAAGGTGCCAAAAGGATCTTTTTATGGGCCAATGAAAGTAACGCGAAGATCATCAAGATCCATGCGCTGAACGGGTTTCATCTCGACGGACTTGCGGATTATATCTACCTGAAGGGTCATTGATATGAGGGAACAGGTCATAAGGATCCTCAAAGAAATCCTTCCCGGAACATCCGTCGACGGAGGCGTCAACCTCGTAGAGCAAGGGTTGATCGATTCATTCGACGTCGTGAGATTGGTGACGACTCTTGACGAATATTATGGGATATCCATCGACGGAATTGACGTTGTCCCTGAGAACTTCGCGACGATCGATGCCATTGTCGAGCTCTTGAAAAAAAACGGGATCCGGGCATGAAGCTCAAGTTCTACAACAAAGAGATCACGGGCCTCTTGACGGTCCTGCCGTCAAAAGAAGTGAAGTTCGAAGACGAAATGGGGAACTACAGCTTCTCGGCCGCTAAATCGCTCAAGCTCAAGCTGGCCATGGGGTATAACAAACATCGGATCGCGGACATGGGGATCACCGTGTCCGATCTCTGCGTCTTCGGGCTCGACCATCTTTTTGAGATGAACCTGCTGAAAAAAGAGGATATCGACGCGTTGATCCTGGTCACACAATCCCCGGACTATTTTATGCCGCCGACCAGCAACGTCATTCAAGGTCAATTGGGTCTCAAACAGGATATGCTCTGCCTGGACATCAACCAGGGTTGCGCGGGTTTTGAAATTGGCTTGTTCCAGGCGTTCATGCTCCTGGAGCAAGAAGAGATCCATAAGGTCGTCCTGCTCAACGCGGATGTGCTCAGCCAGAAGGTCTCGAAAAGGGACCGAAACAGTCATCCGCTCGTCGGGGATGCCGCCTCCGTCACGATCGTGGAGAAAGCCCGAGAACAGAATACCATCCATGCGAATGTCCGGATGGATGGAAGGGCCTTTAATGCGTTGATCATACCGGCCGGAGGTTTTAAGCTGCCTTCGTGTCCTGAAACGGCGGTAATGCACGAAGACGAGGCGGGGAACTTCAGGTCCTTGGACAATCTGGTGATGAAAGGTGACGAGGTTTTCAACTTTGTCCAGCGCGAAGTGCCGCCGATGATCGACGAATTGCTGGAGAGCGGCGGCATCACGAAAGAGGCCGTCGATTATTTCATGTTTCATCAGCCCAACAAATTCATGCTGAATAAGCTCGCGGACAAGATGGGCGTTCCCCGCGAGAAGATGCCCAGCAATATCGTCGAGAACTTCGGAAATGCCAGCGGCGTTTCCATTCCGACGGCCGTAACCTTCAATCTCGGGGAAAGGTTGACCAACGAGCACTTCCTGATGTGCTTCGCCGGTTTCGGCGTGGGCCTCACTTGGGCCTCTATCGTGATGCGCGTGGGCGGCTTAAGGTTCAGCGGGATGATCGATTACCGGACCAACAAAGGAGATAGCACGCATGGAAGACTTTAGTTCGTCCATGGCCGAAATACTGGAGGTCGATGCGGTCAGCATGGATGCCGAACTGGCTTCGTTTGAATGCTGGGATTCGCTGACGATCTTATCGATCATCGCTTTTGCCGGCGATACTTATCGAGTGGCCCTATCGGCGGCGGAGGTCACCGGCGCATCGACCGTCGGCGGCCTGAAAGCGTTGATTGAAGGCAAGATTCATGGAACCGAATTACAATCCATTTTCGTTAAACGGGAATAGCTATCTCGTCACGGGCGCCGCTTCCGGGATCGGCCGGTCGACGAGCATTATTCTGTCGAAGCTCGGGGCCAGGTTGATCTTGGCCGATATCAACCTCGATGGCCTGCGAGAAACTCAACGGGACTGCGATCCGGCTGATCGACTCTTGGAGATCGATCTGACGAAAACATCATTGCTTGCTGAAAAGCTGACGGAAGCCGCTGACGAGTTCGGCAAGCTGCATGGCTTTGTCCACTTGGCCGGCAAACCCTATATTGCACCGCTCAAGACAATCAGCGAAGAGAAATGTTCGGAGATCTATGCCCTGAATACGTATGCCGCCATTGAGCTCGCGAAGCTTTTCGCGAATCGACGCGTTTACGCCGGAGAGAAGGGATCGATCGTGCTGGTGTCTTCGGTCTATGGGCTGGTGGGCTCCGCCGCCAATGTCGGCTACGCAATGAGTAAAGCCGCCCTGCACGGAATCACCAAATCCCTGTCGATCGAGTTGGCCAGGAAGGGGATCAGGGTCAATTGCGTGGCGCCGGGATTCGTCAAAACCCCGCTTCTGCCGAACGAAACAGACATATTCGGAGTCGACCATGCCGAGGTCGTCGGTGGATTGCATCCTCTCGGATTGGGAGAACCCGAGGATGTTGCCTATGCCATCGCTTATCTTCTGTCGGATGCGGCGAAATGGGTTACGGGAGCGATATTCAGCATTGATGGCGGTTTCACGGCTCAATGAGTGGGGACTATGGAAGACAAAAAGAAATACGTTTTGATCACGGGCGCATCCTCTGGGATCGGGCGGAGTCTGGCGATCCATCTATCAGGCAAAAGAAATCTGATCCTGCATGGCAGGCACGACGAGAGATTGCGGGAAACACAATCCCTTTGCGACAACGGCCATGAGCATCTGATCTTCAATTACGATCTGGAAAAGATCGAGGACATCGAAAATGCGTTGTCCGTTTTCATTCATGACCAGGACCTTGAGATCGCTCAGTTTGTGCACTGCGCGGGCTTCCTGAGAATGTTGCCCTTCAAGATGGTGACCGTGGACCTGATCCAAGCCACCCTGGCCACGAATGTGGTCTCCGCCGCTCTCATTGCCAAAGTGCTCGTGCAAAAGAAGATCAACGGTTCGGCGTTGGAGAGCATCGTCTTTGTGTCCAGCAACATCAGTAACTGCGGGGCCAAGGCCTTCAGCGTTTATGCCGCCTCCAAGGGAGCCCTGGATTCCCTGATGAGGTGCCTGGCGGTCGAGCTGGCCCCGAGGGTGCGGGTCAACTCGGTTCTGCCGGGAGCGATTCAAACGGGGATGACAAAAAGCATGTTCGAAAATACGGAAGTCATCGACCGGATGGTCAAGACATATCCCTTGGGATTCGGGAGGGTCGAGGACGTCCCCCCCATGATCGAATTCCTGCTTTCCGAAGGGTCGCACTGGATCACCGGGCAGCAGATCACCATCGACGGGGGAAGGACGATCAACGTCACAGGGTGATCCAGGAGCGGAGTTCAAAGGACAATGAAAAAGGTCATCTTGATCGGATCGGGGGGGGTTGCCGCCGAAGTCACGACGTTCATCGATTGCATCAATTCGACGGCCGGGGAACGAATTGACATCGTCGGCATCATCGACGACAGCATCGATCATTATCGGATCAACTCTGGGAAATATGGTTTTTCCTATCCCTACTTGGGCACAACGGCGGATCATCAATTCGGACAAAACGAACTATTCGTATTGGCCCTGGCCAGCATCGAGGCCCGGATGACCATCTTGAAAAGGTCGGAAGCGAAGGGGCTGATTTTCATGAATGTCATCCATCCCTCAGCCCAGCTGTCCAAGTTCGCCAAGATCGGCCAGGGAAACCTCATTTATCCCAATTGCGTCATTGGCCCGAATTGCGAGATCGGGAATCATAATATCCTGACATCGTTCAGTTTCATCAGTCACGACAGCACGATCGGAAATAACAACTTTTTCGCCACCGGCGGATTGTCGGGAAATGTCAGAGTCGGCCATAATAACTATTTCGGTATCAGGTCCGTCGTGCTGCCAGGCCTGACCATCGGCTCCCACAACGTCGTTCAGGCCGGGATGGTCGTCGACAAGAACGTGACTGATCATGAGACGGTATTTTATCGATATAAAGAAAAGGTCTCGATCATCAGTCGATAGAAAAGATCTCGAGGTTCTCCTACCCATCATGTCGCCGAGGATATTTCTCTCGCCCCCTCACCTGTCCGGATCGGAAGAACGATTCACGATCGAGGCGTTTCGCTCGAACTGGATCGCTCCCCTGGGACCGATGGTGGATGCTTTTGAGAAAGAAGTTCGGGACTACATCGGAGTGGCGCACGCTGTCGCCTTGTCGTCGGGAACCGCCGCCCTGCATCTCTCGATGCTCACTCTGGGCGTTCCCGCGGGCGGCGAGGTCATTTGCCCGACCTTGACTTTTAGCGCCTCGGCCAATGCCGTCACCTATGTGGGGGGCGTTCCCGTCTTCATCGACTCCGAAAAGAGGAGCTGGAATCTGGATCCTGACCTGTTGGAAGAGGAACTGTCATTGCGACGCAAGACCCACAAGCTGCCCAAAGCGGTGATCGCGGTCGACCTCTATGGTCAATGTGCCGATTACGCCCGGATCGAAAGCTTGTGCCGGGAGTACGATATTCCTTTGATCGAAGACGCAGCCGAGGCGCTGGGCGCTTCCTATTCCGGGAAGCGGGCGGGCAATTTCGGAGGAGTTGCGATCTTCTCGTTCAATGGCAACAAGATCATCACCACGTCGGGAGGGGGAATGCTGGTCTCCTCCGACGAAGAGCTGGTCCGGAAAGCCAGATTTCTAGCGACGCAAGCGAGGGACCCGGCGCCTCATTACCAGCATTCGGAAATCGGCTTCAACTACCGCATGAGCAACATCCTGGCCGCTATCGGCCGGGGGCAACTCGAGGTTCTTGACGATCGGGTCAGTCAAAAAAAACGAATATGGATGTACTACCGGCGAACGCTCGCGGATCTGCCCGGGATCGAATTCATGCCCATCGCCGAATATGGCGCCCCCAACTATTGGCTGACGGTCATCTTGATCACGCCCGCGGCATTCGGCGCGGACCGTGAGGCCGTTCGCCTGGCGCTCGAAGCCGAGAACATCGAATCGCGCCCCATCTGGAAGCCGATGCACATGCAGCCGGTGTTCAGGGAGTGCCGGGTCAGGGGCGGGACGGTCAGCGAGGACCTGTTCGCCAGGGGGCTTTGCCTTCCTTCGGGAACACAGCTGACCGAAGGAGATCTGAATCGCATCGTTTCCGTCATCAGGGGTTGCCATAAGAGCCCATAACGGGTATCCTCTCCGAGAGGGGACCGAATTTTATCCTGCCGGGGAATGAGGAATGACCCTTCTGCGTAATTTGCCATTCAAGCGGACAAGTCAGGTTCTGATCGACTTCGTCATTTTCGGCTTCTCCTGGATCGCGGCCTATTTCATCAGGTTCGAGGGGCCTCCGCAGGGCAGCTATTTCAAGCAGATGATCTTCCTGGCTCTCTATATGGTCCTGGCAAGGGTCCTGCTCTTCTATGCGTTCTCCGTTTACACCATCGTCTGGCGGTACATCTCCATTCGGGACGCATTTCTCATCTTGAAGGCCACGGCGCCGCTCACGCTTCTCCATGTTGCTGGCGCGATACCTGGCGCCGACCAGCATCCCCCTCTTGCGCGTGCCGACGAGTGTGATCGTCGTCGAGTTTCTTCTGGTCGTGCTCGGCACCTCCGGGGTGAGAATGATCCGGAGACTGACGGTCGAGTCCGAGGACCGGGAGAGGCTGGCCGGGACGAACGGCAGACATCGCGAGCGCAACGTCCTCCTGATAGGCGCCGGGGACGCCGGAAATCGGATCCTCAAGGAGCTGAAGCAGCGCTCCGACCTGGCCGTCCATGTCGTCGGCTTCATCGATGACGAACCGGCGAAGCTCAAGATGAACATCCAGGGAGTCCGCGTCCTCGGCGACACGAGCCGCATCCCGGAGATCGCAAAGTCCCGCTCGGTCCACGAGGCCATCATCACCATCGCCAACGCGTCCTCCAAGGACATTCGCCGGATCGTCGAGATCTGCCAGGGGGCGGGGCTCAAGGTCAAGATCGTTCCCGGGCTCTTCGAGATGCTTGACGACAAGGTGACCATCACGAAAGTCCGGGAGGTCAATATCGACGACCTTCTCGGCCGCAGCGTTTTCCGGCTGGCCGAGCATCTGCCCGAGGTCTCCGCGCACTATCGGGGGAAAACCATCCTCGTCACGGGCGCCGGCGGTTCGATCGGCTCGGAGCTCTGCCGCCAGATCGCGTCCATGGGGCCCAAGGAGATCGTCCTTCTCGACAAGGACGAGAACAGCATCTTCGAGATCGATAACGACCTCAAGGGCGTGAATGGAAATGGGGTCAAGATCCACCCCGTGATCGCCAACGTCAAGAACGGCGACAGATTGAAGCTCATATTCGAGAAGCACAGGCCCGAGGTCGTCTTCCACGCGGCGGCCCACAAGCATGTCCCGCTGATGGAGCTCAACGTCTCCGAGGCGGTCTTGAACAACGTCCTGGGGACTGTGAATGTCGTCGAGACGGCGGCCGCGTCCGGCGTCGAGAGGTTCGTCTTCATCTCGACGGACAAAGCGGTCAATCCGACGAGCGTCATGGGAGCCACCAAGAAGCTCGGCGAGATCATCGTCCAGATGTGCGCCAAGATGAACCGGACGAGGTTCTCATGCGTCCGGTTCGGGAACGTCCTGGGCAGCCGCGGCAGCGTCGTGCCGCTCTTTCAGAAGCAGATCGCCAGGGGCGGGCCCGTGACCGTGACCCACCCCGAGATGAGGCGCTATTTCATGTCCATCGGCGAGGCCGTCCACCTCATCATCCAGTCCGGAACGCTCGGGGAGAGGGGCGAGATCTTCGTCCTCGACATGGGCCAGCCCATCAAGATCGTCGATATGGTGAAAACCCTGATCCGGCTTTCCGGCCACCAGGAGGACGACATCGAGGTCCGCGTCGTCGGCATCAGGCCCGGCGAGAAGCTCTACGAAGAGCTCCTGATCGACGAGGAGCGGACGAAATCGACGAAGTTCGAGAAGATCTTCATCGCTCCGCCGGTCGAAGCCTTCGACGGGAAGACCGCCGACGGGATCCAGGACATTATCGATGCCGCCGCGGCGGGAGACGCCGGGAGTATCGAGCGAAGCCTCCTCGAGATGGGGATAGGGTTTCATCGGGAGACGAGATGAACATGGCCAGAGGGCACCGTGCGATCTTCGTCTTGGCGGTCCTGGCCGGGATCGCGGCGGGAAGCGCGCGGGCCGAGACCTGGAAAGGGCTGGAGCTGAGGAGAAAGATGGCCGACGCGGCCTGGAAGCCCGGCCCCTTTCGAATCCAACCGTCCCTCGTCGTGTCGAACGCCGGCGTCGATTCGAACGTGCTCTATTCTCCCACCGATCCCATAAAGGATTTCACGATCACGGCGGGGCCGGCGGCCACGATCTATATCCCGATCGTCAGCCGGTTCGTCCTGTCCTTGTATGGCTCGCCGCAGTATGTTTGGTACTCCAAAACGGCCAGGGAGCGGACCTGGAACTATTATCTGAATGGCGCCGCCCAGATCAGATCTGAGGAACGTCTTCTTCAGCCTGGACGGCATCTACTCCGACGCGCGGGAGAGATGGAACACGGAGATCGACCTCCGCCCGAGGCGAAAACAGATCGGCTACGGCGCGTCGGCCCTGGTCAAGGTCGCCTGGAAAACGTCTTTTTCTTTGGCCTACCGAACGGCGAAGTACGACTATGAAAGCGTCGAGGCCGACGGGGGCTTCAATGTCCGCGAGCGTCTGAACAGGCGGGAAAGCTACGGGAATTTTTCGCTGTTCTATCAGCTGGCGACGGAGCGGCGGTTGTTCCTGGACTTTGAGTACGGACTTTATCGATTCGAATTTCCCACCCAGGCGGCCTTGGGGATTCCCGGAGCATGCGCGGCCTATGCCGGATTCGAGTTCTCGCAGCTCGGCCGCCGCATCCGCGGCCGCATCCGGCTGGGCTACAAGAAATTCGATGTCCGGGCCGCCGAGGGACTTGATTTTCAGGGCTTCGTCGGCGACTCCCAGCTTTCGTCAGGCTGGCAAGACCCTTCGCCATCAGGGGATCCTATGTACGAGGGACGTGCAGTTTCTCTATTATGGTACGGAAATCCCTATTATGTCATGAGCCAGTCCGGGAGTGGGGGCTTCGCTCTATCCGTTGAGATTGTCCGGCTCGATTACGATTATTCGATAGGGAGAAATCGATATCCCGTGGTCGGCGGGGGCGGACCTGACGTCAAAAGGCTTGACGAATATACCATCCATTCCGCCGGCATCTATTTCAGGATCATGAAGACGACCGCCCTCGGATTCATCGCCAGCTGGTGGGCGCGCGAATCGAACCTGGTCACCGAGAATGACAAGAGGACCTTCTTTGGACTAAACTTGACGTATGATTTTTAAGGCGAATAGGCGGGAGAGATGATGATGAAAAATATCGCACGGTTTTGGCGGGATTGCTGGCTTGCGCCGCGGTTTTCGCCGCGCAGGCAGGTGACCCAGCCTCCCGCCCAGACCCAGGAAGCGCGGGACATGTTCGTCCGGGCCTATCGCATCGGCCCCGGCGATCTCCTCGAGCTCAAGGTTTTCGAGGTCGACCAGCTCAGCCAGACCGTCCGCGTTTCCGAAGACGGTTCGATCACTCTGCCGCTCCTCGGCCGGGTGCCGGTCGAAGGCCTGACCCAGGAAGGGGTCGTCCAGAAGCTGACGGGCCTGCTCCAGGCCAAATACGTCAAGAACCCCCAGGTGACGATCTTCATCAAGGAGTACAAGAATCAGCAGGTGGCCGTGATCGGGGCGGTCGAGAAGGCCGGGAGCTACGAGCTCGTCGGCCGCAAGGAACCTGCTCCAGATCATCTCCATGGCCGGGGGTTTCAGCGATAATGCCGGCCAATCAGATCTTCATCCTGCGAGAGGGCGAGGATGGGGCGACTTCGACCATCCCGATCGACCTCAAGGCGCTCTTGATCAACGGCAACCAGGAGCTCAATGTCCCCATCATGCCGAATGATGTCATCAGCGTGCCGGTGGACAGGGAGATCAAGGTCTTCGTCATGGGCCGCGTCACCAAGCCCGGCGCCGTCACGGCCAAGCTGTCCGAAGGGGTGACGCTTTTCCAGGCCATCGCCGAGGCGGGCGGATTCGCCGAAGGGGCCAAGGAGAGCGGAGTCACGGTAACGCGAAAAGGCAAGAGCGGGAGCGGAGCAGAAGTTCAGGGTCAACGTCAAGGATATCATCAAGGGCAAGAAAAAGGACTTCCCTCTGCAGGAAGGCGACGTCGTGCACGTGCCGGGGTCGTTCTGGTAGAAAGAGGCGAAATGAAGAACGGGAACGAGATCCAGCTGGCGGACTACGAGGTCGCCGAGGCCCAGGAGATCAACCTCCGGGACTATTGGGACCGGATCTGGCGGCGCCGGACGACCGTCCTGGTCGTCGCTCTGGCGGTTTTCGTGCTGGGGACGTTCTGGACCTTCGTCCAGAAGCCCGTCTACACGGCGAAATCCCAGCTCCTCATCGAGAAGGAGCCCAATATCCTTTCCTTCGACCAGGTCCTCCAGATCGAGGCGATGCGGGACGATTTCTACCAGACCCAATACAAGCTCCTGAGCGGCCGGGGTCTGGCCGACACGGTCATCGAGCGGCTCAAGCTCTACGAAAACCCGGAGTTCATCGGCAAGCCGAAGGCGGGGAAGAAGCCCAACGACCCGACCGACCACGTCTTTCGCGAGGGGCTCATCGACGGCTTCCTGGCGCGGCTGAGCGTCAGGCCGGTGCGGCTGACGCGCCTCGTCGACGTGTCGTTCGACGCCCGCGATCCCAAGCTCGCGGCGGACTGCGTCAACGACCTGGCCGCCGCCTTCATCGACCTCAACATCAACATGAAGTACGCCGCGACCGAGCAGGCGACGACCTTCCTCTCGGAGCAGATCAAGGATCTCCAGAGCCGAGATCCAGCAGAAGGAGAACCAGCTCCAGGGTTTCGAGGCCGAGGCGAACATCGTCGCCCTGAGCGACACCGAGACGACGGTCATCGACCGGCTGGGCCAGCTCAACAAGGCCTTGACCGAGGCCCAGATCGACCGGCTGCAGAAAGAGGCGAACTGGAACGGGTTGAAGAACGTCAGCCCCGATTACGTGCCCGAGGCCATCAACAATCCTCTCATCCAGAGGCTGAGGGAAGAATACGTCCGGCTCAAGCGCGAGTTCCAGACGCTCGAGGAGCGCTATCAGCCCGACTACCCCGAGCTCCAGCGGACCAAGGTCGAGCTGGAGTCGGCCCGCAGGTCCCTCGACGACGAGACCCAGAACCTGGTCAAGGGGGCCTACTCGGAGTACCAGACGGCCCTCAACAAGGAGCGGTCGCTCGAAGCCGAGTTCAACCAGCAGAAGGACGAAGCCTTCAAGATGAACTCGTCGCGCCGTCCTCTACAACGGGCTCAAGGTCGAGATCCAGAACAAGAAGACGCTGCTCGATTCGCTGTTGAGGCGGGAGAGCGAGACGGGGGTCGAGGCCCGGCTCAAGGGCCTGAGGACCTCGAACATCAGGGTCGTGGACAGGGCCCGCGTGCCGGTGAGGCCGTCGAGCCCGAACAAGAAGAGGAACCTGATCCTGGCGCTGCTCCTCGGGCCTCGGCGGGGGAGTGGGGCTCGCGTTCCTCTTCGATCTGCTCGACAACAGCGTCAAGACGAGCGAGGACGTCGAGCGCTACGCCGGGCTGCCCACGCTGGGAGTCGTGCCCAAGTTCAGCCTGGAAGGGACGAACAAGGCTTACAGCTACGGGCGGAGGCTGAAGGGGAGGACGGAGCCTCCTCAGCTCGATGTCGGGGAAGGGGCCGCGGCGGCCTCCGGCGCGGGCGCTCCGGGGCCGTTTGTGGCCGCCGTCGAGAAGGCCGATCACCCGGGCAGCATCGAGCTCGTCCCCCATTATTTTCCGAATTCGCGCCTGGCTGAAAGCTACCGCTCCATCCGGACGGCGCTCCTCCTGTCGTCGGCGGACCATCCGGTCAAGACCGTCGCCGTGACCAGCGCCATGCCCGGGGAAGGGAAGACGATCACCACGGCCAACCTGGCGGTCACGCTGGCCCAGTCGGGCAAGACCGTGGTCGTGGTCGACGCCGACCTGAGGCGGCCCCGCCAGCACCGGGTGTTCAAGGTCAAGAACACCTTCGGCCTGACGACCTACCTCACGGACTCGATCGAGATCAAGAACGTCATCAAGTCCACGGAGATCGCCAACCTCTTCCTCATCAACGCCGGTCCCATCCCCCCCAATCCGGCCGAGCTTCTCGGATCGGACAAGATGACCCGCTTCATCCGGATGATGAGCGAGGAGTCGGACTTCGTGATCTTCGATCTCCCGCCCATGCTCGAGATCTCGGACGCCCTCGTCCTCGGGGCCAAGGTCGACGGCATGGTCCTGGTCGTCTGGGGCGACAAGACGTCGCGCGAGGCCCTCAAGAAGGCGCGGGAGAAGCTGGACATGCTCAAGGTCCGGACGCTCGGCGTCATCATCAACAACGTCACCGTGCCCAGCCATGGGTCCTATTACTACAAAGATGACTATCACCACTACCATCGATCGTGATCGATGATCGACCTCCACACGCACCTGCTTTGGGACTGGGACGACGGGCCGGACGACCGCGGCCAGGCGCGGACGATGTGCCGCATCGCCGAGAAGGACGGGACGACGGCGATCTGCCTGACGCCCCACGTCTTCCGCATGTCCCGCCACGACAACGACCTGGGGCTCCTGCGGCAGCGCATGGTCGAGTTCGACGCAGAGATGCGCGATTCGGGGATCTCGATCGAGTTCCATTGGGGGGCCGAGGTCTTCGTCCACGCCGAGGTCGTCCGGGCCATCGAGCTTTACCGCTTCACGATCGACGAGACGAGCTACGTCTTCCTCGAATTCGCCGCCGAGGGGGTGCCGGTCGGCGCGGCCAACATGCTGGCTCAGCTCATGGGCAAAGGATTCGTGCCCATCATCAGTCACCCCGAGAGGAACCGCGGCTTCATGGCCCGTCCGGAGCTCCTCTACGAGTTCGTTTCGATGGGTTGCGTGGCCCAGCTGACCGCGGCCAGCCTGACCGGGGAGCTGGGACGAGAGGTCCGGGCGGCCGCCGGCCGGTTCCTGGCCAACAACCTCGTCCACATCATCGCCAGCGACGCCCACCGGGCCATCGGGCGCCCCCCGGGGCTCAGCCGGGCCGTCGAGGCGGCGTCGAAGATCGTCGGCGAGAGCAAGGCCAGGGCCATGGTCACGGAGATCCCGCGGGCCATTCTCGAGAATAAGGCCCTTCCGGAATGGGGGGAACCGCAGAATCCTCTGGAGCGGACAAGCTGGACCCGGCGCCTCATCGGGCTCCCGCGCCGGCCTCCCCGAATGACGCGAGGGGAAGGGGAGATGAACGAAAAACGGGGACAGCGGCCCGGCCCGAGCAATACCACGGTTCTCAAGATCAAATAAAACAGTGCTTGACCCCTGGGGATTGTTGTATAATAGGGGTAAGGAGGAAGCTGATGTTTAGCAAAAGCGCGTTCCGGTCTAGGATTCTGGCCGGCGGGTTGATCGTGGCGTTCGGCATCCTGATGACGCCCGCGCCGATCGCCGCACAGACCCAGACGCCGGCGCTCGTCCGGCAGGGGACGATCCAGGGGGTGGTCTTCTCCGAAGGCATGAAGTCGCGGGTCGCCAACGCCATCGTCAAGCTCAGGAACCTGAACAACCAGAAGGAATACGCCAGCATGCCGACGGATGCCAAGGGCGGCTACAAGATCTTGGGGGTGGAGGAAGGCTGGTACACTCTGGGTGTCACTTCGGCCGCCGGGGACTTCAACTTGAATTACGGCGTCTACATCAAGGCCGGCGAGATCGCCAAGCTGTCCGTCGAGATGATGCCCGGCGGAACGCTCGAGGGAAAGGGAGGAAGCGGCGGCGGCGGCAAGAGCTTCTTTGCGACCCCGGGCGGGATCCTGCTCATCGTCGCCATGGCCGGCGGCGCAGGATTCGGCGTTTACGAGCTGACGAAGAAGGAAAGCGAAGCTTCTCCCATCCGGTGACCCCGTCCGCGACTGCCCGTCAGGCGCGAGGTCAAGAATCTTCTTGACATAACGCGTTGATTATAAGATTATTATCCCATATAGCCTTGGTGGGAGGCAGATCATGAAAAAGACTCTAACCGTATTCCTGGTCGCGGCCTTCTTGCTGCTGATCGTGCCGGGACCGCAGACCGCGGCGGCCGCCCCGAAAGGGAACGGAGCGTTGGCCGGGCACATCTACAACGAGGATATGAGGACGCCGGTCCGGAACGCCGTCGTCAAGCTGCGGAACGTGGCCACGCAGAGGGAGTACGAGAGCGAGCCGACCGACCCCGAGGGGACCTACGTGATCCCGGCGGTCGAGGAGGGGCGCTACGTAATGGGCGTCCTCGGCCCGGGCGGTTCCTACAACTTCCACTACAGCATCATGATCAAAGCCGACGCTCTGGCCAAGCTGTCCGTGGCCATGAAAATGGGGAACGCTCCGGTGATGGTTCAGCAGGGGTTCGACGCGAAAAAGAAGACGACGATCATGGATTTCTTCAAGTCGCCGGCCGGCATCCTGACTATCATCACGGCGGTTGAAGTCACGCTGTTCGCCGTCGCCCTCAGCGAAGGCGAAGCGTCTCCCGTCATCATCGACTGAGTCTTCAAGCGAGTCAAGCGAGCCGGAAGGGCCTCCGACGGCGCCGGCAACTATAGACGTGTGTTGCGGGGCGAGAATTCGGGAGCCCAGGGGCTCGGAGAAAGGGGAACCATATGACTATCGTATCCTTCAAAAGACCTCGGATCCTTGTTTACGGCGTGTTGGCGGCGTTCGCCGTCTTCGCCATGCCTGTGGGATTGGCCGCTAAAAGCCCGGCTCCGGCCGCGGACAGCGGGTCGCTCTCCGGGTTCATTTACGCCAAGGACGTGACGACGCCGGTCGCCGGGGCGGTCGTGAAGATCCGCAACCTCGGGGACATGAAAGAGATGGCCAGCATGCCGACGGACGCGAACGGCATGTACACGATCAAGGACATCCCCGAAGGCCGCTACATGCTCGGGGTGACCTCGGCCAAGGCTGATTTCAACCTCGATTACTCCCTTTATGTCAAGGCGGGTGAGCTGGGCAAGCTCTCGGTCTCGCTCGTGCCGGGCGCGGCCGGCGGCCAGGAAGCGGGCGAAGCCGCGACGAAAAAGAAGGGCTTCTTCAGCTCCGTCGCGGGGCGCGTGCTGATCGTCGCCGCCGTCGGCGTGGGGCTGTACTTCCTCGTCGTGCCCCATAACGAAGCTTCTCCGATCCGGTAATCGGGGTCGGACCACAGCTTATCGAATAGAATCAGCGATATACGCCAATTTTATGGCCTGTTTTTGGCCTAAAACCCGGCTTTTCGCGCCCAAAAATGAAAAATAAGCCATAGCGACAGAGCCGGAGATTCGGGTAAAATACCCGAGCGTGAACAGCATCATTGAGCGCATTGTCTTCTGGGGACTCTGCGCCGTCCTCGTCTTTGTCCCCCTGCCCATCGGGTCGGTCGAGGAGTGGTCGGTATTCGTCTTCGAAGCGGCGACGATCGGCCTGTTTCTGCTCTGGGTCGGAGGCCGGCTCTTCGGCCGACGGAGATCCCCAGGCAAGGACGCGACCCCGCCAGGCGGGGACTGGGCCGCGGTCCAGTCCTCAGACGAGGGCTGGCCGGACGATCAGCTTTTGTCCGGCCGTCTGCCGCTTTTCTTCAAGGTCCTCATCGGGATCTTCCTGGGCTTCTCTCTCCTTCAGATCGTTCCCTTGCCCGCGGGCCTGGTCAAGATCCTCTCGCCTCGAGCCCATGACATCTATGCCGGCCTGGTGAGGGACGCCATCATCGCGCCGTCTCCGCGGCTGACCCTGTCTCTTTCGCCGAGCGCGTCCGTCTATGAGCTCATCCTGATCGTCTGCTACGGGCTCTTCGGATACCTGGTCCTGCGCACGCTCCGCTCCCGCCGGCGGGCCGAGATCCTGGTCATCGTCATCCTGGCTTCGGCGCTCTTCCAGTCCTTCTACGGCCTGGCCGAGACCTTCAGCGGCCACGAGATGATCCTCGGCCGGGCCAAGCGCTACGGCCTCGGCTCCGTCACCGGGACCTTCGTCAACCGCAACCATCTGGCGGGCTTCCTGGAGATGGCCTTTCCGCTGAGCCTCGGCTATCTCCTGGTCAAGGCCCGCTACTTCGCCATGGAGAAGGGGCTGTCGCTTCGGCGAAGGATCCTCTGGTTCAGTCAGGAGAGCCTCCAGTGGACGCTCCTCCTGGGCCTCGTCCCCGCCTTCATCGGGGTCGGACTCGTCTTTTCGAAATCGAGGTCGGGCATCATGGTCCTGGCCGTCACGGCCGTCCTGGCCGCCGTGGCGGCGGCGTCCTGGCGGGCGTTCTCCGACGCGGACGGAGAGGTGAAGGGATCATCGGGAGAGGGACGCCTGAAAGGCCGCGCCGAGGGGGGGCGGATCGTGCGGCTTGTCGTCATGGCCGTCCTGGCCGCGGCGGTCTGGCTGGGGATCGGACCGATCATCGACCGTTTCTCCGAGGTGGACATCCCGGCCGAAGGCCGGAAGACGTTCTATCAGAACACCCTCGAGATGATCGGCGATTTCCCCTGGACCGGAACGGGCAAGGGGACCTACGTCAACGCCTATGCCATGTACGAGAAGGTCGACGACCGGCTGCGGCTGTCCTTCGCCCACAACGATTACCTGGAGTACGCGGCGGAGAACGGGGTCATCGGCGGCGGGGCGCTCATCTTCGCCGGCATCGGGCTTGTCGTCTGGCTCGCGGGGCTTTGGCGACGGCGGCGAAGCTCGTTCGCCAAGGGCATCGGCCTGGGAGCCCTGCTCGGGGTCACGGCCATCCTCCTTCACGGCTTCACGGACTTCAACCTGCAGATCACGGCCAATGCGGTCTACTTCACGACACTGGCGATGCTCGCGGTCGCCGTGCTGAACAAGAGGGCCGGGGCGGCCTCGCGGGGGAAGCCCGCGGCGCAGGCCAGGCTGATCATTGCCGCCGTACTGGCCGTGGTTATTTTTGTTCCGGCCGTCCGTGATTTCCTCGGCTTTCAGGATCTCGCCGGCTATCGCCGGGCCAGGGCCGCGGCCCGCAGCGTCGAGAATGCCTTCCCGGCCCTGGAGGCGCGCCTCGCGAAGGCCGCCGCCGTCTCGCGGCGCGCCGTCTTCCAGGTGGAGCTGGCCCGCCTCGACATGGAGATGGCCCGCGTGGCCAACGAATCCGGACGCGAGGAGGACCGCGATACATTCTGCGACAAGGCCGTCGCCCGCTACGGCCAGGCCATCGCCGCGAATCCCATCGACGCCGCCAGCCAGTACGAAATGGGGACGGTCTATCTCCTCTACAATTTCCCTCTCATGACCTACCGGGACCGGGCCGAGGCCTATTTCCGGCAGGCCCTTCTGTTCAAGCCGGCCGACGAGACCATCAACCTCAACGTCATCTTCCTCTATTTGAGCTGGTGGCCGGCCCTGGAATACGCCGACAAGACCTACGCGGCCGGGCTGTATCGGGCGATGATAGCCCGCGACCCCTCATTCCCGGCCAGGCTTGAAGGCCGCTGGGTCCAGAGCTTTGGCACCTCGGACGGCCTCCGCGCGATCCTCGCCGGCCTGCCCCGCTAGCTTCTCCGCCCGCGCCCTTTCCGGCGCCCTCCTGAACCCCCCTTTACGCCCTGATCTCGCGAAGCTCGATCTTTGACAGATCGTCCGTTCCCAGCCCTCTCTTGGCGCAGGCGGCGATGTGCGTTGCGACGCCCCTGACCGACTCGAGCCCGTGGGCCGCCCGTTTCTCCTCGAGGATCTCGAGGCCGATCCGGTCCATGGCCACCGGGTCGCGGCTGAAGAAGATGCGGTTGTCCCGGGCGATCCGGGCCCCGGCGACGCTGACCGTCGAGATCTTGGCCGCCTCGCCGATGTGGAGGACCGTCTTGTCCCGGATGCAGGGCTGGGCCAGGATCTCCGGGATGGCCTTGGCGCAGAAGTCGATGTGGAAGCGGACTTTGTTCGTGGTCACCCCGAGGGCGATGTTCTTCGTCGCCCAGGTGACGCCGCTGTCCTCGTTGTGCTTGAGGACGGCGATGTTGACGAGCTTGGTCGTCTCCCGGGTCACGATCTTGGCCAGGTAGGACTTCTCCTCGTCTTCGATCTCGACGCCGTCGAACTCGCCCGCGACCTCCTCGGCGATCCGCAAGATCCCCTCGCGGTCGCCGTAATCCGCAGAGAGGCGGCGAATCTCCTTTTCGTATCTCGCGGCCTTCGGATCGCCCTGCTCGATGAGCCCCCAGAGCCAGGTGACGGAATTGAAGATCTCCCGGTGCGACGCGGTCTTCAGGAAGCCGCCGGCGGCGAGCTCCCGGAACCTGGCCAGGGTCCCGTCCTTGAACGAGACGTAGACGGCCTTGTCGTAGCCGGGCACCCAGGGCACGACGCCTTCCCACGCGGTCGAACAGCCCTTGACCCGGACCCCGGTCGCGCTCCGGTTGAGGATGAGCCCCGTCTTTCTGAAATCGCGGTCCATCCGGTCCCAGATGATGATGGAGTTCTCGCGGACGCCCGCGCTCCGCAGTCCGGCGATCGTCTCGGCGATGGAGGCGAGGGAGGAGGAGATGCGCGGGGCGCCGATGCAGTTGATCTTGATGCCGACGACGTCTTCGGGGGAAACGAGCGAAGACCAGGCGGCGGCGAGCTTCCGCTCGCCGGTCAGCTCCCTGAGCCCGGCCTCGAACGCGCGGTGAACGGCCGCGGGATTGTAATCGAGGTCGACCAGCATGTCGTCGGCGGCCGCGGAGACGACCCGGCTTTTGACCGGAGCTTTCGCCGCGCCGCGGCAGGCGAACGATCTGCCGAGAAGAGCCGCGCTTCCGGCCAGGACGGCCGAATCGCGGACGAATCGCCGCCGAGTGATCACTTTATCACGGGCTTCAGGAGAAGGTCTTGGAAGTCGTAGCTGAAGTCGGTGTCCGGGGAGAAGGGCTTCATCCGGGCCTCGACGATCCGGCCGTCGGGATCGAGCGCGAAGGTGACGTAGGCGTCGGCCCGCAGCTCTGGGTCGCGCCAGCGGACGACGAACGTCTCCCGGCTCCAGGGCTCCATGTCGCCGACCAGGCCCGGCGTCCTGGCGAAGCTCATCGTCAGCCTGGCGGCTTCGCCCGCGCCCTCGACCGTGACGACGATGGGCCCGTACCATGCGTCCGCGTAGGCCCCGGCGTATGCGGCCAGGGGGAGGGACGGAGGCAGGGCGGCCTCCCGCTTGGATGTTTCATTCTTCTCCGCGTCGGCCGACCGGGCCCTCGATCTGTCACGCACCTTCAAGTAGGCGCCGGCCCAATCGTAAGCCGGGGCGCCCATGGCCCGGTCGAGCACGGCGTAGATGACGGCGTTGTAGGCCTCATCCGATTCCTGGTTGGTCAGGACAGCCACGCCCAGCCCGAGCTCGGGGACCATGACCACGCGCGAAACGTAGCCCGAGAGCCCGCCGGTGTGATTGACCAGCTTGCGGCCGCGATAGTCGTTGACCCGGAGGCCGAGGGCATAGCCGTTGAAGTTCATCCGCTGCGCGGCCAGCTCGGGGGCCGGATCGCTGATGGGGATCGGGGTCACGAGCGAGGTCAGTTGCCGCTCCGTCCCTTCGCCGAAGAGCCTCGTTCCGTCCGGGAGCTTGCCCTCGTTGAGGTGGATGAGCATCCATCGGGCCATGTCGTCGGCGCACGAGACGATCCCTCCGGCCGGGTTCATGTGGTCGTTCTCGTCGATGGCCACGGGCGTCGGACGATCCTCGATCATGGCGTGGGGGATGGCCACGTTCGCGCCGTCCGGGCCGGCCGAGTGGCGCGGCCGGCTCGAGGTCATGCCGGCCTTCTTCAGGATGCGCTCGGCGACGAAATCCTCCCAGGTCATTCCGCTCACGGCCTCGATGACTTCGCCGGCGGCGATGTAGAGCATGTTGTCGTAGGCGTAGGCGCTGCGGAAGCTCGTCGCCGGCCGGACGAAGCGCAGGCGGCTGACGATCTCGCGCCGGGTGTAGGTCGTCGCCGGCCAGAGCAGGAGGTCGCCCGCGCCGAGCCCGAGGCCGCTCCGGTGGACGAGCAGATCGCGGACGGTCATCTCGCGGGTGACGTAGGGGTCCCACATCTGGAACCAGGGGAGGTAGCGCGAGACCGCGCCGTCCCATTCGATCTTGCCCTCCTCGACGAGAAGGCCCAGGGCCGTGGCCGTGAAGGCCTTGGTGTTCGAGGCGATGCCGAAGAGCGTCCGGGCGTCGACGGGCGCCGGCTGGCCGAGCCTGCGCACGCCGTAGCCCTTGGCCAGGACGACCCGGCCGTCCTTGACCACGGCGACGGCCATCCCCGGCACATCGAAGGTCTTCATGGCCCGGGCGACGACGGCGTCGAAGTCGGGCGGGAGGACCGCGGAGGCGGAGGACGAGGGGGACGGGGGGGTCGATGTTTGTGCGGGAGGGAACGCGCCGACCGCGGGTCGAGGGGCGTCCCCGCCGGGCAACAGCCCGCCAGCCATGAGAATGACGAGCGCCGCGAGGAGGTAAGGAATGGGACGGTGTTTCATGGGGGGATGGTAATTCGCCGCCCGAGCGCTTGTCAACCGCGTGCGCTTGGGACTAAGATACGGCCATGAAGAAGGTCATCACCTACGGGACGTTCGACCTGATCCATCACGGGCACATCAACATCCTGCGCCGGGCCAAGGCGATGGGGGATTACCTCATCGTGGCCCTGTCGACCGACGAGTTCACGGCCGGCAAAGGCAAGCAAACCTACTATACCTACGAGGAGCGCAAACAGATCCTCGAGGCCATCAAATACGTCGACGAGGTCATCCCGGAGACGTGCTGGGAGCAGAAGACGGACGACGTCCTCAGGCACCACGTTTCGGTCTTTGTCATCGGCGACGACTGGACCGGCAAATTCGACTTCCTCAGGCCGTACTGTGAGGTCGTCTATTTGGCCCGGACCGAGGGCATCTCGACGACCCAGATCAAGAACGACCTGGCCGCGGCCGGCCCCGGCGGCGGCAGCAAAGCCAAATAAAGAAGGGGTCAAACCTACGCGATGCCAGTTTTTACTGGCATCGCGTAGGTTTGACCCCTTCTTGAGTTATTTAATTGTCACCAGGGCCCCGCTTGAGTAGGCCGCGAACTCGGGGGCGTACATCGACTGCAGCGTCGCCGGCGCGGCCTTGAACGTCCCGGCCATGGCGCACCGGATCCGGTGCTTGAGCGTGTACTCGCCCTCGGGCAGCCACTCCATGAAGAAGTTCGTTCCGCTGTCCCGGATCTCCTCGTAGCGCCCGAGGCCCGAATCCCACTTGTAGCCGGACGTGAGCGTCACCGGCTCGCACCCCGAGGGACGCGGGTCCCGCAAGTGGACGTATTCGGCCTGGTGCCGGGCCCTGATCGAGAGCTGCACCTCGATCTCGTCGCCCACGGCGAGCGGCGCGCCATCCGCGAGCGGCTTCAGCACCACCTCCTCGCCCTTCGTCTCCCGCTTGAAATAGGTCCTCTCGACGGCGAAGAGGTCTCCGTCGCCCTTCTCCGGCATCTTCTCCGTGCTGAAGTGCCAGGTCGCGCTGGCGAAGGCCAGGCCCTTGCCGCCCTTCGTCGCCCGGACCGTGGCGCACTCCGGCCCGAGCTTGTCGCCGGCGATGACGAGCTGATTCTTTTTGCCGGTGTACTTATCGGGCTCGAAAGTGAACGTCGTCTTCGCGCCGCAGGCCTCGGCGGTGATCGTCTCGCGGACCCCCAGGGCGCCCGTCTTCTTCAGGAACGAGGCCACGGAATAGATGACCTCGGACGTGGCCCGCGTCGACTTCCAGTGGTTGAGCTTCTTGTTGAGGAAGAGCCACTGGACGAGCCCCTCGCTCCGCGCGTCCGCCGGCGCGATCTCCATGAGCGTCCGCAGCGCGAAGGCCTGCGTCTCGATCGTGTCGTTGTACCAGAGCCAGCCGCGGTCCTCCGGGGCCCAGCTCGTGCCGCCGTCCTCGGTCGTCTTAGCGCTGTCCATGACGCTGGCCCAGACGAGACCGGCGTCCTTCGGCCGCGCCGCCCGCTTGAGCGTAAGCGCCAGATACCCCTTGAGATAAGGGGAATGGTCTTTCCAGTGCTTGAAGGAGAAATCGAGCATCCTCCTGCGCTCGACGTCGGTGAAGACGCCGCCCGTCCACGAGACGTCCGGGAAGTTGCCGATCGTGTAGTTGAGGAAGGTCACGAACTCCCAACCCGTGTCGTGGGCCATGAGAGTCGAGACGATCTCGTCGATGTAGTGCCGGTGCAGATACCCGAACGCCCTGACGACCGCGTCCTTGGGCACCTCGACCCCGAACTCGACCGCCTTGGAGAAGCCGCTGACGATGTAGAGGGTCATATACGGCGACGGCGGCCCGCCAGGCCACCACGGGAAAGCGCCGAGCGACGTCTGGGCCTCGAGCAGCTTGGCCAGCGAGGCCTCGCGCTGCGCCTTGGTCACCCGCTGGTCGAGCACCTTCTCGATGCCCATTCCCGCGTCCTTCCCGCCCTGGGCCGTTTGGAGCCAGGGAGTTTCCTCGAGGGCCATCTTCCGGTTCGGGTCGGCCGCGTCGAACGTCTCGTAGACCGTCTCGCGCTTGCTCAATTCCTGGGCCATGCGCGCGACCTGCGGATATTTGCCGTAAAGGCTCGTCAGGATGCCCGTCGCGAGGAACCGGTTGAGCGTCTGCTCCGTGCACTCGTAGGGGTAATTGACGAGGTAGGGGAGGGCTTCGAGGAGCCCGTAGAAAAGCTGAGCATCGACCGTGACGACCAGCTGCTCGTTGATCCGTGTCGGGTCGTCGGTCCTGGCCATGTCGTCGAACCGAAGCTCCCGGGTCTTGCCTTCCTTGAGCGTCGCGAACCGTGACTGGACGAGATGCATCCGTCCCGGCAGGACCGGGAGCGGCCGCAGCTCTCCGTCCGAGAGCGACCCGCTTCTCGCCACGACCTTGAAAGCGACCGTCCCGACCCGCGCCGGCGCGGCCAGCGGGAAGACGACCGGCGTCCCGCCGCCCGCCTCGACCTTGAACGTCCGGGCCGGCACGGCCGCCGGAAGCCCGAACGCCGGGGCCAGGTTCTCACCTGTCAAAGGATCGCTGATCTCGAGAGTCACCTCGCCCGCGAGCGCCGCCGTGCCCGCGTTGTTGACCATGACCCGAAGATCGGCCTTGTCGCCCTCGCGGAAGAAGCGGGGCAGATACGGCCGGACCATGAGGTCCTTGACGGTCTTCGTCTCCGCCTCGAGCGTCCCGCCCGCGAGATCGCGGGTGACGCCGTGGACGAAGACGCGCCAGCTCGTGACGGAATCGGGCACCGTGAACTCGATCGTCGCCGTCCCGTCAGCGCCCGTCAACAGGTGAGGCTGCCAGAAGGCCGTCTCGGCGAAATTCGAGCGGACCTCGGCAGCCGCTTGGGCCGCTCCCGGCTCCTGTCCCGGCCGGGCCTCCTCCTTGCCTTTCCCCTCGACGGACGTCGCTTTATCCATCGAGGCCTGCCGGGCCATGGCTGGCATGGGCGCCTCGACCTCTCCCACGACCCCGCCGAGGACGCCCCCGACGACCCCGCCCAGAACCCCGCCGCGCCGCCCGGCCCCGCCGATGCCGTACCCGCCGAGCGAGGCCAGCTCGTCCGGCCGGAACGTCGGGTACCCGGGAACCTGGTTCCAGCCGCGGTCGGACATGAACATCATTAGCGCCTCGCCGAGCCCCGCGTCCCACGAGAGTGTTCCCATCCGGTTAGGGTAAAGCCCCGACAAACGGGGCGGATTATGCGGCGCGAAGAGATCGAGGCTGCGGTCGTACATATAGGCCAGGAGCTCGGCCGCGCCCTTCTCAGCCGGCAATCCGGTCGTCGCGGACGTCCCCTTCGGCGTCTTGACCGTCACGCGCCACGTTTCGCGGCCGCCCGGCGTGAGCTTATCGCGGAAGGTCGCGAACGAGATCCCCAGCTCTTTATTGTCCCACGGCACGAAGACCGAGGCCGCCTCGCTCATGAACTGATGGTCGCGGACGGCCGTGACCCGGACGCCGAAGCCGCCTCTCAAGTCCTCGCCAACCGGGACCTTGATGACGCCGTCGTCCTTTCCCGCTTCGATCCAACGGCGCTCCCAGAGATCGCCGCCGCGGAACGTTTCGAGGAGCATGAGTTGGCCGCTCCAGCCGCCGCCGACGAGGAACCTGGCCGTGCCTCCGGCGGAAACGGAATTCGTTTCAGCCCTCAGGATGATCGGCAGCCTGAAGGCCGGCTTCGCCTTTCCGACGACGAGGAAGCTCAGGCTGTCCGCGCCTACGGCCCCGAATTCGTCCTTCGTTTCGTAGATCAGGCGATAGGCTCCCGCGCCGAGCGCCGGCGTTTCGACCTTCGCCGCTCCTCTGGCGTCGTGTTCAACCGTTCCCCTGGCCGTCTCGGCCCCTTCTTTCCACAGGCTCAGGATCTCTTCCGGCGAAGGCGAGCCGTTCCAGCGCGGTCTCAACCGGTCACCCGGCGTCCGCGGGTAAGCAGGATCTTCCGTCCCCGGTTGGACGGGCATGGGCTGATCGGCCGGCAAGAGCGTTTCCTCCGGCTCGTTGAGCTTGACGACCCGCCACGAGCCCTTGCCGGCCTTCGGCGTGCCGTCGAGGTCGGTCCGGGTGATCGTGAACTCCCCTTTGGCGTCGGCGATCAGGAATGCGCGCTCCGGATCGATACGGGCCTCGACGCTGACGAAGCCGAGCCGGAACGACCTTTCGGCTGAGCGCGTCTCGCCGCCTTCGTCTGTGACGTCGACCGAAAGCGTGTAGCGAAAAGACAGTCCCGAAGCCGTCCCGTCCTTTGTCTCGTCGGCGCGAGGCGTGAAAGCGACGTCGATCATGCCGTCCGCGCCGATCTTGGCCCGTCCGCCGGCGACGGTTTGGCTGCGACCGCCGCCGTTCCTGTCCCACCACCACCAACGCGGGTAGACCGGCTCTCGCTTGACCTGCCAGACGGCTTCGCCCCCCGTGACCGGGAGGCCGAAGTAATAGCGGGCCTCGCCTCTGAGCGCGGCCGGCCGGTTGAGCCGCAGCGGCTTCTCCGGGTCCTTGATCGAGACCTCGAAGGTCGGCCGCTTGTATTCCTCGACGCGCATGGAGGCGTACCCGCTGGGGGAGGAGCGCAGGCGCCATTCGCCGAGCGGCCGGCCCGCCGCGGGGATGAGGAATTCGCCGCTCGCGGTGCCGAAGGCATTGGTCGTTGCCGTGGCCTGTGCGACCGGCTGGTCGTTGATGTCCTCGAGCCAAACGCCGACGGTCCCGCCCGCGTCCGGGCTTAACCGGCCGAGGTCCGGCCGCCCCTTATAGGCCAGGACCTTCCAGAAGAGCTTCTGCCCGGGCCGATAGATCGACCGGTCCGTATAGATGAGCGTGTTTCGTGTCTCGCGAGGCTCGGCTCGTGCCTGGAGGTAAAGGTAGTCCGTGTCGAAGGCGATGTCCCGGCCCTTCCTGGCCAGGAGGAAATAGGAGCCGCTGCGGGCCGTCGGCGCGAACCAGACCCTGCCGGAGGCGTCAGTCTTCTTCGATTCGATCTTGGTGTGGCCCTTCCTCCAGTCGAAGGCGTAGAGATCGACTGTCACTTCGGCCAGGGGGCTGCCGGTAGCGCCGGAGAGAGCGATGATTTCAGCCCCGCCGGCGCCTGAGGTCGTGCCGCCGCCCGAGCGCTTGACCAGGACGAGATCGCCGACGACGACCGCGACGCCGACCTGCTTGTTCCCGGCGTCGTTGAAATCCTCCCTGGCCGAGGCGGCCACGAGATAGAGACCCGGAGCGAGAGCTTCGGGCAGATTTGTATACGTATGGTGATCGCGATAATCGGGTGTCTTAGCCAAGTCGGCTGGCCATGAGGCTTCGGGGCGCTTTCCCTCGACGATCTTGCGGGCGTTCTCGCCCTGAGGGAAGATGGAGTAATCCTTCGACGACGTGATCAGCGCCTCGAGGTCGAGGGCATAGGCCCGAACGAAAACCTTGTCGAGATTGCGGTGGGTGATGCGGACGGAGCGACGTCCCGGCGCGTCGATGCGCATCGCTTCGACGGAATAGTCGGGCGCCTCGATCGATTTGGCGATGGCCAGGCAATGCTGGCCGCCGGGTGACCGGGGGAAGCGCTCGGCGCCTTCGAGCGCGAGCTTGCGGGCGCGGACGAGGGCGTCGGGGGTGTCTTCGTCCCGCGTATATTCAGCCAGGAGCGCCTGGCCCGTCGCCCACCAGGGGTCCCTGCGGTTCGAGGCGAGGAACCCGGCCAGGTGCTCGTGGATGAGGGCGCGGTTATCGTCGCTCTCGAACGCACCGTAAAGCGCCCGGACGAGCTCGAAGCGGGCCTCGAGGGCGGCTGCGGGCCGGTCGGCTCGCCGGCTCCAGGATTCGTGCTCGCCGAGGAGAGCGGCGACTTTCTCGACCGGATGGACCGTGGGGGAGCCGAGCGTTTCGGAGGCTTCGGCGGCGCTTGTTTTGCCGGCTTTCGAGAAGAGCTTCGGCAGGTCGAGGAGCCAGGTTTCGTTCGACTGGCGCGGCGTCCAGAAGGCCGTGTCGGAGAGGAGGCGAGCCATGAGGTAGACGACAGCGTCGCGGAGGGTATCGCGCACGCCGGCCGGATAATCGCCCGCGCTCCAGAAATCGGGGAATTCGATCGGCTTGCGGCCGGCTAGGCGGTCCCGGTCGTGCCAAACGCTCATGAGCGCCTTCCAGGCCTCGGCGAAGATCTGGTCGCGAGTCCAGGACTTGAGGTCGATCGGGCCCGTCGATTCGACCTGCTCGCGCTGGTTGATGTCCCAGGAGTAGGCGTGATAATAGGTGACGAGCGAATTGGCGAAGAAGAGATCGAGCATATCGCGCTCGATGGGGGAGTCCGGCCAGGCCTCGTTCTTGAAGAACAGGACGGCAGTCTCGTAGCCGTGGAGGGAGGTCCGAAGCTGCCCCTCCCGGATCAAGCGTCCAGGTCCAGAGTGTTGTATCGCCGTCTTTGGCGGGCGTCTTCGCGGATGCGGGCGCATTCGGCCGCGGCGGCCTCGAATTTCTCCTCGGCGATGAGCTTCTCGACGGCCTCGCGGGTAGCCTGGCCCGCGGCTCCGGAATCGTTAGCAACGAGCGCCGCATGAGCGGTGCCCGCGGCTCCGGAATCGCCAGCACGAGCACCGCGAGAGCGGTGCCCGCGGCCCCGGCAATCGCCAGCAACGAGCACCGTGGAAACGGTGCAGGGGCGGTCTCGCACGATGGCGAAGAGCCCGACGGTCAGGACAGCCGCCAGGACGGCCATCGCGGGCATCGCGGGGCCAAGCTTCCCGAAAATGCGCTTCAACGGAGATGGGTCCCGAGGCGGCTTGAGGCTCGAGTCCGACGGCTGACTGTCCATGCGTTCCTCCACGCGGTCCGCCGCGTTTTCAGGATTTCCATGGCTTCATCGCTGAATACAATCCACCGCGTCAAATAGTCCGGCGAGCCGGCTCATTTCTTTTCCGATGCCCTCAGGGCCTTTTGGAAATCCTGGTATTTGTCCTTCATCCCCTCGTGGATGGACCAGCGTCTGACCTCGCGAAGGTCGACCTTGGCATCCCCGCAGACGAGGACGGCCTGGGCGAGCGACGGCTTGTCGTTCCAGTGATAAAAGGAAGCCAAGCGGTCCTTGACGCAGTCTGTGGGGGAGAGGAGGCGGAGGATCATCCTATTCCGACGGATCTCCTGGATCTCCCGGACCGGCTCTTCGCCGACGGACAGCGGAGGGGAAAGGAACTCGACGATATACGGGGTTTCCGGATGCCGATAGTGACGTCCCTCCTTCCGGAAGCCGAGAGCTTCCAGGACCGGACCGACGCTCTTTCGGTCGGCTTGAGACTGCAGAACGAAATCAAGATCGAACGATTCGTACTTATTCCTGGTGTAGAGCGACACGCATGCGCCCCCCGAGAGGACGATCCCGATGCCGCTCCTCGCACACGCGGTGCAGATGAGCGCGGCGAGGTCGGCGAGGGGGATGCCCTTACTGATCATGGCAGCGGCTTTCCGGTCCGCCTCGGCCGCAGACGGGGGCGATAGAGTCGGTCGAGCTCTTCTTTGGGGACGAATGACAGGGCTTTCGTGAGAAGGGCCTCCAGCTCTCTCTTGAACGGATAGCGGGGATTGAATCCGAACAGCCGGATGCGGCCTTTCAGCTTGCTGTAGAGGACACCGCCGCCCTCCAGCTTGAGGAGCTGGTATTGAACCGTGTTGACGTACAAACCCAGGGACCGGGCGATCTCGCGAGGATAGGATTCGCCATGCGTATTGAGATAAAGGAGAATCTTTTCCTTGGATTCCGATTCCAGAAGGGGCTCGAGCATTGCCGCTGCCTCCGTTGCTAAATAAGCAATCACCTTGGTCACATGACCAAAATATTAATTTATAGAGTATAGTATGACGAAGAACCAGTCAAGAAGTTTAATTCATTCGAGGAGGCCCTTTTCTTGGCCTTGTCTTCTCAAGTTGCAATTCGGAAACAGGTAGTGTGTCACTGATTTGATTAGCGGGGATATCTTAACCAGGCCATTTTCCGGCCTTGATGAGCCCTCTTTTCATTCTTAGATAACAGGCATTACATAAGCCGCGGGCAAACGTCTTCCGCTCGGGGTGGCAAGTCGGCGGATATCGGCGAAGCCTGCCGCCACTGCGCATCCTCCATTTAGCTATAACTTCTTTGATCTTATCCTGTCTTCTATTGCCCATTAAATCGTAGATTGTCATCATCCAACCGGCGGCTCTCGTACCACATAAAGTCGCCCTCCAGATTGGCTTATCTGATAACCCATCGTGAGCCCGATTCCTGATCGGACCAGTAACTTTCACACCTAAGAGCGATGCCACCCTAATGATCACATCTTTGTCAGTCATGCCGACGGCCATGACCGGACAAGCATTTCCATTGATCCGAAATGTCCCTTCACCTTCAAGTATCCCTGCTACCCATGCGATTTTCTTTGGTTCGATCATTAGATGCCCCTAAATATTTTATGCTTTCAGATTATAAGTTCAACCATTATCGTATTTTTAGATGGCCTGCCGCTGAAACCTTTTCGTGGAGCTTCTGGATAGCATTCGGTTTGCTGGCGTAAACACAGTCATCTTGGAAGAGGCAGATTGACCGGCGCTCGCACACTGGCTTAGAATGAGCCCGAACGTCCAAGGAGGGAATATGACCCACGCACGCTTCGTCAAGATCGGCCTGGCGCTCCTCGCCCTGGCCAT
>CAVULT010000028.1:0-118668 GCA_963742235.1 Candidatus Aminicenantota bacterium | reverse complement strand
CTATAAATAGGGGCGAAATCGAAGATGGCGACAACCACGAGAAATGCGCTTGACTTTGCGGAAATTATGCCTAATATTCCATCTTGTTATAGGGAGGAGGTAGGAACCTCGCGCCAAGAATCAGCTGGTCATCATGGGAAGATCTTTATTTCAGCTAAGGAGGATAACATGAAGAAAAGAGTATTGATCGGAGCGATTCTTGTCCTGACTTTCTCGATGATGGCCGCGGCCTGGGATGTTCTGGGGCATGCCTACATCATGGAGCAGATCAAGGGCGAGCCTGGCCAAGCCAACGGCAACGAGCTCTACGGGATCACCGCGCCCGATTTCGTCAACTATCTGATCGGCGGCCCCTACTACGACTATCTTTACAGCGAAACCCACAAGGATTTCATGAGGGTCTGGTATTCGACCGTCGGCGGCATGCGGGGGACGGCCGAGAAGTACTTGGCCTTCGGTTTTGTCGCTCACAATGGAGATTGGGGAGCCGATTATACGGCCCACGTTTCGGCGCTGACGACCGGGGATACGACAAAAGGCTACGTCATCACTCAGGCGATCTTTCTCAATCAAGTGTTCGACACGGTGGCTGTCGACGAAGACGGGCATACTGTTTGGCAGCTCCTGGGGATCCCCGCAGGGATGTCTGATCTCCGGCTCGAGCTTTGCCACAACATCGCCGAGTACGTCATCGACATCCAAATATGGTCCAATCCGGACAACGCCGGCATCGCCACAGGGTTGTCGCCGCCGCAGCCGCCCGAGACGCTTCGATGCAGCAACTCGTCGTCAAGGCCTATTCCAAGATCCTCGCGGCTTTCTCGAAGACGACGGTCGCGCCGCTGAACAACGGAGGCTCATTGCTGCTCCTGAAGTCTTATGAAAACTTCTTTCAGCAGCGTGAGGTTCTTTACGCCTCATTGTTCGCGACCGCGGGGAGCATCCAGGAGCTGCTCGGCGGCCTGGGCGCCTACCTCTCGGCCCTGGCCAACCAGCTCTACGGCCCGTACGGCATAACCACGACTCCCGAACAGGTCCAGGGGGTCCTCGGCCTGGCCCTCCAGGTACTGCCCGACCCCACGAACGAGCTCAACGCCACTGCCGAATTCGTCAAGAACCAGCTCGCGGCTCACCATATCGCAGATTGACCGAAGCGCGTCATGAGCCGCACCGAAGCGGCGATGCCGAAGGGCGTTCTCCGTAAGTACTGAACGAAGCGACAGCTCCAATCGGGGTGGGGACATGTACCGAGGGGACATGTCCCCGTTTTTCCCCCCCTTCGAGCCGTGCTGACGGCCGCTCCAGAGAATGCGTTCCCCGCAATAGGTTTGACCCCTTCCGCGTGTTGATGTATATCACCTCCCTTAAGGAGGCCCATGAAACATCCCGCGCGCGTCTCCGGAACCCTCATCCTCTTCGTCCTCGTCATTGCCGCAGCAACCCTCGCCGCGGGACCGCCTCCCGGCGATGTCGGCCCAACCTACGCGATACGCAATTGCAGGATCGTCCCGGCCGTCGGAACGGTCATCGAAAAGGGAACGATCGTCATCCGCGACGGGCTCATCGAGTCCCTCGGACCTGTCGACAAGATCAAGATCCCGGACGATGCCGAGATCGTCGAGGCCGACGGGCTCGTCGCCTACCCGGGCCTCGTCTCCGCGTTCTCGAATCTCTTCCTGGAGCTTCCGGCGGCGCGGCCCGAGGGCCAGGCGTTCGCGTTCGAGGGGCCTCCGCAGGCTCAGGCCCAACAGCCCCAGGAGGACAGGTTCCCGCCGGGGCCAGGGCTTCTCGTCCTCGATCAGCTCAAGCCCAAGCGGGCCGGGGTCGAGAGCTTCCACAGGGCCGGCTTCACGACCGTGCTCGCCGCCCCGGTGCGAGGCATCTTCCAGGGTCAGAGCGTCCTGCTCAACCTCAACGGCGAGCCGCTCCAACCCATGGTCATTCGCAACGGCGCCGCCCTGCACATCAACTTCACGACCGAGCGGGGAAGCTATCCGTCGAGCCTCATGGGCACCATCGCCCACATCCGGCAGAGCTTCATCGACGCCGAATATTACGCGGCCCGGCAAGCCCAGTACGTGAAGGGCCCCGCGGGGCTGAAAAGGCCGGAATACGATCCGCGGCTCGAAGCGCTCGTTCCCTTCGTCCGCGACAAGAAGCCCGTCGTCTTCCAATGCAACAACGTCGAGGACATCAAGCGGGCCCTGAAGATCGCCGCCGAGTTCAAGCTCAACGCCATGCTCGCCGGGGCCAACGAGGCTTGGCGCGCGGCCGACGTTCTGAAAAAGAATCCGGTGCCGCTCCTCGTCGGCCTCGATTTCCGGCCGCCGGCCGCGAGCATGTACGCGACAGAGGGCGAGGAGCTGAGGAAGAGAGCCGAGGCCGAGATCTATCCCGCGAACGCCGCCGCTTTGGCCAAGGAAGGGATCGCCTTCGCCCTGGTCTCGGGATCGAACGCCGACGGGGTCTCCGTCCTCAGGAACGTCAGGACCGCGATCAAGGCCGGCCTGTCGAAGGACGCCGCCCTGCGGGCCCTGACCATCCAGCCGGCGCGCTATCTCGGCCTCGACAAGACGCTCGGCACGCTCGAGCCGGGAAAGATCGCCAACGTCGTCCTGGTCAAAGGAGAGATCTTCGATGACGGCGCCCAGATCGCCAGGGTCTTCGTCGACGGTGTCCAGTTCAAGTACGCGGAGGTGACCAAGTGAATAAGCCGGCTCTCCCCCGCTTCCTGAGTTTGGGCCTTCTGGCCGCGGCCGTCCTCGCCGTTTCAGCCCTCCCCGCCGCCGCCGGTAGCGGAGACATCCTGATCAAGAACGGCACCATCCTGACCGTGACCAAGGGCGTCATCCTCAAAGGCGACGTCCTCGTCATCGGCGGCATCATCAAGGAGATCGGCGGGAATATCGCCGCCCCGCCCGGGGTCCGCGTCGTCGACGCGGCCGGCCGCTTCGTCCTCCCCGGCCTCATCGATTCCCATACCCATATCGCCCTGGCCGGGACGAACGAGGGATCGGAGGCCATCGCCGCCGAAGCCGATGTCGGCGCCGTCATCAACGCCGACGATACGGCCATCCTCACGGCCCTGAGCGGCGGCGTGACCATGGTCCACACCATGCACGGCAGCGCCAACCCCATCGGCGGTCCGAACGTCGTCCTGAAAACGAAATGGGGCCGGCCGTCGGAGGAGCTCGTGGTCAAGGAAGCCCTGCCGACGCTCAAGTTCGCCCTGGGTGAGAACGTCAAGCAGTCGGGCCGGACGGTCCAGCCCGGACAGACCCAGCGCTACCCGGCGACGCGCATGGGCGCCAACGCCATCATCCGCCGCGAGCTCGAAAAGGCGCGGAACTACACGGCCCAGTGGGACCGCTATGACCGCGCCGCCGCGGCCAAGAACCCGCCGAAAAACCTCGTTCCGCCTCGAAAGGACCTGCGCATGGAGGTCCTGGCCGAGCTCCTCCGGGGCGAGAGGGTCGCCCGCTGTCACAGCTACCAGGCGACCGAGACCCTGGAATTCATGGAGCTGGCCAAGGAGTTCGGCTTCAAGATCCAGTGCTTCGAGCACATCTGGGAGGGCTACAAGATCGCCGACGATCTGGCCGCCGCCGGCATCGGCATCTCCGTCTTCGCCGACAGCTGGGCCTACAAGATGGAGGCGGCCGAGGGCATCGCCTACGACGCGGGCTACTGCGCCAAGCGCGGCGTCCTCGTCTCCATCAACTCCGACAGCGGCGAGCGCATCCGCCGCCTGTTCAACGACGCCGCCAAGACCATGAAGTACGGCGGCCTGACCGAGGACGAGGCGCTGAGGCTCGTGACGATCAATCCGGCCATCCAGCTCGGCGTCGACAAGATCGTCGGCAGCCTCGAGGCCGGCAAGCAGGGCGACATCGCCATCTTCAGCGAGCACCCGATGAGCGCCTACACGCGGTGCGACATGACCATCATCGAAGGGGACGTCTATTTCGACCGGGACCAGGTGCTCAAGGAGCGCGAGGAGGCGGCCAAGAAGGCCCCCGCGCCCGGCGACAAAGGAGGCGTGTCATGACCAGACGGTCGCTCATAATCGCTGTGCTGGTCGTTATCCTGGCGCCGTTCGCGTCGCCCCAGGCCAAGCCGGACAAGGACAAGGTCATCGCCATAACCAACGCCCGGATCATCCCGGTCGTGGGGACCGAGTTCCCCAAAGGCACGATCCTCATCAAGAACGGGCTTATCGAGGCGATCGGCGCTGACGTCGCCGTGCCGGCCGGGGCCGAGGTCGTCGACGCGGCCGGCCTCAGGGCCTATCCCGGGATGATCGACGGCTGTTCGTCGCTCGGGCTCGTCGAGATCAGCGGCGTGGCGGCCACGGTCGACAACCGGGAAACGGGGCGCATCAATCCCCAGGCCCGGGCCCTCGAGGCGATCCGTTACGATTCGATGCACATCCCGATCACCCGCTCGAACGGCATCACCGCCGCGGTCGTCGCGCCGTCGGGCGGCCTCATCTCCGGGGTGAGCTGCCTGCTGAAGCTCGACGGCTGGACCAACCGCGAGATGGCCGTCGAACCTGAAGCCGCCATGCAGATCGAGCTGCCGGGGCTGCGCGGCGGCCGGGGCGGCTTCGGGGGCGGTCGCGGGGCGGCCCAGACCCGGGTCGACGGTCCGGCGCTCCTGGCCGAGCTCAAAGGGCTGTTCGGGCGGCCCGCGCTTACGAGAAAAGGAGGGATGCCGCGGCCGGAAACAAGCTCCTGGCCCTTCCCGAATTCGACGAAACGAGCGAGGCCCTGCTGCCCTTGCTCAAGGGAAAGATGCCGGCCATGATCTCCGTCCACAGCGAGCGGGATATCCGGGCGGCCATTAAATTCGTCCAGGAAGAAGGGATCAAGGCCGTCTTCTACGGCGTCGAGCAGGGCTTCAAGGTTGCCGACGAGCTGGCCAAGGCGGGGATCCCGGTCGTCCTCGGGTCGCTCTACGATATGCCGCCCGTCTGGGAGGATGGCTACGACGCGCTCTTCCGCAACCCCGGCATCCTGGCCAAGGCCGGGGTCAAGATCGCCTTCTCGTCATCGAGCGCGAGCGGCGCCAAGGACCTGCCCTACCACGCCGCCAAGGCCGCGGCCTTCGGCCTGGACAAGGCCGAGGCGCTGAGGGCCGTGACCCTCAACACGGCCGAGATCTTCGGCTTGGCCGATAAGATGGGCAGCCTCGAAAAGGGCAAGGCGGCCAACATCGTCCTGGCCGACGACGACATCATGGAGCTCCGGACGAACATCAAGAGAGTCTACATCGACGGCCGGGAGGCCGATCTGTCCAACCGGTACACGGAGCTGCTGGACAAATTCAAAAAAAGATAAGAATAAGAAGGGGTCAAATCTACCTTTCGTCACTTTCTGACAAAAACGTACAAAGTAACGAAAGGTAGATTTGACCCCTTCTTGAAGGAGATGCCATGAGAAATAGGATCGTCGCGTTCTCGGTATCGCTTTTTCTCATCCTCGCCCTCGTCCCCGGCCCGGCGGCCGGCGCGCCGGCGAAGCCAAAAGTCGCCAAGGAAAAGCAGGCCGTCCTCGACTGGCTCGGCCGTCCCGATACGGTCGAGAAGTTCGGCCGGATCTCGGATAAGATCTGGGAATACGCCGAGCTCGGCCTCCAGGAATTCAATTCGTCGAAGCTTCTGGCCGACACGCTCGAGGCCGCGGGCTTCACGGTCGAGCGCGGCCTCGCCGGGATGCCGACCTGTTTCGTGGCCACCTACGGCTCGGGAAGACCGGTCATCGGGCTTCTGGGCGAGTTCGACGCCCTGCCCATGCTCTCGCAGAAAGCGCGGGTGCCGATGAAGGACCCGGTCGTCGAGGGCGCGCCCGGCCACGGCTGCGGGCACAACACTATGTGCACGGCCGCCGCCGCCGCGGCCATCGCCCTCAAGGAGGTCATGGCCGCCCAGGGCCTCAAGGGCACGATCAAGGTCTTCGGCTCGCCGGCCGAGGAGATCGTGGTCAGCCGGCCCTACATGATCCGGGCCGGGCTCTTCGAGGGAGTCGACGCCGTCATCGACAACCATGCCTCGCAGGACTTCAGCACCGGGTACGGGATCGACGGCAACGCCCTGTTCTCGACCATCTTCACCTTCAAGGGCAAGACCTCCCATGCCGCGGGCGCGCCCTGGGTCGGGCGGAGCGCCCTCGACGCCGTCGAGATCATGGACGTCGCCACGAACTTCCTCCGCGAGCACCTGCCACTGTCGCAGCGACTGCACTACGTCATCCTCGAGGGCGGCGAAGCGCCGAACGTCGTCCCGGACAAGGCCAGCGTTTGGTACTACGTCCGGAACACGGATGAGCAGCTCGAGGACATGTATCAGCGGGTCGTCAATTGCGCCAAGGCCGGGGCTCTGGCCGCGGGCGTCGAGCTCTCGTCGATGCGGGTCGTCAGCGCCATCCACCAGCGTCACGCCAACAAGGCCGCGGCCGAGCTCTTCCAGAAGAACATCGAGCTCGTGGGCATGCCGGCTTGGAGCGACGAGGAACAGGCCTTCGCCAAGGCCCTCCAGAAGGAGCTCGGCGTCGAGCAGAGAGGCATGCCGGCCAAGGTCAGCGTGCTCGAGCCGCCGCGGATCGGCCGCGATTTTGTCGGCGGCGGCTCGTCGGACGTCGGCGACGTGACCCTGATCGCGCCGACGGCGACCATCGATTTTCCCGGCTGGGTGCCGGGGGCGATCGGCCATCACTGGTCGACCGTCACGTCGGGATTCGGCTCGACGGCCTGGAAAGGGCTCAACGCCGGGGCCAAGGCCATCGCCGCTTCGGCCGTCGATCTCCTGACGAAGCCCGAGGAGCTGGCCAAGCTGCGGAAGGAGTTCGACGAGTACGCGAAAAACCACCCCTACAAGCCGTTCCTGCCGGCCGACGCGACGCCGCCGAACGACCTCAACAAGGAGCTGATGGACAAGTACCGCGGTCTGCTGGAGAAAGCTCTCGAGATCAGATAAAACAGAAGGGGTCAAACCTACGCGATGCCAAAACTGGCATCGCGTAGGTTTGACCCCTTCTTTTTCTATTTGTAGATCGGCGTCACGCCCATGTTGTAGAACATGAAAGACCACTGGTCCGTCTGGGAATCGATGGCCTTGCTCAGGTTGCTCGAGCCGTGGCCGGAGCGCGTCTCGATGCGGATGATGGCCGGCTTGGCGCAGGCCTGATCCGCCTGAAGGGTGGCCGCGAACTTGAACGAGTGCGCCGGCACGACCCGGTCGTCGTGATCGGCCGTAGTCACCATGGTCGCCGGATAGCAGACGCCGGCCTTGAGGTTCTGAAGAGGGGAATACGCGTAGAGGTACGGGAAATCCTTTTCTTTGTCGCTCGAGCCGTACTCGACAACCCAGCCCCAGCCGACCGTGAACTTCTGGTAGCGGAGCATGTCCATCACGCCGACCGCCGGAAAGGCGACGCCGAAGAGGTCCGGCCGCTGGGTCATGACGGCCCCGATGAGCAGGCCGCCGTTCGAAGCGCCTTCGATGGCCAGCCGCTCCTTCGAGGTGTATTTCTCGTTGACCAGGTACTCGGCCGCGGCGATGAAATCATCGAAGACGTTCTGCTTCTTGTCGAGCATGCCGGCCTTGTGCCAGGCCTCGCCGTACTCGCCGCCGCCCCGGATATTGGGCTGGGCAAAGACCCCGCCGTTCTCGAGAAGGATGATGGTCGCGGCGCTGAACGCCGGCGTGACGCTGATGTTGAACCCGCCGTAGGCCGTGAGGTAGGTCGGATTCTTGCCGTCGAGCTCGAGGCCCTTCTTGTGGACGATGAACATCGGCACTTTTGTCCCGTCCTTGCTCGTATAGAAAACCTGTTTCGTCTCGTAGGCGGCCGGATTGAACTTGACTTCGCTCTTGCGGAAGACCTCCGAGGTCCCCGTGGCCGGGTCGTATTTGTAGATCGTCGGCGGGTAGGTGAACGAGGTGAAGGTGTAGAAGAGCGTCTTCTCGTCGCGCTTGCCGCCGAACCCGCCGGCCGTGCCCAGGGCAGGGAGCTCGATCTCGCGCACGAGCGTCCCATCGAGCTTGTGCTGATAGATCTTCGTGTTGGCGTCCTTGAGATAATTGAGGAACATGGACCCGGCGGCCGTCCCGGCCCCGCTCAGGACCTCGGGCTTCTCGGGGATGACCGTCGTCCAGTTCTCCTTGGCCGCCTTCTTCGGGTCGATGAGGACCACCCGGAAGTTCGGCGCGTCCTCGTTGGTGTAGACGAGGATCTTGCCGTCGACGGCCTCGATCGGCGAGCTGTCATAGGCGAAGCCCTTGACCAGCAGGTCGAGGGGCGCGTCCTTCTTGGTCAGGTCCCTGACGTAAACCTCCGAGCCGCTCGTGCCCTCCGACAGAACGAGGAAGAGATATTTTTCGTCTTCGGTCGTCCCCGCGCTGACATAGCGCAAAGGGTGCTCCTTGTCCTGCCAGACGAGGACGTCCTTCTCCTGCGGATCGCCGAGCTTGTGATAGAAGACCTTCTGGTACTCGTTCTTGGCCTTGAGCTCCTCGCCGGGCGCGGGCTTGTCGTAGCCGCTGTAGTAGAAGCCGTCGCCCTTCCAGGCGGCGCCGGAGAACTTGACCCACAGGACGCGGTCGGGCAGCTCCTGCTTCGTGGCGATGTCCATGACCCGGATCTCGGACCAATCGGAGCCGGCCTCGCCGCGCGACACGGCGACGTAGCGGTCGTCGTTCGACGGGCCGATGAGGGAGGCCCGGACCGTGCCGTCGGCCGAAAGCGCGTTGGGATCGAGGAACACCTCGGGCGGCCCGTCGAGGCCTTTCTGGATATAGCACACGGACTGGTTCTGGAGGCCGTCGTTCTTGTAGAAGAAGTAGTACTCCCCGGCCCGGAACGGCGACGAGTAGCGCGGATAGTTGAAGATCTCCGTCAGCCGGGCCTTGATCTTGGGCCGGAAGGGGATCTTGTGGAGGTAGCCGAAGGTCACGGCGTTCTCCGCCTGGACCCAGGCCTTGACATCCGCGGCGTTGTCGTCCTCGAGCCAGCGGTAGGGGTCGGCCACCTTGGTCCCGAAGTAATCATCGACCTGGTCGACCGTCTTCGTGACCGGATAGGCCAGCTTCTCGGGGCTTTTCTGACAGGCCGCGAAAGCCAGGACCACGACTAAGAGAACGAGAGACAGGATCATCTTTTTCATTTCCTCTCCTCGCGAATGATCGTCGGCGGAGTCAATTCTCGCCGAAATCGACGTCGTCGGCAAGCTCATTGACGTCGGCCTTGGCGTCATAGGGGAAATGGGCGGCCAGCTGGCGTCCCGCCTCCCCGATCGCCGCCACCAGCCCCTCGGTGAATTCGCCCTTCTTGAAGTGCTCCGACATCAGGCGGGCGACGCATTCCCAGAAGTCCTGGCCGACCTTGTCGTGGATGCCCTGGTCGCCGAGAACGACGAATTTCTTTCGGGCCGGCACGATGAAGAAGAGGATCGCGTTGCGGTCCTTGGTCCCGGTCATCCCGAGGCGGGCGAAGGCCCTCTTGGCGGCGTGGTGGACTCCGCCCCAGAAAAAGCGGGAGACCGAAACGCGCACCTCGCCGGACGTCTCGCGCTCGGCGGCGGCGATGGCCGCCTTGACCCGCTCGACGTCGATCGTCTTCAAGAGCTTGCGCCGGCTGTTGACACTCATCGTCGCTCCTCCGTCACCAACCGCCGGAGGCGCCACCGCCCCCCGACATCCCGCCTCCGCCGCCGAATCCGCCTCCTCCTCCGCCGCCCCAGCCTCCGCCGCCGCGGCCGCCGCCCCTACCGCCGCCGCTCAGGATGCTGATGAGCAGCCAGAACGCGAGCGAGGGATTGGTGATGAAGAGGATGATGACGGCGAGGATGATGATCCCAGTGAAGATGCCTTTGATCGGGGATATCGCGCGCGCCGGCCGCGGCTCCTCCCCCGCCGCGCTCTCGTTGCCGGAGATGTAGCCGATGAGGGCGGTGACCGCCGCATCCACGGCTTCGTCCGGCCGGCCGGCCCGGATGCCGGGAGCGAGGATGTTGGCGATGACCCTGTAGGCGTAGACGTCCGGGACCTTGTCCTCGAGGCCATAGCCGACCTCGATGCGGATCTTGCGGTCCTCGGCGAAGATGAACAGGACCAGCCCGTCGTCGAGGCCCTTGCGACCGACCTTCCAGGCCGCGAACGTCTTGACCGCCCAATCCTCGAGGACCTCGTTCGGGCCGAGCGTCCGGCCGATCCAGACGAGAAGCTGGTGGCCCGTCTGCCTCTCATAATTCTCGAGGCGGGCGTCGAGGGCCTCGACCGTCTGACGGGACAGGAAGCCGGCCTCGTCGGTCGCCCAGCGGCTGGGGGCCGGCGGGATGCCCGGCTGGGCCGCCGCCCAGACGCCCGCCAGAGCCATGGCCAGAGCCATGGTGACAAGCGCGCGCCGAAGCCGGATCGGATTCACGATCGGAAGAGCCCGCGCGGTCTAGAACTTGACCTTGGGAGCGGTTTCCGCGCCGGCCTGGGACTTGAAGTAGGGCTTTTCGGCGAACTTGCCGAAGAACCCGGCGATGATGACGGCGGGGAACCTGTTGCGCTTGGTGTTGAAGGCCTGGGCGGCCTCGTTGAAGCGCATCCGCTCGACGGTGATCCTGTTCTCGGTGCCCTCGAGCTGGGCCTGGAGCTCCTTGAAGTTCTCGGTGGCCTTGAGCTCGGGATACTTCTCGACGACGACGAGAAGCCGCGACAGGGCCGACGTGAGGCCGTCCTGGGCCGCCTGGAACTTGGCGAAGGCGTCGGGCGTGAGCTGGCCGGGGTTGACCTGGACCTGGCCGACCTTGGCCCGGGCTTCCGTCACGGCCGTGAACGTGTTCTGCTCGAAGGCGGCCGCGCCCTTGACCGTCTCGACCAGGTTGGGAATGAGATCGGCCCGGCGCTGATAGGTGTTCTCGACCTGGCCCCATTGGGATTGGACCTTCTGGTCGAGGCCGACGAGACTGTTATAGACTCCCGTCCCGTAGAGGACGACGATGAGGACGCCCAGGATAACGACGGCGAGGCAGCCGAGACCCATAAATTTCTTGTTGGCCATTGCGGTCACTCTCCTTTTAATCGGTATTCTATCATACGGGACGATGGGAGTGCCGGTTTTTTGATATAATCGGCCCGTGACCAAGATCGCCGTTCTGACCAGGGATTGCGCCGGCGTCAACGCCGCGATCCGGGCCGTCGTCCGCACGGCCGTGGCCCAGGGGCTCCTGGTCGAGGGCGTCCTGCGCGGCTACCAGGGGCTCATGGACGGCGACTTCGTCCCCCTCGAACACCGCTCCGTCTCCAACATCATCGGCCTCGGCGGGACCATCCTCAAGACGTCCCGGGCCGACCGGTTCCGCGCCGAGGACGGCCAGAAGGCCGCCCTGGCCAACCTCCGCGCCCGCGGCATCGACGGGCTCATCGTCATCGGCGGCAACGGCTCGCTCGCCGGGGCCAGGGTCCTGGCCGAGCGTTACGGCTTCCCGGTCGTCGGCATCCCGGCGACCATCGACAACGACGTCCCCGGCGTCGAGACCGCCATCGGGGCCGACACGGCCGTCAATGTCGCCCTCGATGCCGTGGACAAGATCAGGGACACGGCGACCTCGCTCGAGCGCATCTTCGTCGTCGAGGTGATGGGCCGGGAGTGCGGCTGGATGGCCATGCAGGTCGCCCTGGCCGGCGGCTGCGAAGAGGTCTTTCTCCCGGAAAAGGACGTGGCGCTCGAGGCCCTGTGCGAAGAGATCCGGGAAGGCCGCCGGCGGGGCAAGGCCAGCTGGATCATCGTCGTGGCCGAGGGCCATTCGTCGGCCTGCGGCCATCGCCTCGTCGGTGACGGCCGCGACCGGGCTCGAGACGCGGATCGCCGTCCTCGGCCACATCCAGCGCGGCGGGCGGCCGACCGCCCTGGACCGCATCCTGGCGGCCCGGCTGGGGCACGCCGCGGTCGAGGCCCTGGCCGAGGGCCGGACCGGCGGACTCGTCCGCCTGGACTGCGGCCGCGTGTCCTTCCTGCCGTTCGGGGCGGCCGGCGACATCAAGAAGACCGACATCGAATTCGACTACCACCTGCTCAAGGTCCTGTCCTGAAAAACAGAAACGTCCCCATTTTTTCGTTTGACACGCGGACCGGGATGGCATAGTTTTCCCCTCTTACCATGCCCATACGGAGGTTCCCCATGCGTCTGAACAAGCGTTCGATCCTCGCGCTCTGCACCGTCGCCCTTCTCGCGGCGCTCGCGGCAGCCGCACCCCAGGGCAAGGCCCCGGCCAAGGCTCAAAAGAAGATCGAGAACACCGACCCGGCCCTGCGGCTCAAGGCCTTCGAGGCCCACCAGGCCCTGAAGCAGAGTTCGCCCTTCAAGGACATCAAGTGGCGCTTCGTCGGCCCCTTCGATCTCGGCGGCCGCTGCACCGACGTCGCCGTCCCGGCAGGCAGCCGGACGGTCTTTTACGCGGCCGCGGCCACGGGCGGCGTCTTCAAGACGGTGAACGCCGGGACGACCTGGGAGCCCATCTTCGACGACATGCCGACGGTCTCGATCGGCGACCTGGCCGTGGCCGAGTCCGATCCGAACATCGTCTGGGTCGGAACGGGCGAGGCCAACATCTTCCGCGCCTCCGAAGCGGGGCTCGGCGTCTTCAAATCGACCGATGCGGGGAAGACCTGGAAGCACATGGGCCTCGAGGGCACCTACACCATCGCCCGCGTCGTCATCCATCCGAAGAACCCCGACATCGTCTATGTCGCCGCCACGGGCCACGAATGGACCGTGAATCCCGACCGCGGCGTTTTCAAAACGACCGACGGCGGGGCCACCTGGCAGAAGGTCCTCTTCGTCAACGAGAGGGTCGGGGCGAACGACCTGGTCATGGATCCCCAGGCGCCCGAGACCCTCTATGCCGCGACCTGGAACCGCATCCGCAAGCGCTGGAGCGATCCCGTCCCGGGCGGCGAGGACGGCCTGTTCAAGACGACGGACGGCGGCAAGACCTGGACGCCCATCAACGCGGGCCTTCCCGATACGAACTTCACCGGCCGCACCGGCATCGACCTCTGCCGGACGAAGCCGTCGACCCTCTACGCCTACGTCGACAACCACATGCCGGGCGCCGAGCCCAAGCCGGGGCAGAAGGACTCCTACGGCCGGCCGCTCGGCCGCGGCATCATCGGCGCCGAAGTCTATCGCTCCGACGACGCCGGCGCGAGCTGGCGCAAGGTCAGCCCGCCGGGCATGGACCGCTTCGGCGGAACCTACGGCTGGGTCTTCGGCCAGATCCGCGTCGACCCCGGGACGCCCGAGACGATCTACATCATGGGCCTGGGCCTGTCGAAGTCGACCGACGGCGGCAAGACCTATCAGAACCTTTATTCCGCCGGGCTCCACGGCGACCACCACGGCCTGTGGATCGACCCCAACGACAGCGATCATCTCATCAACAACAACGACGGCGGGGTCAACATCTCCTACGACGGCGGCAAGACCTGGCGGGATTTCCACGACGGCATCCCGGCCGTCCAGTTCTACAACGTCACCCTCGACTTCTCGACGCCCTTCTGGGCCTACGGCTCGGTCCAGGACCAGGGCACCTACCGCGGCCAGATCCCGCTCCGCAGGCCCGGCCAGGGCGCGCCGGCCGGACGGCGCAGCTTCGCCATGGCCCAGCCCAAATGGGAGCCCGCGCCGGGGGGCGAAGGGACGCTCATCGCCGTGGATCAGGCCGATCCTTCGACCGAATATGCTTCGTCATATTACGGCCGTCTCGAGCGCTCCGTCTACAAGGACGGACAGTGGACGAGCAAGGAGATCTTCCCCAAGGCCCCTGAGGGCGAGCCGGCCTACCGCGGCCAGTGGCTGGCGGCGACCATTCTCTCGCCCCTCAACTCCGGGATCGTCTATCACGGCTTCCAGTATCTTTTCCGGTCGATGAACAAGGGCGACACCTGGGAGAAGATCAGCCCCGACCTGACCTACAACAACCCCGACCAGCAGGGCAAGTGGCCCTTCGCCATCCCCTTCGCCACGATCACGGCCGTCGACGAATCGCCGTTCAAGTTCGGCCTCATCTACGCCGGCACGGACGACGGCCGGGTCTGGATGACGAAGACGAGCGGCGACAGCTGGACCGAGATCACGGCCGGGCTCCCCTACAACAAGCACGTCTGGAAGCTCGTCGCCTCGAAGTACGATCAGGCCACGGTCTATGTCACCCTCGTCGGACGGCACGACGACGACTTCAACCCTTACATCTTCAAGTCGACGGATTACGGCAAGACCTGGGTCTCGATCGCCTCCAACATCCCCGGCGGGCCGGTCAACGTCGTCCGCGAGGATCCCAGGGTCAAGGACATTCTCTATGCCGGCACCGACACCGGCGTCTACGTCAGCCGCGACGCGGGCCTGACCTGGAACGTCCTCGGCTCCGGCCTGCCGACAAGCTACGTCTGGGACATCGCCGTCCACCCGCGCGACAACGCCCTCGTCATCGCCACGAACGGCCGCGGCATGTGGCTCATCGACGATCTGACCCCGGTGCAGAACGCGGCAAAATAATGCCGGGGACGAACGTCGTCAGCATCATCATGGCCGGGGGCCAGGGCAGCCGGCTCTATCCGCTGACCAAGGTCCGGAGCAAGCCGGCCGTGCCCGTCGCCGGGCGCTTCCGGCTGATCGACATCTCGATCTCCAACTGCATCCACTCGAACGTCCGCAGCATCTTCGTCCTGACCCAGTTCGCCAGCGAGTCCCTCCACCGGCACATCTTCACGACCTACCGCTTCGACAGCTTCCACCGCGACTACATCACCCTGCTCTCGGCCCAGCAGACCCTCGAGAACCGGGACTGGTACCAGGGCACGGCCGACGCCGTCCGCCAGAACCTCGATTTCGTCAAGGACGAGGGGGCGCTCGTCCTCATCCTCTCCGGGGACCACCTCTACCGGATGGATTACCGCAAGTTCGTCGATTTCCACATCGCCTCCGGCGCGGAGATCAGCATCGCCGTGACGCCCGTCCGGGCCGAGCGGGCCGGCGAATTCGGGGTCATGAAGGTCAACAGCCGCGGCCGCATCACCGAATTCAGGGAGAAGCCCCGGGACCCGGCCGACGTCGAGCGGATGCGGGTCGACGAGAGCGTCTTCGCCAGGTTCGCCACGCCGGCCAACGGCCGGACCCACCTCGCCTCCATGGGCGTCTACCTCTTCAGCCAGAGCGTCCTCCGCGACCTCCTGGCCCGCACCGACTCCAAGGACTTCGGCAAAGAGGTCATCCCCCGGGCTATCGGCGAGCGCAAGGTCTGCGGCCATTTCTTCGACGGGTACTGGGAGGACATCGGGACGATCCGGAGCTTCTTCGACGCCCACATGGACCTGACCCGGCCCCAGCCGCGATTCGATTTCTATGACGAAGAGAGACCCATCTTCACCACCCCGCGGTTCCTGCCCGGGTCCAAGATCCTCGGGGCCGACGTCGAGAAGGCCATTCTCTGCGAGGGCAGCATCGTCAACAGGTCGCGCATCCGCGAAGCGATCATCGGCATCCGTTCCCGGATCGGCGAGAACGGACATCTCGAGCGGACCGTGGTCATGGGCGCCGACTATTACGAATCGGCGCAGGACCTCGCCCGCAACCGCGAGAGAGGCCTGCCCGACGTGGGCATCGGCCGCGATTGCGAGATCCGCAACGCCATCATCGACAAGAACGCCCGCATCGGCCACGGCGTCAAGCTCGTCAACAGGAACGGCGCGGCCGCCGAGACGGCCGAGAGCTACGCCATCGTCGACGGCATCATCGTCGTCCCCAAGGACGCCGTCATCCCCGACGGAACGGTCATCTGAGGGCCGTCCTCGGGCCGGACAAGAGCGACAGTCCCACTTCGGGGACAGTCCCATGGTCCCGTCACGAGCCGGCCAGCCGGAGAAAAACGGATTCGAGGTCGGGGCCGGTCCGGGCCAGCCGCAGGAGCCGCCATTCCCTGAGCCCGGCATGGGCGATCGTCACGCCGCGTCGAAGGACGATGAACCCGTCCGCGATCCTCTCCATCTCGGCCAGCATGTGGGAGCTGAGCAGGACCGTCTTCCCCCCGTCCCTCAAGCCGCAGAAGATGTCCCGGACGCACTTGATGCCCGGCGGATCCAGGGCCGAGAACGGCTCGTCGGCGATGAGGAGGTCGGGCGCGAGAACGAGGTTCTGCAGGTAGGCGAACTTCTTGGCGTTCCCGGCCGAATAGAGGGCGGGACGGCGCCGGAGCAGGGCCGGGTCGAAGAGCAGGCTCCTCGAGGCGGCGAGGACCGAGGCCCCGAAGTCGCGGCCGTTCCCGGGGGGATTGCCGCGGACCCGCGTCCGGGCCAATCCGAGGATCGTCCAGCCGTCGAGCCAGGCGAAGAACGCCGGCCGGTCGGGCACGTACCCGACCCGTCCGGGGGCGATGGCCACGGTCCCCGAGTCCGGCCTCAGAAAGCCCAGCACGAGCTTGAGCGTCGTCGTCTTGCCGGCCCCGTTCTCGCCGAGCATGGCGGTGATCGTTCCCTTCCTCGTCTTGAAGCTGACATCGCGCAGGGCCTCGACCCGGCCGAACTTCTTGGCCAGCCTATGGGCTTCGATCATGGGGCCTCCACGTCTATTTCCTGATCTCGAGCCTTCGGGCCAGCCGCCCCTGGACAAAAAGCGCCAGGCCGAGGCCGGCCGCGATCTCGGCGGCGAAAAAGGGAAGCCGGCCGGAGACGATGACGTTGGGCAGGACGGCGACGAGGGCCCCGAAGAGGACCTTGGCCCCGATGCCGGGAAAATGTCCGGTCGCGGCGTAGTCGAGCAGGCCCGTCCGCGAGGTCGCCGAGAAGACCAGGGCCATGACGGCGGCCGACTGGGCCAGAATGCAGCGCCAGCACGTTCGATCCGGCCTTGAGGACATAGCTCAGCGTCCCGGCCACCGCGACATAATAGGCGCCGGCGACAAGGGCCAGCGCGAAACGGACGGCAAAGTCCGGCCTGAGCTCTCCGCGGGCCGCGCCCCAGGCCGCGAAAAGGGCGAAGAGACAGACCGCATAGCCCGCGGCGGCCGCGGCCAGGACGAGGCTTTTCGCGCTCAGGTATCTCCGCCAGCGGCCGCCGAGAAAGAGAACGCTCTCGAGGGCGCCGCTCTCGATGTCGGACCGGACGGTGTCCTGGGCCGCGATGAGGAAGACGTGCGGCAGAAGGAAAAAGAAGAACTTCGCGGCGCTCGCATACGAATCATGGAACCCGATCCAGACGACAAAAGCGGGAAAAGCCAGACCGGCGACGATGGCCAGCGGCGAAGCGACGAGCCTGTGCCGGGTCACGCGCCAGGTCAGCGCGAGAAGAGCCGTGTCAGGCATTTTTTCAACTCCTCCCGGCGGGCCTCGGACCCGAGGTAGGGATCATCCCGATAGACCGCCTCCGTCCCCATGAGCAGGACCTTATAGGGAACGGCGTCCACTTTGAACCTGCGGAAGAGGACCTTGCGCCGGTCCAGGACGACCGGCGGCGTCCAGGCGAATTTTTCGAGGAAGACCTGGAGGTCGTCGCGCAGCGCGAGCGAGACTCCGATCACGGCGACGGGCCAACGCCCGTCGTCGATGAGATACCGGGACTCGAAGAGCTCCTCATAGCAGACCGGGCACTCGATCGAAAAGAAGACCAGGAGCACCGGGCCGGATCCGGGCGGGGCCGCCTCGTCGAGGCTGGCGCAGATCCGCACCTCGATCGTGTCGGCGGCCGGGCCCGTGAGACCGGCGGCGACGAGCGCGGCCGCGGTCAAGAACGAAAAGCCCGGGCTCATCGGCCGACCTCGAAGATCCGCAGGCCGCCCTCGTCGTCGATGGCGAACATGCGTCCGTCCGCGACGAGGAAGCGATGGACGGCGCACGGCAGCTCGACGACGGACAGGAGGCGGCCCTGCCCGTCGATGACGGAAGCCGTCCGTCCCGGCCCGAGGTCCCGGCCGTCCATATCCTCCGGCGCCGAGAGATAGAAGAGTCCCCGGTCCCGGGCGGCGGCCCAGCAAAACCCGGCCAGCTTCATGACGCCTCGCGGGGAGGGCATATCCAGAATCTTGAAGGCGTGCCGTTCGTCGACGGCGATCCGGCCCGTCAGGGCGCCTGATCCGGAGAAATGAAGGATCGTCCGCTGGCCGCTCCGGAAGATGACATGGAAATCTCCGGACTCTCCCGGGCAGACGAGGATCATGTTCCTGAAGGCGTCGAGGATCGGATCGGACGAGGTTCGCGCCTCGAGTCCTTCCCAGAGCAACCGTCCCCCGGCGTCGTAGACGTGGAGGAGACTCTCGCCCTCTCGCCGCCCGGCCGGATTTCCCGTGACCAGGAGCTTTTGGGCGCCCAGGGAGAAGACCCTGTCCGGCGCGAAGGGAACCTTGAAGCCGCCGAGCGCCTTTCCCTGCCCGTCAAAGACCTGGATCCGGGAATTGAGCTTGTCGGCGACGATGATCTCCCCGCCGGCCACGGCGACGCCCGAGGGAAAGATCGAGCTCGCCCGGGCCCCGGCCCTTCCGTCCGAATGACCCGATGAACCGGCCGTCTTTCGAAAACGCCTTGACGGCACAGTCCAGGGCATCGGCGATGTACAGGCGGTCCGCGCCGAGAGCCAGGGCGACAGGCCGCCCGAGGACGGCCTCGTCGGATTCGTTCGCGGGCACAGCGATCTCGACGGCCGTTCGTCGAGCGACGGCCTGCCCGCCCGTCGCTCCCGCTCCGGCCGCGACGACGGCCGCGAGAGCGAACACCGCGGCCGCCGCGGCCGCGCGCCTGGTCATGCCCATTCGGATCCCCTCAGGACGGAAGTCAGGAGGGCCCCCGACGGCGAGGGCCCCCGCGCATTCTCCGGTCACAGTCCCATCATGCACTTGCCGAACGAGATGTCGCAGAACGTCAGCAGCACCATGACCTTGTACCAGGGCGCGTCGAGGTTGAGCGTGTACTCCCGGCACTTCTCATGGTTGCTGTTGCAGTCGGACTGGTTGTTCAGGCCCGGTGCGGCCGCGAACGAACCGCCCGCGGCGAAGAGGACGAGACCGGCCAAAGCCAAGATCGCCAACTTCTTCATCGCCTTTCTCCTTTCGCCCCTCCAAGAGCAAGCCGCATGCCACGAACCGGCGGTCCGCGCACAGCCCAACGCGCTCAAAATGAAGGGGATGAAAGACAGGCCCGAAGGGCAATGGCCACTCGGGTTGACGATCCCGCTGTTCGGAGAAGAGGGACAGTCGCTTATCGTGGACCATCCCGCTCAGCGTCCGTCTCGGCCGAAGCGCAGTCCCCGCACGTCGACGGCCGTGAATCCGCCCCTTTTGCTCGAGGGGCAGTCCCGAGCTTCGAGGGACCGTCGCTTCCCGTAGACCGCCGGCGAGAGGGTTATGCCGAGTCGGTCTGCAGCTATTTCATCATGGGAATTTTGATGCCGTTCTTCCTGGCGCAGGCGATCGCCTCGGGGTAGCCGGCATCGGCGTGGCGGGCGACGCCGAGGCCGGGGTCGACCGTGAGCACGCGCTCGAGCCGCCGCCCCATCGCGGCCGTCCCGTCGGCCACGATGACCATCCCGGCGTGGATCGAAAGGCCGATGCCGACGCCGCCGCCGTGGTGCACGGACACCCACGAGGCGCCGCTCACGGCGTTCAGCAGGGCATTGAGAACGGGCCAGTCGGCGATGGCGTCCGAGCCGTCCCGCATGCCCTCGGTCTCGCGGTTGGGCGAAGCGACGGAGCCCGTGTCGAGGTGGTCGCGACCGATGACGATCGGCGCGGCGATCTTGCCCGTCTTGACCAGGCGGTTGATGACGGCGCCGAAGCGGGCCCGCTCGCCGTAGCCGAGCCAGCAGATGCGCGACGGCAGTCCCTGGAACTTGACCCGGCTCTCGGGCCTTGCGGATCCAGCGGGCCAGGGCCTCGTCCTCGGGAAACTCCCGGAGCACGGCCTCGTCGGTCGTAAAGATGTCCTGCGGCTTCCCGGACAGCGCCGCCCAGCGGAACGGCCCCTTGCCGAGGCAGAAGAGGGGCCGGATGTACTCGGGCACGAAGCCGGGAATGTCGAAGGCCTCGGCCACCCCGGCCTTCTGGGCCTGGCCGCGGATGTTGTTGCCGTAGTCGAAGGCCCGCGCTCCCCTGGCCCGGAGCTCGAGCATGGCCCGGACGTGGGCGGCCATGGCGGCATAGGACCGGCGGATGTAGTCGGCGGGGTCCTTTTTCCGCAGCGCCAACGCCTCGCCGTAAGGGAGTCCGTTGGGGACATAGCCGTTGAGCTCGTCGTGGGCCGAGGTCTGGTCGGTCAGGACGTCGGGCGTGATGCCGCGCCGGACGAATTCCGGCAGGACGTCGGCCGCGTTGCCGAGCAGGGCGATCGACAGAGGCTCGCCCTTCTTCATGGCCGCGCCGGCCAGACGCAGGGCCTCGTCCAGGCTGTCGGTCATCGTGTCGACGTAGCCCGTCTCGAGCCGCCTCTGGATCCTGTGCCGGTCGACCTCGACGACGATGGCCACGCCGTCGTTCATGGTCACCGCCAGAGGCTGGGCCCCGCCCATGCCGCCGAGCCCCGCGGTCAGGGTCAGCCGGCCCTTGAGCGAGCCGCCGAAGTGCTTCCGGCCGACCGCGGACAGCGTCTCGTAGGTCCCCTGCAGGATCCCCTGCGTGCCGATGTAGATCCAGCTGCCGGCGGTCATCTGGCCGTACATGGTCAGGCCGAGCGCCTCGAGGCGCCGGAACTCGTCCCAGTTGGCCCAGCGCGGAACGATCATCGCATTGGAAATGAGGACCCGAGGCGCTTCGGGGTGCGTTTTGAACACGGCCACGGGCTTGCCCGACTGGACGATGAGCGTCTCGTCGTTCTCGAGCTTCTTCAAGCTGGCGACGATGGCCCGATAGGCTTCCCAGTTCCGGGCGGCCCTTCCGGTCCCGCCGTAAACGATGAGCTCCTCGGGTTTCTCGGCCACCTGGGGGTCGAGATTGTTCATGAGCATCCTCAAGGCCCCTTCCTGCGACCAGCCCTTTGTCAACAGTCGGGAGCCCCTCGGGGCCCTGATATTCAAGACCGGCTCACGGCCTGTTTTTGCCATTTTTCGTCTCCTCTAAGACGTTTTATGTAAAGAATATACCACAGCCGCGCGGGCTTTATCAAAAGCAAAAATAACGATTGACCCGGAGGCAAAATCTGTTATACATAATGTACAGGAAAAGGAAGAGGTTGCCGCTCTTTCGCGGGAAAGACGCAGCACGGGCTATGATCCAAAAGCGTATACTCGTCATCCATCCGTCGCCCCCGGAGGCCGACCGGCTGGCCCGTCTGGCCCAGAAGTACGGGCCGGTCGGGGTCGAGCCCGATCCGGAAGCGGCCCTGGCCGCGCTGGCCGAAGGAAACGTCGCGGCCGCGGTCATCGACGAATCGTTCGCGGGCTCCCCCGCCCTCAAAGCCAGGGTCCGCCCGGCGACGGGCGTCCTCATCACCGGCGGCGACGAAGAGAGGATCTCGCGTGCGGCCGACGAGTGGCCGCCGGCCGTGGACGCCGAATTCTGCCGCACCTCGGCCGATGAGCCCCGCGAGGCCCAATTCCTCCGCTCCCTCGGGCGGCTCGTCGACCACGCCAAGCTCAGGGCCGAGGCGGCCGACCTGCACCGGTCCCTGGGCCTCCAGGAGGCCAAGGTCAAGGATGTCCTCTCCGAGATCAGCGAGATCAAGGGCCTGCTCAACTCGGGCTTCCTCCGCGAGATCGAGAAGCGCCTGGCCATCGAGGCCCGCTACATCGGCTCCCTCAAGGACCGCCAGCGGTTCGAGTCGATCCTTCGCCGCATCTATGGGGCCGACGACGTCAGCAGCCTCCTCGACATCGTCCCCGACATCAGGGACATCGTCCAGGCCGGGAGCGTCTCGGTTTACATCATGGAGGAGAACGACGTTATCGGCCGCTACCTCAAGCCCCTCGTCTGGGACAACGCCTTCCTGACCCACTCGGATTTCTCGAAGTACATCGCCCTGCTCGAGACCCAGGACTTCGCCGCCTCGGTCGCCCGCTTCGGCCACGACATCAACATCGCCGCCATGACCTTCGACCGGCGCCTGAGCAAGCGCTATACGTCCCTTCTCAAGACCCCGCCGCGGAACCTGCTCGGCGTGCCCATCATGCACGGTCCCAAGGTCATCGGCGTCCTCGAAGTGACCAACAAGATGGCCGGCGGCCGGCCGGACCCGGAAGGCTTCACCCCCGGGGACCAGCAGATCCTCCGGGGCCTGTCCGACCACATGGCCATCGCCATGGCCAAGCTCAACCTCATCCAGTACGATCCGCTGACGGGTCTGCTCCGGCCGGAGCCGTTCTTCGAAAGGGTCCTCCAGAAGGTCAACGCCCTGAGCAAGCGCCGCCGCGAGGAGGGCGCCATGGCCCTGGTCATGGGCGACGTCGATTGGTTCAAGGCCTTCAACGACCGCAACGGTCAGGAGGCCGGCAACAAGCTCCTGCGCGAGCTCGGCCACGTCCTCAAGCTGGCCATCCGCGAGGAAGACCTGATCTGCCGCTATGGCGGGGAGGAGTTTCTCTTCTTCCTGATGGGGGTCAAAGACGTCGAGGAGGCGGCCCTGCTGACCGAGCGCATCCGCAAGAACGTCGAGGACCACTACTTCGGGCTGCAGGAATTCCAGCCCCGCGGCAACCTGACCATGTCGTTCGGCGTGACCGTGTTCCCGAGGACCCTGGGCGAACGGGCCGCGCTCCTGACGAGAGGCGACCTCAAGCGCCTGGCCGGCGAGGCGGACCTGGCCTTGGCCGAGGCCAAAGGCAAGAACCGCCCGGACCTCAAAACCCGCGGCGCCGCCGAGGCCGCGGCCGACAAGAACCGGGTCTGCAGCTTCGTCTGGCAGCAGCTCGAGGAACCCGGCAAGCCCGAAGCCCCGGAACGGAGCGGGCCGTCCGTCCGCGAAAGAAGGAAATACGAGCGGCACAACGTCTCGACGGCCTTCCTCTTCCGCGACAACGGCGGCTTCAAGGTCGCCAAGACCGTCAACGTCAGCCTTGAGGGGGCGCGCATCGTCACCGACGCGCCGCCGCCCGAGGGCCCGTCCCTCGACGCCATCCTGGTCATCGAGGACAAGGCCACGCCGACCAAGGGCACGGTCGTCTATTCCGAGAAAGGCGCCGGGGATCCCGGGTTCTTTTATTCCGGGGTGAAGTTCCTGGACCTGACCTTCAAAGAGATCAAGAATCTCGAACGCTACCTCTTCCAGTTCCGGAAGAGGGATACCCACCGCTGACGGGGGCGCCGGCCGCGCGGGCCGGGGATCAGCCCTCTTCGAGCTCCTGCCGGAGCGCGTGAAGATACGGCAGGCGCGGATCGATCCGGGCTTGGAAGGCCTTGCGCATCTCGACGACGCTCGCGGCGAAAGCGGCGAACTCTTCGAGGTTGCTCCAGTTCTCCATGCTCAGCCGCTCGAGCAGCCGCCGCAGGACCTGGGCGCTGATGATGTCGTCGGTATAGCGGGGCAGGGTCCAGGCGCTCTTCTCGCACATCTTGACCACCCGCAGAAAGAGCGCCCGCAGGCCTTCCTGCCAGTTGATGAGCTCCTGCTTGATGAAGAACTGATCCTTGGGCGATTCGGTCAGGCCGAGCTTGACGGACAGCCTTTGGCCTTCCTCGAGCGTCCGGTCGACGGCGTCCAGGAGCTTCTCCGGGTCGGCGATGACGACGTTGTCTTTCTGGAAATAATGGATCTCTCCGCTGCCGTTGGCGGGCTCGGTATGGCGATAGGACTCGAGGTCGGCCGTGAGCTCGTCCTCGGTGAGGCCGTCGTGGAACGCGGCCTGAGGAGCGGGCCCGGCCTGTTCGGCGGGGGCGGAGGACGGCTCCTCCGCGGCGGGAGGCGCCGGCTCGCTCGGAGCCTCGGATGTCCCGGCGGGGGCCGGCCCGGCGATGAGGTCCGGGATCCCGGGGATTTCGGGCAGGTCCAGGTCCGGCTTCTCCGCGGCGGCGTCCATGACGGCCAGGTCCTCCTCGGCGGCCGGCTGGACGCCCAGGCGGCCGAGGCTGGCGGCGGCCGACTCGACGGCCAGGAGCTCCTTGATCTTGCGCAGCTTCTCGAGCTCCTCGTCGAGATCGAGGCTGAGGGGCTTGGGCTCCTCTTCCATGACCTCGGCGACGATGCCGAAGCGCTCGCGCAGGTCGTTCTTGAGGAACGCGGCCCGCTCGGAGGTCTTCGACCGCAGGATCTCGAGCCGCTCCTGGATGTCGTTCACCCGCTTGATCTCGTCCACGGTGGACTTGGCCAGGCTTTCGATCTCGGCCTGGAATTTGAGCACCTTCTGAAAGCGATCGCGGGCCTCGTTGAGCAGGCCGGCACGCTGCTCCTCGAAGTCGCGGACAATGCCCCGGTATTCGCCGAGGGCGGTCTTCTCCTTATCGAACTCGCGCTCGATCTCTTCCTTGCGCTTGCGGGCCGCTTCCTTCTCGCGGTTGATGCGCTCGACGAGATCGGAATCGACGTCGCGGAATTTCTTCTGCAGGATGCGCTCAAGCTGATCTTCGACTTCCTGGATGACTTGAGACGAATCCCTGAAGATATTGGGGTCGTGTTCCATGGCCGCTCCTTAACCTTAGCACAAATATTATGATGATTCGCTCGCGTGGTTGTCAAGGAGAATTGACCCAACTTGAACGCCAAAATAAAAAAAGGTATAAAAAAGACTCCATGGACAAAGTCGAGGTTCTTCTGATCGTCGCGGATGACAAAAAACGGGCAGAACTTTGCGCATTTTTGTCTGCTTTTGGGCTCGTCATCGACGCCCGGGCCGCGCTTCCCGGCCCTCCGGAAGCGGCCGATCCGGGAGCTTGGCCATTCGCCCTGGTCATCGCCGCGCGCGACAGCCAAAGACAGCTCCCGTCCGCGCTCGGGGAATGGAAGAAACGGCGCCCTTGGATCGTGACGATCGTCCTCGCCGCTCCCGAAGCGGCGGCCCGGCTCATCCCCTCGCTCGACGAAGGCGCGATCGACCGCCTGGCCGATCCGTCCAATCCGGCCGCGCTCTATTCGGCTCTCCGCGCCGAGCGGATGGGCGATGAGACCCGCCGCGGCGTCGAGAGCCAGAAGGAGAGCCTGCGACGGCTCAAGAAAGAGCTCGCTTTGCACTTGCGCCGGTCCCGCGATCTCGAAGAGGCCTACGACACGACGCTCGAAAACTTCATGGCCGCGCTCGACCTGCGGGACGTCGAGACCTATGGCCATTCGAAGACCGTCGCGCGCTACAGCCACGTCCTGGCCGAGGCGGCCGGCATCCGCGACCCGCGCGCCCTCGACAGCATCCGCAAGGGGGCCCTGCTCCACGATGCGGGCAAGATGGCCATCCCCGATTCCATCCTCAAGAAGCCGGGGCCGCTCTCCCCGAAGGAATGGGAGGCCATCCGGCGCCATCCCGCCCTCGGCTACGGCCTGGTGCGGGACGTGAAGCTCGTCCGCGAGGTCGGCGACATCATTCTCTGCCATCACGAGCGCTACGACGGCGCGGGCTACCCGAAAGGGCTCAAGGGCGAAGAGATACCCTTCGAAGCGCGGATCTTCGCCGTGGCCGACACGCTCGACGCCGTCACCTCCCACCGGCCCTACCGCGCGCCGAGGGATTTCCGGGCGGCCCGCCGCGAGCTCGAGACGAACTCCGGACGCCAGTTCGATCCCAAAGTCGTCGACGTCTTCCGGGGCATGGACCTGGCGGTCTGGGAAAAGATCCGCTTCGAAACGACACGCCTGCTGCCGCCCTTCGATGAGGCCCGCTTTCCGTCCTCCAGGAGATAGGCTGCCATGCCGAAATCCCGAAAGGTCCTGATCGTCACCGCCAGTCCGAGGGCCAGAGGCAACAGCACGCTCCTCGCGGCCGAAGCCGCGCGCGGCACCGGGGAGGCCGGGGCCGAGGTCCGGATGGTCAGCCTGGCGGGGCTGTCGATCGGCCCGTGCCTGGCCTGCGACCGCTGCCGGAAGCCCGGCGCCAAGGGCTGCGTCCAGAAGGACGATTTTGAACCCCTCCGTGACGACCTGAAGTCCGCCGACGCCCTGCTCATCGCCTCGCCGGTCTACTGGTTCACGATGAGCGCTCAGGCCAAGCTGTTCATGGACAGGCTCTATGTCTTCGGCGCCAAGGGCTACCGCGAGCTCAAAGGGAAGCGGATCGGCATCATCCTGACCTCGGGCGACGCCGACCCCCGCTCGTCCGGCGCCGTCAACGCCATGCGCGCTTTCGAGGACGCCTTCGCCTACCTCGGCGCTCCGATCGTGGGGATGATCCACGGCCCGGGCGGCCGGGCCGGCGCGGTCCTGAAGAACAAGGCCCTGCTCAAAAAGGCCTACGCCCTCGGCCCGGCCCTTGCCAGCCGGAAGATGCTCGAGAAGCTGAGAAAATAGGTCCTTCTCCCATTTCGGGGGTCCATCTCGCGGCGGCGATGGGTGTTGCCTCGAAGATCCCCGTCCGTGGAGAGGGGACCGGCAGGGAGCGGAGTCGTCGAAGCGACCATCAGAAGTATGGCGGAGCGACTCGGAGCCATACTTCTGGGAAATGTCTTCATGAAATGCTTTTCTAGGATATTTCGCAGAATCGCGGCTTCGAGTGCTCAGCCCCGATTCTGCCGGGTCGCTCCCAAGAGTCCGCTTCCCGCCGCCGGGGGGCCGGGGAGCTAGAGGCAGTACCCTGAGCTAAAGCCGCAGAGAGGGATCTCCCGAAATCCGGAGAAGTACCAAAAAATAGCCGGTTCCCGCGAAGGCGAACCTGGCGTATAATCGACCTGATCCCAATCCTGGAGGATCACCATGAATAAGCGCTTGTCGGGCCCGGCCGTCGCCGCGGCCCTGCTTATCGGCCTCATCGTCCTGGCCGCGCCCTTTTTGTCCGCCCAGCCGTCCAAGATCGACATCCCCTTCCAGAAGTTCGTTCTCGACAACGGCCTCGTCCTGATCGTCCACGAGGACCACAAGGCCCCCATCGTCGCCTTCAACGTCTGGTACCACGTCGGCTCGAAGAACGAGAAGCCCGGCAAGACCGGCTTCGCCCACCTTTTCGAGCACCTGATGTTCAACGGCAGCGAGAACTACAACGACGATTACTTCAAGCCGATGCAGAAGGTCGGCGCGACCGACATGAACGGCACGACCAACGAGGACCGGACGAACTACTTCGAGAACGTCCCGGTCTCGGCCCTCGACCTCGTCCTGTGGATGGAGTCGGACCGGATGGGCCACCTCAAGGGCGCCATCACCCAGGCCAAGCTCGACGAGCAGCGGGGCGTCGTCCAGAACGAGCTCCGTCAGAGCTATAACGAGCCCTTCGGCATCACCGAGGATCTCATCGTCAAGGGGACCTACCCGCCGGGGCACCCCTACTCCTGGTCGGTCGGCGGCTCGATCGACGACCTCACCAGCGGCAAGCTCGAGGACTTCCAGCAGTGGTTCACGACCTACTACGGCCCGAACAACGCGGTCATCGCCATCGCCGGCGACATCGACGCCAAGACGGTCCTCGAGAAGGTCAAGCGGTACTTCGGCGACATCCCCCCCTCGCCGCCCATCGCCCACCAGACGTCCTGGGTGGCCAAGATGACCGGGACGCACCGCGAGGCCGTGCAGGACCGCGTCGCCCAGGCCAGGCTCTACAAGTTCTGGAACGTCCCGGGCTGGGGCACGGCCTGCGCCGACGATCTCGACCTGGCCAGCTCCATCCTCTCCGACGGGAAGACCTCCCGGCTCTACAAGCGCCTCGTCTATGACGACCAGATCGCGACCTCCGTCGGAGCTTATATCAACACGCGTGAGATCGGCGGGCAGTTCGCCATCCAGGCCGACGCCAAGCCCGGCGTCGATCTGGCCGTGATCGAAAAAGCGATCGCCGAGGAGATGGCCAAGTTCCTGGCCGAGGGTCCGACCGCGGCCGAGCTCGAGCGGGTCAAGATCCAGTCCCGGGCCCGCTTCATCCAGGGGATCGAGCGGATCGGCGGCTTCGGCGGCAAGTCCGACATCCTGGCCTCGAGCCAGGTCTATGGCGGCAGCCCTGACGCCTACAAGACGTCGCTGAAGCATCTCGACGAGGCGACGGTCCAGAGCGTCAAGGACACGGCCGTCCGCTGGCTCTCCGACGGCGTGTACATCCTCGAGGTCCATCCGTATCCGGCGCTCAAGGCTGTTGCGAGCAGCGTCGACCGCAAGACGATGCCGGCCGTCGGTCCGGCGCCCCAGGTCAGCTTCCCCGCCGTTGAGCGGGCGGTGCTGCCGAACGGCCTGAAGATCATGCTGGCCGAGCGCCACTCCATTCCCGTCGTCCACTTTTCCATGATGTTCGACGCAGGCTATGCCGCCGACCAGGGGTCCCAGCCGGGGACGGCCTCCCTGGCCATGTCCATGATCGACGAGGGCACCGCCAAGCGCACGGCTCTCCAGATCAGCGACGAGCTGGCCATGCTCGGCGCCAGCCTCGGGGCGGGCTCCAACCTCGACACCTCGTCCGTGTCGCTGACCGCGCTCAAGGACAAGCTCGATCCGGCCCTCGACATCTATGCCGACGTCATCCTCAACCCCGCCTTCCCGGAGGCGGACTTCGCGCGGCTCCAGAAGATCCAGATCGCCCGGATCGCCCAGGAAAAGGCCTCGCCCTTCGGCATGGCCCTGCGGGTCTTCCCCAAGCTCGTCTACGGCGCGGGCCATCCCTACGCCATCCCCTTCACGGGGTCCGGCTACGCGGACACCGTTTCCAAGCTGACGCGGGCCGACCTGGTCAAGTTCCATCAGACCTGGTTCAAGCCCGCGGGGGCGACGCTCGTCGTGGTCGGCGACACGACGATGGCCGAGATCAAGCCCAAGCTCGAAAAGCTCTTCCAGGGCTGGACGGGCGGCAAGCCCCCGGTGAAGAAAATCACGACGGTCCCGCTCGCGGCGAGCCCGGCCGTCTACATTATGGACAAGCCGGACGCGCCCCAGTCCATGGTCGTCTGCGGCTTCCCCGCGCCCTCGTCCGCCGATCCGGACAACGTCGCCATCACGACGATGAACATGATCCTCGGCGGCGATTTCGTCTCGCGCATCAACATGAACATCCGCGAGGACAAGCACTGGAGCTACGGAGCCCAGAGCGCCCTTCCGGGGGCCCGCGGCCAGCGGCCGTTCCTGGTCCTCGCGCCTGTCCAGTCGGATAAGACCAAGGAAACCATGGTCGAGATCCAGGGCGAGCTCGAAGGCATCCTGGGCAAGAAGCCGATCACGGCCGAAGAGTTCCAGAACGCCAAGAACAACACGGTCCTGGCGCTGCCGGGCCAGTGGGAGACCATGGGGAGGGTCCTCGGATCGCTCGAGGAGATCGTCCAGTACGGGCTGCCCGACGATTACTATCAGAAGTACCCGGGCCTCGTCCAAAAGCTGACCATGGCCGACCTGAGCAAGGCCGCGGCGAAGACCATCCATCCCCAGAGCTTGGTCTGGATCATCGTCGGCGACCGGGCCAAGATCGAGCCCAAGATCCGGGAGCTCGGCTTCTCCAAGATCTCCGTGATCGACGCCGACGGCAACATCGTCAAGTAGCGGAGGCGGCGTGGCTAACGGCGCCGGCTGGCGGCCATTCCTCCGCTACGACGAGAAGCAGGACCGCCCTCAGCTGAGCGGGGCGCTCCTCCGCCGCGCCATGGCCTACGGCCGCCCTTACTTCGGGCGGATCGCGGCGATGCTGGCCCTGATTCTGGTCGCGACCCTGCTCGGCCTCCTCCCGCCTCTGCTCGTCCGGAATCTGATCGACCAGGCCCTGCCGAAGCACGACCTCCATCGGCTGACGCTGCTGGCGCTGGGCATGCTGGCCGTGCCTCTCGTCAACGGGCTGCTGGGGGTCGCCCAGCGCTTCCTCGGCGCTTCCGTCGGCGAAGGGGTCATCTGCGACCTCAGAACGGAGCTCTTCGACCATCTGCACCGCATGTCGCTGCGCTTTTTCACCGCCACCAAGACGGGCGAGCTGATGTCGCGGCTGAACAATGACGTCATCGGCGCCCAGCGGGCGGTCAGCGGGACGATCGTCGACGTCTTCACCAACTCCGTCACCCTGGTCAGCGCCCTGGTGATCATGCTCAAGCTCGAGTGGCGGCTGACGCTGCTGGCCATCGCCGTCCTGCCGCTCTTCCTCATCCCGGCGCGCCTCCTGGGCAGGAAGCTGCGGACGATCGTCCGCCGGCAGATGACGCTCAACGCCGAGATGAACGCCATGATGGACGAGACCCTGAACGTCAGCGGAGCGCTTCTGGTCAAGCTGTTCGGCCGGGGGCCCGACGAGGTGGGCCGGTTCCGGGGCCGGGCCGAGCGCGTCCGCCAGGCGGGCGTGCGCCAGGCTTACATGATGCGCTGGTTCTTCCTGACGGTCAGCCTGATCAGCGCCGTCGGCACGGTCGTCGTCTTCTGGGGAGGCGGCCTGCTCGTTCTCCGCGGCGCCGGCTTCACCATCGGGACGATGGTCGCCTTCACGGCCTACCTGGGAATGCTCTACGGCCCGCTCTCGGCGCTGACCAACGCCCGCATGGACCTGGCCACTTCGCTCGTCAGCTTCGAGCGGGTCTTCGAGGTCCTCGACCTGCCGCTCGAGATCGCGGAGCGTCCGGAGGCGAAGGCCCTCGGGACCGTCCGGGGCGACGTCCGCTTCGACAAGGTCTCATTCAGCTATCAGCCGGACGACGCCGCCGAGGAGGCCGCCGCCGCGGGCCTGGCCGATGTCGTCCGCTACGGGGGACCGCGCAGCCCGGCCATGACCGCCCCTCCCCTGTCCCAGGAGGGCGGGAAGCTCCAGACCGGCACGACGCGAGGCGGGAACGGGACGCCGGCCGCTCAAGCCCCGGCGGCCCGCTGCTGGGCCCTCCGCGACATCACCTTCGAGATCAAGCCGGGCCAGCTGGCCGCGCTCGTCGGCCCGAGCGGGTCCGGGAAGACGACGGCCACGTACATGCTGCCGCGCTTCTATGACCCGACGGAGGGCACGGTCAGCATCGACGGCCACGATCTGCGCGACCTGACCCTGGCCACCCTGGCGGATCAGATCGGCATGGTGACGCAGGAGACGTTCCTCTTCAACGACACCATCCGGGCCAATCTCCTCTATGCCCGGCCCGAGGCCACGGCGGACGAGATCGAGGCGGCCTGCCGGGCGGCCAACATCCACGACTTCATCGCCGGTCTCTCCGAAGGCTACGATACCGTCGTCGGCAACCGCGGCTACCGCCTCTCGGGCGGCGAGAAGCAGCGCGTGGCCATCGCCCGGGTCATCCTCAAGAACCCGCGCATCCTGGTCCTCGACGAGGCCACCTCGTCGCTCGACAGCCAGTCCGAAGCGCTCATCCAGGACGCCCTCGAGCGCATCATGAAGAACCGGACCAGCCTGGTCATCGCCCACCGCCTGAGCACCATCCTGGCCGCCGACTTGATCCTGGTGCTGGAGGCCGGGCGGCTGGTCGAGCGGGGAACGCACGCGGAGCTTCTGGCCAAGGGCGGGCTCTACGCCTCGCTCTACGAAACCCAGTTCAGGATACGGGGGGAGGCGTCGGCCTAGGCCCTTCGGGCCGTGATGACCCGGGGCTTGCCGGCCAGGTCCCAGGCCGTCTCGATCTCGGTCCAGCGCCGGCCAAAGAGGCCCAGCACCCGGTCCCGCTGCCCCTCGCCGATCTCGAAGATGAGGTAGCCGCCGGGTTTCAGGTAAGTCCCGGAGCGGCGAACCAGGCGCTCGATCGTCTCGAGGCCGGATTGGCCGGCGAGGAGCGCGCGCCGCGGCTCGAAATCCCTCACGGCGGGCTCCAGGAGGGTCCACTCCGCCCGCGAGACGTAAGGCGGGTTCGAAACGATGAAGTCGAACCGGACGCCGGTCGCGCGGAAGGCCGAGAAGAGATCGCTTCTGCGGAACTCGATGCGCTTGACTTTCTCCCGGGCGGCGTTCCGCCGGGCGACGCGCAGGGCCCGCTCCGAGATGTCGACGGCCTGGATCTCGGCCCGGGGCAGCTCCTTGGCCAGGGCGATGGCGATGCAGCCGCTGCCCGTCCCGACGTCGAGGATCGTCTCGGCCTCTCGGGTCGAGAGCTCGAGGACCTTTTCGACCAGGCCTTCGGTCTCGGGCCGCGGCACGAGCACCGACGGCGTCACCTCGATCGGGATCGACCAGAACTCCTTGGTCCCGGTGAGATGGGACAGCGGCACGCCGTCGAGCCTCTTTCTGACGAGGCGCTCGAAAAAGGCCTCGGCCCTCGGCGGGCAGGGTCTGTCCGGGGCCGCGAGAAAGCGCTCCTCGGAGATGGCCGCGGCCCGCAGCAACAGGACTTTCGCTTCGAGGACGGCTTGGGGCTGGTCGCCCAAAAGGATGACGCCGCGGCGGAAGAGCTCGTTCAGGGTCGTGTTAGCGTCCAACGTCCTTGGCCTGGCCGGCGTCGCGCCCGGTCTCGCCCAGGGCCTGGGCTTGGGCCTGGCGGACGAGATGGTCCAGGATCTCGTCGAGGTCCCCGTCCAGGAAGCCCTCCATGTTGTGGAAGTTCTCGTTCAGCCGGTGGTCGGTGATCCGGGATTGGGGGAAATTGTAGGTCCGGATCTTCTCGCTCCGCTCCCCCGTCCCGACCTGGGAGCGGCGGTGGTCGGCGATCTTGGCCTGCTGCTCGCGCTGGGCGATGTCCATGAGCCGCGACCGCAGGACCCGGAGAGCCTTCTCCTTGTTCCGGTGCTGGGATTTCTCGTCCTGGCAGGAGACGACGAGCCCCGACGGCTTGTGGGTGATGCGGATCGCGGTGTAGTTCCGGTTGACGTTCTGGCCGCCCGGCCCGGACGAGCCGAAAGCCTCGATCTTGAGATCCTTGGGATCGATCTTGAGATCGATCTCCTCGGCTTCCGGCAGGACGGCCACGGTCGCGGTCGACGTGTGGATGCGTCCGGAGGCCTCGGTCTTGGGAACGCGCTGGACGCGGTGGACGCCGCTTTCGTACTTGAGGAGCGAGTAGGCGCCTTTGCCGCGGATCTCGCCGATCGCCTCCTTGATCCCGCCGACGGGCGAGAGGCTCGTGTCCAGGACCTCGAACTTCCAGCCCTTCTTCTCGGCGAACCGGGAGTACATCCGGAAGAGGTCCTGGGCGAACAGGGACGCTTCGTCGCCCCCGGCGCCGGCCCGGATCTCGAGGATGACGTCCTTCTCGTCGTTGGGGTCTTTGGGCAGCAGCATCGTCCGGAGCTCGCCGGCGAGAGCCTGCTCCCGGGTGTCGAGCATCTCCGCCTCGCCTCCGGCCATGGCCTTGAGCTCGGGGTCCGTCGAAGGATCGGCCATCATGGCCCGGGCCTCGTCGCGGTCCCTGCGGACGCGCTTCCACTCCTCGTATTTCCGGAAGACGGGCTCGAGCTCGGCCCGTTCCTTGGCCAGCTCGCGGATCTTCTGGGGGTTGGCGGCGATCGCGGGATCGGAGAGGGCGGCTGTCAGCTGGCGATACTTGTCCTCGATCGCCTGGAGTTCCGAGATCATCGAGACGATTTTTTCTTCTTCGCCAGGCTCTTGACGTCGTGAGCGGTCCGGGCCGCCCGGGCGTCCTTGGCCGCCTTGATGTCCTTGGCGTCGCCGAATTTCTTCTTGAACTTCTCGACGCGGCCGGCGCTGTCGATGAACTTCTGCTTGCCGGTGAAGAAGGGATGGCACTGGGAGCAGATCTCGACCCGGATCTCCTTCTTGGTCGACCTCGTCTTGAACGTGTTGCCGCAGGCGCAGGTCACGAGGCATTCCTGGTATTCGGGATGGACGTCTTTCTTCATGGAACGATCTCCTTGAGCGCGGTATTATAACAGAATCCAGGCGCCGCCGCAAAAGGCCTGCAAATCAGGGGATGTCGACGGATTTGCGCTCGAATTCGGCCTGGTCGACCGTGAATTGAAGCGCCTTGAGCCCCGTTTTCACGATCTCCTTGTAGCGCCGGGAATCGAAATAGTCCTTGAGCGGGCGGGTGAACGGATAGAGCTGCTCCTCGGCCTGCCACTCGTAGACGGACCCGTCGGCCCGCCTCAGGCAGTTCAAGTGGACGACCCAGGCGAGCTGGCGGAAGGGCATGTGCCGGAAGGCCCGGCGGATGGCCAGGACCTCGGCTTCCTTGGCGGGGTTCCAGAAGTGGAAATAGCGCGAGAACAGGACGCCGTTGTGGAAGAAGGCCGGAAAGGCCAGCAGGCAGTCCTTGCGGGTCAGGCGGCCGAGGTAGACGAACAGGTCCATGATCTTCGAGCGCATGCTCAGGCCCGGGCGGGTCTGGCCGGGGAGCGGCGAGAAGGGCTCGCCCCGCTTGGCCAACGGGTTCTGGAGGGTCAGCCACTCGAAGGCCAGGGCCTTCTGCGGCGGCAGGGCCGGCAGGCCCTCCGCGGCCGCCTTGGCGGCGAAGTCGCATTCCTTGATCTTGACGTCGACGATGACGTTCTCCGGCCCGGGCTCGCGCAGAAAGATCTGCAGCCTCTGGACCGGGTAGTCGGACGAATCGAGCTCGTACGTGAGCGGCCAGAGAAAGCGCTGCCGGGCCTCCTTGAGGAAGCCCTTCTTGTTGAGGACGGCCAGGATCTCGTTGGCCGAGTAGCGCCCGAGGAAGAGCGAGCTGCCCCGCTTGACGTGGAGCTCGGAGAAGATCTCGCTCTCGTCGACGAGAGGGGCCTCTTTCCAGAACGGATCCGCCCCACCCCCGGCTTTCTTCATGACCCCATTTTAAGGGAAGGCCGGGCCGCGGGCAAGCCCCGCTTCGGCGGATCGGGGGCGGGCGCGTCCGCCGCCGTCTCGCCTCCGGGGGGCAGGGGCGAGAACAGGGCCAGGATGTCGTCGCCGAGCTTCACCCGGCGCTCGAGCTTGAAATCGCCGAGCTTGGGCTTGATCTTGAAGTAGTGGCGGAGGACGATGAGGCCGCCCGGCTTGAGCAGGCCGCGCTTGCGGATGACCCTGAGAGGATTCCGCTCCTCGAGAAGCCGGTAGGGCGGGTCGAGGAAGATGATGTCGAAGCGGACGCCCTGCTTGGCCAGGTCGATGACGGCCCGGTTGAACTCTTTGTGGATGATGACCGATCTCTCCTCGGCCCCGCACTTGGCGACGTTCAGCTTGATGACCTTGATCGACGGATAGAACTCGTCGACGAAAACGCACGTGTCCGCTCCGCGGCTCAGGGCCTCGAGGCCGACCGAGCCCGTCCCCGCGAAGCCGTCGAGGCAGACGCTGCCGCGGAGCCTGTCGCCGACGATGTTGAAGAGCGCCCCCTTGACCTTGTCCTGCATCGGCCGGACCGACTTGCTGGGCACGAGCTTGAGGCGGCGCCCCTTATAAATGCCGCTGATGATCCTGATCATGTCAGTAGATGACGACGACCTGGCCCGGCCGCGACTCGAGCCGCAGGACGCCCGGCGGCAGGTCGTACCAGTCGTCGAGAGTCGTCGGCTCGACGCCCTGAAGACGCGAGACGACGCCGATGACGATGTCGATGAAGGCCGGCGAGATGGCCTGGGTGCCGAGATAGAGGCTGTCCATGACGATCCGGATCTTCCCCTCCCGCGTCTCGATGCGGGCCGCGAAGAGCAGGTCCTGCTTTTGCGGAATGAGGCCGGAGGCCTGGGGCTTGCCGAGGTCGATGGTGACGCGGCCCTCGATCCTGTCGCCGGCCAGGAGCTTGAGGACGGCCGCTTTGACGTAGGGTTCGTCCTCGAGCCGGCAGGCGGCATAGGCGTTGAGCTCGGCCTCGCTGAAGGTCAGGCTGCGGGCGCCGCTCCCGGCGCCGGACAAAGGCGGCCCGGACCGGGCCGGGGTCCGCTCCGCTTCGGCCTCGATCTTCTCCAGGGCGGCGAAGATCCCGGCCGCCTTGGCCCTGACCTCGGGCGGCACTTCGGCGAAGACCGCGCCGACGGCGGCCGCGAGCATCGCGACGGCGGCGAAGACCGCCGGCCCTTTGAGGAGTGGTTTTGTCATCGTTTCGAGCTTCCGCCCTTTATGTTAGCAGATACGGGGGACGGAGAAAACAGGCGGGATCGGGAAGGGGGATTACGCCTTGGGCGGGAACAGGATCCGGCCCAGGGTCCGCGCGGCCAGAACGGGATCGCGGCGCTCCCAGAGCGAGAAGAGCGAAGGCATGTAATAGGGCCAGACCGGCGCGACGCTCCGGGAGGCCGTCGCCGCCGGAGGCCAGAAAAATCGGAGCCCGGCCGATTCGACCGGCCCGGGACTCAGGTCCTGACGCGCCTCGGGCGGGACGGATCCTGGCCAAAGAGTCTCGGCCAGGTGGAGGCCGTAGAACACGGGACCCTTGATCCGCTCGGCCTGGGCGATGCGGCAAACCCAGCTCCAGTCGAGCCCCACCCTCCCCGCCAGACGGGCGATATCGGCGAGCCAGATGAGCTTTTGGTACGAGTGCTGCTGGGCGTGGATGCAGAGATGGCAGAGCTCGTTCTCGGCCGGCAGGACCATCGCTTCGGTGCCGCGGACGGGCAGCCGGCCGGCCGAAGACCAGAAGCCGTCGCCTCCCTGGTCGAGGAAGGGGAGTCCGAGGGGATGATCGTGGAATTCGAGGACCAGCGACCCCTTTTTGAAATAGGGCGAATAGGTCCAGCCGAGTGACGGCCCCGCGGCGCCGGGACCGTCAAGGGCGCCGTTGGAAGCCTCAAAAAAGCCAAGGCCGGCCAGGATCACGCGGAGCCCGGCCCAATCGGCCGGATGGACGATGAAATCCACATCCCGGAACGGACGCAGGGCGGTGTCGGAGTAGACGTCCAGGGCCAGCCGGCCTCCCTCGGTGAGTGCGGCGCGGAGGCCGGAGCGGCGAACGGATTCGAGAAAGAGCTCCAGCTCGCGGTAAACCTGGGATGTCCGGGCCAGGTTCCCCAGGAAGGCCAGGCGGAGCGTCTCCTGGACGGCCAAGGGCACGGCGCCCGGGTCGTCGCGGAGGGCCCAGTAAAGGAGAGGAAGGACACCCTCGCTCCCGGCCTTGGACAGGGCCTTGTCCCAATCGCGCACGGCGGCGGCCAGGCGCAGGGCTACCGACCGCCCGTCGGGGTCATCACCGGGACGGGCGCAGAGGACAAGAAGACGGGAGGAATGAAGATCGCTCAAAGAGGAGCCCCCCTTGGGGGATGCGGAGGCCGGACTCCGGGAGTGAGATCCGTTACTTGATCTTGAACGGCGAAACGGGCTCGTTCTCGAAGGTCGCGGCCAGGGGCACGGCTCCGGCGACGATGGCGGCGATGCCGAGCGGCGCGAGGAAGAAAGGCGGGACGCCGCGCTTGCAGACGACGTAGATGAAGTCGCCGGCCGCGCAGGGTTTGGACGCCCTGAGGTTGGCCGTGCGGCTGACCGTGACCCGCTTCGTCCTGGCCCCATAGGCCTTCAGGCTCTTCACGTCCTGATAGAAGTCCGTGGCCTGGCCCTTGACGTGGATGCGGTCGTCCGATTGGATGAGCCCGATCTCGACAAAGACATCCGCTTCCTTCGTCTCGGGATAGTACTTGATGATCTTCCCGATGAAAGCCTCGCCCTTCTCCCGCTGTTCCCTGATGACGGCGGCGGCGCCCGCGGCGGCCTCCGAATCGTAAGGATTCAGGGCGACCGAGATCTTGGCCGTTTGACGGTCCGAGATGCCGAAGAAATCCTGGGAATTATAGCTGCCCGAAGTCGACCGGACGCCGAGCGCATAGAGCCCGACGTTGAGCCCCGCAACCTTGAAAATCCCCAGCCCGTCGGATTCCCCGGCTTCGGTGACGACGCCCGTCGTCAGGTTCTTGACCACGACGACGGCGCCCTCGATCGGGGTCGAGCCGTCCGCGCCGAAAACGAACCCGATCAGGTTTCCTTTACCGGACTCCTGGGGGCTGGCGACCGACGACGTCAGCATCAGGATCAGCGCCAGCGCCGATCCCCATGAGACGACTCCCTTGGCACGTAACCTCATAGACTTTCTCCTTGGCGATGGATATGATAGGGTCCCGCGGGGGACTTGTCAAGTCCATCTAAATATTTTATTTTCCACCAGATAGAATGATCGACGGCGGCCGGATCAAGCGCCGCCACCCGGTCGCGCCGGGTCCGGCCGGGAATGGGGATGCGCCTGGCGCCGGCCGCCCACCCAGGACAGCAAGGCAATGACCGTCAGGATGCCCGCGGTGTCCACGGCCCAGTCGAAGGGGCTGCCGAAGCGGTTGGGGACGAACGACTGGAGGAACTCGTCGACGAAACCGTAGGCGATCGCGGCCGCGGCGGCCTGGACGCCCGTTCTCTTCGACCAGAGGGGCTTCTGGCCAGCCCGGAAGGCCCGGTAGAAGAGAAAGGCCAGCAACCCGTACGTGAAGAAGTGGAGCGTCTTGCGGATGACGATGTAGGTCACGTCGAGCGCGTGCTGCGAAGCGTGCGGCAGGACCCGGCGGAAGACCTCGCCGAACGTCTCGTAGATGCGGCTCGAGCCGAGGCCCCGGTTCCACACGGGAAAGATGAGAGCCAGCAACAGCAGCAGGGGCAGGACATAGGTCAGGAACTTCTTGACGGCTGACATCTTGGTCATGAGGATACCACGCTCGAAGGATGACGGCGAGCCCCTCTTCGCGGCAGGCTACCGCCGTTCGAAAAACCGCCGCACCTCGCGGCCAACGAACGGACGTCTGATCGGCTCTTGCGGCATTCCACCGCATGGCATGTCCATGATAGGGGGCCCTCCCCTGACGGGCAATCGTCGGCCCGGATGATAGGGGGGGTGAAAAACGGCCTCCGGACATCACCTTTTGGGGTGAGTCGAAATGCGGCCGGGCTAATCCCCGGCGCGCCGGCCGGTTTCTTGACAGTCCGCGGAGCGTCCTCTATACTCTGAGTCCCAATCTGTCGGACGCATTCGACCCACCATGACTCAGACGGAAAAGGCGAAACGAGGCATCCTCAGCCTGGCCCTGAAGAAGGTCGCCAGGGCCGAGGGTGTCGTCCCGGAAAAGCTGGCCGATCTCGTCAGCCGGGGTCTCGTGGTCATCCCCTTCAACCCGCACCACGCCCCGGACCGGCCGGCGGGCATCGGCCGGGGCCTCAGGACCAAGGTCAACGTCAATCTCGGCACGTCCCGCGATTTTCCGCTCCTGGCCGACGAGCTGCGCAAGGTCCGGATCAGCCTGGACTACGGCGCCGATACCCTGATGGACCTGAGCACGGGCGGCGACCTGAAGCGGATCCGCAAGGCCATTCTCGCCCGGACGCCCATCCCGCTCGGGACCGTGCCCATCTACCAGGCGGCGGTCAGGGCCATCGCCCGACGGGAATCCATCGTCGACATGACCGAGGACGACCTGTTCGAGGCGGTCGATTCGCAGGCCCGCGAGGGCGTCGATTTCATGACCGTCCACAGCGGCCTGACCCTGAAGGCCATCGACCGCCTGAAAAAGCAGGGCCGCGTCGCCGACGTCGTCTCCCGCGGCGGGGCGTTCCTGCTCGCCTGGATGCTCCACAACGGAAAAGAGAACCCGTTCTATGACCGGTTCGACCGACTGCTCGAGATCGCCCGGCGCCACGACGTGACGCTCAGCCTGGGAGACGGGCTCCGGCCGGGTTCCGTCCTCGACGCGACCGACCGGCCGCAGATCGAGGAGCTGCTGACCCTCGGCGAGCTGGTCAAGCGCTCGAGAGAAGCCGGGGTCCAGGTCATGGTCGAAGGCCCGGGCCACGTGCCGCTCGACCAAGTCGAGATGAACATGCGCCTCGAGAAACGCGTCTGCGATGGCGCGCCGTTCTACGTCCTCGGACCGCTCGTCACCGATATCGCCCCCGGATACGACCATATCGTCTCGGCCATCGGCGGGGCCGTGGCCGCGGCCGCCGGGGCCGATTTCCTGTGCTACGTCACCCCGGCCGAGCACCTCGGCCTGCCGAGCGACGACGACGTCCGCGAAGGGCTCATCGCGTCGAAGATCGCGGCCCACGCGGCCGATATCGTCAAGGGCGTTCCCGGCGCCCTGGCCCGCGACCTCGAGCTCGCCCGGGCCCGCAAGCGCCTCGACTGGGAGACGCAGCGGCGGCTGGCCATCGACCCGGTCAAGTTCGCGGCCGTGCGGAAGCGGCGCAAGACCCGGAGCAAGGCCTGTTCCATGTGCGGCGATTTCTGCGCCATGCGCATCGTCAGCGAATTCCTCGGCTCCGGGGAGAAGGCCGATGGCGAGTGCGGCTAGAGGACTTCTGTTCGGCACCGCCGGGGTCCCCTTCTCCTCCGCCGACGACTCGAGCCTGGCCGGGATCGACCGCATCAAGGCCCTCGGCCTCGACGCGCTCGAGATCGAGTTCGTCAACGGCGTCAAGATGGGCCTGGATACGGCCGCCAAGGTCCGGGAGAAGGCCGCCGGGACGGGCGTCCGGCTGAGCGTCCACGCCCCCTACCATATTAACTTCAACTCCGAGAACCCCGGCATCAGGCTTCAGAGCCGGGAGCGGCTGCTCAAGACGGCCCGAGTCGGCGCGGCCTGCGGCGCCGGGAGCGTCGTCTTCCACGCGGCGTTCTACGGCCGGGACACGGGCGAGGCGGCCTACGCCGCGGTGAAACGGGAGCTGGCCGCGGTCCAATCCGTCGTCAGGGCCGAGCGCCTGGCCGTCACGCTGCGGGTCGAGACGATGGGCAAGCGCTCCCAGCTCGGCTCGCTCGACGAGGTCCTGGCGCTCTGCCGCGACGTCGACGGGCTCCAGCCCTGCCTCGATTTCTCGCACCTCTACGCCCGGGAAGGCAAGGTCAATTCGTACCTGGAATTCGAGCGCGTGCTGAACAAGGTGGCCCGCAAGCTCGGGCCCCGGTCCCTGCGCAACGTCCACATCCACATCGCCGGGATCCAGTTCGGGGACAGGGGCGAGATCAGGCATCTCAACCTCGAGGAGACGGATTTCCGCTACGACGAATGGCTGGATGTTCTGCGTGACCTCGGCGTCGAGGGCCTGGTCATCTGCGAGAGCCCGAATCTCGAGGGCGACGCGGTCATGCTGAAGAAGCTCTATCAGGCGCGACCGGATTGACCCGCCTCCCGAGGGGGCCTATAATAACGCTTCATTCCACACCGTGAAGGAGAGGCCTATGGTCGAAATCCGTTTCCACGGCCGCGGCGGTCAGGGGACCGTCGTCGCCTCCAAGATCCTGGCCGATGCCATCGCCAAAGAGGGCAAGTGGGTCCAGGCCTATCCGGAGTTCGGGGTCGAGCGGCGCGGCTCGCCGGTCGTGGCCTTCATCCGCATCGACGACAAGCAGATCTACGACAAAAGCCGCATCTATGCGCCCGACCACGTCGTCGTCGTCGACCCGACCCTGGTCGAGGCCATCGACATCACCGAGGGCCTCAAGCCGGGCGGCACGATCATCATCAACAGCGACCGCCGGCCCGAGGACTTCGCGTTCCACGGCCGGTTCAACGTCCGGACGGTCAACGCCACGGAGATCGCCGTCGCGCACAAGCTCGGCAGCCTGGCCGCGCCGATCGTCAACACGGCCATCGCCGGGGCGGTCATCAAGATCCTCGGCCTGACCAAGCTCGAATCCCTGGCCGCGGCCATCCGCGAGGGCATCGCCATCAAGCCCGAGGACAACGTCAAGGCGGCCCGGGAAGCCTACGAGAGGGCCTGAGGGAAGGACGCCATGAGACCCAAGAAAGCCAAGAAGGTCGTCTTCAACTCGGCCGAAGAAATGCCGCTCATGATCTGCTCGGTCGGCCACCAGACCCACAACCTGACCGGGGCCTGGCGGAACATCCGGCCCGAGATCGATCGCAGCAAGTGCATCCAGTGCGGCATCTGCTGGAAATTCTGCCCCGAGCCGTCGATCGAGATCGTCGACGAGTGGCCGGTCGTGGACTACGACTACTGCAAGGGCTGCGGCATCTGCGCCGAGGAATGCCCGGCCAAGTGCATCGTCATGGTGGAGGAGCGGCGATGAAAAAAGTCATCATGGGCAACCACGCGCTGTCCTACGGCGCGATGCTGGCGCGGTCGCAGGTCATCTCCGCCTACCCGATCACGCCGCAGACCCAGGTCGTCGAGCTCCTCTCGGAGATGTGCTCCGACGGGACCCTCGACGCCCAGTTCATCAAGGTCGAATCGGAGCACTCGGCCATGGCCTCCTGCATCGGCGCGTCGGTCGCCGGGGCGCGGACGTTCACGGCGACCTCGTCCCAGGGGCTGGCCCTGATGCACGAGATGCTCCACTGGGCCGGCGGCGGGCGCCACCCCGTTGTCATGGGCAACATCAACCGGTCCATGGCCCCCGGCTGGTCGATCTGGACGGACCAGAACGACAGCCTGTCCCAGCGGGACACGGGCTGGATGCAGTTCTACTGCGCCTCGAACCAGGAGGTCGTCGACACGGTCATCCAGGCGTTCAAGGTCGCGGAGAGGCTGATGATCCCGGCCATGGTCGTCCTCGACGCCTTCGCCCTGTCGCATACCTACGAGGTCGTCGACGTCCCGGACCAGGCCCTGGTCGACAAGTACCTGCCGCCGTTCAGGCCGGCGATCAAGCTGACCCCGGCCGATCCGCGGGCGTTCGGCGGGCTGACCGGCGCGGAGCATTACATGGAGCTCCGCTACAAGCTCGAGAAGGACATGGAGAAGGCGCCGGCCCTGATCGAGGAGACGGGCCGCGAGTATGAGAAGCTCTTCGGCCGCAACCTCGGGCTCGTCGACCCGTACCGGTGCGACGACGCCGATTTCATCTTCGTCACCTCGGGGACGGCGGGCTACACGGCGCGGGTGGCCGTCGACCAGCTCAGGACGTCCGGCGTCAAGGCCGGGAACCTGCGCATCAAGGTCTTCCGGCCCTTCCCCTTCGACCGGGTCCGCGAGGTCCTGGCGAAAGTCAAGAAGGCGGCCGTCGTCGACCGGAACTGTTCCTACGGCGCGGGCGGCATTTTCTACCAGGAAGTGAAGTCCGCGGTCTACGGCCGGCCGGGCATGCCGCCGATCATCGGCTACATCGCCGGGCTCGGCGGGCGCGACATCACGACCGACTCGTTCAAGGAGGTCGCCGCCGACGCGATGGCCAAGGAGAAGGCCGGCGAGGAGATCGTCTGGATCGGAGTCAAGAAATGAGCCAAGAAGTCAAAAAGCCGAGGAAGTTCACGATGACCCTGCCGGCCGACGAGCTGATGGCCTGCGGCCATCTGGCCTGCCAGGGCTGCGGCGCCACGCTGGCCATGCGCTACATGCTCAAGGCCCTGGGGAAGCAGACCGTCCTCTGCATCCCCGCCTGCTGCTGGGCTGTCATCGACGGGCCCTATCCTTATTCTTCGATGGACGTGCCGATCTATCATTGCGCCTTCGAGACGGCCGCGTCGACCGCGACAGGGGTCAAGGCCGGATTGGAGATGACGGGCGACAAGGAGACGACGGTCGTCGCCTGGGCCGGCGACGGCGGCACCTTCGATATCGGCATCCAGGCCCTGTCCGGGGCGGCCGAGCGGAACGAGGACATCATCTACGTCTGTTACGACAACGAAGCCTACATGAACACGGGCATCCAGCGCTCGTCGGCGACGCCCTACGGGGCCTGGACGACGACGACGCCGGTCAAGCACTTCAAGACCCGGCCCAAGAAGGACATCGTGGCCATCATGGCCGCGCACCGCATCCCCTACATCGCCACGGCCAGCATCTCCCACCCGGAGGATTTCTTCAAGAAGATGAAGAAGGCCAAGGACATCCGGGGCACGCGATTCTTCCACGTCTACGCGCCCTGCCCGACGGGCTGGAAGAGCCGGCCCGACGACACGATCAAGCTGGCCCGCATGGCCGTCCAGAACGGCTACTTTCCGCTCCTCGAGATCGAGAACGGCGAAAAGACGACGCTCAACCTGAAGCTCAAGGAGAGGAAGCCGGTCGACGATTATCTTCGCCTCCAGGGCCGCTTCCGGCACCTCGGCCCCGAACAAATCGCGGCTGTCCAGGCCGAGGTCGACGCCCGCTGGGAGCGCCTGACCAAGGGCTGCGCCTAGCAGGAGAAACGCATGATCAAGTGCGCCCGAGGCTTCGCGATATTGACGATCGTTCTGACGGTCGCGGCGGGAGCGGCCGCCTGCGCCAGGCATGAGCAGGGGGCCGAGCCGGTTCCGGCCCCTGATTTTTCGGTCCAGGACCTCCAGGGGAACTCCCTGAACCTGGCCGCCTACAAGGGCAAGGTCCTGGTCATCAACTTCTGGGCGACGTGGTGCCCGCCCTGCCGCCGGGAGATCCCCGATCTCATCGCGGCCTACAAGGAGCTCAAGGGAGAAGGGCTGGAGATCCTCGGCCTCTCCGTCGACCAGACGACCGGTCCCGCCCTCCTCGACTGGACGCGCAAGATGGGCGTCAATTATCCGATCGCCCTGGCGACGCCCGAGATCATCACGGCCTATGAGCCCGGAGACTACATCCCGGCCACGATCATCATCGACCGCAAGGGTATGATCCGCTTCCGTCAAGCGGAGCTCATGACCAAGGACACGCTCGTCCGCCTGTTCCGGCAATATCGCTAAGAAGGGGACGTGGAAGCGAGCCTCCAGGTCCAGCCAGCCGCCGGCGCCGCGGAAGGCCTCCCGTTTTGGCTGCTGTGGTTCCTGCTCTGCGTCATCCTGCTGCTCGTCGCCTTCATTTTCCTCCGCGACAAGGACCTCCGCCGGCGCATCAGCGCCTTCCTGTCGGGGGCCCGCCGTCACATGCTCCGCCTCCGCATCCGGGTCAGGCTGAAAAGGGAACGGGAGAAGAAGACCGCGCTCTGGCGGGAGCTCGGGAAGCAAGCCTGGAGCGAGGATGTCCAGGCGTCCTGCATCGAGGAGGAATGCGCCAAGCTGTCCGTCCTCGACCAGGAGATCGGCCGCCATCAGAAGACCTGGCACGATGTCTACTCGCGCATCGAGGTCCTCGGCCGCGAGCACGACGCCGCGCTCAAGCGGTTCCGGGATCTCGTCGCCGAGCAGGAGGAGGCCCGGCGGCCGCACCAGGAGGAGATGCTCGCGCTGGCCAACACGAAGAACGAGATCCTCGAAGCTCTCGAATCCTCCCTCCGCGAGGCCGAGTCCGCCGAGGCCCAGCTCGCCGAGGCCGAAAAGGACGGCCGCCAGCTCGAGGCGGCGGCCCGACCGTCCGAATCCGACCGGGGCGCCCGATTGGACAGGGACAGGGAAAAGGAGGCCTCCCTGATCGGGCTCGTCACCGCTCTCCGGGAGAAAGCGCCCCGTCTCCAGGAAGAGCGCTACCGCCTCGACCGCCGTCTCGAGGAGGTCGAGGCCCGGGTGCGCGTCTTCAACGCCGCCATCCAGCGCATCGAGGAGGAGTACCGCGAACGGCTCCAGGCGCGCGAAAAGGAGATCCGGGAGTGGCAACGGGCCAAGGAGCGCACCCAGGACAAGATCGTCGACGTCAAGCGGCTCATGGAGCCCCTGTTCGAGAGCGTCGGCCGCATCCTCGACGCCTCGCGGATCGACCATGAGGAACTGTCGGTCATCTACTTCCAGATCGACGGCGTCGACAAGGCCATCGCCGATCTCGAAGCCCGCCTGGAGCGCCTGGCCTAGTCCCGTGCGAAAGCCCCGCATCCTGGTCCACGTCTGCTGCGCGCCCGACGCCGCTCTATGTCTTCGGCCTGCTCAAGGACAGCTACGAGGTGACCGGGTTCTTCTCGAATTCGAACATCCAGCCGCGCCGGGAGTACGACCTCCGGCTCGACGAAGCCCGGCAAGATCGCCCTCGCCTCGGGCGTCGGCCTGATCGAGGACGACTACGACCCGGAGGGCTGGACCGCCCTGACCCTGAAGTTCAAGGACGAGCCGGAGAAGGGCCGCCGCTGCGACGTCTGCTATGCCGCTGCGGCTCGCCCGGACGGCGGCGCGCGCGGCCCGCGAGGGGTTCGACGCCTTCACCACGGTCATGAGCCTCAGCCCCTGGAAGAAGGCGGCGGTCCTGAACCGGATGGGCCGCCAGTTCGCCGCCCGTCACGGCATCGCCTTCCTCGAAGCGGACTTCAAGAAAAAGGACGGCTTCAAGAAGAGCGTCGACCTCAGCCGGGCCCACGGGCTCTACCGGCAGGACTATTGCGGCTGCGTTTACAGCCTGGAAGCCGCCGCCCGCAGGCGGACCTCGTCGTGACGGGACGCCGCGCATGACCGCCCCGACCGGACGTCGCTCGGCCGCCCGGCTCACGGTCTTCGGCGTCGTCCAGGGCGTCGGCTTCCGGCCCTGCGTCTTTCGCCTGGCCCGAGAAACTCGGTCTCGACGGCTGGGTCGAGAACGCCGGCTCGCGGCGTCGAGATCCATGTCGAGGGCCGCCGTCCGCGGGTCGTCCGCGAAGAGTTCCCCGCCGCCCTGCGAGCCGGCCTGCCCCCGCTCGCCCGTCATCGAAAAGCTCGATGTCCGCCCGGCGCCGCTCGAAGGCTTGCCGGATTCGAGATCCGCGAGACCCGCGATCGCGCCGGCTTCGTCTTCATCTCGCCCGACATCGCCACCTGCGACGACTGCGCGCAGGGAGATCGATACCCCGGGAGAGCGCCGCTACCGCTATCCCTTCACCAACTGCACGAACTGCGGCCCGCGCTACACCATCGTCCGCGGGCTGCCCTATGACCGCTCCCGGACGACCATGGCCGGCTTCACCATGTGCCCCGACTGCCGGCGCGAATACGAGGACCCGCTCGACCGGCGCTACCACGCCCAGCCCATCGCCTGCCCGGTCTGCGGGCCGCGCCTGACCCTCGTCGACGCCCGCTCGGGCCGCAAGCTCCGCGGCGACATCCCCGAGGCCGCGGCCCTGATCCGCGCCGGACAGGTCCTGGCGGTCAAGGGGCTCGGCGGCTTTCACCTGGTCTGCGACCCGTTCAACGCGTCGGCCGTCGCCCGCTGCGCCGGACCAAGGCCCGCCGGACCAAGCCGCTGGCGCTCATGGCCCGCGATCTCGCGGTCGTCCGGCGCTTCGCCTTCGTTTCGCCGGCCGAGCGCGGAGCTCCTGCTCTCGCCGCGGCGGCCGATCGTCCTGCTCAGGAAGAAGGCGGAATCCCGCTCGTCGCGCCCCGCCTCGACGAGATCGGCTTCATGCTGCCCTACACGCCCCTCCATCGTCTCCTCCTCGAACGCCTCGACTCTCATCGCCGCCACGAGCTCCAACGACAAGGACGCCCCGATCATCAAGGACGAGGGCGAGGGCATCGCGCGCGCTCTGCGACGCCATCCTGACGCACAACCGCCCGATCGAGATGCGGGCCGACGATTCCGTCGTCAAGGTCGTCGCGGGCCGCCCCCTCTTCGTCCGCCGGGCGCGCGGCTATGTGCCCTATCCCCAGCCCGTCCCGGCAGCGCTCGAGTCGTCCGACCGCGTCCTCGTCGCCCTCGGAGGCGAGCTCAAGGACACGTCTCGCTCTACAAGAACGGCTACGTCGTCACCAGTCAGTTCCTGGGCGACCTCGACGACTACAGGAACTTCGGCTATTTCGAGGAGACCCTGGCCCATCTCCTCCGGCTCTTCGACGCCCGCCCCGAAGCCGTCGTCTCGGACCTGCATCCCGATTTCCGGACGACGCGGTACGCCTCCCGGATGGGCCTCCCCCACTTCCGCGTCCAGCACCATCACGCCCACGTCCTGGCCCCGCTCCTCGAGCACGGGCACGAACCGCGGCGGCGCGTCCTGGGCGTGGCCCTCGACGGGTACGGCTACGGCGAGGACGGGACGGCCTGGGGCGGGGAATTCCTGCTCGCCGATTATCGGGATCTTCGAGCGCTTCGCCCGGTTCGAGCCGGTGCCCCTCCCGGGCGGCGACCTCGCGGCGCGCGAGCCCTGCCGGATGGCCCTGGCCTGGCTCGACAAAGCGTTCGACGGCGAGATCCCCGACCTGGCGCCTCTCCGCCGGATCGGCCGCCCGCGCCGCGCCGCCGTTATCCGGATGAGCCGGAGCGGCCTGCGCAGTCCCCTCACGTCGAGCTGCGGCCGTCTCTTCGACGCCGTGTCGTTCATCGCCGGGACGGCGCCCGAGCGTCTCGAATTCGAGGCCGAGGCGGCCATGCGCTTCGAGGCCGCCGCGCGACCGGGCCCCGCGCGGCCGCTATCCCATCGACCTGATCGAAGCGGGACCGGGCCGCCCGATCGAAGTCTCGTTCGCGCCCCTCGTCCGCGCCCTCGTCCGCGACGTCGAGGAGGGCGTGCCGGTGAAGATCGTATCGGCCAGGTTCCACGATTCCCTGGCCGAGCTCATCGTCCGCGTCGCGGAGAAGGCCCGGCGGCTCCACGGGACGGAAGAGGTTTCGCTCGCCGGAGGGGTCTTTCTCAACAGGCGGCTGCTCGAAAGCACGGAGAGGCGGCTGGCGGCCAAGGGATTCCGGGTGTTCCGGCCGTCGGCCTATTCGCCCAACGACGAATCGCTCTCGCTCGGACAGATCGCCTGGGGACTGGCGAAGCTCAGGAGCGGCGGAACCTGACTCCGCCGATGAGCGACAGGATCCCGTTCGAGACGACGGCCGCGGCCGCGCCCGTTCCGGCGCCGATCGCGAAGCCCAGGATCCCCCCGGCCACGGAAAAGGCGAGTCCGCCCAAAAGATCCCCCCGGTGATCGACGAAGAAGGCCGGCAGGCGGGCGACAAAGCCGGAAAAGAGACCGGTCGCGCCGGCGAGCAGGCCCAAAAGGATCCCGGCAAAGAGGCCGAGCACGCCGAAGAACCACAGGAAGGAGACGATGTCGACGGAGCGGACGGTGGTCTCCCGGCCGGCCTGCGCCGGGGTCGCTTCGAGGGCCGCCGCGGGCCCCGTTCCGATACCGCCGGCCAGCGCTTCGGGGGCGGATTCGTCGCCTCGGCTGCCGCAGCGGGCGCAGGATTCGGCCTCGAGGTCGTTCTCGAACCCGCAGGCGATGCAGATCGCCTTCTTCTCCATCTGGGACGGAGGTTTGGCCTCGACCCACTCGCCGTTCTCGAAGGCGTACCACTTGCCGCTCTGCGCCCCGATCACCCAGAAGCGCCCCTCTTCGTCCTTGATGCGGAGCTGTTTCAGGGAATCGGCGAACTCCTGCGGCGAGATCCTTTTATCCTTGAATTTTTCACGCAGGAGCGAGAATGTCGCCTCGGCTTCGCGGAACTGGTCGGCCATGAACGCCTCCTTCGGCCGTCCTTTATCTTAACGCCACAACATCAGTCTTTTCAATGGTTTAGTAACTCATTGAAAAGGCGGGAATTGCGGCCGTGACGAGTTCTTGTGCAATCCGAGCTATGTGCGTGCAGGAGCGGGTATTGCCTCGATGGAAGCGGTCCTTTTCCACAGCTTTTCCACACAATATGTGAAAAATTCCGGGCCGCGGAACGTGCCAATCGGGTCATCGGACCGCCCCCGGCGCGCCTTTGAGCAGATCGAGCAATCCGACGCCTTTGACCGGATCGGGAATGAAGGACAGGATGAAGATGAGGACGATGACGAGGCTCAGGATGGTCCTTCGCCTTCCGAGCGGGGCGTCCTCGTCGAGGACCGGCGGATGCTGAAGGCGCATCTTCGTCCGGAACTCGAAAAAGAGAAGGATGGCGGCCAGGATGAGCCAGGTCAGATGGAAAAAGACGCCCATGACGACGAGAAAACCGACCATGACCCGCGAGAGGATCCGGGCCCGCCGCCCGAGAAGGGCATAGGCGACGTGTCCGCCGTCCAGCTGGCCGAGGGGCACCAGGTTGATGGCCGTGACCAGCAGACCGACCCAGCCGGCGAAGCCGACCGGGTGCAGGATGAGGGACGAGCCCTCGGGGATCGGGCCGAAGAAGAGCCCGCTCAGGAGCCTGAAGAGGAGCGGCTCGCCGAACGAGATCGTATCCGGTGTCACGGGGACGGGGCCGACCTTGGAGAACGCCAGGCCGATGACGAGGGCGGGCAGGGCCAGGGCGAATCCGGTCAGGGGCCCGTTCGCGCCGACGTCGAAGATCTGATGCTTGAAGCGGACGGGGGACTTGATGCGGATGAAGGCGCCGAACGTCCCCAGGAACGGCGGCCCCGGGATGAAGAACGGGTAGGTGGCCAGGACCCCATAGCGGCGGCAGGTCAGGTAGTGGCCGAGCTCGTGTCCGGTGAGGATGGTCATCAGGGCCAGGGCGTAGAGGAAGCCGAGGCCGACGACGCGGGGATCGAGGAGCGAGGCTTCGGGCGCGCCTCCGGTCGACAGGAAGGACAGGGCGAAGAACAGGCCGGCGAACCACGTCGTCAGGATCGTCAGGGCGAAGAGAAGCCCGTTCAGCCAGGTCTTCTGTCCGCGCGGCATGTCGCTCATGGTCGGGTGAAAAAAAAGAGGAGTGAAGCGGGTTCACTCCTCGTTCAAGGCGAGTCCGACCGGCGCGGGGCTATTTCCCACCGAGCTTGTGGTACTTGGCCATCAGCTCTTCGTGGTTCTCTTTGTGCTCCGGGTCGTGGACGCAGGCGTCGACGGGGCAGACCGAGGCGCACTGCTGCGTATCGAAGTGCCCGACGCATTCGGTGCACTTGTCGGGGTCGATGACATAACGCTCTTCGCCGGCGGTGATGGCCTGGTTGGGGCATTCGGGCTCACAGGCGCCGCAGTTGATGCACTCTTCGGTGATGACGAAAGCCATGAAGTTCCTCCTTGGAGTATTAGGGCCTATTATATCCCTTCCGGGCAAATTGGCAATGCCCGGCGTCTACTTTCGGGCCTCCAGCTTGCCGACCTTGAGGGACGCCTCATAGCCGAAATAGGACTGGGAATAATCGGCCTGGAGCTTCTTGTAGAGCTCGAGCGCCGCCGCGGTTTCGCCCTTGAGCTCCTGGCTCTCGGCCAGGTGGAACAGGACGGCGTCGATCGGGTAAACCTTCGGCTTCTCCTCGGAGATCCTCTTATAGATGGCGATGGCCGCGTCGAAGTCCTTTTTGCCGAGGGCGATCTGGGCCTTGAGGTCCTCGGCCTGGTAAAAGAGGAGATCCTTGGGCCCGGCCGGAATCTTCGCCAGGTAGGATTCCGCTTTGGCCCAGTCGCTCTTCTCGGCCCAGTACCGGGCCAGCTCGAGACCGGCAAGGCGGGCGGTCCGCCCCTTGGCCGCGAGCTTTTCGAGTTCGGCCAGCATCTCGGGCTTCAGTTCGACCTCGGCGGCCAGGGCCGTGACCTCGCCGACGGCCCTGCTCCGGACGCTCCGGGCGTGGGAGCGGATCGCGAAGAGGCCGACGAAGACGACGGCCGCGAAGGCGATCGCAGCGGCGACGATCGTGATCTCGCGCCGGTAGTCCTGGAAGAAGGCGCCCAGCCAGTGGACGCCTTGGGCCATGTCGTCTTCTTTGAGGTGATGCCTCTCCGTTCTCTTCATTGTTCTCTCCCGCAGGCCGAATGACAGTCCTTTTTAACATATAAAGAAGAAGGGGTCAAACCTACGCGATGCCAATTCTGGCATCGCGTAGGTTTGACCCCTTCTTATAGCGACGGCTCGGAGACCGCGTCCAGGAGCTCGCCGATCGTCGTCACGGCCAGGCCGACGGCCGTGTCGGCGGCGCCATAATAGACGCGGACCGGGCTCGATGCCAGGGCATAGCCTTCCGCATCGAGCTCGTCGACGACCATCCCGGATGGAAAAACGACGTTCGGGACCTGGCCGGCGAGCTCGTAGCATTCCCGAGGCTCGAGGATATTGCCTCTCGACCGCCCGAGGACCCTGGTCGGGTCGCCGAGATCGAGCAAAACGACCCCGGCCTGGTAAATATTGGCGCTGCCGAAGTGCGTCGCGACGCCGTGATAGATGTGGAGCCAGCCCTGGCGCGTCTTGACCGGCGGAGGCCCCGAACCGATGTACTCGTCCCAGTAGTGGAAGCGCCCCCCCATGACCGGCCCGAGCCGGCGCCAGCCGATGAGGTCGTCCGACCCGGCCAGCCAGATCTCGCTTCCCGTCGCCGGACCGCCTTCGAGCCTGGCCGTGTTGGGCCGCTCCAGCCTGAGGTACAGGCCGCCGATCTTTTCCGGAAAGAGGACGCCGTTCCGGACGTCGTCCGTCGACGCGACCCCGAGGAAGCGGAAGTTCCGAAGATCCTCGGTCCGGGCCAGTCCCAGCCGGCAGCCGCCGTCCATATCCATGGCGAACATGACATAGTGCGCCCCTTCGAGGCGGGTGATCCTGGCGTCGTAGACATGGTAGATCCTGTCCTTGACGCTCTCGATCCCGGCGAAATTCACGATCTCCGGCCGGACGACGAAGCGGAAGCCGTCGGCGCTTTCGGCCATGACCATGAACGTCTCGCGCGACCGGGCCTGGACGCGGAGCATCAGGCTGGTGATGCCGCCGTCCATCACGGCGCCCGGATTGAAGACCGAGGTCACGTCCGTGAGCCAGGGCGGAATATCGGGCATCTCGGCCCTGGTCAGGATCGGATTCCCGGGATATCGGCGCATGGTCCCTCCCCCTTCCCTGATCATGAGGCTTTCCCCATCTTGACGGACACGCGGCAGATCGAGCCGGCCGGACGCGGAGCGATCGGCCCTTTGACCGGGCGGCCGTCGACGCGGATCGAGACGACGCCGCGCTCGACGCCGTCGGGATTCTCCACTTCGACCAGGTACCTGGCCCCGCGGAAGACCCGCTCGGCCCGGAACGCTTTCCAGGCCGGAGGGATGACCGGATCGACGACCAGCCCGTCATAGGCCGGACGCAGGCCCAGGATATGATCGTAGCCCACCCGGTACATCCAGGCGGCCGTGCCCGTCTGCCAGGAATGGCTGGCCTTGCCGGCCGTCTCGTGCTCGTCGCTGGTGATGTACTGGGAATAGACGTAGGGTTCGGCGCAGAACGTCTCCTGCGCGATCCGCCCCGGAAGCATCTTCTTGAAATAGGCGAAGGCCCGCTCCCCTCTCCCCAACATGCACTCGGCCTGGATGACCCAGGCCGCCGGATGGCAGAAGACGGCGCCGTTCTCTTTTTTGCCCGGGACGCACCGCGTGATCAGGCCGATCGCGGGATCGATCTCCCGGAAAGCCGGGGCGCAGATCTTCGGTCCGTAGGGCGTGTCCAGGCGCTCGGCCAGGCTGTCCATGGCCCGAACGAGCCTCGCCCGGTCCGGCAGGCCGGCGATGACGGCCCAGCTCTGGGTGTTGACGAAGATGCGGCCGGCGGTGTTCTCCTTCGAGCCGATCTTTCTCCCGGCCTGGCCAAAGGCCCGGATGTACCAGTCGCCGTCCCAGGCGTGTTTCTCGAGCGCCTCGACCAGCCGGTCGCGCAGCCCCCGCGCCGCCGCCCCCCGGCCGCCCGCCTTGACGAAATCGAGGAGCTCGACCAGGCGGTCGAGCATGGCCGCGTAGAACATCCCGCCCCAGACGCTCTCGCCGCCGTCTTTGCCGCCGATATAATCGAGCGTGTCGTTCCAGTCGCCGCGGCCGAACTTCGGCAGGCCGTGCGCCCCGAGGCCGGCCCCGGCGAAGCGCGACGACGGCCATCAGGTGTTCGAGGATCGTTCCCTCTCCCCCGTCGAGGAAGGGCTCCGTCGCGTCGACGAGGCCGAAGTCGCCCGTCTCCTTGAGGTATTCCGTCACCGCCAGGATGAACCACAGCGGATCGTCACAATGCTCGGTGAACTCGCCTTCCCCGTCGCCATAGAAATGGTGATAGACCTTGCCGTCCCGCCGCATCTGCCGGGCCAGCAGCCCGACGCGCGCCCGGGCCCGGGCCGGATCGGCGATGACGATGGCGATCGTGTCCTGGGCCGTGTCCCGGTAGCCGAAGCCCCGTCCGATGCCCCAATAATAGAAGCTCGCCACCCGGCCGACATCGAACGCGACCTTGGCCTGGTACGGCGTCCAGAAATTCAGGAACACGTCGGCCTCGGGGTCCGGGGTCGCGGCCCGGGTATGCCCGAAGTAGCGGTCCCATGCGTCCCGGACTCGCTCCAGGGCCTCGTCGACCGACCGGGCGTCCCTGTATTTCCTCACGGTCTCGCCCTTCGCCCGCTCGAACTCCGGCTTGGGGATGACCCCGAGCGAGAAGATGACGTCGGCCGACTCGCCCGGACCGAGCTCCAGGTCGACCTCCAGGGCGGCCACGGCGTTGCCGCAGTCCATGTCCCTGGACTCGAGGCCGCGCTCGAGCGCGACCGGATTCGATTCGCTCCGGAACGGGCCGATGAACCGCTCCCGAACGGTCTCATAAGCGGCGACGGGCCGGTTGACCGTGAAGAAGGCCCAGCGGTCCCACTCCTTGTTCTCCTGGTGCTGCGTGCCGCGCGTCTCCGTCACCCAGTAGGTCTTGGTGGCGAACACGGCGTCGAGCCCTTTTTCGAAATGGGCCCGGTTGAAATGCTGGTCGTCGCACTGATTGATGAGGTCGACCAGGGCGTGCCCGAGGGCGAGCTCGACGTAGCCGACGATCGCCAGCCGGCGCGGCCGTCCCGACCGGTTCGCCAGGACCGCCTTCCAGATCTCCCGGTCGTCCTCGAGCGGCACGAAGAACACGACCGAGGAGGCGATGCCCGCGACCTCGGCCTCCGCCCTCGTGGTGCCGAAGCCGTGGGCCACGCGATAGGCCGCCGCGGGCTCCCGCCCCACCGGCTGCCAGGTCAGGCTCCAGACCTCGCCCGAATCCCGGTCCCTGACGTAGATGTACTTGCCCGGCCGGTCGGGCGGAACGTCGTTGATGCGATAGCGCGTGATCCGTCCGTGGAGCGGGCTGCGATCATAGGAGATGCCGCCGCCGTTGGCCGAGATCGTGGCGAAATACCGTCCGTTTTCGAGGTAATTGATCCAGGGGCTGGGTGTCCGGACGTCGGTGATGACGAACTCGCGGCCGTCGTCGGAGAAGCGCCCGAAGGCCATGGCCTCAGCCCCGGTCCCGCTCGACGAAGCCCTGGTCGGAGGGATCGCGCTTCATGACTTTGAGCGTCGCGATCATCTCCTTCAAATTGACGATGCCGCCGATCGAGAACCAGACGATGACGAAGATCGACGCGGCGAGGTAGATCATGGTGTAGGTCTTCCAGAAGCCGAGCCAGGCCGCCGACGAGACCTCGCGGGTCAGATTGAGGACGGTGCCGACGACGAAGACGACGACCCAGCTCGCCGTCCAGGCGTAGGTCGCGACGTAGATGACCTTGTCCCAAGCGGGTGAACTCCCGGCCCATGCCCAGGACCTTCCAGCCCTTGACCGGGGCCGCGTCGACCACGGTGTACTCCTCGCGGATCAGGTATTTCCCGCGGTGGAGCATCTTGTCCATGTCGAAGGCCGCGCGGCGGCCCGTCAGGAGCGAGACGACGACGTAGACGACGCTCGACCCGGCCATGGCCAGCCCCCAGAACATCTGCCCGTTGACGGGGAAACCGGGCACGAGCTGCTTGACGACGATGCCGCCGACGGCCACGACCGAGCCGACGACCATGGCCGCCCAGGCGGCGGCCGTCGTGCCGCGCTTCCAGTACAGCCCGCCGATGATGACCGCGCCGCTCCCCCCGGCGAAGATGGCCCCGGTGATGGCGAAGAAGAGGAAGATGTACTCGCTCTGCTGGAAGAGCAGGCTGAAGACGAAGCTGAAGGCGGCCACCCCCAGGATCGAGAGCTTGAGGAACTTCAGGTGCTCCTCCGGCGCGAAGGGCTTCTTCCGGAGGGGCATGACCACGTCCTGGATGAAGATGCTGCCCCAGGAGTGGAGATAGGTCTCGTTGCAGCCGATCGCGGCGGCCAGCATGACCGCGGCGAAGGCTCCCATGAGCCCGACCGGCAGGAGCTTGGTCAGGGCGATCGGCACGGTCAGCTGGCTCCGCAGGGCCTCCGACCCCAGGCCGTCGAGGACGGGCCGGACCGACGCGGCCGCGGACGCGAACCCCTGCCCGTGCCAGAACGTGTAGGCGACGATGGGCACGAAGACGAGAAACAGCCCCCACTGCGGGATGCCCCGCCAGTTGGCCAGGACGTCGCCCATCTTGGCCTCGTGGGCGCTCTTGGCCGAGGCGTTGTAGGCCTGGGTCCCCTGCCACGACAGCTTGCCGTAGATGACCCCGATCATGCCGATGAAGAAGTACCAGAAGTTGTAATCCTTGGTGCTGCCCGTGTGGAACGGGTTGACGAGCGAGGCGTCGGCCGGGGCCAGGGCCAGGGCCTGGCCGATCTGGGACCAGTCGACCTTGAGCATCAGGACGATGACGATGACGATGAAGACGGCATTGACGAAGATGCCCTGGAGGAAATCGGTGATCATGACCGCGATCTGGCCGCCGCTGAAGACGAAGTAGAGCGGGATCCAGAGAATGACGATCATGATCAGGGCGAAGGTCGAGACATGGAGGCCGAGGAGATCGACCGTCTTCGGCAGACCGCAGAAGTAGATGAAGAAGCGGGCGCTCACGGCCGGGAAGATGCCGAAGTTGATGATCCCGGAGAGGAAGGCCAGGGCCCCGGCGAAGACGCGGAAGGTCCGGCTGTAGCGGATCTCGAAGAACTGGGCCATGGTCAGGGCCCGCGTCTGGCGGAACCGGTACAGGACCCAGCCCGAGACGCTGATGCCGACGACGACGACGGCCATGACCATCTCCCACCAGCGCATGGCGAAGCCGGCGATGAAGTTCATCTCGAGCATGCCGACGATGGTGATGGCCCCGAGCGAGGCCGTGCCCTGGGACAGGCTGATGAGGTACCGCCCGCCGGTCCGGCCGGCGGCCAGAAAATCGGACACGCTCCGCATGAGCGGCTTGCTGAGGATGACGACGCCGATGATGAAGGCGAAGACGGCGGCGACGATGCCCCAGTCGATCCAGGTCAGGTTCATGAGGAAGGGGATTCTATCTGCGGAGGGGTCAAAACGCAAGACGGTACGAGAGGCCGGAGCGCTCGAAAATGGGGACGTTTCTATTTTCGAAAAAAATGCATTAATTTCAAAAATAGAAACGTCCCCATTTTTCAGATGTCGAAGGTGATCAGGCCGGTCTTGAGCTTGATCTGGTCCCGGATCGCGTCCTTGGAGATGCGGTTCTCCTTCTCGGCCTTGATGGCCCGGAAGAGCTCATACGACGTGAGCAGCCCGTTGCCGTCCTTCTGGGCCTCTTCGATCTGGGCGGCCGAGAAGGGGTTCGGCCGGGACTTGGCCTCGGCCGCGGAGAAATAGTTGCCGACGAGGACGGCCTTCATGCGCGTGTTGTCGAATTCCTGCATCCGGCGGCCTTTGTATTTCTGAAGGAGGGCGCACTCGTCGTCGGTGGCCCAGTTCTTGCCGCCGCGGGCCAGGAGGATGACCAGCTCGCCCTTGCGCAGGCCGGCTTCGACCGGCATGTCGGCGGGGTCGATGACCCAGGCGTCCTCTTCCTTGTTCCGGATCGTGTTCTTCCAGTACTGGTCGACGTCCACGACCCGGCCCCAGCCGAGGTAGCGGAACGTGTTGACGATGGCCTTCTTGAGGGCCGCGCCTTCGCCGTTGAGCAGGCGGTGGAATTCCTCCTGGCCGCCCGACTTCAGGTCCTTGATCTGCCTGTCGTAGTCGGCCAGGACCTCCGCGAACTTCCGCTTTTCGTCGTCCCGCTTGGCCATCAGGGCCTTGAGCTCGGGGAAGGCGTAGTCGTCGGCTTCGAGCCAGCCCACGGGCGCCTCGGCGACGATCTCGGGGGCGAACGGCAGCTTGTCCTTGAGGATATGATCGACGATGTCGACGTTCTTCGGCCCGAACGACGGCAGGAGCAGGAGCGAGCCCTGGCCCTTCCGGATGAGCATGGCCACGGGCGCGCCGTCGGTCGTCTTGGCCAGGATCTCGAACTTGCCGTGGACCGAGGATTCTTTTTCCCAGACGCCGTCCCCGAACGTCTCGGGCAGGAGACGGAAAGCCTTGGCGATGTAGGGTTTGAAGCGCTCGAAGGGGACGTGAAAGATGGCCCTCGGATTGAAGACGACCGCGTCCGCACGGGCGCTTTCCATGGTCTGGAGCCCGTCCACGGGGCCGACGATGTTGGTCAGCCGGGATACCTCGCCGTCACCGATGAAGCAGACGACGCGGGTCCCCGCGCGGGCCCGTTCCATGAGCGTCTCGTGCACGCCGGCGTGGAGATCGGGCCGGACGGCCGCGGTCTCGCCCGCGATCTGGTAGAAAACGATCTCGCTGTCATAGGGCAGGTCGAGGGGATTGTCCAGGCCGGTCATCCAGCCGGTCTGCCGCAGTTCCACGTCGTATTTTTCGGAGACCAGTCGGTCCTTGTCCGTTTGGGTGAAATCCAAGAGCAGTATTTTGGCCATGGTCGGACTCCTTGCGCTTTTTCAGGCTTATCATCCGATTAGCCCCCATGACCGTCAATCACCTCTAAAGGTGAAGACGGGGAGGAAATCCCCGTCCGGCACGGGGCCGTCGGCCCGATTGCATTTGACATTCTCCTATTGTATAGATAGGATATATAGGCACAGTCGGACCATGGCAAGAAAAAGCCCGATCCTGCCGCTCGCGAGCCTGGCGCTGCTCCTCGCCCTGGTCCTCTCCCCTATCGTCCGCGGGTCCGGGGCGGCCCAGGAGATGCCCGGCCCGCTCAGCGCCTCCCATGCGTCCAAGCCCGGCGAGGGCGATTGCTCGGCCTGCCACGTCGCCCCCGGCAAGACAGGCCCCGCCAAGTGCCTGGCCTGCCATACGGAAATCGCCTCCCGGATCGCCGCCCATCGGGGCTTCCACCGCGATAAGGCCGAGGACTGCGGCATCTGTCACGCCGAGCACCAGGGCCGGCAGGCCGATCTCCTGAACCTGGATCCTTCGGATTTCGACCATGCCGAAACCGGCGCGGACCTCCAGGGCGCCCACCTCAAGGTCAAATCCTGCGACACCTGCCATGCGCCGGCCAACGTCCTGCCGAGGAAATACGGCCGGTCCTATCTTCTCAAGGTCGCGGGCTGCAAAGGCTGTCATATCTCGCCGCATCCCGGCAAGCAGGACCTCTGCTTGTCCTGCCATGACCAGGACAGCTGGTCCGTCGGGCGGCGGGCGGAGGGGATCTGACCATGCGACGCGCGATGCCGGCAGGGCTCCTCGTCGCGGCGGGGCTCCTTCTCTCCGCGACACCGCTGGCCGCCCAATACCCGGCTATCCTCCTTCTATCAAAGAGACGATCTATCTCGACTGGAACGGCTCGCGCTACTCCGACGGGATCTTCTTCAATCAGGTCTCGGCCCGGGTCAAGTTCGTCTTGATCGATCCTCCGGGACAGGGCTGGACCCTGGACCTGGACGCCCGCGATCGGGTCGGCATCCGGGACCGGACGACCAACCAGCTCATCCTCTACAGCGCCCGCCTGACGTTCGACAAGCCGGGCTCGCCGTTCTATCTGTCGCTCGGCCAGATGAACCTTTACGATACCGCGGGGATCGGCGCGCTCCTCGGCGGAATGGCCGGGATCAAGATCGGCCGCGACTTTCTCGCCGGCGCCTTCGGCGGTCTCGAATCGACGCCGTACATCGCCCGGCTGGATTCGAAATATTACAAGGCCGGGGCCTTCGTCCGCTGGCTCGGGCCGCAGGGACGGACGGCCGGCTTGACCGTGAGCCAGCTGATGGTTCGACGGCAGCGTCGAGCGCCGGTTCGCCTACGGGACCCTGTTCCTCCCGGTGCGCCGGATCCTGGTCTTCTACGGCGATGCCGAGTACGAGCTCGGCCGCCACGTCGCCGGCACGAACCGCCTGTCCCGGCTGTTCGGGAATATCCGCCTCGACCTCGGCTCGAAGGCCGACGTGACCGCGAGCTACAGCTCCGGCAAGGGACTCGATTTCCACCGCTACCTCATCGAAGCGTCCCAGGACCCGACGCTGTTCAACCAGGACGTCGAGCGGTTCTACTATTCGAGCTATTACGGGGTCCGGTTCAGTCTCAAGCCGGTCCGCGGGCTGCGGCTCTCCGTGGCCCGCCAGGAAAGCCGGCAAAACGACCTCGGCATCGTCAACCACACCTGGCGCTTCGGCGCCTCCGTCTGGAACTTTTTGATGCCGGGCCTGTCCATCGTCGGGAACTACGCCCTCAACCGCGGCGACCTGTCCGAATCCGATTCGTATTATGTCTCGCTGACCAAGGACCTGGGGCGATTCTCGCTGAACGCCAGCTTCTCGAACACGTTCCGGGGGCTGCGGTTCGATCCGATCACGGGAGAGCCCCTGCCCATCACCATCGCCGACTATCGGAATGTCGCGCTCGGGACCCTCATCCGGCTCGGCCGGGGCCTCTCGGCCTCGATCGAGTACGGCGGATTCCTGAGCTCCGGCAATAACGAGCATTTCCTATTTGTCAGGCTGATCTACAGGAGCCGGTGAGGACGCCATGACCCGCTTGCGAACGAAATCCGCTCCGGCCCTGGCCCTGGCCGGGGCGATCATCATCCCGCTCCTTCTCGTCCTCGGGGCCGGTCCGGGCGCGGGGCAGGAAAAGGCCGGAGCCGCGGCCAAGCCCTCGCGGATCGGCCGGCAGGGAACGACCGAGTCCCACGACCGGACCAACTTCCCGCTCGTCGGCAAGCACCGGACGCTGGCCTGCCGGGAGTGCCACAGCAACCTGGTCTTCGAAGGCACGCCGACCGACTGCGAGGTCTGCCATTGGGAGCGGCGCCAGGACGACCGCTACGCCCTCCGCCTCGGCACCCGCTGCGCCGACTGTCATACGCCCCAATCCTGGAAGAAGGTCGATCCGGGGCTCTGGAGCCACGAAACGAACGTGGGCTACCGGCTCGAGGGCATCCATCGGACCCTCGACTGCGAGGCCTGCCACGGGAGCGCCGGTTTCTCGGCCCGCCCGACGGATTGCTTCGGCTGCCACGAAGCCGATTACCGGGGGACCCGCGAACCGAACCACGTCCAGGCCGGCTTCCCGACGACATGTCCGTCATGCCACTCCCAACGAAGCTGGTCGGACGCGTCGGTCGCGCATACCGGCTTCGTCCTTCAGGGCCGGCACGCTACGGCCGCGTGCACGGATTGCCACATCAACGGCGTCTACCAGGGCACATCGACGGAATGCGTGTCCTGCCACCTCGCCAACTACAACAGCACGACCGATCCCAACCATCGGGCCGCCGGCTTCCCAACCGATTGTGCCACATGCCACGGAACGTCCGCGACCGGCTGGTCGGGGGCGGACTTCGCCCATACCGGCTTCGTTCTTCAGGGCCGGCACGCCACGGCCGCGTGCACGGATTGCCACATCAACGGCGTCTACCAGGGCACATCGACGGAGTGCGTGTCCTGCCACCTCGCCAACTACAACAGCACGACCGATCCCAACCACCGGACCGCCGGGTTCCCGACCGATTGTGCCTCATGCCACGGAACGTCCGCGACCGGCTGGTCGGGCGCGAATTTCGACCACCCCTTCCCCATCACTTCCGGACGGCACGCGGGGGTCGCCTGTTCGGAATGCCACACGACGAGCGACTTCCGGGTCTTCAACTGCCTCGGCTGCCACGAAAAGGCGTCGACGGACAGCCATCATGGGGACGTCACCGGATACTCGTACAGTTCCCCCGCCTGCTATGCCTGCCACCCGCGGGGAAGCGCCGGGGACCGTCCCGCGGGCCCGGCCGGCTGTCCCGCGGCCGGCCGGATGTAGGCGATCGGCCGTCCTTTCCCGGCTTCGCTGCGGGAAGAAACCCGGCCATCTCGCGTCGAAAGGATGGTATAATCGCGCCTTTAGGAGCCCGCAGAATGCCGCACCGCCGACCCCGCGCGTTATCCGCGCCGGTCGTTCCCTTGCTCTTCGCCCTCCTGGCCGCCCCGCTCGCCGCGCAGGAGCCGCTCAAGATCCTCGATGTGCGTCCGGTCGTCACGGCGCCGCCGAGGATCGACGGCCTCATCGACGACGCCTGCTGGAAGGCGATCAAGCCCGCCGACGACTTTTTCCAGCACGATCCCATCAACGGCGCGAAGGCTTCCGAGGAGACCTTCGTCTGGGCGGCCTTTGACCAGGACTATCTCTATTTCGCTTTTCTCATGAAGGACTCCCAGCCCCGCAAGATCTGGGCCGAGCTGACGCCCCGCAACGAGTACGAGAACAACGACTCGATCAAGCTCATCCTCGACGCCTACAACGACAAACGGACGAGCATCGAATTCGAGGTCAATCCCAGGGGCGTCCAGAAGAACTCCGTCGAGACGATCTGGAAATCCGAGGCGGTTATCCGCCCGGACGGCTGGAGCGCCGAGATGGCCATTCCGTTCAAGTCGCTCCGTTTCTCGGCTACGAAGCTGGCCGTCTGGGGCGTCAACTTCGAGCGCTACATCAACCGCCTCAACGAGACGGACTTTTGGACCGACGTCAAGCGCGACCTGCCCGAGCTTCAACAGAGCGGCGAGCTCCGGGGCCTGAGCGGCCTCAGGCCGGGCTACAATCTCGAATTTTTCCCCTACGCCGGGGTCCGGACATCCAAATTCGACGTCGAGGGGGGCAGCCAGACGGACACCAAGGCCGCGATCGGCCTCGACGCCAAATGGGGCATCAAGCCCAACCTCTATCTCGACGTCACGGCCAGCCCGGATTTCAGCGAGGTCGAATCCGACCCGTTCATTTATCAGCTCTCGCCGTACGAAACCTACCTTCAGGAGCACCGGCCCTTCTTCACCGAGGGCAGTCGCTATTTCACCTTGGGCAGCAACGACGAATATGACGAGGGCGGCCTGAGCCTGTTTTACTCCCGCCGCATCCGGAATCCCCGGGCCGCGGCCAAGATCTCGGGCAAGACCGGCGGCTTCGGCTTCGGCATCCTCGGGGCGATCAACAAAGTCGACGTCGGCCCGGACGAGGACCCGCGCGACTCCTATTTCGGCGTCTTCCGCGTCCAGAAGGACATCCTCAAGAACTCGCAGGTCGGGGTCTATTACGCCGGGGTCCGCGACGGCGACGCCCGCAACCAGAACGTGGCCGTCGACTTCAATTTCAATTTCAAGGACTTTTACTACATCCAGGGCCTGGGCGCCCTCACCTTCAACGAGGGCGTGCCCAGCTCCCGCAACGGCATCTACCAGCTCGGCTTCCAGCGGGAGCCGGACGCGGGCCTGCAGATCATGGGAGGCTTCCAGAGGATCGAGGACAACGTCAGCATCAGCACCGGTTATCTCGACCAGAAGGACGTCCAATCCTACGACCTCATGGTCGGCCACGCCTGGCGCTACAACAAGGGGCTGTTCAAGCGCTTCAGCTTCGACGTCGGCGGGGTGATCCGCCAGGATTCCTACGGCCACGCCACCGGGGAAGGCGCGGAGTTCATGGTCTTTTCCGAGCTCTTCAACCGGATCGACTTCCACGGCGGTTTCGACTTCGGCCGGAGCAAGTACCAGGTCTTAGGCCTCGACGACAAGCTCGTCTGGACGCCGGACTCTATCAGGACCTGGGGCTGGAACCTCGACTTCAGCTGGAATCGCGGCGGCTTTTTCAAAGAGGTCAATGTCGAGGCCGGCTGGGACAAGCGGGGCGTCTACAACGAGGAATACACGTCCGTCGTCCCCGGCGCCGAGACGAACATCGAGGGGCAGCTCGTGCTGCGGCCGCGCTCCAACTTCGAGTGGTCGGTCCAGGGAGGCTGGATCCGGCAGACCTCGGACCTCACCGGGACCGAGGTCTTCGACGGCCTGACCTATGAGACGGCCCTCCATTACCAGCTCACCCGGAGCCTCTTCCTCAACACGCGCTACTTCGGCGAAACCCGGGAGAAGCAGTACAGCCTCGATTTCCTTGTCGGGTATTATTTCGGGGCCGGCAATGTCGTCCAGCTCGCGTTCAAGAAGAGCGAGCGGAACGAGTTCTTCGTCCGGATCGGCGGCTACTCGATCACCCTCAAGGTCTCTTACCTGCTCCGCATCTGACCTCGGGGGCCGGGCCTTGAATTCCAGGCGACTCTGGTCTACGATGCACTCGAGATGGACATCTCCATGAGTCAAGTCCTGAGGCTGACCGCGTTCCTCCTGCTGACCCTGCCGCTCCTCGTCGCGGGCCGGCCGGCCGGGGCCGCGGACAGGCCCAACAAGCTGGCCGACGCGCTCCTGGCCCGCATCGGCTCCGAGCGCGAGCCCGGGGCGGGGATCCTGGTGATCGCCGGCGGAAAAGTCGCCTATCTCGGCACGCGCGGCGTCGGGGACCTTCAGGCCATGCGTCCGATCGACGGCCGGACGGCCTTCCGCCTGGCTTCGGTCACCAAGCAGTTCACCGCGGCGGCCGTGATGCTGCTCGTGCGCGACGGCAAGCTCCGCTACGAGGACAGCCTGTCCGATCTCTTGACCGGTTTCCCGGAATACGGCCGCGCCATCACCATCCGCCACCTTCTCAACCACACCTCGGGGCTTCCCGATTACGAGGATCTGATGCCTCCGGCGGACCCCTCCGTTCCCGTCGAACAGACACAGATCGACGACGCCGGGGTGCTCAGGCTTCTCGAGGGCCAGAAGGCCGGCTGGTTCGCGCCGGGGGCCCACTGGCGCTACAGCAACTCGGGCTACGTCCTGCTCGGGCTCATCGTCGAGAAGGTCTCAGGCCTGCCCTTCCCCGCCTTTCTCCACGAGCGCATCTTCGCCCCGCTCAAAATGGACAACACCGTGGCCTTCGTCCGGGGCCGGGCGAAGGTCTCCGACCGCGCCTTCGGCTACACGAAAGAGGACGGCCGGTGGCGCTTCACCGACCAGAGCCCGACTTCGGCGACCCTCGGCGACGGGGGCGTCTATTCGTCGCTTTACGACCTCTCCATCTGGGACGAATCCCTCCGGCGCCACATCCTGCTCACCGAGGAAGAGATGAAGCCGGCCTTGACCCCCGTTCGCGTCCCGGGCAAGGGTCCGACCGGGCCCGACGGCAAGCCGGCCGATTACGGCTTCGGCTGGTTCCTCAACGCCTGGCAGGGCCGTCCCCGGATGTGGCACTACGGGGAGACGGTGGGTTTCCGGACGGCGATCGAGCGGTTCACGGCCGACGGGCTCACGGTCATCGTCCTGGCGAACCGCTCGGATATCGATGCCGCGGCCATGGCGCTCAAAGTGGCGGGATTCTATCTAAAGGACGGGAAGTAGCCGGCGCGTTTATGAATATCCAGTTAGGCGACGGTCGTGGGGATGCCCTCGTTCCGGCCGTAGAGATGGCGGATCAGGGCGAGCACGGCCTGGGACGTCAGCCGCTCGAACTCCACGCCGATCTCATAGAGGTTGTCGTCCGGCTTCTGCTTGAGCCACTTCACTTCCCCGTCGAGGTTGACGGACTGGTCCGAACCCGCGAGGTTGAGGCGGATCTTGATGAAAGTCCCCACCGGATAGCTTTTCGAAGCGATGATCCTGGCCCCGCCGGTGGACAGGTCGTAGGTGTGGGCGGCAACGCCCGGCCCCTGGTACTTATCGACGGTGGTCCGGACGAGGATCTCATTCCGCTCGACGAACCGATGTCTTTTGCGTCTCTCGAACATGTCCGGCTCCTTCGCCATCGATGATGAGGCCGCCGGGCGCGCAGGCAATCACCCCGAGGGGTGAATCCGCCGGTGATTTCCCACCCCCCGGCCGCTCCGTTGACGGGCTCCCGGCGCGGTGCTATCCTTAGGCATCCCGCATGAGAACCTCCAAAACGTGGGCCCTGGTCCTCATGGGCGGCGGCGCCCGGGGGCTTGCCCATATCGGCGTGCTGCGCCTCCTCGAGAAGAAGGGGCTTGTTCCGGACGTCATCGCCGGGACGTCGATGGGGGCGCTCGTCGGGGGCCTCTTCGCGGCCGGCCTCTCGGGGGCCAGGCTGACGGAGATGCTCGACGGCATGGGGCTCAAAGACGCCGCCGACAGGGCCCGCCGCCGGGGTCTGTTCCACCATTCGCGGAACCTGTTCGAGTACCTGCTGTTCACGGACACCAAGAACCGTTTCATCAGCAAGATCGGCGTGGACAAAGAAGACGCCGTCGAAGGCTACCTGAAAAGCTGCGTGGGCAACGTCCGCATCGAGGACCTGCCGGTCAAATTCCTCTGCAACGCCGTCGATCTCGTCTCCGGCCGGGAGATCCTGTTCACCAGGGGCAAGCTCATCCGGGCCCTTCGGGCGACGATGTCGCTGCCGCTCGTCTTCGCGCCGGTCCGGATGGGCGGCATGCTCCTGCTCGACGGCGGCGTCCTCAACAGCGCTCCCGTCGAGGCCGCCAAGACCGCCGGGGCCGAGGTCGCGGTCCTCGTGGACGTCCATCGGCCGCTCAAGAGAGTGCCGAAAGAACGTCTCAAGAGCACCTTCCAGATCGTCCAGAGGACGGTCGAGGTGGCCTCGGCGGCGTCCTTCGAGGAGCGGGCGCGGCATGCCGATTTCGTCCTGAGAGTTCCCGTCGACCAGGGCGTCCTCGGCTTCTCCGAGCCGCGGCGCATCGCCATGATCGGCGAGCGAGTCGCCGCGGCCGGCCTCGACGGCCTGAAAAAGGCGATCGGCGCCGAGCTCTGAGCTGGTCTACCGCAGCCTCGAGAAGAAGTGAAACCTGACAAAATCTTGACAAAAGCCTGACAACTCTATTCCCGCCCGGTCCTATCCTGTCCCTGGAAATCCGGGAGCCTCTCTCCGGCGAAGGAGACCGTACCATGGCCGATCGAACCAGGGAAAAGAAGGACGGATTCGGGGGGCCTGTCCGGCTGGCCGCGAGCGCCCTACTCGCACTCGGCCTTGTCGTCCTGCCGGCGGCCGGCCAGGACCGGCCGGCCGACCAAGCCAGTTGGCAAAAGGATGTCGACTATCGTGGATTGCCATCGGAGAGCATGGCCGTGGCGCTGTCTGTGATCGGGACCGCCGCCGCGGTCGCGAGCCTGTACTCCCATAACGGATGGGTCGCGCTGGCCGGATTGTCCCTCGGGCCTTCCCTGGGCTTCATGTACGGCGACTGTTTGGGGAGAGGATTGTTGACATCCGGGCTGCGACTGGGCGCGACGATCGCGGCCGTGCTCTACTCCGTCGAACATGATGAGGCCGGCCCGGGGCTGGGTTACGCCTGGATCGGCGGTATGGCCCTTTCGGCCATCATCGACATCGCGACCGTCGGGAAAGCCGTCCGCAAGCACAACGATCGCCTCCTGGCCCGCCGCGGCATGAGCGTCGGCGTCGCGCCGTTCGCCCTGCCCAAAGGCGCCGGCGTGCAGGTGCGCCTGAGCTTCTAGCGGTTGGGTTCAGTTCCGGCCCGGCAGGATGAGCCCGCCCCCGATCGGGCTGACGCGATGAGCGCATCGACGAGACTCTGGCCGTAACCGAAGAAGCTCCGGACGAAGTGACGCGGGCGAAAAAAGGATTCTGAATGTACGGCCTTTGACCGGACGGCCAGGGTCGCCTATAATCATGGCGGGGGAATGCGATTCGATGAAAACGGCGCCGAAGCTTCTCGCGGGCTTCTTTATCGCGGCCGCACTTTCCTCCGCCCTCCGGGCAGGGCCGCCTTTTTTCACGGATGATCCTGTTCCCCTCAACCTCCGCAATTGGGAGCTCTACCTTGCCTCCCAGCACTTCTTCACAGGCAATGATGTTTCGGGCACTCTCCCGCATGTCGAGGTCAATTATGGGGCCGTCACGAACGTCATGCTCCACCTGATCATGCCGATGGCCTATGCCAAGCCGCGAGGGCTCCCCTTCCAGTACGGCCCCGGCGACATCGAATTCGGGGTCAAGGTCAGTCTCGTCGGTGAAACCCGTTCGAGGCCTCAGATCGGGACATTCCCGCACATCGAGGTGCCCGCCGGAAGCCCGGCCCGCGGTCTGGGGAGCGGACATGTTCAGGTCTTCCTGCCGCTCTGGCTCCAAAAGAGCTGGGGGCCGTGGACGACTTACGGCGGCGGCGGTTACTGGATCAATCCGGGTCCGGGGAACAAGAGCTATTGGGTGGCCGGCTGGGAAGCCCAGCGCGATCTTTCCAAACGGATCACGGTCGGCGCGGAAATCACCGCCAATTCGTCCAAAGCCCCGGGAGAGACCGGGGAAACAGGCTTCAACCTCGGGGCCCTGCTGTCCGTCGGGAAGGGACAGATCTTCATGGTCTCCGCGGGCCGCGACTTGCACGGCCCGAGCCATTTTTATGCCTACGCCGCCTATTACTGGACCTGGGGGCCGCGCGGTTAGCGCGACGTCCTACCCGGCGCGCTGAGGCCGCTTTCTGGCCAGAAGGAACACCGGCAGGGCCGCCAGCTGGAGGATTACAGAAAAGACGATGACCGCCGGCACCGACCGGTCATAGAGAAAGCCCATGACGGCGCTGCCTGCGAACCAGGCGATGCCGAAGCCGGTGTCGAACAGACCGAACGCCGTGCCGCGTTTCTCCGAAGGGACGATGTCCGAGAGAACGGCCTTGAGCAGCGAATCCTGGACGCCCATCCCGATCCCCCACAGCACCATGCCGGCCAGGGCGAGTGTGGAGCCGCCGAGAAAGACAAGCGGCGGGAAGAACGAAGAAAGAAAGAACGCGGCGTAAACCGCGGCAAAACCCAGCTTGTCATAAAGCCGTCCGAAAACGAGCGCGGCGACGGACCCGGTCGCCATGGCCGCCGCATAGAACAGGGGCACATCGTGTCCGGGGACGCTTCCGACGCGCTGGAAATGAAACGAGATCAAGGCAAAATCAGCGAACCCGGCCGCGACGAGCGCGCCGGCCGCGAGAAAAGTCCAGAACTGGCCGGAGAATCCTCTGATGTGCAGGGGGCGGGGCTCTTTGCGCTCCAAGGCTTCCGGATGGGGATACAGGATCCGGGCAAAAGCGACGATCCCGAGGCATAGGAACGCGGGGACGAGCAATATGGCAAATCCCGTGCGATAGCTTCCCCGGAGAGCCAGGATGAGGGCGACGAGCAGGGGGCCGACAGTCGCGCCGGCCTGATCGAGCGCTTCGTTGAGGCCGAAGACCCATCCCCGGCCCATCCTTCGGCCGGCGTGAGAGAGCATGGTTTCGACGGCGGGCCGGCGGATGGCCCGCCCCGTCCTTTCCATAACGATGAGAGCCGCCGCGGCCGGCCAGCTTCCGGCCAGGGCCAGCGCGGGAACGGCCAGCATGTTGATCGCATAACCGACGAAGGTGACGATCCAGTAGCGGCGGGTTTTATCCGCGAGATATCCGGAAACGGAACGCAGGCCATAGCCCAACAGCTCGCCGAAGCCCGCCACGAGGCCGACGATCGTCCCGCTGGCGCCGAGGACGCCGAGGAAGGGTCCCATGATGCTGCGGCCGCCCTCATAGGTAAAATCGGCGAACAGGTTGACGATGCCGATGAGAAGCACGAACCGGAACGCCAGGCGCGCCGGATCTTTAGGAGTCTTCATCTTGGCCCGAGCCCCCCCCAGTAACTATTGCGGCTCCGCCCCTTCGAAATGCGTCTTCCAGAGCCTCTGAAATTCCTCTTTGAATCCGCTTTTAATTTTGCTCCTCAAGCTTTGCCGTAGAGAAGGTCCTCCATGCGGCTGAAGCCCTGGTTGACGACGTGCCGGATCCAGCGGATGGTGCCCAGCTTGGCCGAATACTCCATGATCAGCCCGCCGGCGTCCATCGCCGCCCGCTGGGCCCGGGAGATCTCCTCGGGGTCGGTCTGGTCAAAGTAATAATCGTATTCGAGGATGCATCGCTTTCCGCCGTCGAGGGGCGTGATGAAGCCCAGATCGTTCGCGAGCCCGTGGCGGTCGGCGATCCGCTTGAACCCCTCGGACATCGCGGCGATCAAGTCCGCTTCGAGGGGCAGGTAGACGATGTTGACGGCGAACTGCTTGTCCCGTCCCATCCTCGAGCTCAGGATCCTGAACATGTTCAGCCAGACCAGGTCCGTCATCTCCGGCCGGCCGAAGACCTCCTCGAAGAACGGACGGAGGTCCGGATCGACCGCCTCCGCCAGGCTCGCGGCCGACGGCGCCACGGCCGCCTCCACGATCTCGGCGAAGCCCTTGATCCGGAGGTAAGAGAACGGCTCGACGGCGGAAAGCTGGCCCAGAAGATCCGGCCACCCGGCCGACCGGAGGGAAGTCAGGCCCAGGCTGAGGGCCTTGAAGAGCCGCTGATCGAAGACCGGGTGCCCCATGGCCAGGACGCTCCGGATGGCATAGCGATCGCCGATCACCAGGACCAGATAGGCGATGCCCAGCTTATTCTCGAAGACGTCCCGGACCTCCTCGGCCAGCTTCTTCGTGGGGGCCAGGAAGGACGACATGTACCCGCCCCCCAGGACTCCGATGGCCAGGCCGATCCGCCGGATGGCGCATTCCCTGGAAAAGTCGAGGGCCTTGTCCAGCGAATCGAAGGGGACGAGGACCCCCGACTCGTCCCCGGTCACGGGATGGAGCTTCATGCTCACGGCCGTGCAGATCCCGGGGGCCTTCTGGTCGGCCTGCTTGAAGGCGAACACGTTGGGGGCGTTCTTGTCGCTGAGGGAGAAGAACGTGCCGTCCCCGGCCACGAATTCGGCGTCGATGCAATTGTCCGCGGCCGTCCCGTACGCGGTCAGGAAAGTCGAAAAGATCCCCGAGCAGATCATGTTGGAGCAGACGAGGGCCGCCGGTTCGGCGACGTTGACACGATAGCCGCGCCGGGCGGCCTCGCGCTGGAGGTCGAAGGCCGGAACGCCGCCGCCCACCTTGACCGCCCAGTTCTTTTCGTCGAAGGCGATGTCCTTCATCCGGTTCAGGTCGATGACGGCGCCCTCGGAAAGGCTGAGGCCGGCATTCTGAGAGCCGTTGCCGCGGGCCACCCAGGGGACGTGATTGGCCTGGAAGAGCTTCAGGAGCGCCGATACCTCCTCCCGGGTCCTGGGCAGAACGACATAGGCCGGCATCTTGGCGACCGTCAGGGGGCCGGGATCATGGGAATATGTGACGGTGACGGCCTGGTCGTTCGTGGCCCATTCTTCGCCGACGATCCGCCGGATATCGCGGAGCAGCGGATCCTCCGGGGCCTTGAGGGCGGTCCCTCCCCGCTGCACGTGGGCGGCGACGAGGTCCTTGAGCGCGGCCATGACGCGGGAGGGCCGCAGCTCGGTGACGAAGTAACACTGATAATCGCACTTGCCGCAGAGGTCGCAGCTTGCGGCGATGTCGAGGCACTTTTCCGTGATCGGGATCTTGTTCTCCGCCAGGGCGGCATAAAGGTCCATCCGGCCCTCCGGATAGTAGCTGACATAGTGCTTTTCCAGCCCCGAGGCGCAGACGCCGCTGCCCAGGAAATCGATCTTGCACATCGCGTAGTGCCGGCAATTCTTGGCGGTCTTCAGGACGTCATCCATATTTTTTCTCCAGTTACTCCAGATCGGCGTCTGCTTCGGACGGCCGTCTTTTGACGGCACAGCCCACGTACATGACCGCCGTGATGCGGCTTTCGACCATCCGGACCTTGGCGGCGAGCTCGGCGTAGGTCCATTCGCCCCTGGCCCTCCTGCGCAGATAGCCGACGAGCCGGGGGATCGGAATGTCGGGTCTAAGGCCCCGATGGTCTTTCCACTCCAGGCCGTTTTGCCGGAGCAGCGATTTCATTTCGCCGGGCTTGATGAACATCCTCCAGACATGGAGGTTCGGAGGCATGAAGGCCCACGGCTTCCAGACCTGGCTGATCTTGATCGCCGCCAGATGGCTCAGCCAGGTCCGGTTGAAAGTATCGTAGCAGAACACGCCGCCCGGCTTCAGGACCCGGGAGATCTCGGAGACGACTTTCGGCAGGTCGCGCACGTGCTCCAGCACGTCACAGCAGAAGACGACGCCGAAGGACCCGTCTTCGAAGGGGAGAGACTCGCCCGTGCCAGTCCGGTATCGGACGTTCAAGCCGTTCTCGCGCGCGTGGCGGGCGGCGGCCTCGACGGACCGCGCGGAAGGATCGACGCCGGTCGTGTCGAAGCCCATCCGGGCGATCTCTTCGGCCAGGAATCCCCCGCCGCTGCCGACGTCCAGGGCGGCCGTGGCCCTGGGATCGATCCCGGCTTCCTCGACGAGCTTCCTTTTCGCGTATTCCACCCGGACGGGATTGAGGAAGATCCTCATCTGATAGAATGCGGAATCCGGCTGCCACCACTCATCGCCCTGAGCGCTGTAGACCGCATTGTCCAGGCGGTCGTAGATCGACTGCGAGATCTTTCGCATGCCTTTTCTATCGGGATACTAACTTAGCAGGATTTCAGGAATTAAGCCAAGGAGCCGCTCGAAATCCGGGATGATCGCGGCCCCAAAGGCCCTTCATTGAACGGACTTCCCAACGATGCTAAGATCGGTCCCATCATGGTCCATGTCGCCGTGGCTCCGCCGAAAACGCTCAGCACGGAGTTGATCGAGAGGGTGGCCGCCCTCGTCGGCAAAGAGATCGTTGACACGCGTCTCCTTCTCGCCGGAGGGATTCCCAGGATCATCGTCTCTCCCCCCGACGCCGAGGCGGCGGACTCGATCGCTCGGAGGCTGAGGGAGGCCGGACTCGTGGCCTTTGTCTGCGGGGATGCCGAGCTTCGAAACCGCCCGGCCGTCTTCAGAGCGCACACGGCGAGATCCGAAGGAAGAGAAGTGATATTCGGGGACAGGCAAGGCGGGGAGATCAGAATTGAAGCCGGCGAGGCGTTCCTGATCATGAGGGGGAGGATGCGGAGCGTCACGCCTGCAAAGACCTCGACCACCAAAATGAAGCTCAACGTGCCGGCGACGGTGCTGACTGGCGGCTTCCCGGTCATGCAACGAGTCACTAAAAAGGGCGCCGCCGAGTCGTTCCGATCCGAAGATTTTGTCAGGATCTACGACAGAAGATCCTCTGATCCCCGCGCGGAGATGCTCCAGAACCACCTCGATTACGGCTTCCTCGGCGCCGGGCTGACCCCGTCCGCTCCGGCCAACTTCGACCTCGCCGTCACGAAACTCCGGGAGTGGTTCCCGCTGGCGATCTTCGATGAGCGGCTGACCGGGCACTTCAAGACCGATGTGCCCGCCGCCGGACCCCGGGAAGCGCTCGAGATCAGCTGCAAATTGATCGACCTGTTTTATCTGGCCATCTCTTGATATAGATCAGCTTGTCATCACCCTCATCGTAATAATCGCGGATCGTCGCCTCAAGGGCGAACCGGGCGCTATCATAAAAAGCCCTTGTCGGGGCATACTTCTCGCGGCCCGAGGTCTCGGCGATCAACATCGTGCAGCCCATCTTCCTGGCCTGACGGTAGGTCTCCTCCAGGAGTTTTTTTCCGATGCCTTGGCCCCTGAAATCACGATGTGTGGCGATCCAGTAAAGATCGAAGCACGATTTCGTCATTTCAACGTGGCCGAAGCACGAATAGGCGACGGGAACATCGTCGACCTCGGCGAAAACGAACTGATAGCCCGACGATTCGCCTTCCGCGAGACGCTCCTCGACCAGTTCGACGGCCACATCGGTCTCAAAATCATAAAAGAACCCGGAGGACTCGACGATCTCCCTGATCCTTTGGGCATCGTTTTTTACGGGAGTTGTTCTGAATTTCAGTTCCATCTCGGCCTTCTTTCGAATTTACAGGATTCTCGCGATCAAATGAGATCGGGGCGCTTCAAACGTCATCGGCTTCCGTTGTTGTTCCCCCGTTCGGCCTGGAGGTCCGCCTCGAGGTCTGCAGGGTGCGCCCGACAATGGTATTCGATCTTGCTCGCCGAACGGTGCGCCTTGAAATAGGGCCAGCCCAGACTCATCAGATGACGCTCGTGGAGTTCGTGGAGGAGGACGAACTTGCGCTCGTCCAAGGCCAGGTCGTCATCCAGCCAGACTTCGTTCTTCGGAATGAAGCGGTAGACCTTGTCGTGACCGCCCTCGGTGAAGTCGATAAAGTAAATGCTCCGGACGAGCTCCCCCTTGACGACCCAGACCTTGACCGTCCCGCTGTACTTCCTGAGCAGGGTCTTGTGGATATCCTCGATGATAGGCCCGCGGTTCAGAGAGAGGACGTCTTCCACCTGCTGGCTTCGGCGGCGCTCATTCCGTTCGAGGGCGTCAGCCTTGACCAGGGCCTTGTCATAGCCCATCCCGCCGGCCATCAGCCGATGCTCGACGAGCAGGTGGTCGATGAAGAACTGCTGCTCGCCGGGTCCGTGCTCCTGGTCGATCCAGAACTGGTTGCGGGGGATGAACCGGAAGCGGAAGTGCTGGCCGAAATTGGTGAACTCCTCGTCGATCGTCTTCCGGATGTATTGGCCGTTCACGATCCAAACGGAGATCTTGCCGATCTGATCGAGCTTCCTGACGTAAGGTCTTTTCATGCTCCCTCTCCCGGAGAGAATCTCCGCCTTTCCTTTTTTTATAACCGGCAAGTCCCTGAATGTCAACCGCGAGACTTCATCCGTTTTGTCGACTTCGCCAATAGGGTGTATGCTGGATTCGCCTCGCGGGGTTCTCGGGGGTTCGAGCATCGTCGGGAGACGGACTCTTGGCAAAAATTCCCAGCGCGACCTACAGAATTCAATTCAGCCATCTGTTCACGTTCTCTCAGGCCGGAGAGATCGTACCCTATCTTCATGAATTGGGGATCTCCGACATCTATGCTTCGCCCTATTTCGCGGCCAAAAAAGGGAGTCCGCACGGATATGACGTCGTCGATCCCAATTCGTTGAATCCGGAGGTCGGGACCGAGGAGGAGTATGACCGGTTCGTCCGGGAGCTGAGCCATCATGGCCTGGGACAGATCCTCGATATTGTGCCCAACCACATGTGTGTCGATAGCAGCGACAATCTGTGGTGGATGGATGTCCTTGAAAACGGCCCCGCTTCCGCCCACGCCGGCTTCTTCGATATCGACTGGGACCCGGTCAAAAAAGAGCTGGCGAACAAGATCCTCGTCCCGTTCCTGGGAGATCCCTACGGAACGGCCCTCGAGAACCAGGATTTGAGGCTCATCCTCGAGGAAGGGGCGTTCTTTCTGGCGTATCGGGCGCTGAGGCTTCCCCTGGCGCCGGAGTCCTATGTGGACATCTTGAGCTGCCGGCAAGGCGTTTTCAAAGACAGATCCGCCCCGGACGACCCGGACACGATCGAGCTTCAGAGTATCCTGACGGCCTTGGACCATCTTCCTTCCTACCTGGAGCTCGGGGCGGAAAAAGTCGCCGAGCGCTATCGTGTCGAAGAGATCGTGAAAAAGAGGCTTGGCGCCCTGTATCTCGAAAGCCGGGAAGTCCGGAGCTTTCTCGACGAGAACGTCGAGCTGTTCAATGGCCTCAAGGGGGACCCCGGCAGCTTCGATCTCCTGGACAAACTCCTCGACCGGCAGGCTTGGCGCCTCTCCTCTTGGAGGGCGGCGGCCGAAGAGATCAATTACCGCAGGTTCTTTGACATTTCGGGTCTGGCCGCCCTGCGGACGGAGGCCCCGCATGTCTTTGCCGAGTCTCACCGCCTCGTTCTCAGGCTCGTTCGGCAACTCAAGATATTCGGATTGAGAGTCGACCACCCCGACGGCCTTTACGATCCCGCGGCCTACTTCAGCCGGCTTCAGAAAAGGTGTTTTGTCCAGCTCGAGCTCGGCCGGGAAGACAGGTGCCGGTCCGCGTCTCCGTCCGGGTCCGTCGACCGGGCCGGGACGAGAAGAATCCTCAAGCGATATCATGACGGGCTCTCGTCCGACCCCCGGTTCAAACCTTTCTACATCGTGGGCGAAAAGATCCTGTCCGAGGGCGAGAAGCTGCCGGAGGACTGGCCCGTCTTCGGCACCATGGGCTATGATTTCCTCAATCCGGTCAACGGCATCTTTGTCGACGCCAGGAACGCCCGAGCCTTCGACGGGATCTATGGGCGGTTCGTCCGGTCCGGAGCGACCTACGCGGACCTCGTCTACGAAAAAAAGAAACTGGTCATGTCCACGTTGATGCCGAGCGAGATCGACAACCTGAGCCGTGATCTCGCCAGGATTTCGGAAAGGGACCGTCACTCCAGAGACTTCACTCTGGGCGGCCTCAAAGAGGCGATCACGGAGATCATCGCCTGTCTCCCCGTTTACAGAACCTATGTTACGTCCACGAGGGCGCTCGATAGGGACCGGCGCTATATCGAGCAAGCCGTCGCCGAGGCCAAACGGAAGGATCCCGCCCTGAGCGGCGACGTGTTTGATTTCCTGGAAAGGATCTTGCTCCTCGAGTCCCCCGAAGGCCTGGCAGCTCCGCTCAAAGCCGGGCGGCAGGCCTTCACCATGAGATTTCAGCAAATCACCGGATCCGTCATGGCCAAAGGGGTCGAAGATACCGTCTTCTATATTTACAATCGCCTGGTCTCTCTCAACGAGGTCGGAGGGAACCCGGCGAGATTCGGGACTCCCCTTGAGACCTTCCACGGCCAGAACATCGAACGGTCAAAGTTCCGTCCTCACGCCCTTCTCGCGACTTCGACCCACGATACGAAACGGAGCGAGGACGTGAGGGCCAGGCTCAACGTGGTCTCAGAGGTCCCCGACGAGTGGCGTCGGCGCCTCGATCGATGGGCCAGGCTCAACCGAGCCAAGAAGCCGGCCGTCGAGGGTCGAGGAGTTCCCGATCGAAACGAGGAATATCTGTTCTATCAGACCCTCGTCGGCGCGTGGCCCCTGGATTGGAAGGAGGCCAAGAGCCGGGAGGATTTCAGGAGGCGGATCAGCGACTACATGTTGAAAGCCGTCCGGGAGGCGAAAGTCAACACCAGCTGGATCAGCCCAAACGTCCAATATGAGGAGGCTCTGCGGAAGTTCGTCGAAGCGGTTCTTTCTCCTTCGCGGTCCCGCGCGTTCCTCACGGATTTTGAGGCTTTTCACGAGAAGATCTCCTATCTCGGCATGTTCAATTCCCTGTCGCAGACGCTCCTCAAGGCGACCTCCTGCGGCGTCCCCGACTTTTACCAGGGAAACGAGCTGTGGGATTTCAGCCTGGTCGACCCGGACAACCGCAGACCCGTCGATTTTCCCAAACGCAGGCTGATGCTCGAATCGTTGAAGCGGAGGATGGCGGCCTGCCCGGACCGGAGAGAGATCGCTTCGTCCCTGGTCAGAGAATGGAAGGACGGCTCGATCAAGCTCTATACGACATTCTGTTCTTTGAACCACAGAAGAAACAACCCCGGGCTGTTTTCGGAGGGAGAGTACCTGCCGTTGACCGTCGAAGGAGATCTCAGGGACAACGTCTGCGCATTCGGCCGGCGGGAAGAGGATGCCGCCGCTCTCGTCGTCGCGCCGAGATTCTTGAGCAGGATCGTCGAAAAAGCGCCGGACGGTCCTTTCGGAGCGGATGTCTGGGGAAATACGAGGATCTCGCTTCCCGATGAGCTCGGCGGGCCAGGCTATTTCAATATCTTTACGGGCGAAACGGTCGGAGAAGATGGAGCGGCGGGGACGAGGGGATTACGTCTCGGCCAAATCCTCGCGACCTTTCCCGTCGCCCTGCTGGAGAAGAAGCGGACATGACCCGGGCGGAGGGATCGCTCTACTTCTTCGCCGGCGCCGGGCCCCTGAGCGCTTCGAGCTTCTTCTGCATGGCCGGCTTGGACTGGGTGTCGGCGAGCTCGACCGCCTTCTCCGCGGCCTTGATCGCTTCGGACGTATTTCCCATTTTCGCGTAGACGTCGCTCAGCGTGGCCCACAAATAGTAGGTCCGGGGCTCGAGCTCGACGGTCCTCTTGGCCGCCGCCAAGACGCTATCGAGGTTCTTACCCTGCCGCAGCCAGAACGTCGCATAGTTCCTGATATCCTGGGCGCTCAAGCCGGCGCCGCTCTTTTCGAACCAGGCCGGCCCGTAGATCTCCAGGGCCTTGGCCTCCTGGCCGGCCGTGAGATAAACATAGGCGACTCTCCGGATAAAATACGGGTCGCCCGGCTTGATCCTGGCGGCCGTCTCGGCCATGGCCGCCGCGCTCTCCAGATTCTCTTTTTTGTCGACCCAATAATCCACGTAGGCGGCGAGGCTGAAGGCCAGCCTGTCGACCCGGCTCTCCATGAACGTTCTGCCGAAGGCGGCCTCGGCCTTGTCTTTTTCTCCCGCGAGGTCGTAGGCCTGGGCGATCATCTGGCTGACCCTCGGGTCGGGAAGGGAGGCCGACAGCTCCCTCAGGCGGTCGGCCAGCTCGACGGCCTTCCCGGACGGGCCCTTGTCCCGGATCACCCGCGCCAGCCACATCGCGGCCGGCACCGGGTCGTCGGGAAAACGGTTCGTGTAATCGGAGAAGAACTTGTCGGCTTCCTCCTTCGACGCGCCGCCGGAGTAATAGTTGCCCATCTCCATGTAAGCGACCCTGACCAGCCGGCTCGCCGGATTCTGGGCGATGAAGGCCTTGACCGGGGCCGCGTCCGGATTGCGGCCCCTGAGGTTCGCCGTCGCCAGCAAAAGCCGGGCGAACTCCGTGAACGGCGCCGTTACCCACGAGTCTTCATCGGTGTACGAACCGCCCTTGCCCTCAGGGTCGAGGGCGATGACCTCATTGTATTTCTCCCGGGCCTTGACCGTGTCGCCGCGGTCTTCCCATTTTCGGCCCAGGCCGAAAACCGCGGCCACGTCTTTGGGGTTCGCGGCATAGGCCGCCTGGAGGGCCTTGAACGTGCCCTCGCCTTTTAAGATCTTCTCGAGCTTGGCCTGGTAGTTCTCGGGCGGCGGCGTGTAGCCGGCGAACCAGTCGACCTCGGCGCCTTCGCCGCCCAGAACGAGCGTCGTGGGCGTCCCGCGGATCGCGAACCTCTTGAAGATCGCGTCTCCCGCCGGCTCGCCGCTGTCGGCCAAAACGAGGATGAAATTCTTGTCGAGAAAGGGATGGAACTTGGCATTGCGGTAAAACTGCTGACCCAGCAGTCTGCAGCTGCTTCAGCCACCGCTGAAGAAATCGACGAGGACGAGCTTGTTCTCGCTCCTGGCCTTGGCCACGGCCTGGTCCAGCGTTCCGCTGAACCAGTTTTGGGCCGAAGCGGCGGAGGCGAGAACAAGCAGGACCGAAAGGGCGAAAGCTTTTTTCATGACCGCCTCCAGGCTGCACTATAGCATCGCCCCGGGACGGCGGTCAAACAAGGGGTCCGCCCCTCCTGATCGGAGACTCTATTTTATGATAAAGGACTCGGGGAAGGCTCAAATCGCCCCGGCGATACGAAATCGACATTGACGTCCTTCGGCTTGAGTTGATACCAGTCTCCGGTTATTGCATCCACGACGACGGGGATAAGTCCGCCCAACACATCCAGAACGATCCATTGGATGCCGATCTTATTGTTCAACTTCATTGTCTTTGTCTGACCCTCAAATTTAAAATCGATGACATAGCTTCTCTTTGAGGTCAATTTAAAATTGATGGGGGTCTTGCCCATCAATTTTCCGTCGATATACACTTCCGCACCGGCTGGGTTGGAGCCGAACTTAACAGGACTTTTTGTGCCTTTGAAGATCGTCGCACAGGAAGTCACCAACACGACAACCAGAAGAGCCAACGCATACTTGGTAAAACGCATAACGCCTCCTCATTTTGAGCTCCCAAATCAACGGCCATTCTGTAATAAATCAGAAGCAAATGTCAAACTCTTATTGTCAAGAGCCCCTCGAGGCGGCCGGCTCATCTGCGGATAACGGGGGATGGATGAATTGACTCCCCCTTTCGCCTGCGGTATACCCTTCGTTGGCCGAACCCCGGAGGAACGAACATGGACACCACATCGCACGGAGCAGGCGCCTGCGCCAAGGTCCTCTTCATCGTTTTCGTTCTCGCTTTAACGCCGGCTTCCGGCCCGGCCCAGGCGCGATCCGCCGCTCCGGCCCTCTCCATTACGGTCTCCATGGACAGGCCGGCGTCTCATTACTACCATGTCGTCATCCGCGCCGACGGACTCGGAGACGGGGCCCAGGATTTCAAGATGCCCGTCTGGACGCCCGGCTATTATCGGATCATGGACTACGCCAAATTCGTCAAGGACTTCAGCGCCGAGGACGGGGACGGGCGGGCTCTCCCCGTCGAGAAGACGGCCAAGAACACCTGGCGCGTTCGGGCCGGCAAGGCGCCGTCCATCGTCGCGAGCTACGACGTCTACGCCTTCACCCGCTTCGTCGCCGACAGCTATCTCGGTGACGACGGCGGATTCATCACGCCGGCCGGCGTTTTCATGCACATCGCCGGCCACTTGAAGGACCCGGTGAGGCTCACGGTCCAATCCCTTCCCGACTGGAAGCAGGTCTCGACGGGCCTCGATCCCGTCCCCGGCCGCCTCAACACTTTCACCGCGCCCGATTTCGACACCCTTTACGACTGTCCGGTCCTCATCGGCAATCAGGAGATCCTGACCTTCGAGGCCGCCGGACATCCCCATACCGTGGCGGCCTACGACCTCGGCTCCATCGACCGGGCGAAGTTCACGGGCGACCTCAAGAGAATCGTCGAGGCCGCGGCGGCTCTCATGGGCGAGCTCCCTTACCGCCACTACACCTTCCTCATCATCGGTCCCGGCGGCGGCGGGCTCGAGCACCTGAACTCGACGGCCGTCACCCTCAATCCCGGCTCGCTCGGGACCCCCAAGGGCTACCAGGGTTGGCTGAGCTTCATCGCCCACGAGTACTTTCATCTCTTCAACGTCAAGTCCGTCCGGCCCGTCGCCCTCGGCCCCTTCGACTACGACCGCGAGAATTATACGAACATGCTCTGGTTCTCGGAGGGGGGCACGGTCTATTACGAATTCGTGCTCCTGAACCGGGCGGGGCTGATGGCCCGCGACGAAGTTCTCGAGCGGCTTGGCTCGACCATCGCGAACTACGAGAACGCCCCCGGACGTCTCCACCAATCGGCGACCCTCTCGAGCTTCGACACCTGGACGGCCTTTTTCGGGCGCAGCGAGCATGCCGCCAACACGACGATCTCTTACTACGACATCGGCTGCGGCCTGGGGCTTCTGCTCGACCTCAAGATCCGCGACGCCTCCAAGGGACGCTCTTCCCTCGACGACGTCATGCGGACGCTCTATCGGACCTTCTACGAGGACAAGAAGCGCGGTTTCACCGATCGCGAGTTCCGCGACGTCTGCGAGCGGGCGGCCGGCGTCTCTCTGGACGAGATCTTCGACGTTTACGCCCCGACGACCGAGACATGGGACTACGCCAAGTACCTGGGCTATGCCGGCCTCGGGATCGACGTCGAACCGCGCCCCGCATCGGCCCCTTGGTTCGGCGCTTCGACCCAGGTCCAGAACGAGAGCGTCGTCCTTTCGACCATCGAGCCGGGCTCCCCCGCCTCGCTCGCCGGCCTCAGCGCCCAGGACGAGATCCTGGCCATCGGCGGAACGCGCGTCGCCCAGCGTTCGTTCCCGGAAACGCTCAACGCCCACAAGCCGGGGGATAAGGTCAAGGTCCTTTACTCCAGGCGCGGCAGTGTCCGCGAGACCGAGCTTGTGTTCGGGACCAAGACCGAGCCGACTTTCAGGATCAGCCCGCTGCCAAATCCGACCGCTGCGCAGAGGGCCCTTCTCGACGCATGGCTCAAATAGAAACGAAGTGCCCCTGGCCTGACTCGAAGGGGCCGTCGCACGGCCTTGAAATCGGCCGGCCTGGAGACTATTATCGTCTCCGCCCGTCCGGTGGGGAGTCATGAAGCGCTTAGCGATCCTGTGCTCATTGGCCCTGGCAACGGCCGGACCGATTGCCGCGTGGGGCCAGTTCCTGCCTGACGAGATCGCTCGGAGGCCCGTCCAGGAGGAGTTCCTCCGGACGGCCAAGATCGACCGCTTCGAGGAGATCGGCGAGGGCGTGACCAAGCCGTACAAGCTCTATCTCAAGAAGGACGGGGTCGAGCTCATGGCCGCTTGGAAGAACCCTAAGGGCATGCAACTCGGCTACCTCGAAGGCTGGCAGTATGAGATCGCCGCCTACCGCCTGGACAAGCTCATCGGCTTGGATATGATCCCCCCGACGATCGAGCGGGATTTCCGGGGCAAGCCGGGCGCGCTCGTTCTCTGGGCCGAGAACAAGTACAGCCTGATGAAGATCACGCAGGGCGGCATCCCAATCCCCGAGGAGGCCAGCGACCGCACGGAGAAGATGAGGTGGCTGATCCTGGCCTGGGACAGCCTCATCGCCAACGAGGACCGGACCCAACAGAACATCCTGTTCACGGAGGACTGGCGAGTGATTATCTTCGACCACTCCCGGGCCTTCCGCTCGGACAGCGCATTCACCAAGCAGCTCATGTACGGCCGCAACGGCATCCGGAGGACGCCTTCCGGCGATCCGCTCATCTTCGGACGCCTGCCCCGGTGGTTCGTCGACAAGGTCAAGGCCCTGACCTTCGAAAATATCCGGGCCGCGGTCGGGTCGACCCTCACCGCGAAAGAGATCAAGGCCATCCTGGCCCGGCGGGACATCCTCCTCCGGGAGATCGGCGATATGGTCAAGGAGCGGGGCGAAGCGGCCGTGCTCTATTGAAACAACGACTCGTCCTGGGCGGAACGACCAAGAAGATGCAAAAGGAAAATCGAATGCCCCTGGCCTGACTCGAACAGGCGACAAACGGATTAGGAATCCGCTGCTCTATCCATACTGAGCTACAGGGGCACCCAGCGGAATCGGCCTTACTATAGCCGAATCGGCACGGTTTTCAATTTGCCTTTGGCGAACGAAAATACGCTTTTTGAGGGGAAAGAAACGCTGTCCCGATCTGATCAGCGTCTGCGCCGCGCCGGGCCTCCGTTGGCAGGCGGGGCAAAAGTGGCTCGAGCGGCCGCCGATGCGCTTCACGCGGATCGGTCTGCCGCAGGAGACGCAGGGCTCTCCGGTCCGGCCGTAGACCTTGTGAGATTCCTGGAAGCTCCCCTCGTTGCCTTCGGCGTCGCGATAGTCCCGGAGGGTCGAGCCTTTCCCGGCGATGGCCAGCGAAAGGACGTTCTTCATGGATGTGTAAAGCCGCTCGACCGCATCCGCCCTGAGCGACGAGGCCGGCCTTTCCGGGTGGATGCGGGCTTCGAAGAGCATCTCGTCGGCGTAGATATTCCCGATGCCGGCGATCCGCCTCTGATCGAGGAGGACGCTCTTGATGCGGCCGCGGTGCGCTTTGAGGATCGAGGCGAATTCCGGGAGCTCGATTTCGAGCGGTTCGGGACCCAGGCCGGCCAGCTCCGCGCAGGCCGATTCCGGTTCGCCTTCGAGGCAGAGCAGGAAGCCGAATTTCCTGACATCGCGGAAACGGAGCTCGTTTCTGCCGTCATCGAAGCGCATGGTCAGGCGGGTGTGCTTGTCGCGCGGCTCCGAGGCCGCCGCGAACAGGAACTGGCCGGTCATCTTGAGGTGAAAGACGAGGGTCCGGCCGCCTTCGCACGAGATCAGGAGCATCTTGCCGCGCCGGCGGACGCCGAGAATGCGGCTGCCGGCCAAGGCACCGAGTTGCTTGCGGCTCCCCCTTCGGAGCAGAGGCCGATAGATGAGCTCGATCCCGGCGATCCTGCGGCCGACGGCGGCTGGCGCGAGCGTCCGGGCGATCGTCTCGACTTCGGGCAGTTCTGGCATGCGACCATTATATCCCAAGGCCGAGGGCAGTCATCGAGGGAAGCCTTGAGAGGGCAAGGGGCGGTGACGCAACGGCGTGGGGGGCCTAGCACGGAGCGGACTCTTGGGAGCGGAGGACCAGATGCGCAGCGGAGCGACTCGGAGCTGCGTATCTGGGAAATATCAGAAAAGAAAAGGAAACTCGCTTAAGATATCCAGCAGAATTGCGGCTTCGAGCGCTCAGCCACAATTCTGCAGGTCGCTTCAAAGACTTCGCTTCCCGCCGGAGGATGGATGGGGGGTGACGCCGAGAGAGGAGCCGTCCCCGAGCCCGAACGGCGAACGGAGACGATTCCCGAGGCCGCGCTTGATTTCGCCCCTTGATTCCATTAATATGCCTTCTTATGAAAATGAAGGGTCTCGTCGCCATGATCCTGGGCTGGGCCGTGCCCGGCCTCGGCCACGCCATCCAGAAAAAGTACCTCCGGGCCGTCCTGTTCTTCATTTCGATCTTCGCCATGACCGGCCTCGGCCTGGTCATGGGCGGCCGGGTCTACCCGTTCCAGACCGACAATCCCCTGACCATCCTGGCCTTCTTCGCCGACCTCGGCAACGGGCTCTTCTTCGGCCTGACGCGCTACTTCCACTGGGGCGGCGGGGACCTCGCCCGGGCCACCTTCGAGTTCGGGACCTCCTACATCGCCGGGGCGGGGCTGCTCAACTTCCTCATCGCCCTCGACGCCTTCGACATCGGGACGGGAAAGAAATCATGATCCTCGAGAGCCACCTCCTGTCGATGGTCATCTACGCGTTCTTCGTCGCGCTCGTCCTGGCCTTGATCCGGCGCGCGGACCTCAAGGGCCGCATCCGCTACGGCCTGCTCCTGTTCGCCGTCATGACGGCCGGCGCCCTGGCCTTCGGCTGGCTGATGTTCCTGTTCATCAAGAAATAGACGGCCGCCCCGCGGCCCCGCCGGCAGCGACGCCAACACGATGATCGAGCTCTTTCATATCTGGAAGCAGTACCAGAAACCGTACTGGGCCCTGTCCGACGTCACCCTGCAGATCAACGACGGCGACTTCTATTTCATCACCGGGCCGAGCGGCTCGGGCAAGACGACGCTCCTCCGGACGATCTTCCGCGAGGTTCCGCCGACCGAGGGCCAGATCCTCATCAACGGCGTCAACATCCTCAAGATCCATGACAGCCGGATCTACACGCTGAGGCGGAAGATGGGCATCGTCTTCCAGGATTTCCGGCTGATGTTCCACCGGACGGTCTTCGACAACGTCGCCGTGCCGCTCCAGGTGGTCGGCGTCAGCCACAAGGAGATCCGGCGCCGCGTCTTCGGCACGCTCCAGAAGGTCAACCTCCACCAGAAGATGTGGGAGCTGCCGGCGCACCTGTCCTACGGCGAGCAGCAGCGGGTGGCCATCGCCCGGGCCGTCGTCAACAACCCCGAGATCATCCTGGCCGACGAGCCGACCGGCAACCTCGACCCGGAGCTGGCCTTCGAGATCGTCACCCTGTTCAAGGAGTTCAACAAGCAGGGCGCGACGGTCATCATCGGCAGCCACGATCGCGAGCTCATCCGCCATTTCGGCGACAACATCCTGTTCCTCCAGAAGGGCAAGATCGTCGGGAAGGAAGCGCACGCGTGATCGAGAAGGTGAAGTTCTTCCTGAACGTCACGGGCAACAACCTGTGGCAGTTCCGGACGCGGAACATCTTCTCGGTGACCATCATCTGCCTGTCCTTCCTCACCGTCGGCATCTTCATGTCGCTGGCCAACAACCTGCGGGCCACGGCCCGGGAGCTCTCGAGCAACATGAGTGTCGCGTTCTATCTCGATCCGGGCTTGTCCCCCGCCGCCGTGGAGGCGATCCGCCAGGAGATCGCCAGGCCGGCGTTCGTCGAAGGCGTCAAGCTGGTGACACCGGAGGAAGCCCTGGAGAGGTTCCGCACAAGCTTCCCCGAGCTCGCCGACATCGTGACCGGACTCAAGGGCAATCCCTTCCCGCCGTCCCTGGAGCTGCGGGTGAACGCCAAGGCCTCGTCCTCGAAGGAGGTCATCGCCTTCGTCGAGGGCATGAAGAAGCGCCCGGGGGTCAGCGACGTTCTCTTCAATCAGGACTGGGTCGAGAAGATGCAGGGCTTCAGCCGGCTGGCCGGGGCCATCGGGGCCTTCCTCGGGGGGATCCTCATCCTGACGTCGTTCTTCATCATCTCCAACGTCGTCAAGCTCAACGTCTTCGCCCGGAAGAACGAGATCGAGATCCTGCGGATGGTCGGCGCGACGAACCTGTTCATCCGCATCCCGTTCTGGCTCGAGGGCATCACCCTGGGCCTCCTCGGGAGTCTCCTGTCCCTGGTCCTGCTGTTCATCGTCATCAGCCTCTTCCCGGTCTATCTCGGCGCGTCCCTGGGGGCGCTCCAGCAGCTCCTTCGCTTCCGCTATCCCGATCTGGTTCAGGCGGTCGCCCTTCTGGCCGGCGGCGCGGCGACGGGGTTCATCGGCAGCGCCACATCGGTCTCCAAATTTTTAAAAGTTTAATAAGAAGGGGTCAAACCTACGCGATGCCAGTTTTCTGGGAAAACTGGCATCGCGTAGGTTTGACCCCCCCCTGGTTTGACCCCCCCCCTTCTCTTTGTTAGAATCGACTCAAATGACATCGCTCGGGCAATGGCTCAGGGAAGAGCGGGAGGCGCGCAGCATCTCCCTCGAGGAGATCGCCTCGGCCACGAAGATCGTCCCCCGCTACCTCGAAGCCCTGGAAGACGACCGTCTGGACGTGATGCCGGGAGGATTCTTCGTCAAGGGGATCATCCGGACCTATGCCCACGCCATCGGGCTCGACCCGGAAGAGGTTCTGGACCGGTACAGGACGGCCGGACTGCTCTCCGCCGGTCCTGAACATGGTCGGAACATCGTCGCCATGCCCGCCAAGGTCATACCGCCGCAGGTCAAGCCGGCCCCCCCGACCGTCGTCCCGGAGGCCCCAGTCGAGCCGATCGTCCCGTCCGAGCCCGCTCCGGCTCCCGTCGGGGAGGCCGGACCCGCGCTGCTCTTCGAAGAAGCCTCCAAGCCCGAGGAGCCGTCGGGCTCCCGCAAGCGATTCCTTGTCTGGACTTGGCGAGGCTTGGCCGTCCTGGCCGTCGGCTGTGCCGTTTTTTTCGTCCTGCGGCCGACCCTGAATCGCTCCCACCCCGCCCGGCCCCAAACCTCGACCGTGGTCGGACAATCCGTCCTTACGCCGGCGCAGAAGACCGAGCCCGCCCCGAAGCCCCAGGCTCCACCGGTCGCCGAGGAGGTCTGGAAAGGCGTCACCATCGAGATCGTCTTCCAAGCCGAGACGTGGATTCGAGTTTATACCGACGGCGACCTCAAGGTCGACGGCATCTTCCCTGCCGGCGCCACGGTCCGGGCCCAGGCGAACGAGAAGGTGCTCATCCACACCGGCAACGCCGGAGGATTCACCTTCCGTCTGAACGGCCGGCCGGCCAAATCCCTCGGACGCCCCGGGCAGGTCCTGACGGACATCAAGATCACGCCGGAAAATCTCAAGGATTTCCTCGAGGGCCCGTCGTCCGGCCTGACCGCCGGCTGACGCGTCCCGCCGATGCTCCCGAGCGTCTGACCCCATGCCAACCGATCAGGCCGAAGCCATCGTCCTGCGGACGTCGAACATCGGCGACCAGGACAAGATCGCCGTTTTTTTCTGCCGCGAGAAAGGCATCGTCCGGGGCGTGGCCAAGGGCGCGCGCAAGTTCGGCAACCGCTTCGGCAGCAGCCTCGAGCCCCTGTCCGTCGTGCGCGTCTTCTATTACGAGAAGGAGCGGCGCGACCTGGTCACGGTCTCAGGCTGCGACCTCATCGAGTCGTTCTTCGAGATCCAGGCCGAACCGGAGACCGCCTTCCTCCTGACCTATTTCGGCGAGCTCATTGAGGAATTCGCCCCGGCCCGGGCCCGCGAGGAGGTCCTCTACCGGCTCCTCCTTTCGGTCCTGCGCTGTCTCAAAGCGGGCGGCGAGCGGGAGTTCGCGGCGGCCTACTTCGAGGCCTGGTTCCTTCAGACCAACGGCCTCCTGCCCGACCTGGCCGCCTGCGCGAAATGCCGCAAGCCCCTCGCCCGGGGCTGGCTGGCCCCCAAGAGGGACGGCGCGTACTGCCCGGACTGCGCCCCGGTCAAGAAGGACGAGCTGCCGCCCAGGATCCAGGACTTCCTCCGCTGGGTCCGAAAGAACCCCCCTCCCGAGGCCTGCGCCACGCCGTTCGCGGCCGAAGAGATCGCCGGGATCCGGAGGACGCTGCAGGCCCAGATCGTCTACCACATGGAGCGGGAGCCGCGGAGCCTGCATTTCCTCAAGACGAAGTGACCCCGATTTGCTATAATTGGGGAACAAAATCGAAGAACGGACGGTTATATGATTGCGGTTCGGGATCGACTGAGGAGGCTTCATTGAAAAAAGTCGGGCTCATTTTCGCTCTGCTCATCCTCGCGCTTTCCCTGTCGGCCCAGATCCGAACGGGTGAAATCCAGGGCAAGATCGTCAACAAGGAGGGCCTGCCCCTCTCCGGCGTCAAGGTCACCCTGTCGCGCCCCCAGGCCGCCGATCAAAAGGCGGTCACGGGCCGTTTAGGCGTCTTCCGCTTCCCGGCCGTCTTCCCGGCCTCCGATTACAGCCTCAAGGCCGAGCTCCCCGACTTCAAGACGATCGACCGCGCGGGCGTCGCCGTCGCGATCGGCGGCCGCGTCTCGGTCGACCTTGTCCTCGAGCCCGGCAAGCCCGGGGAGCTGGTCAAGGTGACAACGCCCCTGCGGTCGATCGACCGGACGAGGTTCACGGCCGGGGCGTCGTTCGACTGGACCGAGCTCCAGACGCTGCCGACGGCCCGCGACCCCTGGGTCATCGTCCAGCTCGTCCCCGGGGTCATGCTCGACCGTGAGAACGTCGGAGGCAACGAATCGAGCGAGCAGTCCCATTTCGTCACGCGCGGAGACAATACGAACGGCATCGACAACACCTGGGTCGTCGATGGCATCGACGTCAGCGACCCCATCGATCTCGGCCTGTCCGAGGTCTATTTCGACTTCGACGCGATCGACGTCATTTCGGTCACGACCGGCGGCGCCGCCGACGTCACGCAGCAGACGGACGGCATCGCCGTGAACCTCCTGACCCGCCGCGGCGGCAACAAGATCGGCGCCACGGCCCGCTTCTTCCTGACCGATCACGCCTTCCAGAGCGACAACATCACCACGACCCTCCGGTCCAAAGGCGTGCCCAACACCAACAAGATCCAGCAGATCAGGGACTTCGGGGCCAGCGTCGGCGGCCCTATCTTCAAGGACCGGGTCTGGTTCTGGCTCGCCTACGGGGTCCAGGACCTTTTCTCCTATACGATCTACGATTTCGAGGACCGGGCCCTGTTCAGCAACTACAATTTCAAGCTCAACGCGGCTCCCTTCGCGGGGAACCGTTTCGAGGCGCTCTACACGACGAGCTCGAAGGAAAGGTTCGGCGTCGACGCCGACCCGGCCAAGCCCGAGGGCGACCACCAGACCGGCCGCTTCAGCCTGGGCAGCCCGATCTTCAAGCTCCAGGACGAGCAGGTCATCGGGAACTCCCTCTACGTTTCGGCGAAATTGACCTGGACGAACACGGGCACGACGACCAAGCCCATGATCGACGAGGACCTGACGACCCCCGTGACCTTCGACGTCGCCGAGGGCGTCTACGTCCCGTTCTCGACCCTTTTCGGGCGCTCGTGGGACCGCAGCGAGTCGATCCGGACGAACAAGAACGTCCAGGTCACGGCCACCCTCTTCAAGGACGACCTCCTGGGCATGTCCCACGAGATCAAGGCCGGCCTCGAATTCGCCGACAAGAAGGCTTCGAGCGTTTCGGGATTCGCTCAGAACTACGAGGTCTTCCGGAACTTCACCGACCCCCTCATCGACCTCGGCGAGGGGCTCATCGTCCCTCCGGCGGACTGGCAGCGCTTCGTGATGAGCCGGGACAACCGCCAGGTCGCCCTGGCCAGCCAGTCCTCCGGTTACATCCAGGACACGATCGCCAAAGGCCGGTTCGCCCTGCAGCTGGGAATTCGTTACGACTACCAGAAGCCTTCGCTGGGGGCCACCACGATCTCCACGGCCCTGCAGAGCTGGACCAATATCTTCACAACGGACGCCGTGAACGCCCTGGGCACGTACTTCCCCCCTCTCGCCGTCAACGCGGTCAGCGGCCGGTACCAGTGGAGCACCTGGTCCCCCAGGATCGGGTTCAGCTGGGACCTCAAGGGGGACGGCCGGACGGTGCTCAAGCTCGCCCTGGCCCAGTACGGCGACGTGCTCCACGCGGGGGCCAATGTCCCCAGGCCGCTCGGCCTCACCGGAAACATGGCCTTCTGGTGGAACGACACCGACGCCGATTCACTCGTCGACCGCAGCGAGATCTATTGGAAGTACTCGGGCGTCCACGCCGAAACCCCGAACCAGCTCTATGCCCTTTTCAACTCGGACGGGGCCCTGTCCGACGCGGCGACGGCCGCGCTCGCCGGCGGGTTCGAGAGCGACGCCTACCTCGCCGGGAACTTTTCCGGCTTCGACTGGAACAACCGGTCCGTGGTCGACTACGACAACCTGACGACCTTCTTCCGCAGCGACATCGATCCCTCGGTGAAGAACGTCAAGACCTCGCCCCGGACGCGGGAGATCATGCTCAGCCTCGAAAAGGAGCTCCGCCCCGACCTGACCGCCTCGGTCGAAGCCACCTTCCGGCGCTACGACAACTTCGATTGGGCCAAGCTCTTCTACCCGGCCGATATCTACCCGTCGACGCCGGACCTGGTCATCGACAATACGGGGACCTGGTACGCGATCGCCGGCACCATCCCGGCCACGGTCAAGATCGGAGAAGACACGGTCGAGCTGGGCGACGCCGCCGGCCGGTCCTGGTATCTGCCCATCGCGTCGTTCCCCGGAGACACGCCTTACCGGATGGTCGACAAGAGCTCGTCCTACCGAACCTACATCGGTCTCGACCTCGCCGTGACCAAGCGGCTGTCCCATCGGTGGTTCATGAACGCCTCGGTCACACTCCAAGACCAGCGCACGTACTGGGGCGACTCGTTCATCGACCCGACCAACCAGTGGGCGATCGACGGCCAGCCCTATGGCAACTTGGGCGGCGGGGCCGGCGGCAAGGTCCCCGTCCAGATGTACTCGCGCTGGCTGGCCAAGCTCAACGGCCTCTACCAGCTGCCCTTGGGCTTCGACGTCTCGGCGACCTTCCTCGCCCGGGAGGGCTGGAAGATCCCGAACTATCTCACCCTGGCCTATGCCAACAGCTCCTCCTGGCCGGGGCTCTACCGGGCCAACTACGATCTACATCCAGACGACGACCAAGGACAGCCTGCCGATGTTCAGCAACCTGAGCTTACGGATCGAAAAGAAGATCGCGCTCGGCGCGGGGCGGATGTATTTCATGGCCGACGTCTTCAACGTGCTGAATTCGGCCGTGGTCAACAGAGCCTACGACGCCTACTTTGGGACCTATTACGTCGACACGGAAGCCTCGGTGGTCAACCCCTTCAACCGGCTGTACAACGAGATCCTCAATCCGAGGATCTGGCGGTTCGGGATCCGCTTCGAGTTCTAGACGAGGATGTCCCCCAAGGGGACTGTCCCTCTGGGCTTGAGGCCGGCTATTTCTTGATGGTCGAGATGAAGGCCTCGACCTCGGGGATGCCGCCCTGGAAGATGAGGTAGCCGTTGGAGGGCTCGCGCTCCGTGATCTCGCCGGCGATCGGCGTCAGCATGATTTTGCGCACTTCCTCGACGTCCGTCGTCTTCCCCAGCGCCCAGGCCAGCTTGACGTAGGCCACCTCGGGCAGCATGTTCGCGGCCGGGATGACGCCGAGCTCCATCATGTCGCGGCCCGTGTCGTAGACGTACATCTGGACATAGCCCCAGAGCGTCTGGACGGTCATGTAGACGGCGATGCCCGCGTCCTGGGCCCTCTTCAGGGCCGGATAAAGGGGCTTGTTGACATGGCCGAGGCCCGTCCCGGCGATGACGATGCCGCGGTAGCCGTTGTCGATGAGCGAGTCGATGATGTCCGGCTTCATGTTCGGGTAGTAATAGACGATGGAAACGCGCTCGTCGAAGGCCGTGTCGATCTTGACCTTGCGGTCGGCCCGGCGGCGCTTGTAATCCTGACGTATCGGGGTGATCTTCTCGCGGCTGACCATGGCGATGGGGATGTCGCTGACCGTCCGGAAGGTCGAACGGTAGCTCGAGTGCATCTTCCTCACGCGCGTCCCCCGGTGGAGAAGGCCGTAGGTGTCCGAGGTCGGCCCGAACATGCAGACCATGACCTCGGCGATGTCGCTCTCGGCGGCCGTCTTGACGCTGTGCATGAGGTTGAGCGCGGCGTCGGAGGAGGGCCGGTCCGAGGAGCGCTGGGAGCCGACCATGACGATGGGCACGGGCGAGTCCTGGACCATGAAGGACAGGATGGCCGCGGTGTGATGCATGGTGTCCGTGCCGTGGCCGATGACGATGCCCTGGACGCCCTTCTCGATCTCCCGGCCGATGGCCCGGGCCGTGGCGATGTATTGCTCGGGACCCATGTTCTCGCTGAAGACCCCGAAGAGCTTCTCGGTCTCGAGGTTGCAGATGTCGGCCAGCTCCGGCACCGAGCCGTAGAGCTCTCCCGGCGAGAAGGCCGGGATGACCGCCCCGGTCCGATAGTCGAGACGGCTGGCGATCGTCCCGCCGGTGCCGAGGAGCTTGACCGTGGGTTTCGCCGGATCGTAGGGGAACGCTTTCTCCGGGATCTTGTAGTGGGCTTCCTTGCGGCCGCTGATGGTGATGGTCTCGACCGAGCGGGCGGCCAGGCCGATGTTGTAGCCCGAGCGGAGCTTGATGACGATGTGCTGCGCGTCGGCCGTTTCCGAGCGGGGCAGGACGATGCCGGTGTAGGTGCCGCGGGAGGTCGTGATGTCGACGTCGCTCCAGACCATGGCCCCGAAGCTCCGGAGCGTCTCCAGGGCTTCGCCCCGGTAGCCTTTGTAGTCGTCGGTTTCGGCCATCAGCAGGTCCCTTCGGCGGCCGCCCGGACGCGGTCGATGATCGCGGCGCCCTCGACCCGGCCCCGGAGCGCGGTCATGACCAGGCCCATCAGGACGTGGGTCTTCTTCGCGGCGTCGTGGATCTTCATCCCTCGAAGGACGCCGTTCGAGGCCTCGACCTGGGCGTAGATCTCCTCCTCCGTCGCCGGACGGATCTCGCCGATCCCCGGCAGCGGCTCGCCCCGGGCGGCCTTTTCCATCAGGGCGAGGATCCCGTCGCGGGAGATCCGCTTGTCGCGGAACAGGGCGAAGATGCGGCGCAGCGGCTCGTCGGCCAGGCGGCCCGCGTCCAGTCCTTTTCTTTTCAGGCGTTTGGGGAATTGGACGAGGGCCACCGCCGCGGCCACCGGATCGATCCCCCAATCCTTGACCAGGACTTCGAAGAGCCCGGCCCGGAGCGAGACGGCCAGGGGCTCGACGACGTCGGCGGGCAGACCGAGCTCCCGGTACCAGGCCTCGCGCGTCCAGATGGGGGTCGGGAGACCCCGGCGGATCTGCTCGAGGCGCTCTTCGGTGACTTGCTTGGGCGGCAGATCGGTGTCGGGATACATCCGGTCCGGACCGGGCAGGATGCGCTCGAAGCCGTTGGTGCCGTCGCGCAGGGCCTGGCGCGTCTCGGAGGGGACGCCGATCGTGGCCTCGCGGGCCCGGATGGCGATCTCCTGGACGCCGGTCTTGACGTCCTCGGGCGCTCCCCAGACGACGACGACGACATCGTCGCCGCCCGCCCTGACGGCTTTGCGGACCGCCTCCCAGCGCGAGCTCGAGAGGGTTTCCGAAAGACTGTCGGAGTGGATGATGTTCGGCAGCTTGGTCAGGCAGGCGACGACCCGGACCCGGTCCGAGATCTCGCGGGAGAAGCGGGTGTTCGTCTGCGTCTGCCAGTTGAGGAGGTCGCGGAAGCCGCGCAGGACGACCGCCGAGGCGACCAGGCCGGCCTCGAGGACGTCGCGGATGGGCTGGTAGCTGGTCTTGAGGAGGATCCGGGTGACGTCCTCGGATTCGGACTTGAAGGTCTCGGGGGTGATGCCGCGGCCGCGGAGCTCCTCGCGCAGGCGGAGCAGGTTCCACTGCCGCATGGCTTCGTGGTAGGTCAGGAGCGGGATGCGGGGGATGCGCGGCACCCCCTTGATCTCGATGCGCGTGCCGCCGCGGACGCTGACGTTGACGTCTTCGCGCGCGGCGCCCATCCCGGTGCGCATCTGCCCGGTGCTGCGCACGAGGCGCCGGAGGATCTGGGCCACCTCGGCCACCTCCGCGGGCGTGCGCATGTCGGGCCCGGTGACGGTCTCGATGAGGGGCATGCCCAGCCGGTCGGTCAGGTAGATGCGGCGATGGCCGACGTCGCTGACTTCGCGGCAGGCGTCCTCCTCGAGGCCGAGCTGGACGATGGCGACTCGCCGGTCCTTATAGGGGATCCAGCCGGAGACGCCGACGATGGTCGTCCGCTGGAAGCCCGTCGGGATGCTGCCGTCGAGATACTGCTTGCGGGCGATGTGGAGCTCGTCGACCAGGGCCAGATTGTAGAGCATGGCCACGCCGAGGGCGATGTCGAGGGCCTGCTCGTTGATCATGAACGGCGGCGTGTCGTCCATCTCGTAGGTGCAGACCGTCTCCCGGTTGATCCGGTAGATGATCTCCTTCTTGGTCTTGAACTCCATGAGGGCCGTGCCGTCGTACTCGCCCAGCTCCGACAGGGTCGGCCGCATATGGCGGAGGATCTCGGCGTCGTACTTGTCGCTGTAGCGGCCGGCGGGGCAGCGGCAGAAGAGCTTCTTCTCGGTCAGGAGCTGCTGGTGGATCTCGAGGCCGGAGCGGAAGCCGACCTCGGCGTAATCGGCCTCGCTCATCTCGGCGAAGGGCTTGAAAAGGAATCGATATTCGCTCATGGGTCCGGTCCGTCCCGGAGGACAGAAGAGGCATTATAGCACAAACGCGGGGTTGATTTTTGGCCCGACTTGTGTAAAATAAGCGCTTTCCCGGGCGTCGGGGGGCCGGTCAGACAGCCCCCGGGCGCCGCTCCATTCGCCCTAAAGAGGAGACGCGCATGAACATACTGGGTCTCGCCCGTCACGGGCTGAACTCATTCGAGCAGATCGCCATCTGCGGCGTCATGCTGACGGCTTTCATCAGCCTCTGGTACGCCTGGATGCTGCGCAAGGTCGTGCTCAAGAAGGACAAGGGCACGCCGAAAATGCAGGAGGTCTGGAACGCCATCCGCGTCGGCGCGGACAGCTACCTGAAGACGCAGCTGCGCAAGATCCTGCCCATCATCGGCGGACTGACGGTGGCCCTCTTCCTGAGCGTCTACGTCGTGCCGGCCAGCCGCGAGGCCGTGGCCGAGTTCGGCGCGAGGAGCGCCCAGATCATCGTCGCCATCGGGCGGACGATCGCGTTCATCATGGGCGCGAGCTTCTCGCTCCTCGTCGGCCAGCTCGGCATGCGCATGGCCATCCAGGCCAACGTCCGGGCGGCCTCGGCGGCGCGGCGGGGCTTCAACGAGGCCCTGTCGATCGCCTACTACGCCGGCACGATCACGGGCATGCTGACCGACGGCCTGGGCCTGTTCGGCGGCACGCTGATCTTCATCGTCTTCGGCACGGCCGCGCCGGACGCCCTGCTCGGCTTCGGCTTCGGCGGGACGCTCCTGGCCCTGTTCATGCGGGTCGGCGGCGGCATCTACACCAAGGCCGCCGACGTCGGCGCGGACCTCGTCGGCAAGGTCGAGAAGGACATCCCCGAGGACGACCCCCGGAACGCGGCCGTCGTGGCCGACCTCGTCGGCGACAACGTCGGCGACTGCGCCGGCATGGCCGCCGACATCTTCGAGTCGTACGAAGTGACCATCGTCTCCGGGCTGATCCTGGGATTGGCCCTGATGGCCCTCGACCCGACCCACGCCCTGAAGTGGATCGTCTATCCCCTGATCATCCGGGCCATCGGCGTCATCTCCTCGATCCTGGGGACGTTCACCGTGCCCATCTGGGAGCGCTTCCCGATCAAGTTCCTCCGGGCCAAGGACGCCGAGGAGGCCATGTTCCGCTCCTATGAAGTCTCGAGCGTCAATACCATCCTGTGGTCCTTCGTCGTGGCCGTCAACTACGCCCACGACTGGCGGCTGGCCATGCTGACCTCGGTCGGCGTCGGCCTGGCCGTGGCGTTCAATCCGCTGACGTCTTACTTCACTTCGACCCGCAAGTCCCCGGTCAAGGAGATCGTCAAGTCGACCAAGACCGGTCCGGCGACGACCATCCTGACAGGCCTGGCCGTGGGGATGGAATCGAGCGTCTGGGCGGTCGTCATTATCGCCATCAGCTTCATGGTCGCCCTGGCCCTCTACAGCTCGACCGGAGCGCTGTACGTCCTCTACGGAGTGGCCATGATCGGCATCGGCATGCTCAGCCACACGGGCAACAACGTGGCCATGGATTCCTACGGACCGATCTCCGACAACGCCAACGGCATCGCCGAGATGTCCTGGCACGACCAGACCGATCCCGAGACGCTCAAGGCCCGGCAGATCATGGCCGACCTCGACGCCGTCGGGAACACGACCAAGGCCATCACCAAAGGCGTGGCCATCGCCTCGGCGGTCATCGCCGCGGTCAGCCTGTTCGCGTCCTACATCACCGACGTCGGGCGGGTCCAGATCCAGCTCGGCATCCAGAACGTCATGACCGCCATCCGCCTCTCGGACACGAAGGTCTTCGTCGGCCTTCTCCTTGGCGGCGCCCTGCCGTGGCTCTTCAGCTCGCTGTCGCTACGGGCCGTCACCCGCGCGGCCGGCCTGATCGTCGAGGAGGTCCGGCGGCAGTTCAAGCTCCCGGGGATCATGGAAGGCAAGGTCAAGCCGGATTACGCCCGGGTCGTGGGGATCTCGACGGTCGCGGCCCAGAAGGAGCTCGTGCCGCTGGCCCTGATCTCGGTCTTCCTGCCGCTCATCGTCGGCCTGGTCCTCCAGGTCGAGGCCCTGGGCGGGTTCCTGGCCGGCATCATTCTGAGCGGCCAGCTGCTGGCCGTGTTCATGGCCAACGCGGGCGGGGCCTGGGACAACGCCAAGAAATCGATCGAGGACGAACCCCGGGACCTCGTCGCGTCGACCGGCAAGGGTTCGGAGCGTCATAAGGCCGCCGTCGTCGGCGACACGGTCGGCGACCCGCTCAAAGACACGGCCGGCCCGGCGCTCAACCCGATGATCAAGGTGACCAACATCGTCAGCCTCATCGCGGCCCCGATCATCGTCAAGTACCACAAGATGACGATCGGATTGGCGGCCATCGTGGCCGTTCTGCTGGGAGCGACCGTCTGGGCTATCTGGAAGAGCAAGCGCGAGGCCCCCTCCCTCTTCGTCGAGGATCGGGCCAAGAAGTAATCCGAGACAACCCGCCGGCCTGCGGCGACCAGAGACTCAATGCCGGGGTCCCGAAGAGCAGATGGGATCCGGACCGGGAATTCGGACTTATAAGCGAATTCGGATGCCGAACTGAAGGCTGAACCCGCTGAAATCTATGGCCGCTTGGCGAGGCTCGGGTCCGATTGTCATGGAAGGCGAACTTTGGACCGTGATCAGTCGCGGAGGATCCGGCAGATCGGGAACGAGTTCATAATAGAGTATCCCTTGCTCAGAGAATGTTGTCGTCCCCTCCACAGACTCGAAAATCTCAAACTGACTGGAACCTTCCCAAGTGCGGAACCTTGCATACCTGCCCAGAGCGCTTAAGCTGAGGAATAAATCAGGCAGGAGCCTATACTCAAAGCCGAGCCCCCCGTGGAGACCCAAGGGAACTCCTTTGGCCTCAGCGGATGTCATTATGCGTATAGAGGAAATGAGCCCCATATCAATTAAAAACGTTCCCGATTCCAATTCATCACTATAACGCGCATTGAAATAGTAGCAGACCCCTCCTTCAGCAAGGAAGTTAACCTTCCTGGATAAAGGCATCGTCAGATGCATGCCAACTCGGATTGGGACCGCATTCAGCCTAGGATTCGCCCCGGCGCTTGCAGCAAGGAGGGACGGCACTAACATGGCAAAGGACATAGAAGAAGCGCGTGAAATCCGCAGATACCCGCCGCCAATGCTTATGCCAATTCGTGGAGTGAGCGCATAGATAACATCACCGCCGAACTCATATCCACCATGGACGGCTCGATATCCGCCATGCCAGAGTAGCCAACTTTCTTTGTTGTAGTAGAACCAGTTTTGGGTTCCTGGATTCACGTCGCCGCCCGAGATATAGATCCCTCCTCCCGTGAGCCTGAAGCTGATCCTACTGTCGGCAAGAACCACGCCCTGGACCAACACTAATGATATAGCGGATAATGCTATACGGGCATTTAATCTTCGAATGGTCAACCTCCGTCCTAGCAAATATTCGTCACCATTCAATAACCTCGATGGAAATCGTGTCGGAGTATGATGAATAACCTAAGGGATTGCCTGCCCTGACTCGATACTGATAGGTTTTTCCCGCCTGGGCGTCATTGTCTGAATAAGTATCTGCGTTAAAACTGAGTGTCGCAATTACTTGCCATCCTGTTTCTCCAGGAATCCTACGTTCGAGGTAATTATATAGCGCATTTGTAGCGTGATTTACCCAACTCATGTGAACGTTTTGTTCTAGGGTTGGGGATTGCCCAGCGAGGTCGGTTGGCGCGTCGGGTACTGTGTAAGGAATTGAGGCGCTATAGGTATTGGAGAAAGAAGAGATCCCGGCCTTGTTTGTAGCTCTAACCCGATATGTGTAGGTTCTCTGCAATGTCGCATCTATTGAGTCTTGGAAGTAGGCATACGCAGTCGAGTTCTCATCCTTACAATTCCAATGGAGGTAAGCCGACTGATATTGGTGTTTTCTTTGGATCTCGAATCCGACCTCATCGTTCGAGTTGTCATTCCATCGGACCTCGATCAGGTACCATGCTCTTGGATACGCGATTAGGCTAGTCGGGGCGCTCGGCGACGTGCTCCCGGTAATATTGTTAAGGACATTATAGGCGTTTAGCCTACCTTCAGATACGCATTTGTGGTTAAGGTCAAATACATAGTCGGCACCGTCGATTATCAGATCTTTAAGCCGACCATATGTAAGGCCGGGGCATACTCCGAGCGCCAGAGCCGCAGCCCCTGTAACGTGCGGAGCGGCCATAGAGGTTCCCGAGAGTGACTGATAGCCGCCCAGCTTTGTGCTAATGATATCGACACCTGGTGCGCCCAAATCCACTGAGGTATGTCCGTACATCGAAAAGTCAGCTTTATCATCTTCGTCTGTCGTAGCCAAGACCGATATGATATTCGCATTGTCGTAACTTGCCGGATAAACTGGGTTCGTGTCATTATTAGTGCCACCATAAGAATTATTCCCTGCAGCCGCAACATAGAGCCTGTTTGTATTCTGTGCTCTGGTTATCGCGGCTTTGATAGATGAATTGTATGGGCCGCCGCCATAACTATTATTTGTCAAGTATGCCCCGTTGTAAGTCGCATAGTCTATCGCGTTTATGATCCTGGCGTCTGTAGTTTCTCCGTCAGCATCGAAGATCTTAAGGGCCATGATCTTGACATCCCAGCACACTCCGCTAATTCCTTTGTCGTTATTGGGTTCCGCGCCAATACTTCCGGCGACATGAGTTCCGTGGTAATACGGGTAATAGTCGTCCGTATTGTCGGCATCACTCGAAACAAAATCCCAGCCGTTTATATCGTCGACAAATCCGTTCTGGTCATTATCCTGGCCATCTAGAGTCTCATTGGGATTAGTCCATATTAGGGCTTGGAGGTCTTCATGATTGCGTATAATCCCCGTGTCTATAACGGCGACTACGATATCTGCGTTCCCGGTAGAGATGGCCCACGCTTCCTGTGCATGGATGTCACAACGATTTGACGAATTATACAAGGCCCATTGCTGGTCATATAGTGGGTCATCGGTAAAGACACGATGCACGCCGTTTTTCTCAACGTATTCAACAATTGGACTAATCCTCAAGCGAGCAATGGCATATTCGAGGTCGATCCCATCTGGAACCCGAATATGAAAGAGATACGGGTCTGCAAAGAATGACCGGTCTCTGAAGACAGCAGGATCCCAATTAAAGGTCTCTTTTCCCTCATTTAGATAGGTTTTGATCTTCCCTTGCACCTGATCCAAGACATTCTGGATAAGCCACTTGTTTTGAACGATATCCCCGACCGAATCATCTTTGAATTTGATCAAGAGCTCATGCGGCACAAAATTCTGAGGTTCATAGTTGGCCTGAGACGTGCCCGTCGCAACAGAACTTGAGCCGACCATGAAGATGACCACTGCAAGAAGGAAGAAGGCGGAAAGGAATAAAACCAACGACTTTTTCATGGAACCCCCTTTTTTGTAATGAACTGAAGACTTTTCGCTCCCCAAAAACGATCCCCGACTATGATAGCGATTATTTGTTGACAAGATGAGTTGAGTTAGTGTGTTTGTCAAGAAAAATATTTTTATTTTTGCCGAGAACTTTTGTTCGTTTCCGTTGTTTTTATATAGGGGGATGTATGCCTTTTGGGGTTTCTCCCTGAACTCATATGAAAAGGAGCTCCAAGACCGCGCAACGAACAGTCTGGGCAGCACGGACAGGGGGTAAACGGTCAGGAAGGACGTCAGACTTCGCCCGGCTTCGGAAACCTCTGGAGCATCTCGTCTATGTCCCTCTTATTCATCTCCTATTTAGCCGAGCGAGTGGGGGCCTTCTTGCGCCAGTTCTTCACCTTGTCGAAGAGGAGCCGGAAGACGAACCGGACGCCCCTCATCATGCGCGAGCCCAGCCAAAGAATCCCGAAGCCGACGGCCGCGATCAGAAGAGCCCCGAAGATGTAGATGATCGTGTTGAACGTCGGGTCGGAGACGAGGGGGTAAATGTTGATCCAGGGATCGAGGAACCCGGGACTGAAGATGCGGACGATCATGATCACCGCGCTCAGCCAGCCCGCCAGGATCATGCTAAAGGCCATGATATAGAACGAGACGATAATGGCCAGGACGCTGATGATCAGGCCCACGGCCACGCTCAATCCGCCCAGGCCGAGCGGCACGCCGAAGAAAGCGATGAGGACGCCGGCCAGGATCAGGAAGGGCAGCTTTCTCTTCTTGCCCAGCGTCACCATGGCCTCGGGCATGCGCGCCGAGATCACGGCCGCCGGCTCGCCCAGCTTGTCGAGGACCTTGAGGATCCGGGCGACCTCGTCGGCGGTCGGATCGTCGCGGAAGGACTCGTAGATGTGGGACGTGATCTCTTTGACCAGCTCGTCCTGGTCTTTGGCCGGGATGCCCTTGAGCCCCTTTTTAAAGCGTTCGAGATAATTGTCGACGATCTGGGCGACGGGCCCGCTGAAACCGTTAGCCATTGTTCGTCTCCTTCGCGACATCAAGAACATTGAGCGGTTCGCCTCGATCGTCCGGAGCGGCCCCGTTTCGGGCGTTGGAGACGATCGCGGCCAGCTTCCGGAATTCCTCATCGAGGACGCGGAAGGCCTCTTGTCCTTTGAGCGTCAACGTGTAGTACTTTCGCGGCGGCCCCTGGCTCGATTCGACCCACTCGGAGTGGACAAGCCCTTCCTTGGCCAGGCGTCCGAGGATGGGATAGATGGTCCCCTCCGTGAGGTCGATGTCGCCCGTTCCGGAGATCGTCCTGACCAGGGAATACCCGTAGTGACGGCCCCGGGACAGCGCACCCAGGATCGCCAGCTCCAGGATGCCTTTGCGCAACTGAGTGATTTTGTTTTCCATAGTGTAACCTAATACATTGTTATACATAGTAGTGTGTTTGTCAAGTGCTTTTTTGGTAGGCACGCCATACGTAAGTAAATTTGTGTTGCGTCCCCGAATTAGCGGCGTCCCGGCTAGGCTCAGGCGAAGAGCTTCATCAGCCAGCGGTGGAGAGGGACGATCGGCTCGAAGCGCTCGAGACAATAATCCACAAAGCGCGCCGAGTAGAATTCCTCGGGGACCTTCGTTTCGAAGCTGGCATAAAGGCCTTTGAGCTTGAGCAGCTCGGCGTTGGGATGGCCGGGGTCGAAGCCGGCCGGGACGCGCTTATAGGATTCACCCTCGACGGACAGGCCCGGGCGCGCCCGCAGCGCGGCTACGATCCTGCCGAGCTCCGCCCCCCTCTTGGGATCGACAACGGCTTTCCGGTACCGGCCGAGCAGGCCGTCGGGGATCATGTACATGCCGCCGCCGAGGTACAGGTCCGGCGGCTCGAGCTGGAAATAGAAGCCGGAGGATTCCATGCGCGGCCGGGCCCCGTCCCAGAAGTAGATGCCCAGGTGGGTCTTGTAGGGCGCCGGGTCGAGGCTGAAGCGCGTGTCCCGGTAGATCCTGAAGATGGACTTGTTGACGGCCGGGACAGCGGCGATTCCCGGCGTGATCCTCTTCAGCCTTTCGCCCATAGCGGTGACGAAGAGCTTGGCCGGCTCGAGAACGTGCCGGTCGTACGTCTCCTTGTTCCGCAAGAACCAGTCGCGGTTGTTGTTCTTCCGCAGGGCCGCGAAGAAGCGAACGGTCTCCTTGGTAAAGCCGGAAAAGACGGTCTGGTCGGTCATAGGGTCCTCACGCCGGATATTCTACCAAATTGCCAGGGCCGAAGTCGCTATGGTATAGAGGGAGGCAGGAAGGAGTCGTCATGAGCGGAATCGACTGGATCGAAGAGTTCCGCGGCGCGGTCACGGTCTGCGACACGGAAGGGAGGATCGTCGAGATGAACGGGAAGTCGCGCGAGGCGTTCGCGGCCGACGGCGGCGGGAAGCTCATCGGCACGAACGTCCTCGACTGTCATCCCGAGCCGAGCCGGTCGAAGCTCAAGGGGATGATGGCCGAGCGCCGGACGAACGTTTATACCATCCAGAAGAACGGCAAGAGGAAGCTCATCTACCAAACGCCCTGGGCCAAGAACGGCGTCTATGCGGGCTTCATCGAACTCTCTCTCGAGATCCCCTGGGACCTGCCCCACTTCAACCGGGATAAATAAGAAGGGGTCAAACCTACGGCGGGGAGCGGATTCTTAGGAGCGACCATCAGAAGTGCCGCGGAGTGACCCGGAGCCGCACTTCTGGGAAATATCATAATAGTTTTGGAAACTGGCATCGCGTAGGTTTGACCCCTTCTTAAAGCAGCGCCATGGTCAGGAACGGCACGTAGGTGATCAACAGGACCGACACCAGCCCGATCCCGAGAAAGATGAGCACGTCCCGGTACACGCGCGAGATCGGCTCCTCGAACCTGTAGGAAGCGAGATACAAGTTCAAACCGACGGGAGGCGTCAGGTAGCCGAGCTCCAGGTTGGCCAGGAAGATGATGCCGAGGTGGACCGGATTGATGTGGAAGAGGACCCCCAGCGGGATGATCAGGGGCACGACGACGAGGATGGCCGAGTAGATGTCCATGAAGCAGCCGACGACGAGCAGGGCCACGTTGAGGAGGAGCAGGAAGACGTACGGCGAGGAGATCGTCGCCGCCGCCCAGTCGCTGAGCTTCTGCGGGACCTGGGCGTCGATGATGTAATAGGACAGGCCGTTGGCCAGGGCCAGGATGATCAGCACGCCGCCGATGATGGGCACGGCGCGCAGGAAGACGCGGGGCAGGTCGCGGAGCTTCATGTCCCTCTTGACGAACGTCTCGACGACCCAGACGTAGAACAGCGCGGCCGCGGCGCTTTGCCGCAGGTCGAGGATCCCGCCGAAATAGAGCCCGAAGACGAGCGGCGGCAGCAGCAGCTCCCAGAAGGACTCGGCGAACGCGCCCACGGCTTCCCGGAGCTTGAAGGGGTGCCGCGGAATGCGGTGCTTCCAGGAATAGATGATGCCGACGGACACGACGGAAATGACCAGGAACAACCCGGGCAGGAGGCCGCCCACGAACATGTCCTTGATGCTCGTCTGGGAGATGACGCCGTAGATGATGACCGGCAGGCTCGGCGGGAAGAGCAGGCCGATGCTGCCCGAAGCGGTCAGGATCCCGACCGTGAACCGCTTGGGGTAGCCGGCCTTCTCGAGGACGATCGCCAGGAGCCCCCCGAGGGCCAGGATGGTCACGCCCGAAGCGCCGGTGAACGTCGTGAAGAAGGCGCAGATGGCGACCGCCATCACGGTCAGTCCGCCCGGCATCCAGCCCAGCGCGGCCTGGAAGAACCGGACCAGCCTCTCCCCCGCCTTGCTCTCGGACAGGAAAAAGCCGACGGCCGCGAAAAGCGGGATGGCCGGTATGGCGCTTCCGGTCAGCACGGTGTAAGCCTGGTTGGGGATGATCTCCAGCGGCTGTCCGCCTTTGGCGAAAAGAAGGAAGCCGATGCCGCCGAGGACGGTGAAGATGGGCAGTCCGAGGAAGGCCGCGGCGATAACGACGATGATCATCGGCCCGGCGAGCCGGGTGATCAGCGGCTGCAGAGACGCCCCGGCCGCGGTGAGGGCCGGCAGGGAGACGGACCCGCCCGAGGTCGCGAGCTGGACGAGCGGCGCGAAGCCGAAGAAAAGCCCGATGACGACGGCCGCGGCCCCGGCTTCCCAGCGCGCCTTTTTCTTTTCGAGCGTGGTGATGAAGCGCAGGCTCATGGCCAGGAAGCCCGCGGCCATGATCAGGACGACCGGGCGCTTCGGCAGGAACCCGATCCGGTCCGCCGACGAGAACGCGTTCCTGGCGAACGACAGCGCGCTCAGCCCGAAGGCCAGGGTCAGGCCGGAGGCCAGGGCGGCCGTGACCGCGGCGGCGAGCCCTTTCAGGCGCGCCGGGAGGAACATCCCGGTGGCCAGGGCCAGATGCTTCTTTTCACGCGCCGTGACCGCCGCCGCGATGAACGTGGCCGCGAGCACGAGGTGCTCGATGTAGAGCTCCGAATCCTTGATCCCGGTGTCGAAAACTTTTTGGGCGAGGGCCTCGGCGAGGAGCATCAGCGCCAGGCCGAAGATGGCCAGAAAGGCGAGCGTATCTTCGACCGAGTGGGCGCCGCGGATGAGCCTATTGGCCATGGCTCTTTCGGTAGGCCTGGACGTATCCGACCGCCTGGTCGTAGATCTCCTTCGAGAAGACCGATCCGATCAGATCGTCGACGGCTTTCTGGGCCGCCTGGCGCCACTTGGCCATGGCCGAGGCCGGAACTTCGTGGATGACGAGGCCGTTTTCCTTCATCATCTTCACGGCGTCCGCCTCCAGGCGCTCCGTCTCGTCGTACAGCCCTTTCGCCTCGTCGAGGGTGGCGTCGAGGAACGGCTGGTGCAGCTCCGCGGGGATGGACGCCCAGGCCTTGTCGCTGAGCAGCAGCCCGCCGACGAGCGGGGCCAGGGACGGCGCGAGCATGTGGGGCGCGAGAGCGAAGTACTGGCCCGAGCCCGCGATGAGCGGGGGCAGATAGATCGCCGAGACCGCGCCGCTCTGGAGCTGGATCATCATATTGTCGTCGCTGCTGACGACCTCGTAGCCCATCCGCTTCCAGATCTGCTCGACCTCGGGGAAATCCGAGGTCACGCTGATCTTGAGCTTCTTCAGGTCGTCGGGCTCGATGACGGGGGTTTTCGAGAAGAAGTTGACCCAGCCGGCGAGCGTCCAGAACATCACCTTGAAGCCGCTCTCATCGATGGACTTTTCGAAGCTCGGTTTCATCTGGTCGAAGACCGCGTTGAACTCCTCGCGGGAGTGGAAAAGGAACGGGATCGAGAGAACGGTCACGGAATGGTCGATCTTGGCCAGGCCCATGTTCGAAAAGACCCCGCCCTGCAGGACCCCCAGGCGCATCTTGCGGATCATGTCCTGTTCGCCGCCGGCGATGCCGCCGGGATAGATCTTGACCTGGACGGAACCGTTCGAGAGCCGCTCCCAGTCGTTGGCCATCTTTTCCAGGGCCTTGTCCCAGGGCGAGCGGTCGGGCGCGATGCTGGCGATCTTGATCACGACCGGAGCGGAGGCGGCCGGGCCGGCTGAGGCCGGGGCCGGCGGGGCGCCGGCGCCGGGAGTCGCGCAAAGGACGGTGAAGATCAGGGCCGCGGCCAGGGTCTTGTTCATGGGTTATCCAGTTCGACGAAATAATCGCTGATGTGGGCGAGGAGCCAGCGGGCCTTGCGCTGGTTGAGGATATTGACCAGCCGGTTCTCGGGGCTGCTTTCCGGGTCGAACGCCAGGACGCGTCCCAGGAGGTCCTTGAACTCGGCCGCGTTCTGTTCCTTGACGGAAACCGTCGTGGCCAGGGCCATGAGGGACGATGTGTCCGTCTTGCCGGCCAGCGCCTGGGCCTTGGCGAAATACTCCCGGGCTTTGGCCGCGTCCCCGCCGAGATAATCGGGAAGCGACCCGTAGTAGCTGACATCGAAGGAATCGAGCGAGCCGTGCCCGTACCCCGGCTCGAGCGCCGCGACCCGCTCGATCATGGCCCTCGTCTGGGGCACGGTCTGGCCGAGCGTCATGTCGAAGGGATTGACGGAAAAAGCGGCCAGCCAGCCGAGCGCGGTCCAGTAGAGCAGATCCGCGTCTTCCTTACGGAAGGGCGCCATGGCCGCCTCGTATTTCCTGTCCTTGAGCTGCCGGCGGATCGAGGGATTCCTCTTCTCCAGGGCGACGAACAGGATGTCGCGGCCGCGCAGGTAGAGGTTCTTGGCCCGGGCCAGCAGATCGTCCTTCGTCTCGGCGTCGCGACGGGGAGTCAGGTCGGCCGGCGTCTCGACAAAGGCATTGGCATACATGATATAGAGGCTCCCGGTCCGGAGCCGCAGCCCGGCGTTGTCGGGGAGGGAGGCGAGGAGCGATTCGTAGAGCTTGATGGCGAAGGGCAGGGCCTGGCCGACGAAATCGGGGTCGTTGTCCGAGCTGAAAACGTCGGTCCCGGAGGGTCCGGTCAGCATGCCGGCGACCTTCTTCAGGGCCAGCTTCTCGATCGAACATCCTTCGAGGGAAAGGAGCAAGGCGAGGCCCAGGGCCGTAGCCGATGAGGTAGTTTTTATCTTTCTCGTCATCGCCCGCTCGCCTCGCCGACCGGATTCCCTCGCGCGAATCGCCGGATCCAGTCACCCCGATATTATCATATCAAGGATAGGCCCAAGGGGGCGTTTAGTCAAATCGGGCCGGCCCGGGATGGGCTGGCGGGGCGGCGGAGGACCGCTCAGCGGGGCGGACGCATGGAGCGCTTGAAGAAGAGGTACACGGGAATGCCGGCCAGGGCCGTGGCGATGGCCACGAGCGACTCGACCGGCTGGCGCAGGAAGGCCAGGACGAGGATGGCCGCGCCGACGAAGATGTAGACCGCGGAGGCGATGGGATAGCCGGGAAGCTTCACGGCGCTCCGGCCGGTCCGCCTCAGCTTGAAGACGCCGAACACGGCCAGGAGGGGAAAGATGCCCAGGGAAAAGCCCATGTAGGTCAGGAGCTGCTCGAACGTCCCCAGGAAGACCATGACCACGGCGATCCCGCCTTGGAGGAGGATCGACCTCGACGGGACGCTGCATTTCGGATCGACGTAGGCGATGGACTTGAAGAAGATGCCGTCCCGGGCCATCGAGTAGTAGACGCGCGGCCCCAGGATGAGGTAGGCGCTGAGGGAGGAGAAAAGGGCGAAGGAGATGAGCAGCGACAGGACCGTTTCGGCGGACCGTCCGAACAGATTGCCGGCGGCCAGGCCTCCGACGGAGATGACCTCCTGCGCGGACTTCGCCTCGATCTGGGCCTGGGGAATGCCGTAGATGTAGAAGAGATTGAGGGCGGCGTAAAGGACCATGACGATGGCCGTCCCGAGGAGGAGGGAGCGGGGCAGGTTGCGGGACGGGTCGCGGACCTCGGAGCCGATGTAGGCCGAGGCGTTCCAGCCGCTGTAGGCGAACATGATCCACATCAGGGACAGTCCGATCGTCTTGAACCCGGCGAAGTCGAAGCGGAAAGGCGTCGCGGCAGCGAGGTGGGCCAGGCTCCCCTTCCCGACGGCGAATCCGGCGATAACGAGGCCGACGATGAGGAGGATCTTCAGCCCCGTCAGGGCGTTCTGGACGCGGGCCCCGGCTTCGAGTCCTCGCGTGTGGAGGAAGGTGAAGGCGGCGATGATGAGGACGGCGTAGAGCTTCTTCATGAGCGTCGCTTCGAGGGGCCCCGAGATGAGCCCGGGGTGGAGCAGGCCCGGGAAGGCGCGCGTCAAGTATTCGGAGAAGCCGATGGCCGAAGCGGCGATGGGCGCGGAAAAGCCGACGAAGAACGAGACCCACCCGGAGAGAAAGCCGAGGATGGGGTGGTAGAGGCGCGAGAGGAAGGCGTATTCGCCCCCGGCGTGGGGAATGGCCGCCCCGAGCTCGCCATAGCTCAAGGCGCCGCAGAGAGCGATGACGCCGCCGAAAAGCCAGAGGGCGAGCATGACGACGGGGGCGTGGAGGTCCTTCATCAGCAGGCCGGAGGTCGTGAAGATGCCGGCGCCGATCATGTTGGCGATGACGATGTTGGTGAGCGGAAAGAGCCCGAGCTTGCGCTGGAGCGTGTTGGCCAAGGGTTCCGTGGTCGTGTTCGTTCCGTTGTTCAACGCTGTCTCCCTCAGGACGACGGAATCTTACTCTATCCGCCGCCGCCCGACCTGTCAATTTTACTTTTTCTTCATAAAGCGGCGGACGAGGAGGGTCAAGATGAACAGGGGCCCGTAGAGGGCGGCGGCGCCGGCCGCGAAGCCGATGTTCGCGCCTTTGAGGAGCTCGACGCCCCAGCCGAACTGGTCCTCGCTGACGAGATACGTCCAGGTCGACGACGGGCCCTTCAGGCCGGCCGCATCGAGGTCGACAGGTCCCTCGCGGGCGATGAGGGAACGGAGCGACGCCTCGGCCGCGCCGCCGATCCGATCCTCGAGCTCGAGGAAAGCCTCGGTCGCGCGCGTCTGGAACTCCTGGAGCGGCTCCTTCCTCCCGATCGAGACGAGGTGGATGCCCTCACGGAGATCGGCCAGCCAGGCCAGGTGGTCGGACCAGGCGGCGTCAATGTGGAAAAGCGCGGCCCGGCGGGCGATCCGGTCGAACTCCGGCCTCCCCAGCCGCGCCGTCCCGGCCGCGAGAAGCTCGGCCGACGGGCGGAACGGGGCGTCCTCCCCGTCCGCCCCGCTGAAAACGGCGTCTCGCCAGTCCGCGACGATGCGTCTCTGCATTTCGACGAGCGTCGAATAATCCCAGAGCGCCCGGCGGATGTCGAGGTTCCGGCCCTCGATGACGCGCTGGCCGTGGAGGATCTCGCGGCGCATGAGATCGTCGTCGACGGCGGCGCTCTGCCGTTCGAGCCGGTAGCGTGCGAAGAGGCGGCGGGCCAGGCCGTAGCGCTCGAAGATGTCGTCCTCGAGGCTGATGAAGAACCGGGACGCGCCGGGATCGCCCTGCCGGCCGGCCCGGCCGCGCAGCTGGTTGTCGATCCGCAGGCTCTCGTGCCGGTTCGTTCCGATGACATAGAGGCCGCCGAGGCCGGCCACGCGCTCGCGCTCCTCCTCGTTCGGACCGCCGAGCTTGATGTCGGTGCCGCGTCCGGCCATATTGGTCGAGATCGTCACCGCTCCCGGGGCGCCGGCCCGGGCGATGACCGCCGCCTCGAGCTCGTCGTTCCTGGCGTTGAGGACGTCGCAGGCGACGCCCGCCCCGGCCAGGGCCGCGGCCAACTCCTCCGATTCGCGGACGCTGGCCGTGCCGACGAGCACGGGTCGGCCGGACGCGCGGACTCCGGCCACTTCGCGGACGAGGGCCGCGCGCTTGGCTTCCTTGTGGGTGAACACGACGTCGGGGAGGTCCCGGCGCACGCACGGCCGGTGCGGCGGCACGACGACGACCCCCAGCCCGTAGAACTCCTTGAGCTCGCGCGCCGAGGGCTCGGCCGTGGCCGTCATGCCGCAGAGCGTCGGGTACAGCCGGAAGAAATGCTGGAGGGCGATCGAGCCGAGGATGCGTCCCTCGGAGCCGCGGCGCACGCCCTCCTTGGCCTCGACGGCGGCCTGGAGGCCGTCGGGCCAGTGGCGCTTGTCCATGACCCGGCCGGTGAATTCGTCGACGATCTCGATGCGGCCGTCGCGGACGATATAATCGACGTCCCGCTCGAGAAGGACGTGCGCGTGGAGAGCGCAGTGGACGGCGCCGAGGAGGGCCTCGTTCTCCGCGGCGAAGAGGTTGCCGCAGCCGAGGACCGACTCGACCGTCCGGATGCCGGCGTCCGTGGGGAAGACGTTGGCATTCTCGGCGTCGCATTCGTAATCGCGGCCCCGCTCGAGGCCGCGGACGAGACCGGCCAGGCGACGGACATCCGCCCCGGGTATCGCCGCGCGGCCCGAGATGACGAGCGGAACGCGCGCCTCGTCGACGAGGATCGAGTCGGCTTCGTCGACGAGGGCGACGGCGAACGGCCGGTGGACGAGCTCAGCGGGTTCGAAGGCCAGCCGGTCCCGCAGATAGTCGAATCCCGCCTCCTTGGCCGTGGCGTACGTGACGTCGGAAGCATAGGCCGCTTTCTTCGCCGGCTTGTCCAGTCCCTCCTGGACGGCGCCGACCGAGAGTCCGAGAAGCCGGTAAGCCGGACCCATCCAGGCCGCGTCACGACGGGCCAGGTAATCGTTGAAGGTCAGCACGTGGACGGGCCGGCCGGAGAGGGCGAAGTGCGCGGCGGTGAAGACGGCCGCGAGGGTTTTCCCTTCCCCAGTGGGCAGCTCGGCGATCTTCCCGTCGGCCATGGCCAAGGCGGCGACGATCTGAACGTCGTGGGCGTCGAGTCCTGTCGCGCGTCGGGCGGCTTCGACGACAAGGGCGAAGGCTTCGACGAGTGCGCTCCGGCCATCATGGGCCGTCGGTCTCGCGGCCGCAGCCGCAAGCCTCTCGCGAAGAGCGACGGCCAGCCGGCCGATCTCCGGCCCGGACGCCCGGGCCAGCCCCTCGCTTTCGTGGCGAGCCCGGATCTGTTGGACCGTCCTCGCGTAGGCGGCCAGGTCTTTTTCGACGGGGTGGCCGCGGAACCTGTTGAAGGCCGTCTCGAGCTTTGTCGAAAACGCCGTGCGCCGGTGCGCCGGCTTTCGGATCTTCCCGGCCGGGCCGGCGTCATCATCTTGGGTCATCGTGGTCCTCCTCTGTGCTCTCGGGGTCTCTCGACGGGACTGGTATGGAGAGAGGAGGTCAGCGGGGCGGGCCTCTGAGAAAGCGCGGCCCGGAAATGCGAGCGATGACGGCCGGATCGGGACAAGGCTCTCCGCGGGGCCGGATCGCGAGGAGGACGGCGAAAATGAAGGCGCTGAGGACGAAGGGCAGGGGCAGGAAGAGAACCGTCAGGATCAGGAATGGGACGGCCAGCCGGGTGATCATCGTCACTCGCCCTCGGAGCCTATTCTAAGCCGCATCCGTTGTCCCGTCAATAAGAAGGTCTATTGAATTCCCGGCCCGTTTTTCCCATAATAGTGCGGCATTGAACACGCCGCGCTCGTTCCGCCTCGCTGACCCGCCGCCGCAGGAGCACCCCTTCGTTGGCTGAGTTCCTCGAATTCCGGGGGGTCTCCAAGCGGTTCGGAACCATCCAGGCCGTCGCCGACGTCTCCCTCGAGATCAAGAAGGGCGAGTTCTTCTCGCTTCTCGGCCCGAGCGGCTGCGGCAAGACGACCATGCTGCGCCTGGCGGCCGGGTTCGAGGACCCCGACGCCGGCCGCGTCTTCCTCGACGGCCGGGACATCACCGGCCTCCCTCCGAACAAGCGCAAGGTCAACACCATCTTTCAGAGCTACGCCCTGTTCCCCCACATGACCGTCCGCGACAACATCGCCTTCGGCCTGGCCATCGCCAAGCGCCCGAAGGCCCAGATCCGGACGGAGGTCGAGAGCATGCTCGAGCTCATCCGCATGGCCGATCAGGCCGACAAGAAGCCCGACCAGCTCTCCGGCGGGCAGAAACAGCGGGTCGCCGTGGCCCGGGCCCTGGTCAACAAGCCCGATGTGCTGCTCCTGGACGAGCCCCTGGCCGCGCTCGACCTCAAGCTCCGGCAGAAGATGCTCATCGAGCTCGATCTCATCCACGACGAGGTCGGCATCACCTTCCTCTATGTCACCCACGACCAGGCCGAGGCCATGAGCCTGAGCGACCGGATCGCCGTCATGAACGGCGGCCGCATCGAGCAGGTCGGGGCGCCGGCCGAGATCTATGAATCGCCCCGGACGAGCTTCGTCGCGGCCTTCATCGGCGACACGAACTTCCTCGAAGGGCGCGTCCACGACTGCCTCGACCGCGACTATTGCCGGCTGGCCATCGCCGGCCTGCCGGAGATCCTCTGCTTCAACGACAAGGTCCTCCTGCCCGGGCAGCCGATCTATCTCAGCATCCGCCCGGAGAAGATCCACATCTCCCACGACCGGCCCGAGGAGAAATCCCAGCGGAACTATCTTCCGGGCGTCATCGAGGACGTCATCTATCTCGGTTCGAACACCAAGTACTGGGTCCGCGCCGGAGGCTACCGGATCCAGGTCCTGCGGCAGCACGACCGCTATTTCCTCGACGAGAAGCCCATCCGCTGGAAGGACGAATGCTGGATCTGGTGGCACGCCGACGACGGCTTCATGCTCGACCACTTCCGCAAAGCCGACGAAGGACTGCTGGCCGTCCCGCCTCAGAGCGTCGGCGAGCCGATTAACGGCAAATAAAATAAGAAGGGGTCAAACCTACGCGATGCCAGAAAAGACGGCCCCGGAGAGATCAACAATAACGCCAAAACTGGCATCGCGTAGGTTTGACCCCAAAGAGTGGCTGGTCAGCCTGCCGACCCTCGTCTGGCTGAGCCTCTTCGTCGTCATCCCCACCCTGCTCGTGTTCGTCATCGCCTTCCGGCCGGCCAACCCCTACGGCGGCATCGGCCGGGGCTGGACCCTGGACACGATCCGCGCCCTGGCCACGCCGAGCTATCTGCTGATCGCCTGGCGGACGCTCTGGATCAGTCTGCTGACGACCGCCATCTGCCTTCTCCTGGCCCTGCCCGCCGGCTATACCATCGCCCGGGCGCCGGAGCGCTGGCGGAACCGCCTGCTGCTGCTGGTCATCATCCCCTTCTGGACGAGCTTCCTCGTCCGCGTCTTCGCCTGGAGGTCCCTCCTGCACCCGGAAGGCCCGCTCAAAAAGGCCCTCGAGGCGCTCGGGCTCGTCGGGCCCGAAGCCACCCTCCTCTACCATCCGGCGGCCGTCGTCCTGGTCATGGTCTACACGTTCCTGCCGTTCACCATCCTGCCGATCTACGCCGCCGCTGAGAAGTTCGATTTCCGGCTGGTCGAGGCGGCCCGCGACCTCGGCGCGCGCCCGTTCCAGGCTTTCCGTAAGGTCTTCCTGCCCGGCATCCGGCGCGGGCTCGTGACCGCGGTCCTCGTCGTCTTCATCCCCGCCCTGGGCTCTTATATCATCCCGGACCTCGTCGGCGGCCCGTCCGGGGAGATGATCGGCAACAAGATCGCCCAGAGGGTCTTCTCCGACCGCAATCTGCCCCACGCCAGCGCCCTTTCGGCCGTCCTCGTCCTGGCCGTGCTGGCCCCTCTCATCGCCATCCTCGCCCTGCAGCGCAAGGGCAAGAAATCCGATATCGTCATGGGGGAGGCGCCGTGAGGAGAAGCCGCTTCCCGATCGTCACCACCATGGCGGTCATGGCCTTTCTCTACCTGCCGATCCTCATTCTCATCCTCAACTCCTTCAACCCGGCCCGCTTCTCCAGCCGCTGGGAGGGGTTCTCTCTCGTCTGGTACGCCAGGCTCTTCGAGTCGCCCGAGATCTGGCAGGCGGTCAAGAACACGCTCATCATCGCCGTCTCGGTCACGGCGGTCTCGGTCGTCCTGGGCACGTCCGCGGCCTACGCCCTCCACCGCTTCGGCGCGAGCCGGCTCCAGCGCGTCCACTACACGCTGATCTACCAGCCGCTCGTCGTCCCCGAGATCCTGATGGGCATCAGCCTGCTCATGGCCTTCGTGGCTGTCGGCGTCCCGCTGGGCCTGTTCACGATCTTCCTGGCCCACGTCACCTTCTGCGTCAGCTACGTCGCCATGACCGTGCTCGGCCGGCTGCAGGACTTCGATTTCTCGGTCATCGAGGCGGCCCGCGACCTCGGCGCGAGCTCCTGGCAGAGCACGCGCAAGATCCTCCTGCCGATGCTCATGCCGGGGATCGTCGCCGGGGCGCTGCTCGCCTTCACGCTCTCGGTCGACGATTTCGTCATCACCTTTTTCGTCGCCGGGCCCGGCTCGACGACTCTGCCCCTGCGGATCTACAGCATGATCAAGTACGGCGCGCCGCCGATGATCAACGCCCTTTCGACCCTGCTTCTGGTCGTGACCCTGACCGCCGTCCTCCTGAGCCAGCGCCTGGCCAGCCGGGGAAGATCCGGGGCATGAGGAAAATTCGGGACATGACCCTTTTCTCTTGAAAAGGGATCGTGTCCCATGAATTTTCCGGATCGTCCCAGGGATCTTCCCCGGTTGAAATGCCGGGCCAACTGGATTATAACGGGCCTTCGAGCATAGCCCATGAGAAACAGGCGTCGCGGCGACCCGACCAGGAGCGCGGCCCTGACCGCCTTCGTCCTCGGGCTCGCGGCAATGTCCATCGCCTTCGCCGCCTGCGGCAAGGCCCGGCCCGTCCTCAGCGTCTACACCTGGTCGGACTACATCAAGCCCGATCTCATTCGCCGGTTCGAACGAGAGCAGGGCTGCCGCGTCGTCCTGGACACGTTCGAATCGAACGAGGCCATGTACGCCAAGCTCCGGGCCGGCGCGACCGGCTACGACCTGCTGACCCCGTCGAGCTATATGGTCAGCCTCATGCACGCCCAGGGTCTCGTCCGGCGGCTCGACCGCGCGCTCCTGCCCAACATCGTCCACGTCGACCCCGACTATCTGGCCATGGCCATCGACAAGACCATGGACCACTCCGTGCCCTATATGATCACCAACACCGGCATCGCCTACCTCGAAGGCCGGGTCAAGGACGTCGTCCCCTCGTGGCGGATGTTCGGCCGCGTCGACCTTCGCGGCCGGATGACCATGTTCAACGACATGCGGGAGACGATCGGCGCCGCCCTCAAGTGCCTCGGCTACAGCATCAACTCGACGAGCGAAGCGGAGCTGGCCGAGGCGGAGACGCTCCTCCTCGAATGGAAGAAGAATCTGGCCAAATTCGACAACGAGCAATACAAGATCGGCCTGGCTTCGGGCGAATTCCTTCTCGTCCACGCCTGGAGCGGCGACATCTTTCAGGTGCGCAAGGAAAACCCCGACGTCCGCTTCTTCATCCCGGAGGAGGGCACGGTCATCTCCTGCGACGACCTGGTCATCCCGGCCGACGCCCGCGAGACGTCCCTGGCCTACGCCTTCATCAATTTTCTCCTGGACCCGCGGGTGGCGGCCGAGAACACCGCTTCGATCTATTACCTGTGTCCGAACAAGGATTCGTATCCGCTCCTGCCGGCCGAGATCCGCGACAACCCGGGCATCTTCCTGGCCCCCGGGATCCGGGCGAAGAGCGAGATGATCGCCGACATCGGTGCGGCCAACGCGGTCTACATCAGGGTCTGGGACCGGCTCAAGGCCTCCCGCTAATATTAAGGTTCTTCTCCGGATTTCCGGGAGATTCCTCTCTGCGGCTTTAGCTCAGGGTATTGCCCGCCGACGGAAGCGAACGTAAGTGAGCGGACGGCAGGAGTTCGGCGGAGCGACTCGGAGCCGAACTCCTGCGAAACATCTTAAGAAAACACTCTTCTCAGATATTTATCAGAATCGCGCCCTCGAGTGCTCGGCCGCGATTCTGCGGGGACGGGGATCTTCGAGGCAACACCCCTCGCCGCCTCGAGAAGGAATCCCGGAAATGGGAGAAGGCCTAATATAAGCGCGGCGGATGATGACGGGCTCGAGCGGCTTGTGCATGGCCAGCTTCTTGTCCGGCCCCTCCCACTTCTCCTCGACCGGGACGGCGGCGATCCGCTCGAGGACGTCGAGTCCCTCGACGAGCTGGCCAAAGACCGTGTAGCGGCCGTCGAGATGGGGCCTCGGCGCGACGCAGATGTAGATCTCGGAGTCGCCGCTCCACTCGTGGCCCGTCCGGCCGAGACCCAGCATGCCCACCAGGTGAGGCCGGGTATTGAACTCGGGCGGAAGCGACGGCGCGTCGCCGCCGCCGGCCTGGATGACGTGGCCGCGGACGACCCGGTAGAAATCCTTGCCGTCATAGAAGCCCTTGTCGACGAGCGTCTTGAATTGGGCCACGGTCTTCGGCGCGTCGGCCTCGAAGAGCTCGAAGACCATCTTTCCGAGTGATGTCTCCATGACGCAGATATCGGCGCTCTCGCTCAGGTCCCTCGGACCCGTCGGGGTGATTCGAAGGCCGGCCGGATCGAGAGCCACGTGGCGTATCCTCTCCCGCTTCCACGTGTAGGTGATGTGCACGAGCCCGCTCTCGTCTTGGATGACGGCCGGATAGGAGAATTCCGCCCCCTTTACTTCGTCCAGGGTCAGGACCCTCGTCCAATTCCGTCCGTCATTCGATACGGCGACCGCAAGAACGCCTCTCCCGTCGGTGACGGGATTGTAGACGAGGATCTGCCGGCCGTCCCTGAGCGTCGCGGCGTCGATGCCGGAATTCGGATTGGGGAAGGCGGTCGGCGCGGGCGGAGTCCAGGTCGCGCCGCCATCGGCACTCCGGCTCTCGTAGATCCGGCCGCCGTCGCTCCTCATCAGGGCGATGACCGTGCCGTCCGCGCACTTCAGAAGCGCGGGCTGGATGAGCCCCGGGGTCTTGCCGTCGTTGATCGGCGCCGTTCCGCTCCAAGTCGCGCCCTTGTCCTTCGTCGTCTCGAAATGGACGCGCCAGCCGTCGTCCTCCGTGGAGCTGCCGCAGACGATGGTCCCGTCGGCCATCTCGATCGGATGGTTCTTGACCGGCCCGATGATCCCGTCCGGCAACGGCTCCGGACCGATCCAGGTCCGGCCGCCGTCGGAAGACCGGGTCACCATCCCGCGCCAGCTGGCGGGCGACGGCCCGACCTTGTAGAAAAGGAGAAGAGGACCGCCGGTCGGGCGGAAGAGCACGGGGTTCCAGCAGGGCTCGGCGGCGCCGTTCGCCGCTCGGCCCTCGGCGACCTCCACGGGCGGCGTCCAGCGCCCGCCCTCGCGCCGGGAGAGCCAGATGCCGGCGTCGGCCGCCCCCTCGGCGCTTCCGCCGTACCAGGCGGCGGCCAATCCCGACCCGGTGTCCACGATGGTCGAGGCATGGCATTGGGCAAAGGGCGCCTCGGTGAAGATGTCCTCGCGGAGAACGAGGCCGACGATCGGCTCCTCGGGCGCCGCCGTGGCCGCCCGCGCCGCGAGATAGTTGCCCGCGCCGACGACGACCGTCGACAGGATGAGCACGACGATGCCGCTCACGACGAGCCGGCGCGTCGGCTTGCCCGTGGCCCGCCACTCGTGGAAATAGATCCCCCACAGGCTGCTGAAGGTGATGATGAAGGCCATATGGATCGTCCAGCTCGAGAAGTCGTATCGGCCCATCTTCGTCGTGCCCATGCCGTAGAAGAAGAACTGGAAATACCAGGTCGTCCCGGCCAGGGCCGACCAGACGTAGTTCGAGAGAAGCGACGGGCGGCGCGTTGTGACCGTGACAGGCTGATCCGGTGCCGGCGCGGCCGCATCCGCGGCGGCCTCCGCCGGCCTGACCCGCAGATAGTCGCGCCCGGACTTGTTGCGAACGCTCAGCGCCGCGCACCAGATGAAGTTCGTCGTGAAGCCGCCGAGCAGGGCGACGATCATGACCGGAAAATTCTGGAAAAGCGGCCTGGCCCCGCTCCCGACGGCCGCCTCGGCGATGGGCTTGCCCGCGGCGAAGGCGAAGGCCATGCACGAGCTCATGATCCCGGCGAACACGGCCACCCAGGCGCCCTTGACGAAGCTGAACTCGGCGATGGAGGCTTTCTTTTCGGCGTCCGAAAGCTCCTTCTCTTTCCTCATCCCGGCCCGCCCGCACATGGCGATGCCGGTGAGGCAGACGATGATCCCGAGGATGACGATGCGGCCCGACGTGGTCGCGATGAGCCCGGCGATGCGTCCTTCGAAAACGGGCGGGACGAGCGTCCCGAACACGGCGCAGAAGCCGAGGGACAGGGCCATGCCGAGAGACAGCCCGAGATAGCGCATGCTCAGGCCGAAAGTCAGGCCGCCGATGCCCCACATCACGCCGAAGAGATACGTCCAGAGCAGGGTCTTCGACGAGGCGGACCTGAGCACGCCGAGGAGATCGGGGCAGGTCAAAAGGCCCACGATCCAGGGCACGATGATCCAGCTGAAAAAGCCGCCCACGAGCCAATAGGTCTCCCAGGCCCAGCCGCGGACGTTCTTGTACGGGATGTAGAAGCTCCCCGCGGCAAATCCGCCGAGGGCGTGGAGAAGCACGCCGAGAAAGGGATTGGGATTCATCGGGCCTCCATGAGTTTCGGACTATAGCCCCGGCGTGCCCGCGAAGTCAACCGGAAGCGGCCTTGACGGCCGCAGACCCAGAGACTACGATGGAACCGGACAATCCGGCCGGCGCCGGCGGTCTTCAGGGACATGAAGGGGGCAGTCGTGAGAGGCATCACCGGGGAAAAAAGCATCATCGCACTGACGGCCTCGCTTCTCTGGGCGGCCGCCTGTTCCGGCCCGGGGCCGCGGCCCGACGCCGGCCTGGTCCGGCAGGCCGGGGACCTCTTCGGCGCCCTGCCCGCCGTCATGGCCTCGGCTGACAATCCCGTCACTCCGGCCAAGGTCGCGCTCGGCAAGACGCTCTTCTGGGAAAGCCGGATCTCCGTCGACGGAACGGTCAGCTGCTCCCGCTGCCATCCCCTCGGTCTGTACGCGGTCGACGGCCTGCCGAAATCCATCGGGAACCGCTGCCGGACCAACCCCCGCAACGCCCCGACCCTTCTCAACGCCGCGGCCCAGATCGCGGCCCACTGGATCGGGAATCGGCGGAATGTCGAGGATCAGGCCAAGCAGGCGCTCGTCGGCCCCCCCAGCTTCGGGATGCCGTCCTATGAAGCGGCGGAGGCCCGGCTCAGGGCCATCCCCGGCTATGAGCCGTTGTTCCGGAAGGCCTTTCCCGGCCAGCCCGAGCCTGTGACCGCGGGGAATTTCGCCCTGGCGGTCGGGGCCTTCGAGAGAACGCTCGTGACACCGGCGCCCTTCGACGCCTTCCTCGACGGGGGCCGGACGGGTCTCGACGACGTCCAGAAAGCCGGTTTGAAGGACTTCATCGAGACCGGATGCACGAACTGCCATTCCGGAGCTTACTTCGGAGGCCAAAGCTATCGGAAATTCGGCCTCA